>JANSWP010000010.1 GCA_024743405.1 Bacteroidota bacterium
ATACCATTCTGTCTTCTACTTCATGTACTAGTTCCATAAAATGTGGATCTCGTTTGAGTTCTCGATTTCGGTTAAAGGGCAAATCAACTTTAATATGTTCCACAAATTGGGAAGGAGCAGCTTTCATGATAAATATATCATCGCCAAGGTAAACTGCTTCCGAAATATCATGTGTGACAAAAATAACTGTTGGATGAAATTCAAGCCATAATTCGGCTAAAAGGTCTTGCATTTGAAGACGAGTATTGATATCGAGTGCACCAAAGGGTTCATCCATTAATAATATTTCAGGATTGGCAATTATACTTCTAGCAATGGCGACTCGTTGCAATTGACCACCAGAAAGAGTAGGGTATTGAGCAAATTTATTTTGATGCCCGTCTAAACCGACTTTTTGAATAATTTGCATGGCTTGCTCTTCCCGATCCTTTTTTGAAATGTTTTTAAATTTTAAAGCCAGTGAAACATTTTCTAAAACAGTCATCCATGGAAGCGACGAATATTGTTGAAAAACCATACTTACCCTAGGTGCATTTTCAGGTGTATTCCCTTTAATTTTTACTTTGCCTTCGGTAGGGTTTTGAAGACCAGCGATATACCTTAAAATGGTAGATTTACCACAACCGGACATACCTAAAATGACAGCAAACTCTCCTTGAGCAGGTTTGTCTTCAATTAAAAAATCGAGTCCTTTAATGATCCAATTTTCGCCGCCATCATAGCTTTGTCCGATGTTTCGAAGTTCAATAATGTTATTTTGAGTAGTGTCTTTAAAATCTGGCATTTATTGATTGATTGAAAATTCGATTATTTGATGGTATGTTTTAGATAAAATGCTAAACTGACCCAACATGAGGTCTAATTAGGAGTTTTTTAGCGATCCTCTAACCTTTATTTCTCCATAAATAATAAAAACTACCCCTGCTATTACAGCAATCAATGCCAATGTTGGCATAGTATCGCCAAGGCTAGGGATAAACATATTTTGGATGATGGCAAAAGTCATAATTCCAAATATAGCCCAAAGACCATATTTAACTTCAAGGATACCATTCAAGGTAGTTTTATAATATTTATGTGGGAAAAGTCTTTTATCTAAGTAAATAAATAAGCGGTCTTGAAAAAAACCAATAAGTACAATAATCAAAAGAATTGCAAACATATCAGGAACTTGTCCCAGTCTTCTTTTTATATAGATGAGTGCACCCAAGCCCCCACCATCTTTATTGATATATTCTGCGACAATAATATAAGTCCAAGAAATCGCGGTCAAAACTCTTATATCATCAATAACCTTTGCCATAACGGAAGGAAAATAGACATTTTTGACTGTTTGCCAGTCATTGGCACCCAAAGTGAATACAGTT
Organism: Bacteroidota bacterium; assembly: GCA_024743405.1. Taxonomy (GTDB): domain Bacteria; phylum Bacteroidota; class Bacteroidia; order Chitinophagales; family Saprospiraceae; genus JANSWP01. Next base: position 1,368 of record JANSWP010000010.1, read on the forward strand.
TTGGTGTATACGTCATTGACCTCTCCTATCCTTTGAGCTACAACGGGTAACAAATAGACAATGATCCCAAATGCTAAAAAAGCGATTTTCATTTCATCATAGATACCAAACCAAATGATGAAAATCCCAATTAAGGCAGTCAAAGGAAGATATCTCAATGCATCGACTGGTTTGCTAAAAAGTCCTTTGAATAAAGGAACCAATCCAATCAAAAAACCAATGGGAATACATATAACGATTGCCCAAAAATAGCCTTGTAAATTGAGCCAAACGGAGCGGCACGAATTGTAGAATAATTCGTCCTTTTGAACAAGTTTTGGGTAGGATTGGACAACTTGAGATGGTAGAGGTACCGTTGGATATACCTTTCGAAACTCTGTTGCATTAGCATATGCAATTGAGTCTGAGAGAATTAAAGAGTCTCTTGTTTGTTGAGCGATTAAAGAATCAGCTCCTAGCAGTGAAGGAAGTTCTGTATTATAATGTTCTAAAACAGGTACTTTTCTTGCAAAAGCTTCTGCCAAAATCCACCACAAAAGAATTATGAAAACGATTCCACCAATACCCAAAAATAGACTTTGAGATTTGGAAAGTTCGCCTCGAAGTTTAAATAAACTCATTGCCTTGGTGATTGGTTTTTGATATGAATGGTTTTATAGAATTGCGACGAAATTAGTAAAATTTTTCGCGCATTCAATATCTCATCAAATTAAATCCGCCCTAGAAAATTTCAGAAGTTCCATCAATGAATTCAACTTCTGCCCAATACGCATAAACAATAGGTGTTTGATATTTTCCTTTGAACTTTCCATCCCATCCTTCCCTATCAATATTCGGAGGAAAATTATCTTTGGAATACATTAACTTGACCCCATCTATCAAATATTTTGAAAGTATTAATTCTTTCAACCGCACGATTCCCATATATGGTGATATAATCATTTTATCCATCCCCATTTGGTGAAAAGGCAATAGGTATGTAAATGGCTATGTTTTTTTCTACATTTATTATCATCTCATTATTATGTTCACCTCCATTTTTATCTTTAACAGTTATGTTTATTGAGGTAGTTTGAAATGGTGATACATAGGGTCTTAGGCAGTCATCACATGAAAGAATAGTAGGGTTAGACCATGTAAAATTTGATACTACGGGATTCACTAAAGCTTGGATTTGAATGCTATCGCCCCATGCTATGGTTAAATCATCTGGTAAGGAAACTAATGGTTCTTCAGGTTGTGTCAAGGCTATGAGTGTATCTGTTTTACACTCATTAAAATCTATTACACTTAAATAATAATCACCTGTATCCAGGTTATTGAAATCTCTAGGTTCAAAGAATTCTTGTTCATTTATTTCATAGCGGAATGGTGCTTTTCCATTATCGACTCCTAATACAGAAATAACACCATTTGAATCTCCAAAGCAAGATATTGGCAGGTTGTCTAGAATCAATTGTTCTGGACTGGGAAATAGGTTTACATCGAACTGATCTGAGTTGGAACACCCATCTTTATTTACGACAGTTATGGAATAGGTCGAATTTAGGATGCCATTTGGAAGCGTTCGACTAGATTCTTGATACCCATCATTCCAATAGTACTCACAGTCTATACATTGATCAATAGCCAGATCCAATTCAATTACTTCATTCGAACAGATATCTTGAATATCATTTAGGTTCAAATTGATTGAACATTGAGTTTTAATTATAAAAAAGTCATTAGCTCCTTTTGGATCTTCTGACTTTGTATCGCTCACAAGTGAATTTGAGTGCCCCGCAAAAATATATCCCCCATTTGGTGCAAGTTGTAATTCAGCAGGAGCATCAATATCATTTCCTCTAAAAGTCATATCCCAAAGGATTTCTTGCCCATCAGGGATAATGTGAACCACCCAAAAATCATTAGCTGTATTTCCAATAATTGGAGCTGTTTTGTTTCCTCCTTCAGTGTTGGGAAAAGAAGCAGATACTCCAGAAATCAAGAAGTTTCCAGCATTGTTTTCAATGACAGCATAGGACAAATCAGTACCACTACCGCCATAGGTATTTTCCCAAATTAGATTTCCATCTTGATCAATTTTTACTAACCACATATCATTTAACCCATAAAAGGGAGCATATTTATTACCATTGACACTGGACGTTGCATTTGGGTCAGAAGATGAGCTGCCGCCTAAAAGAATTTCTGCGTCTTGTGTAATTTCCATCGTAAATAACTGATCGCGTCCATTTCCGCCAAAGGTTTTATCCCAAATCACCGTTCTATCATTTTTGTCAATTTTTACTATCTAATAATCCGTATTGCCATAGTTTTCTGCAGTTTTATCAGTAATTGGATTTGGAAAGGAGCCTGAAAAACCAGCTAAAACGTATCCATCATTTAATTCTCACAACCCAAATAGGGTATCTTGTCCGGTGCCTCCAATCGTTTTGTCCTATTCATAATTTCCTAATGCATCAATTTTGACTATCCAGTAATCTAGCCCTCCTTTTGAGTTTCCAGATTTTTCATCATTATTGTCACCTGCATTTGAATCTGATTCTCCACCTAACAAGAAACCACCATCACTGGCACTTATAGCTGTCCAAAGTCTATCCCAACTAGTACCACCATATCTGTTTTTCCACAGTTTTGTCCCCGAAGAATCTGTTTTAATTACCCAGAAATCACCGATGCCTCGGTTGGGTTTTGAAATATCAAAGCTAGGTTCAGAAAAGGGAGTTCCACAAAAAAGATAACCATGATCGCTTGTCAGGACAGATCCATTTAGCTCTTCCCATCCTGAACCACCAAATGTCTTATCCCATTCGATAGTTAATTGGGTCAGCCCTTGAAAGCTTATTGCAAGACAGATTAATAATGGGAGCAGCCGGAAGATTTTGGGTTTGCTGGTCATTATAGTGTTCATGGGTTTTTTAAATACCAAAACTAGGTGGAAGCTAATTTATTTTGTTCATGTTCCATACGTAAGGAAGAGTCTATCATTTTTGATAATGAAAAGAAGTCCTTCATTCATATCAAAAGAAGATAAATTAATTCGAGTTTTAATGTTTTAAAAGGAAAAAGAAGGAGTAAGGAGAAAGGTTTCGGTTTTTTACTTAAATGATTTTCAGATTCATTGACTATAGATCGGAATTATTCGGTATTGAAACCTGAAAAAGACAAGAGTGTTTAATGGCATGTACCTGAAAAATCCTTGGACAAAGGAAAGGGAAAAACAAACAGCCGAATGAGGTGAAAATTGCAAGCAATTTTCACCTCATTCGGCTGTATAAAAGTTTTTTTGCAGCGAAAGCAGCAACTAGGAAAGGAAAAATTATCGCCAACATATTGGATTCAAACTGGGCTTAAGAGCCTAGTCTCTAACTAACTCAAAATCAGTTCTTCTATTTTTAGCTTTCCCATCAGAAGTATCATTGGAACCGACTGGTTTATCTGGACCATTCCCAATGACGATAAATCGATTGATTGGCATATTGTGAACAGAAACTAGATAATCTCGCACTGCCTGTGCTCTTCTTTTAGATAAGGAAATATTTGAGGTTCGACTTCCTACATTGTCGGTATTCCCTTCGATTCTAATACGGGAATTTGCAAATGCTTTAGCAATTTCCACAAACTCTTTATCAATTATGTATTTAGCGTTTTCGTCTAGTTTATATTCTCCCGTTCTAAAACTAATACTTACGCGTTTTGTAGCGATAGTCTCTTTCGTTTTTGCATCAGCATCTGAAACTTTAGAAAAGGATTTTTGAATTTCTCCTGCGTGACTATTGCCAGTTAAATTAGCTTTTCTAACCAAAGAAGAATTAGCGATTAAACGCCAACTTGGAGCAGCAGATTCAATAAACCCTAAGTCATTATATACATTTTTCATACGCTCATACAATTGATTCCCGGTTACTAATTTATAGTCAGGATTCAATCCAAAGAAATTCATATTGTCCCCATGGGTACATAATCTAACGTTATCTATTGCGCCAAATGCCCATTCTTCATCAACTCCCTCAAAGTTATCGGCTAAGATTTTTGCTGCTTTCCTTTGATTTGCCTTATCCGAATTGATCTCGGATGCACCGATCATCCATCCTTCATAAAGCTGTTGAAGTCTTTTTTCATTTGCATCTACAAATGATTTTTTAGCTATGAAAACATCTGCAATAATATGTGATGCAGATTTGGTACTTTCTAAAACCCTTGAACCAGGTACTGCATTTAAACAAGCTGCATCATCTGGGCTCCAAACTACAGCTGCATCGACTTGTTGGCTCTTGAAAGCTTCTGCTGCATCTATGGCATTTGATTGTCCAATTACATCAACATCATCAAGGGTCAATCCTCCTGCTTCTAATAACCAAAGTAAGAAAGAGTGAGATGGTGTTAATTCTGCAACTGCCACCTTTTTACCTTTCAAATCTGCCACACTATTAATGCCTCTGCGTGCCACTATTGCGTCCCCCCCACGTGACCAGTCCGCTTGAAAAACTACTTGTGGTTCGTATTCTTTTAATACACCAGATTCGGTTGGAAAGGCATCGATAGTTGCCCAAAGGAGATGTACATCATCACGTTTCCAAGCTTCTCTTGATGCGACAAAATCGTCAAGAACTTTAAATTCGACTTCAAAACCATAGTCTTTATAAAATCTTGATTGCTTAGAAGCCTGAAAACCTTCATTAAAATATTGTCCTCCTGCATATCCACCCCAAGTCACAACACCGATTTTGATGACATCGTCAGATGTTGAATTGGAAGTTTTAGGACGATTAGGTTTTGAGTTATTGTCTGAGGAATCGCTAGCGCTTTCAATTAAGTCTTGACCCGCTTCGGTATTATCAATAAAATATTTAACACCGAAAACAATACCAGCAACGATTAATAAGGTTAGTAACAATTTTGAAAATGGAGTAAGTCGTCTTGCCATGATTTATTTATTCTGAATTCTCATTCATAGTTCCCAAAATAAGTGCAAAGAACTACTAATGAGGTTGTTTTGAATGACTACTTAGTCAAATAAATTATCGTATTGATTAATATGATTTTCAGCTCTAACTTTCTTCTTAATTGGAGTGTTTAGATCTAAAATATTTCTGTCGTCTTCAGCTTCTAATAATAGTGTGGATTTCTCTTCTCCCAAAATTTTAGAAACGCCCTCTTTTTCCCATTTTTCTAACATCTTCAACCCTTCTTCTTCAAAAACGCCATTTTGTAAATCAATAGAGTCCATAAAACTAGAAGACATATCCATGAATCGCTCCATCTCCCCCACTTTTGAACTTACATCATCAGCGATTGCCTCTAGGGCCATATCAAACATATATCGTTGATCTTTATTTCCAGAGATGATATTCATCGCTGATTTCATTGCAGAGTGAGACGCATGAATAGCTTTTCGCTCTTGTTCCTTTACAGCTACTTGATCCTTTAAATCTTCTGAAAGAATTTCCGAATTCTCATACATTTTAGAAAGTACCCGATATAAGACTTCCATTTTCTTGTAAAGGTCACTTAACCTAATATTAGATTCTTTCAGTCGCCCAGCTTTTCGGGACTTTAATACCATTTGGGCCTGTTTATTCGAATCTCTAGCTTTACTTGCTAATTCTAAATTGGAGTTAATTGCTTTATTATTATTATGGATAGTTTCCTTTAATTTATGCATCTGTCCCCTCAATTTACTGACCTGTTTATTCATCTTTTTCAGGTTGTCTTGAAGGTCATCAATGTAAGATTTCAAAATTCCAATTGGGTCAATTTGAACAAAAAGACCAGTTAACCATCGCATTATACTTTTATATGTGTAACTAATTAGAGTCCTAGCCTTTGGGTCAAGTATAAAGTATACAATTGCAAATAAGGCAATAATGGTTGTTGTCATCCAGATTGTATTAGACAATATAGCACCTATATTACCCGCCAAAAGAAATCCAAGTCCACCAATTAATCCAGCTAGAAAAATTGCTCCAGTTACCCCTTCCGGTTTCTTCCAAAATGATTTTGGTTTATAATCTTTTAAATCCATATGCAAGCGTTCTATATCTAACCCTCAAATGATGAGGCTGAATATTATTTTAAATGTTTTTTAATATTAACTAAATCAGTTTGAATTTTTGTGACCAAGGCATTTAATGTGGCCACAAAGTCATTTTTTGTACTTTCAACCTTTATTGTTGATTTTGAAATTTCATTCTCCAATTTTGCTTTTTGTTGCTGATGTCCTTCTATTTCTTGTGTTAATTTTTTTATTTGACCAGCTTTTTGTTGAATGATTTTATCCAAATCATCCATTTTAGCCTCCTTATTGCCAATTTGTGATTGGCGTTGATTGGCTAAAGCTTGTTGAAATTTATTTTCTTCCTTCTTCAAAATACTAATGTAAAATTCAGCAGTTTCAGCCAAGTTTTGGGGGGTTGCCCCCATTGTCGAAGCCATGGCAAACGCAGATTGAAACCGAGTGGGCTCATCCATCGGCATTTTTTCTAATTTTCTCAATGACTTTTTAAATTCTAAGTAGTCAAAGCCATCTAAATTATTTTTTTCGAGGGCACCAAAAAGCACCTTCATGAATTTTTCGGTCACCTTCCCTTCTGAAATGTTTTCAGATGTAGAGGCTGAAGGATTATTTTTTGTAATTATTGTTGGTTTTGCCTCTGAAGTTTGTTTTGTTTTTACTCTTAGGGGGTCAGGTTTGCCTTTTTTTCCTGTGGTTGATTTTGGGCTTTCATCTTCGACGAAAAATAAGGATTCAAGTTTTTTAAAAACAGACATGTATTAATTTCAAATTTTGATTTACGATTTTAAATAGCCAATTTAGAAAAGTTACAAGAATCGAGCTTTATTCTCTCCTTTTGGTTAAAAATCGCTCAAATATTTTCAAATTTCTACAAAGAAAGGGAAAATCCATTAATAAATTAATTGAGCTACTGATTGTTATTCCTCATAGGCAATTAATTCTAGTACTCATTGAAAATATTAACTTTCACTATTTTCGCCAAAAATATTAGAAAATGACCTTTGATATAACGATACCTGTTTTAAATGAAGAAGAAACACTCAAGAAAAACGTGTTGATTCTTTATGAATTTCTTAAAGATAATTTCCCCGATCAAAACCAATGGAAAATTGTTATTGCCGATAATGGATCGACAGATAAAACCTTAGAAATAGCCCAAAAATTAGATCAGAAGATAGATGAAATCACTTATGTAAAAGTTCCGAAACGTGGAGTTGGATTAGCCTTAAAAACCTCTTGGGGGCAATCTGAAGCAGACATTGTTGGGTATATGGATTTGGATTTGGCGACCGATTTAAGCCATTTTTTAGAAGTCTATGATTGTATTGAAAAATTAGATTATGATTTGGTCTATGCCTCAAGATTACATCCTGATTCTCAAGTGATTGGGCGAACGCTGAAGCGGGAAATTGCTTCTAGAGGATTTAATTTTTTACTTAAAGCCTATCTAAATGTAGGTTTCTCTGATGGTATGTGTGGGTTCAAGTTTTTGAAAAGGGCAGTTTTCCCAAGATTATTTGAATTAGGAGCCCGAAACGATGGTTGGTTTTTTTCTACGGAATTATTAACAACTGCAGAATGGGAAGGGTTAAAAATATTTGAGTTACCGGTAAAATGGACAGATGATATCAGTAGTTCCCGAGTGAAAGTTATTCCGTTGGCAAAAAAATATATTCAATCAATGATTGAATTAAAAAAACGGAAAAAATAAATTACAAGCTGTATGGATTTAATCTTAGGCACGGCAATGTGGGGTTGGACTATGCCCAAAAAAAAATGTTTCCAATTGTTGGATCATTATTATGAAAAAGGCTTTCGGCAGATTGATGCGGCCACTAATTATCCGATTAATAAAATTCCTAAAGATTTTCGGAGAGCTGAACAAATTTTGGAGGAATGGATTCTGCAAAATGGAATTTCCGACTTGAGGATTATTATGAAAGTAGGAAGCTTGAATAATCTGCGAACTCCGGATCACAACCTATCCAAAAGTTTCCTTTTAATGAATTTGGATGAATACAAATTTAAGTTTGGAAATAATTTGGACAGTATTATGGTTCATTGGGATAATAGAACTTCCAAGGAAGAGATTGAGATGACCTTTGAAGCATTTCAAATAATTAACGATCAAGGATTTAAACTAGGGTTGTCAGGAATAAAAAGACCAGATATTTATCATCAACTAAATCAAAAAACTGCTTTTGATTTTCGCATCCAAATAAAGCATAATTTATTGTATTCTGATTATGAGCGGTATCATTTTTTTCATGGGAATCAGCGATTTATCGCCTATGGGATTAATGCTGGCGGGCTAAAATTAGATCTTAATAGCTATCATCAAAATAGCTCTTTGAATGCTAGGGGAGGGGATACTCAAGTTTTACCTCCATTAATACAAAAACTACATTCTATTATTCCGGACATAAATAAAAACTCAAAGCGAGTTGCAGTTACCAACTTCAACCAAATCGCCATGATTTACACTTTTCATTCTCCTGATATTGGGGGTATTTTGGTTGGTCCATCCAAATTACAACAAATGGAAGGAACGATTGAAATATTTGAAGCTTTAAAAAATGAGGCTTTTGCAGATGTTTTTCCAATATTATCCTCAATAAAAAGCTGAATAATGCTTTCTTATTTTTAGTAAGGATACTATTACACTGTCAAATAAATTTATATGTATTTTTGAGGAAGAAAATTCCTCAAATTATGCATAAAAATCATGTTCAATTAAAAGACGGAGACCGTGAAAAACTTTACGAACTGCTCCGCAAAGGTTCTTTGAAATCACGTACATTCAAGCGTATCCATTGTCTGTTAGAATTAGACAAAGGTAAAAGCTATACCGAAGTCCATTCCATGGGATATTTTTCCAGAGTATCCCTGAAGGCATTAGCAGATAACTATGCATTGGAGGGATTAAAGTGTTTGGAAGAAAAACCACGTTCAGGTCGCCCCAAGAAATTCACGCAAACAGATAAGGATGAAGTTGTCAAATTATCTTGTTCTACACCACCTACAGGTCACGAATATTGGTCTTTGCGACTTATTTCTGACAAGATGGTTGAATTGAAATTATCGGATTCAATTTCACACGAGACCATTCGAGATATTCTGAAAAAAAAAGATAAAACCTCATCTGGTTAAAATCTGGTGTATCGGAAATATCAATAGTGAATTTCTGGCTCGGATGGAAAACATTTTGCGCCTATATCGTTTGCCTTATGATGAACGTTATCCAGTTATTTGTTTCGATGAACGTCCCTGTTTTCTAATCGGCGATGTGATTAAAGGCTTAGACTTATCAGCTGACCAAGTTCGCAAAATCCATTATGAATATGAGAAAAATGGTTCTTGTTGCTTACTAATGGCTATTGAGCCTTTAACGGGAAAGCGACTGGCTATCGTTTATGACCAAAGACGCAAAATTGAATATGCTCAATTCATGCAAATTTTAGCAACTCATTTTCCAAAAGCTATCAAGATTAGACTGATTCAGGATAATCTTAATACGCATTTTAAAAGTTCATTCTATCAGCAGTTTGATGCTCAAACAGCATTTGAATTAGCTGAAAAATTTGAATTTCATTATACTCCTAAAAAAGCCTCTTGGCTCAATGCTGCCGAAATAGAATTTTCAGCAATTGCTAGAGCTTGTCTAAAACAAAGAATTCCTGCTAAGAAAGAGTTAGAAACTCAGGTATACGCTTGTGTCAATGAACTTGAAAGAAAGCAAATTAAAATTAACTGGAAATTTTCTATTACGGATGCTCGACGAAAACTCAATAAGCATTATGTAAAAGTAAATTCAGTTAATGAAAAATTTGCTCAAAAGAATATTTGAAAAATGCATATAAACTTATTTGACAGTGTACTATGCTTCATGCTACTAAAAATGGATTCATTTAAACCATTTCTTGCTTTCTTTGTCGAAAAAACTTTCCATATCATTCAAAATCTTTCACTTTTATTCTTTTACTAATTTTAGATTTATACTGAAATGTTTTCCAAATATTGATATCGAAAAAAAATGCATCATTTTGCAATAGATTTCATTAAAAACTATAGCGACATCAATATTTGAATGGCAGGTAAGGACTAAAATTTCATAATAATGCTTAATCAAATATTTAAACGTACAACCAATAATCTAAAAGATAAATTTATGAATGAAGTAAATAAGGAACGGTCAAAACACGCGGATTCAATTATTCGAAATCACATTTTATTTTCAATGGGTGCTGGTATTATTCCATTTCCAGTAGTGGATGTTTTTGCTGTAAGTGCGGCTCAATTGGATATGATTCGCCAATTATGTCGTGTCTATGATGTCGATTTTGCCGAAACGCAAGGAAAAGCTATTGTTAGCTCTTTAACTACTGCAACTTTAGCAAGGGTGGGAGCGGGAAGTTTGGCAAAATTAATTCCTGTTGTTGGTTCTTTAGTGGGGGGGATCACTAATTCAGCGTTAGCCGGTGCTTCGACTTTTGCTTTAGGAGAGGTTTTTAAAGCACATTTTGAAACCGGAGGTACCATTTTAGATTTTGATACCGATCGATTAAAAAAGATGTATAAAGAGAAATTTGAAAAGGGAAAAAGAGTCGCTGAAGAAATGCGTCATCAACAAGAAAAAAAGAAACAAGCTATGGAGGATGTCGCAAAGGAAATGGATATTGTCGAACCAGTTCCCATGGAGAAAACTAATAAAGACTCAGCTATAAATAAACTCAAAGAATTGGGTGAATTGAAAGCGACGGGGATTATTAATGATGAAGAATTTGAAAGGATGAAAAAGAGTATTTTGGATGAGTTTTAATAAGAAAGGATCGGATACCTTATTATTCATTGTATCCGATCCTTTTACCTTCTTTTTGTGATAATTGTTTTTCAAAATTCTATTTCTACCATAAATTATCTGGAAAATCCGAAGGTCTACCGATTAATTACTGACATATGTTTTTTCTTCCCATTCCAATCACCTTTGGTGGTCTGCTCATAGACTCCTCTGGTGCCAATCGAATTAGCTGCCATATCTTGATCATTCAAAAAAGGGGCATTCACCTAAAAAAATAGTGACTTTATTTTTTCACTGAGGCGCTATTATACTTTTGTGGGGTTTTCTTATACTTTTGACAAAGTGAATATGCTTGATTGAGTGTAAATTTGTTTTTGAGGAAAATACCTAAACCCATAACTAAATTATAGTGAAACCTAAATACACCAAAGCATTTGATTGGATACTCAATGATCGTTATCGATTGATTCAGCATATACTCTTTTGGCTATTTTTTTATGCAGATGTACCAGCTACTTTGTTATTTGACCCTCCAGGATTAAATGAACTTCATGTTCCACAATTAATTACCTTTTTGTCAGATCTTTTTGTTGTTTATTTCAATTTGTATTTTCTGATCCCCAAGTTTTTATTAAAAAATAAAGCAAGACTCTATTTGTTTTTTACCTTTTTGACGGTTATAATATTTGGATTTATCAACCAGCATGTCTCCTCTTTGTACTTTTATATGGAATTTGAAGGAGAGGAATATGGGCTATTGCCTTCTGAAGTTGTTAATAATTTTATTTTTCAAGCAAGTGTTTTAGGTTCAGCCATTGGGATTAATATTTTGAAAAGATTCTTGAGAAATCGCGCAAAAATTGAAGAATTACAAAGTATAAATTTAGAGACAGAATTAGCCTATTTAAAAGAGCAAATAAACCCACATTTTTTATTTAATGCTTTAAATAATATATACGTCCAAACTCGAAAAAGACCAAAGGAAGCATCAGAATCTGTGTTGTTATTATCAGATTTATTGAGGTACCAACTCTATGATTGTGGGAAAGAAAAAGTCTATTTAAAAGGCGAATTGGATTACCTTAAAAACTACCTAAAGTTAGATTCTTTCCGAAAGAATAATGCTGATATTTCCTTTGAAGTAAATGGTAATCCAAATGGAAAAATGGTGGCACCATTTATTTTTCTTCCATTTATAGAAAATGCAGTAAAACATGGGTTAAGTATTGATAACGAGAGCTTCATAAAGATCCAATTTGATCTTTTAGAGAATGAGATACAACTAACGGTGGAAAATTCAAAGCCTAATACCCCAACACCAAATAGGGTAGGAGGCATTGGTTTAAATAATGTGAAACGGCGTCTTGATTTGGTTTATCCCAATAGGTATGAACTCAATGTAGAGGATACAAAATCTACGTATAAAGTTCAATTGAGATTATTCTGAAAAGCATATTACACTGTAAATTATGTAGGTTGCTTTTTTGAAGAAGGTAGTTTTTTGAGAGAACGAGGCGAAAAAATCAGGATTAGCTTTAGCTCTTGCTTATTTTTTCAACGATGTAATCTCAAAAAAGAAGCCTTCAAAAGAGCAAGATATTTAGTTTACAGTTTAATATAATACTTGAAGAAATGAAATGTATAATTGTTGATGATGAACCTTTAGCTAGAGAGGGTATTGAATTAAACATTGAGGAGGTTTCATTTTTAGATTTAGTTGGACAATTTGGCAATGCACTTGCTGCCAATGACTTCTTAATGCAAAATGAAGTTGAATTGATGTTTTTAGATATTGAAATGCCAGGAATTACTGGTTTAGAATTTATTCGCTCATTAAAAAATCCGCCGATGGTAATATTGACTACTGCCTATCCTCAATATGCGTTAGAGGGATTTGAATTGGATGTGGTAGATTATTTAGTAAAACCTATTCGGCTACAAAGATTTGTCAAAGCAGTCAATAAGGCAAAGGAGTATTTTGAACTTACTCAAAAGGCGGATAATACAATTGAATCATTCGAGGAGGAATTTATTTATATAAAAGCAGATCGTAAGTATATTCGATTGTTTTTCAAGAATATCCAATACATAAAAGGCATGAAGGATTATGTTATGATTTATGCAAGTGACCAGAGAATTATGACCGCAATGAACATTAAAACAATAAATAATCAACTACCAGATTCCATTTTTGCTAGGGTAGGAAAATCTTATATCATTAACGTTAATTTTATTGATTCGATTGAGTTAGATATTATTCAGTTAGGAAATGAAGAAATTCCTTTAGGTCGTACTTATAAAGAACAATTTTTAAAGAAATATGTCAAAGGAAATTTGATAGAACGAAAAAGGTTTTAACAAAGGTAATTATACCAAATCGCTCCTTCCAAAAAAAAATCACGCTGTAGGCAGGGAGAGTAAAGGGGTACCTTATGTAATATTCATTCATTGAATTATTTGCGCAGCTTTTCCAGGTATTGGTAGTTGTGTTGGGATACTATCATTGCCAATTTCTTTCATCAAGTCTCTAGTTTTTATTATTCTCGAATTCCTTTTTGTGGGCGAAAGACACCCGATGGTTAGTAAAAAAATTAAAAAGGCATAAACTTTTAAAAATGCTCGCTTCATGTAGACTTTTTTACAAAAAGATGAAGGAAGCGTCATTAATGGTGTATGGTGAGTATGATATACCTATGTTCAGACCTAACTTATTGATAAGATCGGAAATACTTTGTGGGAATTACCAATGATTGATTTAACTTTTTACAATCTTTTCATTTCTAGTTTTAGTAAGGTCGAAAGAGCAATTTTGTTAGATGATTAAGTTGTTTTTTGGGTATTTCCAAGGTCAGCTAAAGTCATTTTGGTTTTCCAAACGACTTCTAATATTTCGTCAATGTTGTTACTTTCTACTAACACCTCTCGCTTAAAGATGGCATCAAGAAACCGCCTTTGCTCAATCACATTAATTTCAAGCTTCTCACCTAATGAATAGGCCAAATCCTCAAGACGCATGGTGATACAAAAGGAATAATTATTTTTCCAAATATCATATACAATGACGTAGCGTGGAGCATTAAAATAATCAGGGAAAATATTCAAAAAAATGGGGGCATCTAATCTGTAATTTGAGTCGTAAAATGGTAAGTTTAGGTCATAAGACGGATAATATAACAATTGACTAAAAATGCCAATTTTTTTTAAGTCAGCATGGATTTGTCCGAGGTTGCTAGTTATCTTTCGGATAGGTACTTCTTGTTCATCTAATTGAGAAATCGACAGCCAATTGCTTGTTTTTAAATCAAAATATTGAACTTCCTCTGGCTTCCCAATACGTTTTTTATAATCAAATTTTGGTCGACCTGGCACAACATAGCCAGGATAATACATGGTAAAATCATGATCTAAGCCATATTGAATTTCTAAAAGCATGGTATAAAATCCAAGACTATAGGATTGATAATCAGGAGAATAAACTCCAATAATGCTTGCAAGGCTTTTTGCTCCAATATCAAAAATACTAAAGGCGATTAGTTTGTCACCATCGTAAACACAAGCCTCAAGGCTATTGAAAATATTTGTATCGTGTCCGTCATTTAAGTAAGCAGCCAAACTTGGGGAACGAAATTCCGGAAAGTGTTTTTGATATTCTAGATAAAGATTCTCTTTTTCTAGGTTTAAATCTGTGGGACGAATGATTGTTTGGAATGCCTTTTCGTTTTTATTTTTTATTTTCCGAAGGCTTTTCCGAAATTGGTAATTTTCTAGTGGTAGACGAGTCCAAATTGCTGAATACAAGCTATTTCTATAAAAAAGAAAGTGCGTCGTAAATATTGTTTGACCCATTCGATACCAACCTCTTTCTAAATATTGATCGAGGTCATGTGAAAATATTGTATGCGGTTGATGTTTTTCTGTGAACATTTGATGGATTAGTGTCAGATATGCTTTGTAATTTTAATCCAGTTTTTGAGAAGCCAAATTTATTAAATTTCAAAAGGAAAAATGATTATTTAAACTATTTAATATTTCTTTAGTCTGAGATTTATTCTCAAAAATATATTTTCTTTAATCATTCATTCAGTTCTAAAAAGTAATTCAATGAAAAAACAAGCTTTATTTATTATCACGATTTTTATCTTTTCATTTACTAATATCTTTGCACAAGCTGTTCAAAATCTAAAAGAATCAAGCCAAAATGAAAAGCAGATTAGAAACGGCATGACAACTTTAGAAAGAGATAAAGCAGAGTTAAAAGCTTTTAATACAAGCATCTTTCGGCTTCAATCAGCTTTCGAAGATAGAGATGTTCAATCTGCCCAAATTCTAAAAAAAGAATTGGTTGAGTCTATGCAAAGAGAAATTGACCAGAGTGTCCTAAAAATGAAACAGGCTCAAAATGAGGTTCGCCAGAGCAAGCAAGAGTTAGCAAGTGACCAACGAGAATTAAGAAAGGATAGACAGGATGCGCGAGATACAAAAATTGATAGAAAGGATGACAGGCGAGATTACTCTAGAGATAAGGTCAATAAGCTAGATGATCGGGTAGATTTAAGAGATGATATTCGTGATGCTCATAATGTAGGCAATCGAATCCAGCAACAAAGAAAAATATTGGATGAAATTCGATCTTTTCAATATTCAAATACCTCCAAATTAGAAAAGACTAAGGAAGTACTCACTTTATTGAATCAATTTTCTGGCTCAATGAAAGCTGATGTCTTTGCTGTTTATAAAGAAATCATGGAAGATAAGACAGAGCGACGAGAAGATGCTAGAGAACGACGAGATGATCGACGAGAAAGAGCTGAAAAAAGTAGGAACTAGATAGATTTAAAAACTTAAAGTTATTTATAAAAGCGGTAGTTTCAATAAACAGGGAGCTATCGCTTTTCAATGTTTTTATGGAACAGAAATATCAAGAAACCCTAAATTATTTATTTTCACAATTGCCAATGTTTCAGCGAGTTGGACCAATGGCTTTTAAGAAAGATTTGACCAATACCTTGGCTTTGGTAGAGGCATTTGGGCATCCCCAAAATGATTTCCCAAGTATTCATATAGCAGGAACCAATGGAAAAGGATCGACAGCCCATATGTTGGCTGCTATTTTACAAAAAAGAGGTTTTAAAACTGGACTTTATACATCACCACATTATCGAGATTTTCGGGAACGGATAAAGATTAATGGCAAATACATCTCAAAAAAAGAGGTGATAGATTTTGTTCAGTACAATAAAGCGCTTTTCGAACAAATAAAGCCTTCCTTTTTTGAAATTACGGTTGCATTAGCCTTTTATCATTTTTCAAAGGAAAAGGTAGATATTGCAATAATTGAAACTGGGCTAGGAGGGCGGTTGGATTCTACGAATATTATTACCCCTTTGCTTAGTGTTATTACCAATATTAGTTTCGACCATATGAATCTATTAGGTAATACTTTACCAGAAATAGCTGGTGAAAAAGCTGGGATTATTAAATCAAAAATCCCTATCATTATAGGCGAAAATCAGCCGGAATTGAGATCTGTTTTTATTGAAAAAGCAAAAAAAGAAAGTTCACCGATATATTTCGCCCATGAATATTTTAGTGTTGAATTGAAAGGTAATAATATAACACATTCCAAATTTGATGTTTTCAAAAACCAGGAACCATATTTAAATAATCTTGCATTGAATCTTCATGGTGTTTACCAAGCAAAAAATTTGGTGACAGTTATTCAAACTATTGAGATATTAGATCAACAATACCCTCAGTTTAATTCAAAAATAGAAAAGGAAAAATGGTTAGGGTTGAGTGAATTGAAAGATTTGACGAATATGATGGGGCGGTGGGAAATAATTGGTCAAAACCCTACTATACTTTGCGATAGTGCCCATAATCCTGCAGGGCTTTCATTAGTACTTAGTCAATTAAATGAAATAAAATTCGAAAAATTGCATATGGTTTTAGGCTTTGTATCAGATAAATCTTTGGATGAGGTGCTAAAATTATTTCCGAAAAAGGCCAAATATTATTTTGCGAAACCGGACATTCCAAGAGGAATGGATGCAAAACAACTAAGGGCAGAGGCTAAGCATTTTGAACTAAAGGGACGTACATATGTCTCCGTGAAAAATGCCTTGAAAGCAGCCAAACGTGCTGCAACTCCAAATGATTTAATATATGTTGGCGGTAGTATTTTTGTGGTGGCAGAGGTGATTTGACGTTTCTAAAAACGTTTTTTAGTCTGCTATTTCCGCATCCTCAAGAATGTAATTTAAGTAATATAGATCTGTATCATTCAATTTCAATCTTCCGCGAAAAGAAATTACTTCATCTTGCTTTAACACCCGGTCAATTTTTTTCTTCATTTTAATGTCCATAATGGTTTCAGGACCAGCCATACCGCAAAAAAAGCAAGCGCTAAAAGGGTTGGCGGAAAGGACAATCATCGTTTCATCTCCAGTTTCTTCAATCGGAATGATGTAACCTTTGATTTCGATTTTTTGACCATCCAATCTTTTTATGGAGGGGTGAAAAAGCGGGTAGGGGACAAAAGCTTGTACTTCTTCGGTGTAAATTTCATTGAACTTTACGTGAGCTAAATCCTTCCAGGTGACATTTAACGTTCCAGATTTATTCTTTTCATAGACTATGGTGTCAATTAATTCTTCTTCAGAAAAAGTATTTTCTAACGAATCAACTGTATCAAATATGGATGTTTTTGGCTCTTCGATTACGGGTTGTTCAGGAATGTCCGATGGCAAATCAGTTTCCTGAATGGTTTTGTTTAGGTTGAAAAATAAATAATAACCTAACCCCAAACAGAGTAGAAATCCAATAACGTAATATTTCATTTTATATAATTTGAATCTTCAATAGAATTTCAAATACAAAAAAAGGGAAATGACATGACATCATTTCCCTTTTAAGAATATAATAACTCAAAATTTATCCTTTTACTTTATCCACAATCGCTTTAAAAGTTTCAGGATGGTTCATCGCTAAATCAGCGAGTACCTTTCTATTGAGATCAATGTTACTTTCTGATAATTTATGAATCAGTCTGGAATAAGAGATTCCTTCTTGACGAGCAGCAGCATTAATTCTGGCAATCCAAAGTCTTCTGAATGCTCGTTTTTTATTTCTTCTGTCACGGTATGCATAACCTAATGCTTTTTCAACCGCGTTTTTGGCTACTGTCCAGACGTTTTTTCTGGCACCCCAGTAACCTTTTGCCATTTTCATGATTTTCTTGCGACGTTTTCTAGACGCAACAGCATTTACTGACCTAGGCATAATTTTTTGATTTTTAGTGCAGTACGGAGATTCCCGAAAAATTGTATCCCGATAGAATGCTTACCTCCCGTACTCTCGTTAAAAAATGATTTTGAGACATTATTATCCCCACGTTTTGAAAGGATAATTTTTAATGATGTCTCTTACTTTAAGCAAAGTAATTTTTTTACTCTTGTTTCATCAGCAGCACTAACTGTAGTGGAACCTCTAAGATTCAATTTTGCTTTTTTACTTTTGTTTCTCATCATGTGAGAAGTGTAAGCCTGAAACCGCTTAACTTTCCCTGATCCAGTGATTCTAAATCGCTTTTTCGCACTGGAATGTGTCTTCATTTTTGGCATAATTCAATGCTTTTTGTTTAAAAGAGGCGCGAAGATAAGAAAAGGAGGATGGAATCCTAAATTCCTTAACAAAAAATTGCGCGTTACTATTTTCTTGATTCGTTCCTTCTATAGGAGATCCGAATGCCCTCAAAAGTATATATTAGCTAAAGGATCGATTGACGATGCTTGCTTGAGTATCTTCATGCACTTTTTTAAATCCAGTAGCAGGGGAGGCACTCGTTTTTCTAGCTACTAATTCCATTTTCATTTCACCACAATACCAAGATAACACATATTGCCACCCGCCCATATTGCCAGGTTCTTCTTGTACCCATCTGACTTTAGCATTAGTATATTTTTTAAATATACTCTCAAGTTTAATCAAAGGCATTGGATACAATTGTTCAACTCTTACGATTGCAACATCGTCTCGTTTATCAGCTCGTTTTTTTGCCAACAAATCGAAATAAATTTTACCGGAACAAAGTAAAAGTGTTTTGACCTTCTTCGCACTTTTGGCATCAATTGAAGGATCATCTATAACTTCTTGAAATTTAGTACTCGTCACAAAATCATCAATATTAGAGATGACCTCAGGATGTCTAAGTCCAGACTTTGGGGTCATTACGATTAATGGCTTTCGGAAGGGTCGCGCCAATTGTCTTCTCAATATATGGAAGAAATTAGCTGGTGTGGTACAATTTGCAACTGTCATATTGAACTCTGCACAAAGTTGTAAAAACCGCTCCATCCGAGCACTTGAATGCTCTGGTCCTTGACCTTCATAACCGTGTGGCAATAGCATGACCAGACCACTCATTCTTTGCCATTTACTTTCCCCTGCGGAAAGGTATTGATCCACTATTGTTTGGGCACCATTGTAAAAATCTCCAAATTGAGCTTCCCAAACCACTAAGTGATCGGGGGTAGCAAGAGAATATCCGTATTCGAATCCTAATACGCCAAATTCTGATAATAGAGAATTATATATCAAGAATTTACCCTGATTTTCCTGGATGTGATTTATTCTAATGTATTCTTTTTCCGTTCCTTCTTCATGAAAAACAGCATGTCTATGACTAAATGTTCCCCGACCTACATCTTGTCCACTCATTCTCACATTTTTCCCTTCGACCAGAATAGAGGCATAGGCCAATAACTCTGCCATCCCCCAGTCTAGTCGTTGCTCTGCCCATAATTTATGGGCATTTTTTAGCACACGCTTTATCTTACCAACGGCTTTAAAGTCTTTTGGGATTTCTAGATATTTTTCAACTATGTTTTCAATTGATTCTTTCGAAATCCCTGTTTCTGGTGATTGCTCAAAATCTTTGATAGTAGTTGGTGTTAATTTCAATTTTCGCCAAGCATCTTCTGGCGCCTGATATTCGTAGGGTAGAGGTTTTTCTCTAACTTCATCTAAATGTAATTGTAACTTCTTCCAGAAATCTTTCTCTAAAGATTCAGCGATTTCTTTTTCCAAATCTCCACGTTCAATTAATTTTTTACTATACAGTTCTCTCGGATTTGGATGTTTCTTTATGGTATTGTACATCTCCGGCTGCGTGAATTTTGGATCATCCCCTTCGTTATGTCCATGTCTTCGGTAGCAAACCATATCAACAAAGACATCGGTATTAAATTTTTGTCGATACTCCATCGCTAATTCAGCAACAAAAATTACCGCCTCAGGGTCATCTCCATTTACATGGAAAACAGGCGCTTGAACTAGACTTGCAACCCCAGTCGAATAAGTGGAAGACCGGGCATCATGCCAATCTGTAGTAAAACCAATTTGATTATTTATGACAAAATGGAGGGTTCCACCTGTATAATAGCCTTCCAATTGACTCATTTGAACTGTCTCATAGACAACTCCTTGACCTGCAATAGCCGCATCTCCATGAATCAAAATTGGTAAAATTGAATCGTATTTACTATTATATAGAATATCTGCTTTGGCTCTTGCAAAACCTTCCACAATCGGGTCTACACTTTCTAGGTGAGATGGATTTGGAACCAGTTTTAGATGGACTTTTTTATTGGAAGTCGTTTCTACTTGTGAAGAAAACCCAAGGTGGTATTTTACGTCTCCATCTCCAAAACTCAAATCAGGCACAGCAGTACCTTCAAATTCATTAAAGATTTGTTGGTAGGTTTTGCCCATAATATTTGCCAAAACATTCAATCTTCCCCTATGGGCCATTCCTATTACGAACTCTTCTACCCCTAAATCTGCCCCAGTATTAATAATTGCATCCAAAGCGGGTATGGCAGTCTCTCCTCCTTCCAATGAAAATCTTTTTTGACCTACATATTTGGTATGTAAGAAGCTTTCAAAACCAACTGCCCCATTCAATTTGGATAATATTCGCCTCTTTTTATCATTACTGATTCCATATTGTGGTTGGGTCATACCTTCCTCAATTTTCTGCCGAAGCCATCTTCTATCCTCTCTTTTTTCAATTTGGTGATATTCAAAGCCGATATTACCACAGTAGATTTTGTCCAATTGGGCGATGATCTCCTTTAAAGTAGCATTTTTTAATCCTTTTATTTCGTTGCCCGCCTGAAATACGGTATTCAAATCAGATTCTGTAAGACCAAAATCAGACAAATCTAAATCAGGGCGACGATCTCTCCTTTTTCTAATTGGATTAGTGGTTGACCTTAAATGTCCTCGATTTCTATAAGCTTTGATAATACTCCATACCTGGCGTTCTTTCTCTAAATGAATAGGGTCTGAAGCAGTTGGAACCTTCGTTTGTTTGGCTCCATTCCCATTGGAACCGAAGTCAAACCCCTTGAAAAATACACGCCATCCTTCTTCAACAGAATCGGGGTCTTTTTGGTATTGCTCATATAGTGATTCTATGAAACTTGGATGAGCATTAAAAACAAATGAGTAATCAGCCATTGTGATTTATATATTATATGAAATAGTAGTTTTTCATCATCTCCAATTTCAAAAAACTTGCCCTTTTTAATGGAAACTTGATCCTTTTTAATTTGGTTGGCAAAGGTTTTTAGAAATTGGGCACGAATATCGGAGTTTTTTGGAAAAGATGTTGGTCTATTATGAGCAGTTTTAAACATTAGACTTGTTTCTAAATAACAAATTGATTTATGAAAATATCTTTTCTCCTAACACTTACGCTTTTTTCGACTCTTACCTTTGGGGACGAAGCTAAAAAGAGCCTCGTCTGAGTAAAAAATCTAAATTTCAAACATTCAATTCGTATTTGAGAACAAGTCTATTTTATACATGTATTGAAATAGGATATCTAAATACAAAAATCTAATTTTGCTGGAATCGAATTTTTCCTCCTCCCTTCATTCAAATAACCCAAAAAAGTACCAAGCTAAAATTTGATGTGGGTAATAATTGCTTGGGTCTTAAATATTTTAAAATCATTAAAAATGCCTGTAGATTCAAAAGAATTAGAAAAACTCAAATATCCAATTGGTCGTTTTCAGTTTGTATCGAACTATACAAGGAAACAAAAGAAAGATTTTCTCCAGAAAATTGAAGTATTACCTTCAAAATTATCTTCACTAGTTGAAGGGTGGGATGAGGAAAAACTCAACACTCCCTATCGTCCAGAAGGTTGGTCTGTTAAGCAATTGCTTCACCATATACCAGATAGCCATATGAATAGTTATGTTCGATTTAAATGGACATTGACGGAAGAAAAGCCAATAATTAAAGCCTATTATGAAGCAAGATGGGCTGAAATAATAGATTCGAGTGAAACCCCAGTTAGCATTTCACTGGATTTATTAAAAAATTTACACAAAAGGTGGATGATATTAATGAATAATCTGACAGACGATCAATGGAA
Source organism: Bacteroidota bacterium (assembly GCA_024743405.1). Taxonomy (GTDB): domain Bacteria; phylum Bacteroidota; class Bacteroidia; order Chitinophagales; family Saprospiraceae; genus JANSWP01. The sequence continues at coordinate 23,631 of JANSWP010000010.1, forward strand.
ATGTTCATTTATTCATCCTGAATCAAATCGAGAAATTACACTTGAAGAATTAATGCCTTTGTATGCTTGGCATTCTGAACATCATTTTGAGCATATTAATCAGCTAAAAATCAGAATGGGTTGGGATTGAGCCTTAAAACCCAAGCATATCATTCATTTCAAAATAGCCTTTTTTCCCTCTAATCCATTCGGCAGCTAGTATCGCACCACTGGCAAAACCTTCTCTGGAGTGAGCTGTATGTTTTATTTCAATAGAATCAATATTGGAAAAATAAGTGATGTTATGTGTGCCGGGTACTTTATCAATCCTTTTAGAAATAAGTGATAGGTCTTCTATCGCTTTTTCAGCTTCGTTTACCCAATTTGTTTTTCGTTCCAAATTTTCGATGATCCCTTCTGCTAGGGTGATACCCGTACCACTTGGTGCATCCAATTTTTGAGTATGGTGAATTTCTTCCATGGTTACGTTATACTCAGGATGAGCATTCATCATTTTAGCTAATTGTTTATTGATCGCAAAAAAGATATTCACGCCAATACTGAAATTAGAAGCATACAAAAAAGCTCCATTGTTCTCTTTACAAATATATTTAGCTTCCTCCAATTTGTCTAACCAGGCTGTTGTTCCCGAAACAACTGGAACTCCTGCAATCAAACATTTTTTGATGTTTGCATAAGCACTTTTAGGGCCGCTAAATTCAATGGCAACATCAGCTTGACTTAAGTTTTTTATAGTAAAATCAGGTAAGTTAGAGCTGGTTATCTTAAGTACAATTTCATGCCCTTTCTTTATGGCTAATTGTTCAATAATACGTCCCATTTTACCGTATCCAATAATGGCGATTTGCATAGTTATAGATGATTTTATTATATGAATATAGAGTTTTTGACCTGACAAAAATGCTCCAGTCTAAATGATGTTTGTTGCAATTACTTCATCTACTTACCTTTCTCTGGCTGACATAGCAATAAACAAATAAGCACTGTTTAGCCCTCCTATTAATTTGGGAGGGCTTTTTTTCTATTGTATTATTTTTCTTTTCAGTCCGCTCAAATTTGGCGCGAAGGTAATTTAACTGTTTAATTCTCATTAAAATAAAAGCAAAAAACAATTTAGTCAGTGTCTACTCTAAACATTTGAAAGTATTAGCATTCCATCATTTTAATTACTGGTAAGGAATAATGCATTCTTAAAATGAATAGGATATAGCTTTTGCAAGTTGAACTAAAATTTTAAATTTGCGTCTTTTTTAAATAATACCTAAAGTCGGTATTAAGCAGTTCAGAAAGGTTATAATTTCTAAATCAAATTTAGGAACTTAAAACGGTGAACTCTGAACAAGAAAAGTTCGGGGCGTAGCTCAGCCCGGTTAGAGTACTGGTCTGGGGGACCAGGGGTCGGAGGTTCAAATCCTCTCGCCCCGACTAAAAGTCCTGTAAGTCTTTGATTTACAGGGCTTTTTTGTTTTAGGAGTATCATTGCTGTTAAAACAAGTTTTTGTTTAAAAACTTGTTTTAACCAACCCCATCAGCTTGCCGCGAGGAGTTCATTTTTTATTATAAAAACGATGAATAATGGTGGAAAAGGACTTACTTACAAACATATTCTATAATAAAGCCTATAAAGTGCTGGCTAATTTATTCTTATTTAAGGGAGGAGGAAAAATATAACCTACCCATTTTACTTGTTATTTTTCCTTTATGCATCGTTGAAAATACTCGCCATACCTATGGGTATGTCTGCGTTTTTTGCCTCGTCTAAAGAAAAATTAACTCCCTAAAATTTGGGTAGCTTATTTATTTCCCTCTCCCTAACCTGTCGAATGCTTTAATTTTATCTGATGGCTTACCTCGTTCTCCAATTCTAATTATTATTAAAAAAATCTTCACTAAGGTTCCATAATTTGTTAGTCTTTTTGAGAGTTCTAAAACTTTTCTATCTCTTTTATTAATCAAATCTACTTTCTCTAATTCCATTTTTCCAACTATAGATTTTGAGAGTATCCAAGCTTCATCTCTTGCTATTTGCATACTAAAATTGATAATGTAGTCATCAACCTTTTTGAAGAACTTTATGATTCTGAATAAGGTCGGCCAAATTTCTGCCAAATCTCTTTGAACTTCATCTATTAGCGATGATAATATATCATTTATTTTATTGAAATCTGATTGTAAATTTTCTAGTGTTCTTTCATCTGAAATTTCTGCGGCGGCTATTCCTAAATCTAAATTTATATGGGCATTCATTCCTAATAATAAATGCTGAAGAACGATTAGGCTTTTATTTTCTGAAGATTGAAAAGCATATTTCCAGGAGTCAGTTACCTGCTTTCCTTCCTTAAACTTACTATACGCAGACAAATACCTATTTGCAAATACTACATCTAACTTTTCCATTCTTTCATCATCTTCAAAATAATTGGTATTCAATCTATCTTTTACTGTCAGTGTAACATTATGATACAAAGCGGCAAAATAACCTAATGCACTTTCTTCTTTCTTTGACTTTTGAATAATCGCCTCTAAATTTATTATTACTTCATCTATTGTTTTTGCTGTCATTTGATTTTGAAATTTTTTCTCAAGCCTTTATTTGTCATTCAAGCTGAAACTGACGGATAATTTCGGTATTTTTTCCGTCTACATATTAACTAAACATGCTTACTATATCTAAGTATAAGTCTGTACATATTGCTTCATTCCAACGAATATAAAAAACCTTGGGGACACTTTTAACTTGAACGACTACTTACAGGTTATAAAGGATAATGAATGCTCCATTTTATCTATAAAAAGCTAATTATTGACAGGAATAGAAAGCAACCTATTTACTCAAGAATCAATTTTTTTCCCTTTTTTTTTGATATTTTATACAATTACCTACATTTGTACAGTAATATCTAGGAGGTTTTAGAATTGATGATTGATGATTTAAACAAAATTGGAACTTCAAACAACAATTCATAAGCTTAAAACTATTTATTTTTTTATTTACTAACTAAATTTTGAATTGTGGATAATCAAAGAAGATTTGAGAGCGTATATTCCAAAAAAGTACGCGCTGGAAAAAGAAGGACTTATTTTTTTGATGTGCGTAGAACAAAAGGAGACGACTTTTACCTAACGCTCACGGAAAGCACGAAGAAATTCCACGGCAATGGCTATGAGAGACATAAAATCTTTTTATATAAAGAAGATTTTAATCGATTCATGGAAAGCCTAGAAGATGTTGTTAATCATGTCAAAACGGAATTGATGCCTGATTATGATTATGATGAATATACACGACGTCATGAAGAGTGGGAAGCTAAGAGAGCGGAAATGGAAGCTAACGGAGAGTTTGAAAGTCGGACAAATAACGACAATACGGAAAATGCTGAAGCTTCAGAAGTAGAAGCACCAGTAGAAAAGGCTGCAGATGAAACAACAGAAGAAGCTAGTGTAGAAACTGAAGATGATATGGCTTGGTAGTCAATATCTTTTCTATAATATATTTAAAAGCGAAGCTCATGTCATGAGCTTCGCTTTTTGTTTGTTCGACATACAGATTTTTCCAAAGCAATAATATTATTTCTTATAAGTAAGTGCTTGGACAGAAATAAGTTCCATATTTGACGAAAACTATTTTTTTGCCAGACGAGGCAAAAAGCACAGGCATATCCACAGATATGGCGAGTATTTTTAACGAAATATGGTAAAAAAATAGTCCGTCATAATTTGTGTGAGTTATTTCTGTCCAAGCACTTACTTGGACAAAATCAAGTTATAGCTTCTTGGAGCATTGCTGCAAAGAGGCTCGCTCCAGTAAATGGTGGTTTTGGAGGAGGGCAATTTAATTCTGTCAAAAATCTTACTTTTATTAGTGCATCATTCCTTATCAATATACGTCTTTTAAAATAATCACGACAATTTCGACTGTTGCTGCGTTTTTTGTCTTTCCCAATAGTCAACTTATTCTTTCCGCGTTCATCAACTATTTTATTTTTGCTGTATCTGAACCTGAAAAGCGTATTAAGCATAATCCGGTCTTCTTTTCTAGTTGGCTATTTCCTACTTTGATATTAAATTATCCCTAATATATGCTAAATTAACTTTACCAAAAAAAGAATTTTTTTTGGGTTAAAATATGATATAAATAGGCAAATTATCAGGTTGTTCCATGGATCAGTTTGCTACTACTTTTGTGCCTTCAAACAAGAAGAAGCAATAATTGATTGTTTTGAAGTTTAATTGATAAGAAAAATTTATTTGAAACTTTTCATTCTATTTTTTTCAGAATTATCGATTGTTGTTTTATTTCAAAAAATTTGAAGTTATGAAGTCACCGGTTAAAATTTTAAGTGTTCTATTTCTATTATTTCTTGGAAATATAGGTTTTGCGAATACCGGAGAATTAGAATTCACTATTAAAAACACAGAATCCAAAACCTTATATTTTGAAGCAACAGACTTGATCTCTCAACCTTTTGAGGTTCAAATCCAAGACAAAGATGGCAAGGTTGTATTTTCCGAATATGTTGTAAATGGCAATAATTTTGAACGGAATTATAACCTTAGCGAATTACCAAATGGCGAATACTTCTTCGTTTTAGTTGCTAATACAAAGACTCAAGTTCTCCCAATTTGGGTTGAAACTTCTGGGCTGAAGATCGAATTAGAAAAATTGGAAGAACTTTAGACAAATGAGTTTGGTCAAAATGATTTGACTCATATTCTATGTATTTTTTAAAGTTAAAACCCGGGTTTTGGTCACTCAAAATCCGGGTTTTTGTTTGCTTGTATCCATTCACTGATAACTAAATTGGCACGCATTACTTACTAAGTTAAATGTAATGAGCCAGTCTTCTATTTTACTCTATAGCCAACCCCTATTTTAAAGATTGAAATACCACTAAATCCAAGCTCTCCAATCAACGTTAGTTTTGGGGATATGGCATATTTTAATCCCAAAAAACCATTTGGGAAAATAGATATTTCTTTCGGTTGAATTCGCTTGTGATAGGCGATTTTTTCCATGTCAGGATGAGATCCTTCTATCAAAGCAACATAATAATTAATAGCAAAACCACCATGGATAGAGATATTTTCGAAACGAGTAATGTGAATTCCTGTTTTTATAGTCATCTCGTATGATTGGTTTCTCCACCGACCAAAAAGTCCATCAGAAATTAGCTTCTTTCTAGTCTGTGTAACCGAATGCCCAAAGGATAATCCCAGACTAAATTGATTTCCAATCAGATAATCTGCTCCTACAATCATTGGTGGGACAATACTTTTTCCTCTGTCAGCTAAAAAGGAAGGTGCAAGACCAATATTTGCGTGAATGTCAAATTGACCTTTTTTAAAGATTCGATTTGGCTTTTTATATTGAGCAAAAACGGTGGTTGTTACAAAACAAAAGACCATAATCATTAAACTTAAGATGATTGATTTTTTCATGATTTTTTAATTTTTTGAGCGTGATTTTATGGCATATGGAAGCTTGAGAAATGCTGTAATTATCGTGTTATATCGCTACAGTATCCCGAATTCAAGCTAATAAATGCAGGGTGTTTTTATTGAATTTTTATTATTATGTTTGATTGGTAGCCTAATAGAATAAAGGGTGGCATTGGCAATAAGCACCAAGTGAATATGCTTACTGCCGTTCCACCAACATAAGTTGAGAGTGCAAGACTTAAACCAGATTACAAAATGAATTTTTTAATTTTTATTTTGATTTAAGGGAGTAGGTTATTTATTACCTACTCCCTAACTATTTGTAAATCAATTGTTTCTTGGTCATCCCTTCTAACATCCACTGTTATATTTTCGTTTTGAGTAGATAAGGGGAAGGTTTGATAGCTATAGCATCCTATGTTCTGATAATGTTTTTTGTTGGAAGCGCAAGAAGTTAACATACCAATAAATAAGAATACAAAAGTGAGAGCGCGTGTTGAATTTTTCATAAGTCTTTTTGATTTTGAAGTGTTTAAATCAGGTATTTATTATATCAGTGTAGTTGATTTTGAAAAAGTAATCATAAATTAAAAAAAAAGTGAAAAATTATTTCCATTACTACTTACGATGATAAGTTTGATTCTAGTTTGGTCGCTTCGCTTTTTAATGACTATTTGTATAATACTGTACTTTTTTAAAATTGTGTAAATTTTATGTTTGTTCTAAGATTTCCCTCATTAGGAGTCCATAGAATACCAACTATTTAGACATACTCTTAGCAATCTTCTAAAGTTGTATGAAATATTCCATTTTTTCCTCCTTCCTTAACTAATTGGAACACTTTTAATAATTCAGTATTTATGAAAAGTTACAGATCATCCAAAAATATTTAATTGTGTTGGTCATAATAGTGCTATGATTCCTGTCAATATCTGAAAACTATTTACATTTGCTGTTATGAAACATTTAGTAGCTCCTTCAGTCTTAGCAGCTGATTTTACAGATTTAAAATCGGAATTCGAAATCATCAATAGTAGCCCTGCCGATTGGTTTCATGTTGATGTTATGGATGGTCGATTTGTACCCAATATTTCATTTGGGCAATTCATCATAAAATTTATGAAATCAATTGCTCAAAAACCTTTGGATGTTCATCTGATGATCGAAGAACCGGAGAAGTATATTGAATCTTTCAAAGATGCTGGTGCAGATTTGATTACGGTTCATTATGAAGCTTGTAATCATCTGCACAGAACCATTCAGCAAATAAAAGACGCTGGTGCAAAAGCTGGAGTCGCGCTTAATCCTCATACTCCTGTCAGTCTGTTGGAAGACATCCTACCTAATTTAGATATGGTATGTTTGATGTCTGTCAATCCTGGTTTTGGTGGTCAAAAATTTATTGAAAATACTTACGTTAAAGTGAGGAAGTTGCGAAAAATGATTGATGACCTCAATTGTGGCACCTTGATTGAAATAGATGGGGGTGTTAGCCTGCAAAATGCAGATAAACTAGTGGAAGCTGGAGCAACTGTTTTGGTAGCAGGTAGCAGTGTATTTAGGGCTGAAAATCCACTTGAAGCAATCAAAGGGCTAAAATCAGCTGGTGAGAAATCCTATTTTGTTTAGTGATAAATAATAAGTGATGCTGAAAGGGCTTTGCTCTTCAATCATCATTTAACATTCATTGCTCGTCATTATTTATGTTTGATGAGAATAGTATTTACATTTTTTATTATTGCAATTGCATTATCTATTAATGCACAAGAAAGAGGGACAATTTTTGGAACAGTCAAAGACGCTCTGTCAGAGGAAGCAGTAGATTTGGTGACTATTTATATCAAAGATACTAATACCGCTACGGAATCTGATGAGCAAGGTAAATATCGATTTGAGGTACCTGCAAACCAGAAATTAATCTTAGTTTTTTCAAGGATAGGGTATAAAGAAACGGAAGTTGAAGTCCGTTCTATCTCACCAACCAGCCAACGACGAATTGATATCGAATTTCCGCCTGCTGATTCAGAAATTGAAGTGGTCGTAACGGAGAGTCGAATCGATGATGCAGGAATGATCCGGGAAGATGTGGAAGAATTAAAATTATTACCGACGACGACTGGGAATTTGGAATCTGTATTACCTCATATCGCTCTTGGAGCTTCGAGTGGGAGTGGGGGAGAGCTAACCTCTCAGTATAATGTTCGTGGGGGTAATTATGATGAAAACTTAGTCTACGTAAATGACTTTGAAATTTATCGACCCCAATTGATTAGAGCAGGACAACAAGAAGGTCTAACTTTTCCAAACATAGATTTGATCCAAAGCTTGTCTTTTTCTTCAGGAGGATTTGAACCAAAATATGGAGACAAGATGTCTTCCGTTTTGGATATCCGATACAAATTGCCCGAAAAGTTTAAATCCTCCTTCGGGATGAGTATGCTTGGGGGTTCAGCTCATTTTGAAGGAAGTACGACAGTCGGGAAAGATTCCTATCGAAAGTTCAGGTACCTGCTGGGTGCTAGATATAAAACGACCAAATACCTCTTAGGATCATTAGATGTGTCTGGGGAGTATACACCCAATTTTTGGGATATCCAAGGCTATTTCACTTATGACTTGACCCGAGATTTGCAATTGGGCGTTATTACCAATTTCAATAAAAGTGAATTTCAATTTGTACCAGAAACCAGAAATACAGCACTTGGTTTAATTGATTTTGCGCTTCAGTTATTTACAGAATTTGAAGGACAAGAAATCGATGATTTTACCACCTTAATGGGAGGTACTTCCTTGACTTATTTGCCAGATCGAGATAAAAACCCTTTCTTTTTGAAGTTTTTGGCATCGACCTATCAAAGTGATGAAAATGAACGGTTTGATATTATCGGAAGGTATAGTCTCCGCCAAATTGAATCGAGCTTAGGGAGTGATAATTTTGGAGATGTGATTGCAGAATTAGGCTCTGGAACTCAGCATCAATATGTGCGTAATTTCTTGCAAGCGAATGTCACCAATTTAGAGTTGAAGGGCGGGATTGATTTTCAAAAGGAGCTACCTGAGGAAGGCAAAAGTACCAGTCATTTTATTCAATGGTCTGCCAAATACCAAATTGAAAGAATTGATGATTATTTGAATGAATGGGAACGACTGGATAGCGCGGGTTACTCCCTGCGTTATGATACGACCCAATTGAATTTATATAATGTCATTAAATCAGATCAGGCACCCTTGACCTCGAATCGTTTCTCAGCTTACCTTCAAGACACCTATACTTGGCGGCAGGATAGTACGGGAGAGATGAAATTAGCCTTTGGTGTTCGGGCAAGCTACTGGGATTTGAATAAAGAATTTATTGTATCTCCTCGTGCACACTTCCTATATAAGCCATTTAATGCCAAAAAGGATATTTCCTGGAAGTTAGCAGCTGGATTATATTTTCAACCACCTTTTTATCGCGAATTAAGGCAGTTTGATGGGACCGTTAACAATAATGTATTATCTCAAAAATCGGCTCATATTGTCGGTGGGTTCACCTGGGATTTTTACATGAAGAGAATGTCATCCAAAAAATTTCGATTTATTACGGAGATTTATTACAAAAAATTGTGGGATATTGTCTCTTATGAAATTGAGAATGTCAAAATTCGATATTCCGGTGAAAATGATGCGTCAGGCTACATAGCAGGAATAGATTTAAGAGTGAATGGAGAGTTTGTGCCTGGGGCTGAATCTTGGTTTAATCTTTCTTTTTTGAGGGCTCGAGAAAGTTTAGATGGAGTCACTCATCTTCAAAGGGAAATAGGAGCAACGGAAGCTGAAGAAGTCGAGACGGTAGCCCGTCCGACGGATCAATTCATGAACCTTTCTATATTTTTTCAAGATTATTTGAAGAATAATGATAATATTAAAATGCATTTGAACCTTACGGTAGGAACGGGGTTACCATATGGCTTGCGAGATAACAATAGGGTTTACAGAAATACGTATCGATTTTCTCCTTACCATCGAGTAGATATTGGATTCTCTGTTTTATTGTGGGATGACAGCCGGAAGGAGCGAAAAACCAAACATCCATTAAGGTTTACTAAGAGGACTTGGCTGAGTTTAGAAGTTTTTAATATGATGAAGGTGGAAAATCAGGCATCAAATACATGGATAAAAACAATTTTTAACCAGCAATTTGCCATACCAAATTATTTAACTTCTCGACGAGTGAATTTGCGGTTGAAGATGGATTTTTAAAATGAAACGAATAGTCATAAGTCATGAACAAAATATCAGAAGAACCTAGCAAGAAAAAATTGATGGGTGGTTTTGAAAAATTCACTTTAATCGTTTTTCTGTTAATTATGTTTTTTGTGATCTCCGATAAGCTGGGGTGTTCCCCCATACAGAAAGAAGAAACGGTGGAGTGGACTAGATAATTGGTTTTATATTTCCGAACAAGTTTATTATGTATTAATACAAGGTTATCACTAACTAAAACAATAAAATGGAAGCTTTTTTAAATTTTTTTGAGATGATGTCCAATTCCTATAAGTTAGGATGGATTTTCGTTTGCCTTTTGATTAGTTGGGGCATAGAAGGATTAGCGCCTTTAGTTCGTTTTGAATATAAAAAATGGAAACATGCTGCTGTTAATTTGATCTTTTTAGCAACTTCATTGGTCATTAATCTTTTATTTGGATTAGCTACAGTAGGTATTTTTGTCTGGTTGGCTGATGCTCAATTTGGTTTTTTGTATTTAATAGACCTACCCATTTGGGCGGAACTGATTATTGCAGTAATGTTTTTGGATTTTGTTGCTCAATATGTTGCTCATTATATACTGCATACTGTAGCTTGGATGTGGAAGTTTCATATGGTTCACCATAGTGATACCAAAGTAGATGCAACGACCGGAACCCGACATCATCCAGGTGATTATTTAATTAGGGAAGTATTCTCTCTCGCAGCGATTGTTTTAAGTGGTATGCCGATTGCTTTCTACATTTTTTATCGGATTGCAACTATTTTCTTTGCCTATTTTTCTCATTCCAATATCAATATGCCATTATGGTTAGATAAAGCGTTAAGTTGGGTGATTATTACACCTAATATGCATAAGTTTCATCACCACTTCGAACGCCCTTGGACGGATACCAACTTCGGAAATATCTTTTCATTTTGGGATAGAATATTCGGAACCTTAGTATATGATGATCCTCGGAAAGTAAAATATGGTTTGGATGTTTTGGATGATCAATTAGATCAAGATGTATTATACCAATTTAAAGTACCTTTTGATAAATCTATCAAGACGGATTAGTGATCTTTCCTTGATTTGTTATTGGTTCAAAAGCCTTTGAGAATAGCTTTCTCAAAGGCTTTTGTGATTTTTAATTAATTATTTTTTAAATAATTACCTTCACTTTTCCAAAAGAGCTATAGAAATAAACCAATGAACTTAAAAAACAACAAATCTGCCTTATCTGGAATAATGATTACAGCTGGTACTGCTATTGGTGCGGGTATGTTTTTATTGCCTGTAGTATCTTCAGGAATGTGGTTGGCTTATAGTATTGTATGCTTATTATTTTTGTGGTTTTTGAATTATTTGTCTGCATTATACATCTTAGAAGCCAATGTCCAATTTTCTATTGGGTCCAGTTTTGATACGATTTCTACCAGAATATTGGGTAAGAATTGGAATATATTGATCAGTTTGTCTATCGCTTTTTTGATGTATATTTTATTGTACGCCTATTTTAGTGCATTTGGAAACATGGCCACTCAAACCTTAGGCTGGGAAATTTTCAAAACAAATCAATGGTCTCAAGGCGTCATGAGTATCATTCTTGGAGGTATTTTGGCGTTTGTTATATGGCTAAGTACGGCTGCCGTGGGGCGTATTTCAACTATTTTAGTCTTTGGGATGATCATTTCATTTGTGGTTTCCATGGCTGGTTTTGCACTTCAAGTCGAGGCATCCAAATTATTTGATGTATCAAGTGAAGCGTCGGCTTATTCTCCCTATTTATGGGCAGCACTTCCGTATTTTACGACTTCTTTCGGTTTCGCAACTGTTGTTCCTAGTTTTTATTAATTTTATGGAAAAAGGCCAGCAATAATAAAGAAAAGCCTTCTTGGAGGTTCCTTAATAGCTTTTGTAGTTTATGCACTTTTCCTATTAGTTACATTCGGGAATATTTCAAGGCAAGAATTCATAGCTGTCAATGAGGCAGGAGGGAATATTGGTCATTTGGTCAATGCCTTTGAGAAAGATGAAAGCGGAACGATGATTAGCCTCCTATTGAATCTGTTTTCCAACTTTGCTATTATTACCTCCTTCTTGGGTGTTGGGTTAGGGTTGTTTGATTTTATAGCTGATAAATTTTCATTCCCAGATGATCCAAAGGGACGTTTTATTTCAGCCTGTATAACATTTTTGCCGCCTGGGATCGCAAGTTTCTTTTTCCCTAATGGTTTTATAACGGCAATCGGATTTGCGGGGTTAGTAGTTATTTTTGGATTTTATATTGCACCCTTTTTTATGATTAAAAAAGTGAGGAGTACAATGCCTGAAGGTATTTATAAAGTTTCGGGAGGAAATAGTCTTTTACTATTTTTCTTATTATCAAGCTTACTGGTGGGGGCTGTCAAATTTTAGCTATGTTAGATTATTTACCCCAATGGTAAAAAGGTAAGGGAGGAGGAAATAAAAAACCTACCCAAATTTTAGGAGGTTAATTTTTCTTTAGACGAGGCAAAAAACACAGACATACCCAAAGGTATGGCGAGTATTTTTAGCGATGCATAGAGGAAAAATAGCAAGTAAAATGGGTAGATTATATTTTTCCTCCTCCCTAAACTTTAAAAAATAAAATAAAAAATATGAGAACCATCTTACTTTCATTTTGCTTATTCATTACGGTTCAAATTTTTGCACAAACAAAATTTGTCCCACATGACCACATTCCTGGAAATATTCCAAGTTACAAGCCTGCGTATGAGTCGGACTATCCAAATTGGGCAAAAATGTTGTATCAGGAAAATATTAACTATTATGTAATAGAGCAAGCTTATGAAAAATGGGAGGCAACAGGTTCTGCTGATTTTAGACCCATTCGTAAATATTACAAGATATGGCAAAGAAATATTCTGCCTTTCGTAACAGAAGATGGAACAATTCATCTGGCAGGTATCGACACCTATAATAAAAATCTATTGGTCTCTCAAAAATCAACTCCAACTAACAAAACTGAAAATGGGACAGAATGGGAATTTCTTGGTCCAAAAGAAACCTTTTGGCTCAATGAATCTGGTACTTCCCAAGTGCCAGAAGCCTGCCCATGGCAAGTAAATATTTATACATTCGATGTTGCTGAATCTAACTCTTTAACCCTTTATTGCGGGACAGAGACCGGCTTTGTCAACAAGTCTACAGACAATGGAGACTCATGGGAGTTATTAGCGCAAGGATATAGTTTAGGCGGTGCTGTTACTGCTATCGCCATTCATCCACTCAATGAAGATATTGTATATGCCGCTGGCGGTATGCAAATTCACAAAACAATAGATGGAGGGCAAACATGGACACCTATGCTTCTCTCAAATGGGCTATTTCCAGCCGATCAAATCACCATAGATGCTAACAATCCGAATAAAATATTTGCTGCAGGTTCGTCCGGAGTTTATCTTTCTATTGATGAAGGTGCATCCTGGTCAAAGGTATGGGATTATCAATCTTATGATATACATACTAAGCCTGATAATTCTGATATTGTTTACGCCATTTCGAATGTAAATGGGAATTTTAGTATTGCAATTTCAACTGACGGGGGAGGAACCTTCATTAATGACTCAAATTTTCCTGTCGTCCAAGATGTTACAGGTGGCTTATTGGCAGTAACTCCGGCAGCACCAGACAGTTTATTTGCCATTTTGCTAAGTAATGATAACACGCCTTTAATTTACAGAAGGAGTATGGTTTCGGGTATTTGGGAACTAATTGCTACAGGTCAAACCACTGCTTTTCCTTTAAACAATGGTCAAGGATTTTTCGATCTAGTACTTGAGGTTTCGCCTATTGATGCGAATCTTATTTTTGCAGGAACCTCGACTTTATATAAATCGACGAATGGAGGTATAAGTTTCTCAATCATTGGTGGCTATGGCGGAGATTTTCCAATACATCCAGATATACAAGACCTAAAAATATTGAGTAAGGGAACTACTTGGGTGGCAACAGATGGTGGTTTTACCCATTCTACCGATAATTTCATATCCACCTCCAATGCAAAGGCTAAAAATAAAAATTTGGTTGGTTCAGATATGTGGGGCTTTGACCAAGGGTGGAATGAAGATGTTATTGTCGGTGGACGATATCATAACGGGAATACGGCTATCGCTGATTTTTATCAGCCAAAAGCTATTCGCATGGGGGGAGCAGAATCGCCAACTGGATGGGTAATGAAAGGCAAAAGTAGACACGTGGCATTTAATGATTTGGGAGCTGGATGGATATTGCCAGAAACGGCTGAATCTGAACCCCAAGGGCGATTTATTTTCAGTAAATATCCCAATATGGATGAATATGGGGGGCGAAGAGGGAATATGCTTTTTCACCCTAATTATTATGAAGTTATTTATTTGGGAGAGGGAAATGGTTTTTGGAAAAGTTCGGATATGGGTATTTCATTTGAGTTATTACACACTTTCGGAAATCGAGTTCGATTTTGTCAAATAGCTTATGATGATCCTAATATCATCTATGCAGATATTGTGAACCAAGGGTTATTCAGAAGTGATGATGGAGGATATACTTGGATAGCTAAACCAAGTCTTACGAATGGTGCCTATGGTACTGGTTATTGGGAAGGAAAATTGCATTTTGTGATTTCATTGAATGATGCAAATACGATTTATGCTTGCCTTCAGAATGGAACCTGGTCTTCGGACAAAGGCAAAATATTTAAATCAACAGATGGAGGAGATTCATGGGAGAATTGGTCTGGTACGCTTGATGAGTTTACTAAAACATTAGTTCTTCAACCAGATGCCGAAGGAAATGATCTTCTCTATTTGTTTACCGATAATAATAGTGGTAAACCTGGTCAGTGTTATATCAGGAGAGATGGAGAGGATGACTGGTCTGTTTATGGAGACGCCTATCCTGCACGGATGTCTCCAAATCATGCTTTGCCCTTTTTTAGAGATAGCAAAATCAGGGTTGCTGGCAACGGAGGCATTTGGGAAAATATGTTAGATGAACCCAATTTTCAACCAATTGTCCAACCTTGGGTAGAGCGTCCATTTTTTAATTGTATGCTCGACACTATTCGTCTTGATGACCATTCAATTGTGAATCATGAGGACTGTAGTTGGACTTGGAATATCGAACCAGCCCCAGCTTATATCGAGGATATAAATATGAGGAATCCAAAAGTCGTTTTGGGTAGCCCAGGAAGTTATGATGTGACTTTAACCATTACAAAAAATGGAATCTCATATTCCAAAACGATAACAGAGATGATGACTGCTACAGAATGCCCATCTTTAGATAATTGTGAGAATCCTAGTTTTGTTCCTAAAGAGTCTTGGGATTTAATCTATGTAAATAGTGAAGAAGTTAATTTCCCAGGATTGGCAACCATGGCTTTTGATAACAACCCTGAAACAATATGGCATACTAGATGGAGTACTGGATCAGATCCTTACCCTCATGAAATTCAAATTGACCTAGGGGAAGTTTTTGATGTACATGAGTTTACTTATTACCCTAGACAAAATGGTCAAAATGGCTGGATAAAAGATTATGAACTTTACTTTACTGAGAATCTTTCCGATTGGGGAGATGTGGACAAGGAGGGCGAGTTTGAAAAATCAGCAGCACCTCATAAAGTTTCTTTTCAAACACCTGTGGTGGGTCGATATTTTAAGCTTGTCGCGCTTTCAGAAGCCAATGGAAACGCGTGGGCATCTGCTTCTGAGTTTGAAATAAAAGGGTGTTACCATGAAACTACTTCCACCCAAGGTATAGTTGATTACGGGATGTTAAAAGCATTCCCTGTGCCTACTCAGGGCTTTTTTGAAGTTTCGCTGCCTTCTAATGAATTATTTGAGTATTTCATTTACACTTTGTCAGGGCAATTAGTGCAAAGAGGACAAAGTCAATCGGGCAATGATTCATTGCAGTTGGAGTTGTCAAGTTTTGAAAATGGTCTATATGTAATCAAATTGATTGATAATTATGATCGATCGTATTTTGTAAAGGTGCTCAAGGAGAATTAATTTTAGTCTAGAAACTTAATCAATGTCAAATAAAAAACTAGGTCAAGATTTACAAGGTGTTGCTCGATTAATTACGGAAGCTACCCTAGGCATAACAGACTTGGTAGAAGCCATGCATAAACGAGTTGTACATCCGCCTTTTTTGCCTTCAACGCCCATTCAACATTTGATTACTAAAATCGCTGGGATCACTTATCAAAACATCAAATGGAGTACCCAATTAATTGGTAATGGCTTAGATAAAGCATTGGGGAAATTGACTCCTTTACTCGGAGAAACAGAAACTACCGATGAAAAGGAAGCAATACGCTCTGCTTTAAATGGCGTAATTGGTGACTATTTGGAGGAAAAAAAGAACCCTTTAAATATTACCATGCAATTCAGGTTTCAGGGAAAGGTAATAAATCTTGAAAATGAAAACATTGAAGAATTATGTCAGGGGATCAATGGAAAAATTATTTTAATGATCCATGGTTCTTGTATGAATGATCTTCAATGGACTAGAAAAGAGCACAATCACGGTGAAGTTTTAGCTAAGGATTTAAATAAGACACCTGTTTACTTGCATTATAATACTGGTCGTCATATTTCCACTAATGGACGAGACCTGAATGAACTATTAGAAAATTTAATAAGTAAATGGTCTAGACCTGTTGAAGAGTTGGTGATTATTGCCCATAGTATGGGTGGTTTAGTGGCGCGAAGTGCTATTTATTATGGTCAAAAACAGCAAAAAAAATGGATCCATCATCTCCAAAAAATTGTTTTTTTAGGAACACCTCACCATGGTGCGTCCTTGGAACGAGCTGGCAATTATTTGGATGTCATTTTGGAGGCAGTACCTTACACAAAACCTTTTGCCCGATTGGGAAAAATAAGAAGTGCCGGGGTGACAGATTTAAGATATGGCAATCTAATAGATGAAGATTGGCATGCCAATGACCGATTTGAAATGCAAACAGACAAGAGACAAATCATTCCGTTACCTAATCAAATTGAGTGTTATTCTGTAGCAGGCGATATTGGAAAAGTAAAAGAACCAGTATCTACTCATTGGTTTGGGGACAAATTGGTTGATGTAAAAAGTGCTTTAGGACAGCACAAAAATCCTGTTAGAAACTTACAATTTAAGAAGGAAAATACCTGGATTAATTATGAAACATCCCATTTAGATTTGTTGAGTGCCCCAATCGTCTATTCAAAAATTAAAGCGTGGATAGATTAACCTAATGAAATAATCAATCTGGCCCTTTCATAATTAAAGATTTTTGGGATTAATATTGGCTTTCGAATCACAATAGAGATGCTGATGATTTGAAAACCGTAAATCAGCTACCTTTGGTAATGAACATGGTTAAGAATAAAATCAGCTTAAAAACAAATATCGAAATTTATGGATTCTGCAATTCTTTCTCTGGTTGCCGCATTGGCTGGAACCTTCATCGGCGGACTTATTTCTTATTTACTTCAAAAACAACGTTTTGATCAAGAAATCAAATTGAATCAAGAAGAGAATAAAACGGATTTTATGGCTGAATCAACTGCGCGGCATTTTTTAGGTCATAAAGGATATACAGATCGTTCTTTTGAACTTTTGGAACAACGATTAGGAGGTTTTAAGGATGATGAGTTACGGAAAATTTTAGTAAGAGCGGGGGCTGTTCGATTTATTCGGAAAGATGGAACTGAATGGTGGAGATTATTGAGTCGGCACGGAGAATATATTGAGAAGAAGAAAAAACAGGATAAGGAATAAAGTCTATTCTATATAAGGGGTTGGGTTATTATTTACCTTAGCCCTAAAATTTCGAAACCCTTTAACTCATTGAACTGAAAAGAGTTAAAGGGTTTTGAAAATATAAGGGTGGTCGATACTGGATTCGAACCAGTGACCTCCGCCCTGTCAAGGCGGCGCTCTAAACCAACTGAGCTAATCGACCATTATTTCAAAATTGTAGCGCAAATTTTTCGGGGCGCAAATTTATAAATAAAATCCTTATTGGCAAATATTGGATGGACTCAATTTTGAATATTTGAGGTATCCTTTTTTGAGAACTGATTTAGTAACGCCTAAAGAATAACTCCGACATATGCCGATGTATCTTTTGAACTTTTGCGGCGTTAAAAATACTTTTTTGCGTTTGCCTTTGTGCCAGAATGTACAAAGGCGAACGCAAAAAGTGTTTTTTGCCTTACTAAAATCCAAAATCTACTATTTCAAATTGGCGGACTTATTTTTTAGCCGTTACTTAGGATTTTATATCTTTTCGATATGAAAAAATTAGATCAATCTTTTTGGGAAAATAGGTGGGTAGAAGGCAACACTCAATGGGACATTGGGCAGGTTTCACCACCTTTGAAGGAAATCATTGATAGTTTAGAGGATAAAAATATTCGAATCCTAATTCCTGGTGCAGGTGGAGCACATGAAGTCATTTACTTGTGGGAACATGGACTTAAAAATATTTTTGTTTGTGATTGGGCAATTTCAGCCTTTGAAAATCTTTTCCAAAAAGCTCCTGATTTTCCAAAAGATCAATGTTTAGTTTGTGATTTTTTCGATCTGAATATTGAAGTTGATTTAATCTTAGAGCAAACGTTTTTTTGTGCGATTCATCCTAGTTTAAGACCAAAATACGCTGAGAAGACGGCTGAATTACTTTCTGAAAATGGCGTTTTGACTGGGTTGTTTTTTGCCTCAAATTTTGGATTTGAAGGGCCTCCTTTTGGCGGATATAAGGAAGAATATATTGCGTATTTTGAACTTTATTTTACTATAGATAAAATTGAAATTGCTAATAATTCGATATTACCAAGACAGGGAAATGAGTTGTCATTTAAGTTTGTTCGATTGTAATAGGTTGAATAACAATTGATTATATGTAGGCTATAGAGTAGTTCCAATAATTTAACGTTTAATGTTAGGCGTATTAAGCCTTGGCAACTATATTTGCAGATTAAATTTACCTTCCCCACAAAGACTATATTGAGTACGCTCCAAATCTAAAAACCGATTAGTTTCTTATCCCAATCGATAATCCCATTACATTTCTCAAATGACGACGAATTACTTTACAATGTATTATTCATTGATTAAGGATTCAAATGATTTAACTAAACCCTAAACGAAAGTAAAGTGGACAAACAAAACCCTTGGTACAGACGTATCAGCTCAGACTTCAAACACCTCAATTGGAAAACATTTTTTATTATCTGTGGATTTGGATTAGCAATCGGTGCTATTATGAGCCGAGGCGTCGAATCAGGTACGCAACTTCAAGCCTCCTTAACTCCTGCTGAGGCTGAGGAATTAGGTGCTTTTCCTATTGTTATTCCAACGATTAAATATGGTTTTGCTATTGATACGTTCCACATGGTAGAGTCTGAAATAGCGCCTAATCAATTTTTAGGAGACATTTTGACTGCCCATAATATGGACTATGTCGACATCGAAAAATTAGTACAAAACGCAAAAGGTACTTTTGATGTTAGGCAGCTTCGGGCTGGAAAAAAATATACTATTCTTTCAAAAGATACTTCTCAAACTGCGGATCACTTTATTTATGAACCCAGTGTTTATGCCTATTATGTATTTGATCTAAAAGGTGAACAAAAAGTAAGAAAAGTTGAGCGACCTATCTATCGAGAAATGCGCTCTAGTGCAGGAAAAATTGAAACTTCTCTCTGGGATGCTATGGTATTAAATGGTATGAGTTATGATTTGGCGGCTAGAATGGAAGATGCGTTGCAATGGTCTGTTGATTTTCATCATCTTCAAAAAGGAGATGAATTTAAATTGGTTTATGAGCAAAATTTAATAGATGGTCAAGACGTAGGGGTTGAACAGGTATTTGCAGCTTATTATAAGAATTTCGACAATGAACATTATGCGGTTTATTATAGCCATCCTGACGTCAATAAAGCTGGATATTATGATTTAGAAGGACGACCGATGAATAAAGGTTTTTTAAAAGCGCCTGTTAAATATTCAAGAATCTCTTCTGGTTATAATCCTAATCGTTTTCATCCAATTTTGAAAAGAAGGAGACCTCATTATGGAACGGATTACGCGGCACCTTATGGAACACCTATCGTAGCAGTAGGAAATGGGGTAGTGACTAAAGCATCGAGAACGAAAGGAAATGGAAATTTTGTAAAAATAAAGCATAATGATACCTACCAAACTCAATATTTGCATATGCAAAAATTTGCTTCAGGTATTAGTTCTGGTGCTCAAGTAAAACAAGGACAAGTGATTGGTTATGTTGGATCTACTGGTTTGGCGACTGGACCTCATGTTTGTTTCCGATTTTGGAAAAATGGGAAACAAGTCAATCACTTAAGATTGAATTTTCCTCCGCCAAAAGCATTACCTCAAGAAGATTTACCAGGATTCTTTATAGTTAGAGATCAATATTTAGAACAATTGAAGGCAATTCCCTTCGAAAATGAAAATATTACTGCCACTAATTGAATAAACACTTACAACGTTAGAAACTTGAAGTCGCAAATGCGTAGCGGCACACATCTCACATTTTGTCAATCAAAACGAAAAATTACGCAACTTTAAATTTCAGGTCAAACAGGTAAAATTCTGTTTGACCTTTTTACTTTCGGGATTTAATTTGATCATATGAGCCACGAATCCTATTCACTTTTTGAGTTAAATACTTTTTTTCGGCGCATTTTTGCCTTGAATTTACCTGATTTGATTTGGGTAAGATGTGAAATAGCGCAAGTGAATCAATCTCGAGGTCATTATTATTTGGATTTGATAGAAAAAGGAGAAGGGCCTCAGAATATAATAGCACGTTTGGATGCAGTAATTTGGCAAAAAACCTATCGGAAGATTTTAAGAAAAAGAGGGTCAGAATTGAATTACTTGTTACAAGATGGTATGGAGGTTCAATTGTCTGTTAAAGTAGATTTTCATGAGCAATATGGGCTGAAGTTGATTATCGAAGATATTGACCCAACGTATACTCTGGGTAAAATGGAATTGAAGCGTCGAGAGACCATTCGGGTATTAAAAGATTTGGATTTATTAAGAAAGAATAGCCAACTGTTATTGCCAGATGTCCTCCAGAAAGTGGCTGTTTTGAGTTCTGAACGAGCAGCGGGATTTCAAGACTATTTAGAACATTTAGTAAATAATGATTACGGGTATGCCTTTGATAATCAATTGTTTGAAACAGCTGTTCAGGGGATTAATGTTGAACAAGAATTGATTAGTCAATTAGAAATTATTAAAAAGAAAAAGGAGCAATTTGATTGTGTTGTAATTATACGGGGTGGGGGAGCCAGACTAGATTTGTCTGCTTTTGATAGTTTAGAATTATGCAAGGCAATAGCCAACTTTCCACTTCCTGTTTTTACGGGTATAGGTCACGATGTAGATGAGACAGTAGCGGATATGGTTGCTTACCAATCTTTAAAAACACCGACTGCCGTTGCTGATTTTTTGATTCAAAAAAGCATGCATTTCGAATCTACAATTATTCAAATGGGCATGTTTTTGAATAGTCAGGTCAACCATATCATAAATGATCAAAATATTTTACTTGAAAAATATAGTCAAATCTTAAAATTTGAGTCTCAAAGAAGAGTAAATCGAGCTGAGCAAATGCTGGAATTTGTAGAACAAGAATTGCCTCGAGTATCTAAACTGAATATTGAAAATTCAAAAAAGCAGCTTGAAAACATAGAGACAATCATCAGATTGCTAGATCCTGAAACGGCTTTAAAAAGAGGATTTACCATTACCTCAAAGAATGGAAAGAGCCTTCACTCAAAAAAAGAAATTAAGGAAGGAGATATTTTGACTACTACTTTTTGGGATGGAACAGTTAAGAGTAAAACTATAAAAACACTAAAATAATATGGGTAAACGCAAAATTACTTATTCCTCAGCAATGGAGGAGTTACAAGCTATTATTTCCGAAATTCAGGAAGAAAAAGTAAGTATGGATGATTTGACAGAAAAGGTTAAAAAAGCGGCAGAGTTGATTCAGTTTTGTAAGGAAAAATTGAGGAAAACGGAAGCGGAATTAGGAGAAGTATTGAGTTGAAAATAAAAGAAAAAGAAAGTATCGGACACTTTTGAAATGTCCGATACTTGATTGGATATCAATTATTTAGAAACAATAATTTTTTTGTTTAATACCCCTTTTTCAGATTGAATATTAACGAAATATACACCAGAAGGAATATTAGAAGTGGACAATTCTAGCGAAGCATTCCCTTTTTGAAATTGATAATTTTGAATGGAATTAACAATTTGTCCAGTCATACTTACCAAAAATATAGTTGCATCAAAATTTTCATCAGCTGATATGCTAATATTAATATTGGAACCAGCTTGAACTGGATTTGGAAGAATACTAAATTCTGAAACTTCAGTTATTTCTTGAATGCTATTAAACCCTTCCCCTGTTCTAAATTTGATGGTAGAAGAAAACTGAGCACATCCGTAACTTTCATTGAAAGGCATGACCTTCCACAAATAACTTTTGTCTGGTTGTAGCTCATCTTCAAAGAGAATAAAATTTGTATCCACAATTCTCTTGATCTTAGTAGTTCCGCTTAATAAGTCAACAATATAATATTGAGCTCCTTCTACAGGTTCCCAAGTCAGATAAACATTTTCGTGATAATCCAGTTGTTCATCATTTTCTGGAGAAATTAAGGTGGGTTTATCTGTGATTTCGGTAGTAACTGGTGTGAATCCAGGTCGTACATAGTTTCTATTAAAACTATTTAAACTGTTTTTCACTGCAGCTTTCTGATCATCTGTGTAAAAATATTCAGAGCAACCAAAATGATAATTCATATAATTATCCACTTGAGGTTCAAGTAATTCACTGTTTTTGTCCCTGACCTGGTCTGTGTAAGAGCAATTTCCAGAGGGGAATAAGTAATCTGCGGGAGTGTCGCAAAAGCCATCGCCAGAATTAGAGCAATTACTTCCATCTACCAATTCAACTCTTGTGGAACCATCAGGAGCCCAAAATTGAGTAACAGGATTTCCATGTTTTGCTATATCCCATTGTTCTTCTTCCCAACCATTGAAAGTATGAGCAAGGCTAAAAAAATGTCCGAGTTCATGTGTCAAAACTCTCGTATCAGTCATGTATTGTTTAGCACAAACGACCCAATCATTGCCATTAGGGCCATAAGGAGGTTGGAAGTAAGCAGCAGCTCCGCCACCCGCATCTTGTACTACAAAAATATTAATGGCATCATAAATCATTGCATTTGCTATTGCATTGCTACCCGAAAAACCCATAGGGGAATCATATATAGATCCATTGTCAATGTATTTAAATTCTTTTATGTAAAATTGAATTTCTTGTTCTGCGTAATTATTATTCAAATTACACAAAGCGGTCAAACAAGAACGCTCTGTTCCTCGCCCAGAACCATCTAAATCGGCTACTAAAAAGAACCGAAGAGGGACATAGGTGATGGCACCCCTGTCAAAGTTTTGATCTCTCATCTCTTCCCGATTTTTCAACATTTCAGCCATTACTTCTTTACAGTCAGTACTGGACATCCCACATGAAAATTGTTGTTGAGAAAAGAGGGTTGGAGTTAAAAAAAGTAGTAGAAAAGTTAAAAATGAAAAATTGTTCTTCATGACAAATATTTTTCGTTACGCTATTTTATTATAAAATTGAACCCTAAAAACTGTAAAATTACAAAAAAATGTATCTGAATCTTGTCTTAATAAGGTACTTTAGAATGCAAAAACAGCGATGTTTTAACATTTGTTGCGGCGATATCTGTAATTCCTCTAAAATCGGACAAAAATCACCATTTAGAGACTTCAAAAAATTTTTACATTTGCACCAAATTTGATAAATGACTTGGAGATTAGTGATAAATGATTTATTAGCTATTGTCACAAATCCTAATTACTAATCACCAAATAATTAACCAATCACCATTCTAATGAATAAAGTAACCGTAGTAGGTGCAGGTAATGTAGGAGCAACTTGCGCAAATGTTTTAGCCCACAAAGATTTTATCAAAGAAGTTGTTTTGTTAGATATCAAAGGTGACTTTGCTAAAGGTAAAGCACTGGATAGCTGGCAACAAGCTTCTGTAGACTATTATAGTACTCAGATAAAAGGTACCGATGACTATGCTGATACGGCTGATTCTGATATCGTCGTAATCACAGCGGGAATTCCTCGTAAACCAGGAATGAGCCGTGATGATTTGATTTCAACCAATGCCAAGATTGTGACTATGGTGACCAAAAGCATCATGGAGCATTCAAAGAATCCAATCATCATTATTGTATCTAATCCTTTGGATGTAATGACTTTAGCTGCTTTTAATGCATCAGGTTTAGATTCATCTCGTGTATTTGGTATGGCAGGTATTCTAGATACTGCTCGTTACCGTGCTTTTTTAGCGACAGCCTTAAATGTTTCTCCAAAAGATATCCAAGCTATTTTAATGGGTGGGCATGGAGACACAATGGTTCCTTTACCAAGATATACAACTGTTTCAGGTATTCCAGTGACAGACATGATTGATGCTGAAAAGTTAGATGCGATTGTAGAAAGAACCAAAAAAGGTGGAGGAGAATTAGTGAAATTGATGGGTACTTCCGCATGGTATGCGCCTGGTGCTGCTGCAGCTCAAATGGTAGAAACTATTTTGAAAGATGAAAACCGAATTTTCCCTTGCTGTGCTCAATTGAATGGAGAGTATGGATTGAAGGATATCTTCTTAGGTGTTCCAGTGAAATTGGGTCGAAATGGAATTGAAGAGTTGATCGAATTAAATTTGAACGACGAGGAGAAAGCCCTTTTGAAAGAATCTGCTGAACATGTTTCAGCGGTGATTGACGTTTACAAGAAAATGAATGTTGGGTAATTTATAGTTGCCAATTTTGAGTTCTCAGTTCCTCAATTTTGTTCTTGGGGGAATTGAGAACTCATTGATTTTTATCTGGCTCCAAATAATAAGCTACCAATTCTTACCATTGTACTTCCTTCTTCTATGGCAATTTTATAATCGCCAGACATTCCCATAGAGATTTCTGAAAAACTTCCTTCCTGTTCGAAAAATACTTTCTTTAATTGCTCAAAAATAGCTTTTAAGCTTTGAAATTCTTTGCGAACCTGTGATTCATCATCTACAAAACTTGCCATTCCCATTACTCCGATGACTCTGATGTTTTCAAAATTTTGATATTCAGTCGTCTTCAACAACTCTTTGGATTCTTGAAAATCTAATCCAAACTTTGATGTTTCGGTAGCGATATGAAATTGTAAAAGAACATCAATAATTCGGTCATTTTTTTTGGCTTGTTTATTAATCTCTTTTAATAATTTTAAACTATCTACTGAGTGAATGAGGCTAACAAAAGGAGCAATGTATTTTACTTTATTTGTTTGTAGGTGCCCAATTAGGTGCCAACGAATATCTTTTGGGAGTGTCTCATATTTTTCCACCAATTCTTGTACTCTATTTTCGCCAAAAATGCGTTGACCTTCCTTATATAATTCAAGTATTTTTTCATTGGGCTTGGTTTTCGATACGGCAACCAATGTTGTGTTTGTAAGGGAGAGCTCAGAAAGAATATTTTGGATCATAGTTGAAAATTTATCAAAAAAAGCGTTCCGAATTGACTTTTCGAAACGCTTTTGAGTATTTTTTTTTGTCACTTAATAAAAACTATTTAAAGTCTATTATGCATTGGTGTACATAACTTCTTTAACAGCTTTCATGATTTTTGTTGGATTTGGTAAGTATTCCTCCACAAATACTGCTGCATAAGGAAGTGAAGTATCTGCCGAATTGACTCTTGTGACCGGTGCATCAAGATAATCAAAAGCATATTTTTGAACCTCATAAGCGATTTCAGCAGAAACGCCTGCAAACGGCCAAGATTCATCTACTACAACCAAACGGTTTGTCTTTTTTACAGATTCTACAATGGTATGATGATCTAAAGGACGAATGGTTCTTAAATCAATCACCTCAGCTGAAATTCCTTCTTTTGCTAATTCTTCAGCAGCTTTTAGAGATTCTAAAATCATTTTATTAAAGGAAACAATGGTTACATCTGTACCTTCTCTTTTAACAGCTGCAACTCCGATTGGAATCAAATATTCACCTTCAGGAACTTCCCCTTTCATTCCATAAAGCATCTCAGACTCCATCATACAGATTGGATCATCATCTCGGATAGCTGATTTTAATAATCCTTTTGATTCATATGGATCGATACAAGAAATAACCTTTAAACCTGGGCAATTTGCTAACCAAGCTTCAAAAGTTTGGGAGTGTTGTTGTGCCAATTGGCCAGCAGCACCAGAAGGTCCACGAAAAACGATTGGGCATTTAAATTCTCCAGCAGATTGAGATAAGGTTTTTGCTGCATTATTTACGATTTGGTCAAATGCTAATACGGCAAAATTCCAAGTCATAAATTCTACAATCGGACGCAATCCATTCATCGCTGCACCTACGCCAATTCCTGCAAAGCCTAACTCCGCAATTGGTGTGTCAATTACTCTTTTTTCGCCAAATTCGTCTAACATTCCTTTACTTACCTTATAGGCACCATTGTATTGGGCGACTTCCTCGCCCATTAAAAATACATTTTCGTCACGACGCATTTCCTCCGACATAGCTTCGAGTAGTGCCTCTCTTAGTTGTAATATTCTAGCCATAATAGTTGGTGTGATTTTTATTTTTTCAAAAAGGAGTGCAAAAATACAAAATTGTTTTGGTTGGAAATCCCTAAAATTCACTTAACTTTTTATAAACCATTTCCATTGGCAAACCCATGATATTTGTATAAGTTCCTTCAATTTTAGAGATTTTGCACAAGCCTATCCATTCTTGTATAGCATAAGCTCCTGCCTTGTCATATGGCTTAAAATTTCGAATATAATACTCAATTTCCTCGTCACTCAATTCCTCAATTTGCACATCCGAAATCCCTGAAAAGGATTCTTTTTTTTCTTTCGAAAGTAAACAAACACCAGTAATCACTTGATGTTCATTTCCAGATAAAGCTTTCAGTATTTGGAAGGCATCATTATAGTCTTTTGGCTTTCCATAAATTTTATTTTTCAGGATAACCACGCTATCAGCAGCTAGAAGAATTTCATCATTTTGAATAAACTCTTTAGACGCCATAGCCTTTTTTTCTGCTAGATATTCTGCGACTTGAGAAACTGGTAATTCATCTGGATAAGTTTCTTCAACTTCTTTAGTTTTAATTTCAAAATTAAATCCTGCTTCCTTGAGGAGGTGGCTTCTGCGAGGAGATTTTGAAGCTAATATTATTTTTTTATTAAAAATATTCATTCTTTATAAGATTATGATTATCAGTAGTATGAGTCCAGATATCATGATTAATTTTGACAATTGACTTAATTGGTGAAAATCTTTTTTTGTTTTTGAATTAGCCAATTTCCAAATAGAAAACCCTAGTGGAGCAAGTACGCCAATGATGGAAAATGCTAAACCTGATAATTCATCATTTTCACTTAACCAAAAAGTAAAGAAAGAAACCAAAATAAAAAGAATGGTTCCAATTAAAAAAGTAACGATTTTTGCATTTTTTAGCCCAAAAACAATCGGTAAAGTTCTACAGTTAAGTTGTGCGTCTCCTTCTTGATCTTCAATATCTTTTATGATTTCTCGAAATAGGGTTGACATAAAAGCGAAGATCAAATACGCCTCAAACAAAAAAACCAAATACGCTCCTTTTTCGTAATCACTCGAGTATAAATTTTTTATAGCAGTTCTTTCCGCAAAAATGACAATACCTGCTACAAAGGCACAAAAAAGGGATACCACTATATTTCCTAATAACACTTGTTTTTTAAAACTTCTGGAGTAAAGCCAAAGTAAAGTTACCGCCACAGGATAAATAAAAAACAACGGAAATTGATTTACATAAATGGCTAGATAAATGGAGATTATTGCCCCTGCTCCAACTATTCCGAAATAGCTTTTCCATGCATGTGAAACCGAGATTTGATTATTGATGAATACCTTATCAGGTTTATTTAATTCATCCATTTCAAAATCTAGAATATCATTAATTATATAACCACCTGCCGCGATTAAGACAGTGGTGAAGACTAATAAAAAAAAGTGTAAATTATCTAAAGAAGGAGTTATCTGGTGGGACTTAAAATTGGGGATTAACAATAAGAAATAAAGCAAGTATTGGGTCAAAGCAACGATAAATAAATTTTTAAATCGAACAAGTTGGAAGACCCACATAGACTGTTTTTTTGAGGTAAAAGATTATTCAGGCTCTTCCAAAATAAAAGGGTCGAGCCATTTATTATTTAATTTTAAAACCTTTTCAATAACATCTCTGACACAACCTTCACCTCCTTTTTTAGGAGAAATATATCGACTTAAATGTTTGATTTCAGGAGCTGCATCAGAAGGACAGGCTGGTATTCCAACTCGTCGCATAACCTCATAATCTGGAATGTCATCTCCCATATAGAGTACCTCATCAGGCTCAATATCATATACATCTATAATCTCTTCAAAAGCATCCATTTTTTCTTGAATGCCTAAATAAATTCCGCTGACGCCAAGCCCTTCTAGCCGTAATTTAACACCAGTTGAACTGCCACCAGTTATTATGAAAACCTTAAACCCAAATTTGATAGCTTCTTTAATCGCAAATCCATCTCGGGTATTCATTTTTCTCAAGAGCCTTCCATTTTCTAAAATAATCAATTGACTATTGGTTAGGACACCATCTACATCAAAAATGAAAGTCTTAATAGACCGGAATTCTTCGAGGTAATTCATTTACTGAGATTGGGAAATTGAGTGGTTGAGGATTTTTCAACCACTCAATATTATTTTTTATTGATTATCGCGCCATTCGTAGACCCATTTGGCTTGGATTTGTTCCAAATGCCCTTCGCTGCAATCTTCGCGACTTCCTTCGAAAGTCGGAATTTCCAACACCCAATCGATTAATTGAGTAAATCTAATCCGGTATATTTTACTCTCCGTAAAGTCATCTCCGAATTTTTCATATAATTTCATGGCAACATCTTCATGGTCAGACCAATTGATTGGTAAATCGTCAAAAGCTTCGAAAGCCATTTTTTTTATTTTTATGCTAGCTGGGAAGACACGCTAAATTTTTCCGTCCAGAGTGTCTAATAACCCAGATTTATGGATAGTTATGGTTTAATGTTCGTGTCCGATAATGCGGGATTGATCAGGAATTTGGACTTCAATGACAGCATCCTCATTCAAAATGATACACTGACAACCCAATCTTGATTCTAAACGAGGATTGATGGCTCGATCAATAAAATCCTCTTCTTTATCCGAGATTTCTTCTAGATGATTTTCACCCTTTTCAATATAAACATGACAAGTGCTACAGGCACAAACTCCACCACAATTGTGGTTTAAGTGGATATGATTATCCTCAGCAATTTCCAAAATTGAATACCCTTCTTCTGCATTTTCTATTGTTTTGGGCTCCAAATTTTTGTCCTCAAACGTAAAATGAACTTTTGCCATTAAATTATTTATTATTAAAAGCTAAGGTTGAAATATTAAGATCTCAATGTAAAAACCCTGCTTAAAAGGTCACAAAATTAGTCTTTTGCTTGGAGTAAACAAATTTGAAATTGAAGATGTTGCAGGCTTTGAAAGAAATTTGTAAACATTGGAGAATAATTTTTTTTTCATTCAAAAACCCTATTGAAAAATTAGTTCAAACTGTTTTTTGGGTAGTGTTTCTTTTACCGTTCATTTTAGCATTCTATCAATCGTTCAATACTTTCCTGAAGGAATCAGGTAATCCTGCAAATAGCAAAAGTTTAAACTCCTCAGGAGTAATATTTACGTCATTTGAAAATCCTGTTCTAAGATCTGTTAAAGTATCCGTTCCATCATATACGCGAATCACTTTTGCCTCAATAGGTTTGTTGGAAGGGTGGTTTTTAGATTCTAAAATCATTCTAACTGGAAGCGGATTTTGATGAGCGATATAGAAAAGATGGATACCTTCTTCTCCCAAAAATAAAGTGTTTAAACCGTGTCCTTCCGCCGTGATTTTAGCGTTTTCTTCATCAACTTCATGTTGTATATCCATTTTATCAAGCAAAGAAGTATATAAATTCATCAAAAACTCTACTTGCTCCTTACCTAATGAAACGACAGTAGAGATAAATTTTAATTGAATTTTATCGGATACTCCTGATATAAACCCAGAAGAAAACAAACGCAAAAAGGCTACATCTAGAAAATTCTTAATGAACTCTGTATTTAAACTGTCAAACTGTGAGGGCGCATATTGATAATTTTCACTTATTTCTTTCAATGCTTCCTCTTGGAAAAGGCGGTCTTTATAGCTTTCTCTTACTGCTTTTGCAGACCATTCTTTTCTTCTTTGAATAAGAGTCCCACCTTTTAACCTTAATGGAATGGCAGGACCTTCTCTAAAGTATCGATCTCTAAACCCAAGGCTAATGGTGTTGAGTCTTTCCTTTACTTCCGCCAATTTATTTTTGAAATCGTAATATTGCCAATCCAGGTTTTCTCCTTTTTCATTGCCAATCACTATCAAATCAGGTGTATTATCTTGTCTTAAGTGATCAATTTTCCGCTCTAAATTGTCAACCTGATTGAGCAACCTTGAATAAAACCTTCGACCTTTAGTTTCGTCAGGTAAATTTGGAATCCATTCATTATCTATTGGGTCAGCAAATTGGATAGGTGTTATTCTTGGGACTAACCGGTTATCTTCAAAATAGATATCAAAAAATATGGGGTTTTCTGAATAGGTAGAGATTAATTGTTCAGCCGATAAAGAGGTAAGATCTCTTTCAATTTGCCGCTTAAGCGCCCTTCCTCCCATTTTTTCATCATATCCCCTTTTTGCTACCCATGTCAATGCTTCTTGAGAAATATTGAGAATGGTGGTTCGCCTTACAAACCCGTCACGTTTCAACAATTCCCTAATTTGTAGTTGGGCAATACCTAAAATATGATTGATTTTCAATGGATTGAAAATGACAATTTTGTCAATCCGATTAATGAATTCTGGGCGAAAGCGATTTTCTACAGCCTTTCTATAAATAGCTCCATCATCTCTGTTTGTGGTTGCAAAACCTAATTGGGTTCCCACTTTTTCTGCTCCTACATTTGAAGTCATGATGATGATCGTATTGGTAAAATCAACCGTCCTACCCAAACTGTCAGTTAATCTTCCATCATCTAATACTTGAAGCAAAAGATCATGTATTTTTGGATTAGCTTTCTCAATTTCGTCAAATAGGAGCACTCCAAAAGGCTGATATCTCACTTTGCCGGTCAATTGTCCTTCGGGGTTGCTATAATTTCCAATCAAGCGGTCAAGGGCACCTTCATCAATGTATTCATTCATGTCAAAACGCATCAACCTTTCTTCCGTCCCCATTAGATAGTCGCATAATACCTTAGCTCCTTGGGTTTTTCCAACTCCCGTTGGCCCAATAAACATGAAGGAGGAGATGGGTTTTGATTTGTCTGTTAATTTTGATTTTATGGTATGAACAACATCAACCAATGCATCGACTGCCTGAGGCTGACCAACCAATTTTGTGGCTATCAATTCCTTAACTTCTTCTTTTTCGAAAGGGGTATTTTCATCAAAGATTCGCTCCTTTAAACCACTAAAGTATTTGAATTCTGCTCTTACTTCTCCTGCATCAATGGTCTTAAAGCGATACTTTGTCGCTAATTGACTCATCATTTTCAATACAGCCCCAGGGAGTGCTTTGTTTTTCTGATAATTTCTATAGATTGTAAATAGTTGATTGACAGCTTGAATATTGATTTTACAATCATTTTCTAGTTCGTATTGTTTTCTTAAGTGTAGGGCAATTTTGACAGATTGAGTAAGACTCGGTTCTTCTAATCGAATGATCTGGAATAAATCACTAAAGCTTCTTTCTTGTTCCTGAAGTAACTTCCATTCATTAGGAGTAGCTAGAATTACCATGGGTATATGGCGCTTTTCCAAATAAGGCTTTAATACATTTGTCAATGCTAAATTATTAGAAGCGGATTTCCCAATTCTGCTTAAGGCTACTGGATTATCTACCATTAGAATATCAGAATAGATAGCTTTTGAATCAGGTTTTTGAACAAACTTCAAAATAGATTCGAACCGCTTTTCCCACATACCGACAATGCTCATTCCAGATATCACTCGATTGGGGTTTAAGTGCCACATTTTTTGAGCTTGTCCTTTTTTCTTTCTATAAAAATTGCTGATATATCTGTAAACCACCTCCTCCAGAACGGTATGTTTTCCGACTCCTTCATTTCCAATTATTACTAATGGTGTATTCTCTTTTTGATAAATAATTTGAAAAATTTGTTGAATAAGATCTTCTTGGTAATAAGCACGGTTTAGTTCAGAAGGGTATTTTGCATTAAGGTCATTCCCTACTTTTTCGATTTCAATTCCTCCGTCAAAATTTTGATTGCCTCCCATGGATGAAAAAAACCAATCAGTTTCCTGCTCTTCAAATTTAAATGGACCTTCACCAATGCTTACAGATTGAGTAACTTCAGATACGAAGGTGCGTTTTCCAGTAAAATATTTTTCAAGTTCAAAATCGTTCCCATCATCTTTTTGATATTCTTTCAATAAAATTATTATTCTTTTTTCTGCTTCTGATGGGATGTCTATTTTTCCTTTTTTGGATTTTTCTACCAAAAACATGTAATTGTAAAAATCAGGCAGAATAATGAAATCTTTTCCTTTTAATTCAAAATGTGCCACTCCAAAACTTCCTGATATTGGTTGTTTATTTACGACAAAGGAAAGTTCATAAGTTTTATACTGAAATTTGGGTTTAAAGACATACCATAATAATTGGTGGAGCGTATCCCGACTCAATATAAATCCTCTAAAATAATGTTTCAATTCTTTTTTGAATAAAGAAATAGCCTGATCATACCTTCGGTGAGTCGCGATTGGATTATTTAGTAACAATGGACGAATATGATAATGGGAGTGATCATCAATTGTTACATTCTTTACTAAAACTGGAATATTTAAGGTTACGTTTGGCATAGGGAAATGAGAAACCGAAAAAAAATGGCTAAAAATAATAGATTTGTTACAAATCACCTGATTTACTTTTTGTCCTCATAAAACATTGCCCAAGTGACTTTCGTCGATTTTGCGAATTAGTGTATAAAATACTTTGTCAGATTGGATTCCTATTGGAGTACATTTAACGATCTTTTTTTCTAAACATGAATTATTTTTCAACCGGTGCTATCTTTTTCAAAAAATCTTTTCTAAAAGAGAAACGGATATGACAAAAACAATCGAAATCACCAAACTTAAATTATGCATCTATTAAAGTTAGAATGGCTTAAACTCAAAAACATCAGAATTTTTCGGACGATAGTAATTTTATATATCGTCGCTTTACCTGGCTTACTGTTGACTGTCAAAACTTTCAATATTGAATTTGATGATATGCCACCCTTTTTATCCTCCTTCGACCTACTTTTTAAGTTTCCAACGGTATGGGAGTGGATGGCCTACATCGGTAATTGGTTGTCCTTCTTCTTTTTGGGTTTTTTGGGTGTGATTATGGTGACCAACGAATACAGTTATAAGACATTAAGGCAAAATATTATTACAGGGTTGAGTCGAAGGGAATATTTTTTTAGTAAAGTAAACTTTATGATTGCAGCAAGTCTTGCAGTGACTTTATATTATGTGTTGTGGTGTCTTATATTTGGATTTACTCACACAGACACCATATATATAACTACTCTTCAAAAAAATACAAGTTATATTATTCGATTTTTCATTATGAATATGGGGTATATGAGTTTTGGCTTTCTCTTGGGACTTTTAATTAAAAGAACTGGGATCGCTTTACTAATATATGTGACTTATATAATGGTAATTGAATCTATTTTGCGTGGTATTCATTTATACTTTTTTCAGAATCCAAGTATGCATTATTTCCCTATGAATGCGCTGGAGGATTTGGCGCCTTTCCCTATAATGGAACAAGCAAACCAATTCACTGAGGAAAATGGCTTTGGATTAATGCTTGAGCCAAATATGGCAATCATATTATCAGTGATGTATATTTCTTTGTATTTATTCGCGAGCTATCAAGTTTTGAAAAGATCAGATTTATAGACGCTGATTTATGAAAAATCTAGTTAGGACTATATTTTGTTAGGATTTTCATCAAAGGAATAATGTTTTTTTTGAATAATTATTATTCTGTGGTTTCGGAATAAAATTTTGATTTCGGATTTAATTTGAGGTTAAATACTGTGGTTGGTTGAGAAAAAAGTTAGATTAATCGAGGGTTGTGTTAAGAGAAGTTTAAAATTTTCTTAATTTTTATTTTCATATTGTGAGATATGCATTATCTTGGCACTTCAATATTATTGTAAATGTTCAGAACGGTTTTTCTAAATAAGAAACTTGTTCTTCTAAATGATAATTGTTATACCACTTTCATATATGATTAAATGTGTAAAAATAAAATGGTAAAACATTAAAGATCTTATTTTGAGGGTTTATAGCCTTCATAATAACAGTCGGGTGATTTCTTACAAGAGCGAAGCGAACTTATGTTTTACCTTCGCTCTTTTTTTTGAGTGAATTACCTAATTAATTCCCTTCAGTCCAATCTTCAGACAAGATTTTCAAAAGCTTTTTTAATTTAGCGGATGGACTAGTCGCTTGAGTGCGATGGTTTAGTATTTTATTTACCAACTTCCTTAATCAGAAAAAACGAAAAACATGCATTCAATTGAACTAAGTACTCTTGACATCGTCATAATGATTTTGTATGGGGTGTTGATTATTGGGTATGGACTTTATCATGCAAAAAGAGAAAGTTCTGAGGAGTATTTTTTAGCAGGTAGAAATATGCTTTGGCCCATTGTGGGGATATCTCTTTTCGCTGCCAATATTTCTAGTTCAACTCTTGTAGGCTTAGCGGGAGATGCCTTTAAAACTAATACTCACGTATATAATTATGAATGGTTGGCTGCTGTTGTTTTAGTATTTTTTGCAGTTTTTTTCCTGCCTTTTTATCTCAAATCAAGGGTATATACCATGCCAGAATTTTTAGAACGGCGGTATGATGTCAGATCAAGATATTACTTTTCTTTTATTACTATTGTTGGAAATGTTTTATTGGATACGGCAGCAGGTTTATATGTTGGGACTATCATTTTAAAGTTAATGTTTCCGGAAATGACGACAACCATGATCGTGGTTATTCTGGCTTTAGCAGCAGCAGCTTATACCGTTCCTGGAGGTCTAAATTCAGTAATTCAAACTGAAGTTGTTCAGGCTGTTTTGCTTGTTTTTGGTTCTATGTTATTGACCTATTATGCTTTTAGTCATGAAGCAGTTGGCGGTTGGGCTGGATTTATAGAAGGTTTAGATGCAATGGGCGCTAAAGGAGAGTTAGTTAGTGAGCTATCAGATGGAACCACACGGGCTCTTTCGGGGGCTTCTGAAACCTTATCACTTGTGCGTCCCTCGGACGATGCATTTATGCCTTGGACTGGTTTACTATTAGGAGCACCTATTTTGGGTTTTTATTTTTGGGCGAATAATCAATTTATGGTTCAGCGCGTATTAGGAGCAAAAGATATGAATCATGGACGCTGGGGAGCGTTATTTGCTGGTTTTTTAAAATTACCTGTCATATTCTTTATGGTATTGCCTGGAACTGCAGCGATATTGATCTATTCTGATTTGGACTTGACGTTCATGAATTATCAATTAGCTAATGGCGAAATTTGTCAAAACCTAGGAGATTGTCCAAATGCTACTTATCCACTTTTATTATTTGATTTATTGCCAACAGGTGTTTTAGGATTGGTATTGGCTGGTCTATTGGCTGCTATGATGTCAAGTGTTTCTGCCACATTTAATTCTGCGTCAACATTAGTAACAATGGATTTTGTGCAAAAATTAAGGCCAGGGATGTCAAGTCAACAATTAGTTCGAGCAGGTCAAATCACCACGCTTATTTTAGTGATTTTAGCTTCTGCTTGGGCACCTATGATAGAGCGATTTGACTCTTTATGGGAATATTTACAAAGTGTTTTATCCTATATTGCCCCACCAGTAGCGGCTACTTTCGTTGTAGGATTATTTTGGCGAAGAGCAAATGGCTCAGGTTCCATCGCTGCCTTGTTAACAGGTTTTATTGCCGCCGTTATTATGGTTGCCGCTTCAGTTTTAGTCAGTCAGGCCGAATCTGCTGGAACAGAAGCACCTGGGTGGGCAAGTTATGTAGGAGGCATTCATTTCTTACATTTTACTTTTATTTTATTTGTCGTCTGTATCATCATCAACATGGTGGTGAGTTTGATGACTGCTGCACCAGAGGAATCCTTCCAAAGAACTGCTTCTATTGATGATGTTGAACGATTAGGAGGTAATGTGAAACCAGGAGATTTGATTAGCGATCAGTTAGAAAATTATGTTTGGAAGAAATCGCTCTTTACAGAAGAGACAGAGGAACTACAAAGCTTACCTTGGTATATGAACTATCGATATCAGGCGGTTGCTTTGCTTGCTGTTACGGCGATATTGGTAGGATATTTCTGGTAATCGTGAATTTACCGATTCTCTTTGGGCTCGAGATAGAATCAAAAGTCTCTCTCAAAAAAAAATCGTGCCGTAGGTGCGAGGATTTCACAAGTGCACGGTAGAGAAAATAATAATATTCGATGTTGTCCTCTGTTGATTGACTGATGATACGGCTTTTTGACAATGGGTTTTATTAGAATTGTCATTCATTCTGTATTATATTCATAATTCGTACAAATATTGAATTCAACTTCGCTTAACCTTTCTATCTTTGCGGTCCTTTTTAAAATTGGTATCTCTAAAAAAAATCGATAAATACAAATGTCTAACTATAAATACGATTTAAGGGGTGTTTCTGCAACTAAAGATGAAGTGCATGCGGCAATAAAAAATTTAGATAAAGGGCTATATCCTTTAGCTTTTTGTAAAATTCTCCCAGACATCGCTGGAGGCGATTCTGAATATTGCAATTTGATGCATGCGGATACAGCGGGCACAAAAACAAGCCTGGCATACTTATATTGGAAAGAGACTGGAGATGTGACGATTTGGGAGGGAATTGCTCAAGATGCGATAGTGATGAATATTGATGATATGGCTTGTGTTGGATGTGTGGATGATATTATTTTGTCCTCCACCATTGGTAGAAATAAGAACTTGATTACCGGTGAAGTAATCTCTCAATTAATAAGCGCTACTACAAAGATCACAAGTGAACTAGAAAGACATGGAGTAAGAATCCATTTAGCTGGAGGAGAAACAGCGGATGTCGGAGATATTGTGCGAACGATTGACGTGGGGTATACCGCATTTGCAAGACTACGACGGGAAGACTTAATTGTAAATGATATTCAAGCAGGGGATGTAATTGTCGGATTGGCTTCATATGGAAAGGCTACCTATGAGCGGGAATATAATGGCGGAATGGGTAGTAATGGATTGACCTCTGCTCGACATGATGTTTTAAGTCATGATTATGCGGATAAATATCCTGATAGCTTTGATTCTAATACTCCCAAGGAGGTGGTATATATTGGAAGTAGAAAGTTGACAGAAACGATTGAAATTGACGGGGAAAATATTCCCATTGGTAAATTGATCCTATCTCCTACAAGAACGTATTTGCCCGTCTTGAAAAAACTTTTAGCTACTCATAAAAAGGCAATTCACGGTATGATTCATTGTACGGGTGGTGGTCAATCTAAAGTTCAAAAATTCCTAAAAAACAAAAGAGTCATAAAAAATAACCTCCTTCCTGTACCACCTCTTTTCAATTTGATAAAAACAGAATCAGGAACAGATTGGAAAGAAATGTATCAGGTATTTAATATGGGGCATCGATTAGAAGTTTATCTAAATAAAAAAGATGCTCAGCATGTCATTGACCTTTCAAAATCCTTTAATATTGATGCGCAAATTATTGGTCATGTTGAAGAAGCTGATGGCGAACACGTAAGGATAGAAAGTGAATTTGGGACGTTCGAATATTAGCATGTCTAAAGCAATCCCTTAAAAGAACCAGATTGGGTGAGTTGATTTCAGGCATTCTACGTTAAAATTAAATAACAATTAATGAGAATATTTTTGCCTTATTTTCTAGTGACGATGGTATTATCAGTGGTATTTATGGGGTGCTTTAATACGAGTTCCGAATCAAAATGTGAGGTTGGAGATCCTGTCGCTATTTTTTCTGATCAATATAGTCAAATATTGAATCACACCTTTTCTTTAACTGGTTCCAATTCATTAGAGACCATTGAATTTGAAAATGGTATTAAGTTAGAACTTTCACAAAGTGGATGTGAAGAATTGACGCAAGAATTTCGATTTTATATATTTAATCAGGAAGGAACCTCGGAAAAAAAGTTTTGGATAGATTTTGCGATACAGTTGTTTAACTTTATGGGAGGTATTGATATCTCGTTTGCTGATTTTTCATTTTGGGGGGAGGCAATTAAAGAAATTAGAGAGAATTTAAAGGTAGGCGTGCCTTTTGAGTTGGCTCCAGGACGTTGGATAAAAATTGATAAAATAGAAAGTTCTGATCATGTGATACTATTAGTTATTTTATCACAGCAAGAAAGTTAAAGTTTAAAATTTTCAAATTTTTCATTTGAAAAAAGAAAAATATAATCTATTTGAAAATCAAGCGATTGCATAATATAGCTCTAACTAATGTGAAAGAATTTTATTTTTTAATGGACTGTAATTCAGTTTGTTATAAATAAATTCGCAAAAAAATGAAACGATTTTTCAATAGGAGAATATCAATCATAGATTTGCTTAAGCAAATTAAACTACCTACTTTAGCGCTTAATTAGAGGCACTTCTTTTAATTGAAAAAAATAGAAGCTTATTACAGTCACAAACATACTATGTTAGAAAATGATCTTCTTCTTGATCACGATTCTAACCTGAATTAGAGAAATTTATAGCTACATTTTTTAATTGTGTTATTCCCTTGAACTTTGCTACCGTTCCGTAAACGGTTTCCAACAAAAAGCGAAATTATTTGTCCTTAAACATATTAAGGATTAAATTTATGAGATAAAAATTAATTTTTAGTAAATAGTATCAGTAAGTTAGATAGAATCCTATTACAAAAAGTTGTAGTAGGGTTTTTTTTTGTCCAAAAACGAAATAAAATTTACTCCTTTTTTGATTTGCTCTTCTTTTTCTTTCCGAATCACTTTAGAAAAAAAAATATAAAAAATTGCTCTTCATTCAAGCCTTAACATCAGCATAAAATGTTTTCAATGTTTCTATATTTGCGACTGCTTTAAAAAGCTTGATTTTAAATATTCTCTTAGATAGGTTTGAACTTATTCCATCTATCAGAGTTTTCTTTCAAATTTTTTTTAAATCAATTAACTAAATAATATTGAAATGAATTACGATTTAATAGTAATTGGTAGTGGACCTGGGGGGTATGTAGCTGCCATTCGTGCTTCGCAATTAGGAATGAATGTAGCGGTAATTGAGCGAGAGTCACTTGGAGGTATTTGTCTCAATTGGGGATGTATTCCTACAAAGGCCCTATTGAAAAGCGCTCAAGTATTTGAGTATATCCAGCATGCAGAAGATTACGGTATCAAAGTTGAAAATGCTAGTGCTGATTTTGATAGAATGATCAAGCGAAGTAGAGGCGTGGCGGATGGAATGAGTAAAGGGATAAATTTCTTGTTTAAGAAAAATAAGATAACCACTATTTTAGGACATGGTACTTTAAAACGAGGTAAAAAAGTTGAAGTAACTGACGCGGATGGTAAAAAAACTGAATATTCAGCTAATCATATCATTGTTGCTACTGGAGCTCGAGCGAAAGAGTTACCAAATCTAAAAATTGACAATAAGAATATTATTGGTTATCGAGACGCTATGAGTTTGCCTAAGCAACCTAAAAAAATGGTTGTTGTTGGAGCAGGAGCCATTGGTGTCGAATTTGCTTATTTTTATAATGCTATTGGAACTGAAGTTACCGTGGTTGAATTTTTGGAACAAGGATTAGTTCCACGAGAAGATAAGGATATTTCTAGAGAGTTGGCTCGATCATTTAAAAAAGCAGGAATTAAAGTTTTAGCTAATACCTCTGTTGAGACTGTAGATACAAAAGGTAGAGGGTGTACGGTAAAGGTAAAAAGCCGAAAAGACGGAAAGGAAGAAGAAATCAAATGTGATGTGGTACTTTCTGCTGCAGGTGTGAGTCCAAATACAGAAAACATTGGTTTGGAAACTTTGGGAATTAAGACGGAAAGAGGTCTTATTTTGGTAGATGAATATTACAAAACGAATGTACCTGGTATTTATGCAATCGGAGATGTAGTACCTGGAGCTGCACTTGCGCATGTGGCAAGTGCAGAAGGCATACTTTGTGTGGAAAAGATTGCGGGACATAATGTAGAGCCTATAGATTATAATAATATTCCATCTTGTACTTATTGTTCTCCAGAAGTTGCTTCAGTTGGTTACACAGAAGCCGCCGCCAAAGAAGCTGGTTATGAGGTGAAAGTTGGGAAGTTTCCTTTTTCTGCGTCTGGAAAAGCCAAAGCTTCAGGGAGTTCAAATGGATTTGTAAAAGTAGTTTTTGATGCTAAATATGGAGAGTTTCTTGGAGCGCATATGATAGGTGCGAATGTGACGGAGATGATTGCTGAAATCGTTGCGGTTAGAAAACTAGAAACTACTGGGCATGAAATAATAAAGACCATTCATCCGCATCCTACTATGAGCGAAGCTATAATGGAAGCTGCTGCTGCTGCTTATGATGAGGTGATACACTTATGATCTTTTAAAAAGTTAAATCCCTGATTCTCTAGTCTTTACTAAATTCTTAAAGGGATTTATGTTTGAATAAAACAAATAAACACAATTTTGCATGGTAGGTTTTCTACCATGCTTTTTTGTTTTAAGTCCTGAGCCAAAATTTTAGGCAAATAATTTTGGCTCAGGATTTAGCCTATGTCAATTGGAGCTAATTATCTCCGAGCTTTGGTATACTCTTCACCAATTTTTTCAACAATATAAGCTTCATTATAACCTTTCGTTTTAACCTTTCTTAATGCTCTTTTGGCCATATCGAAGCTGTCATATCCTGTTAAAAGAATGATAGTATAAGGGCCACTCTGATAGCTATCAATGATTCCGATAGAAACAAATTTATCACGATCCCTTTCAAAAGATTGAGGATTTCGAAAAGCTCCTAGCCGAACACCATATCTTGATGACTTATCAACCGTTGAAGTCGAAGAAGGAGGTGAATAGCCTTCCGTGACTGATGTTTCCGTATTATTATCCGGTTCTGATATTGTGATTTCTGGATTGTAGCCGAAAATATAATCAGCGTACCCCATTGTTGTTTGCATTACTATAAATGCTCCATTATAGCCATCTCGCCTCAATTTGACTTGGGCCATTTTAGCTTCATCTCTTGTTTCAAAAATACCAACTCTAATTTTTGATTTACCACCTTCTCTGTAAACAAAAACATTTCCTGTCGCTCCAACTTTATTTTCGATTTCGCCGAGGTACACATTACTGGAAGACAACGCTGCAATTTGAACGGCGTAACCATTCCTAAAAGCGGGCTCCTTATTTACAGCTGAATTACCGTTATTTGGTTCTACCACTTCTGGATTTCTTGAATCTTTATTTGGATTTTCAGTATAGGTTGGTTCATTAATATTTGTACTTGACGGGGGCAAATAAATAGTTTCAATAAATTTTGAAGGATTTGAGCCTCCTGTTCTGACAGTCCTATTAATATCTTTAAAGCCAACTTTTGAATATCTTACTATATAATTTCCTCCAGGTTTTAAAGCCAATGAATACTTTCCACTTCTATCTGTTACTGCTTCAATCCGTTGATTAGTTGCCGTATTAGTGGCTCTTACGCTAACATCTTCTATTGTTGTTCTAGTCGAGCCATGAATGACTTGCCCTGTATAAAAATCACCTTCTTCGGTAAGGAATATTTCATAAGATTTGTTATACTCTAAGGAAGTATTGACAATGATTTGTCGAGAAATGTAACCTGTTTTTCTTAAGGTAGCATTACAAACTGATCCCTCTTCCAGGTTAAATTTGAATTGTCCATTAGAATCTGTTTTATTTTCAATGGATCCTCCACAATTAGATAAATCAATATTGACATCTGCAAGTGGTGTTTTATCGGTACTACTATAAATGTTTAACAAAATATTGCCACCTGGAATTCCATCAATATTACTCCCTTCTGTTAAAATATCTCCATCTGTATTGGTGACCCCTTCAAATTTATAAATGTCTTCAGAACCTTTGCCACCTAAACGATTCGATACAAAATATCCAACGCCATAGTTTGGGTCAAAAACATATCCATAATCATCTCGAGAAGAATTAAAACCTGCTCCCAAATGTTGAACCTGATTCCAACCTCCAGTGGACATTTGCTTAGAACTAAAAAGGTCTAAGCCACCAAAACCAAAATGCCAATCAGAAGCAAAAAATAAATTACGGCCATCAAAGAATGGAGTTAATTCATGTCCCTGTGTATTGATTATTGCACCTAAGTTTTCAGGAGCAGACCAGCTGTTCCCAACTTTGAAAGACACATAAATATCAAATCCACCAAAACCATCTGGGCGATCAGATGCAAAATAAAGAGCGTTTCCATCGGGAGAGAAATTGGCAAAACCAGTAGAATACCCAGAACCATTATACGGAAATGGAATCAAGTTCGAGAAATCCCCTTTTGCACTTACTTCTCCAATATGAAGGCTTAATTCAAAACCACTAGAAGGAATTTGGCGAGTACCATTTACATAATTATTTTTTGTAACAGCCACATATTTTCCATCTGGCGAATAGGCAATTGGAGCTTCATTAGCACTACTACCGATTTGTTTTTTTAATAACTCAGGTTTCCTAAGAAAACCATTATCGTCTCTATTGCTAAAGAATAATTG
Source organism: Bacteroidota bacterium (assembly GCA_024743405.1). Lineage (GTDB taxonomy): Bacteria > Bacteroidota > Bacteroidia > Chitinophagales > Saprospiraceae > JANSWP01. The sequence goes on from JANSWP010000010.1 coordinate 66,399, forward strand.
GTTATTAATGAAACCTCCAGATTTTGGTCCTCCACGATTTGATTTTGTAATATCTCTTCGTCCAGAAGAATAAACCACTTGTCCCGCTTTATAGATAGACGGTGCAAAATCAGAGGAGGAAGTATTTAGGAATTCATTTTTTACAGAAGAACGACCAGGAGCCTCCATTTTTGATTTTGCAAAATTACAGCTTTCAGCATACTGATTTCCGGCAACAGGATATTTTTCAGCATATTTATAATACTGTCGTTTGGCTTCCTCATACTTCCCCAGAGCTTTTAAAACATGCCCATATTGTAGATAATTAACAGGTTCTATATTGCGTAAATCCATCAATTGTGCATAATAACTTGCAGCTTCGTCCATTCTGTTTAGATGTCTATAGCAATCTGCTATTCGACCTATAGCTTGTACGTTTCGGGGCTGCCTATCTAAAACTTTTAAATAGGATTTTATAGCCAAATTGAAGGCAAATAATTCATATTGTTTATTTGCTTTTCTTAGACTTGATTGTCCGTAATTATTTGAAATTGAGATACTTAAAATAAGTAGTGTTAAAAAGAATTTTAAAATGCGCATACCAAATGGATTTTGGTTTAGGTTTAAAAGAATAAAGATCAAACTATTTTTTAGTCTAAAGCTTAGGCAATCTACAAAAGAATGGTAGAATAATATTTTTGGTTGAATCAATAGAAATGCAAAGTAGATCTTTATCTTTTCTCACAGTAGTAAATGTTTGGTGAAATTTGTAAGGTTTCGCTGTTGTATAGATTTCTAATCTATCGGTAAAAATAAAGCAAAACCGTTAGAACCAAAGAAAACAAACTCATTTAAACATTTTTAATAGAAAAATTCAAAAAGGATCCGCTTAAATGTATCTTTTTTGAAGGGGTTGCATTATTTGTTTGAGGTCGATTTTTAAAGGAGAAATAAAATTCATTTTTCTTTTAAAACTTGTCTCTAATTTCAAACGATATTTCTAAACCTGAATGTCTGCAAATTTGCAAATAAATCGTACCCTTGCGAAAAATGAAACAAGAATGAATACGTATCGCAGGACGGTTTCGGAAATGGAAATGAATGTCGAATGGCAGGAGATTCAGGCTGCTCAGCGTGATCCTTCTCAGTTTAAACCGTTGTATGATCGATATTACGAACCGATTTTTCGATTTATACAAAAACGGACAGACAATCTAGAAGTTAGCGCTGATGTTTGTTCATTAGTCTTTCTGAAAGCTATGCAAAAATTGGATGGATACTCCTTTCAAGGGGTGCCTTTCTCAGCCTGGCTTTTCCGTATCGCTAGTAATGAAGTAGCTCAGTATTATAGATCAGCCAAAAAAAATAGAGTAGTTAGTATAGAATCTCACCCTTTATCAGATATGATTGAGGAAATAAATGGAGGAGATACTGAAATTATACGAAATGCACTTATTGAATCACTAGAAGAACTACGCCCTAAAGACTTGACAATTATTGAAATGCGCTTTTTTGAGCAACGTCCATTTAAGGAGGTAGCTGATATATTAGGCATTACGGAAAGTAATGCAAAAGTAAGAACGTACCGCGTATTAGAGCGATTGAAAAAGTTAATTATTAAACGGATTCCCAATTCAGAATTCTAGGTTGATAAAATCTAAAATTCTCAATTTTGAAGCCCTTTCGGTACTTAAAAATGAAGAAAAACTACAATATAAATTTAAATCCGAAGCCATTGTCCTCGGAGGAAATATCAAAGTTTAAAGACTTTGATGCCCTCTTAGCACAATATAACACGGCAAAGCCACCCCAGCGGACGATAGGCAAAATATCTAGTAGGGTGATATATATATCAAGTCTAGCCGCCGCTGCAATGATTGCTTTACTGTTTTATTTTGTTTTTGATGAAAATTTTTCGGAAAAGCAAAGCCAATATTTTGCGAGTAGAAATTATGTTGATCCTCCAATGATGAATGTAAAACCTCAATTTGCTAGTTATAAGTTCAATGCAAATCAAGGAGGCGTTTACGAATATGAGAGTGGCTCTAAATTGAAAATTCCGGCCTCAGCATTTATAGACAATGACGGGAATCCAATTGAGGGAAATGTAGAAATCAAATACCGTGAATTTCATGATTATGTTGACTTTTTTCTTTCTGGAATCCCAATGACTTATGATTCTGCTGGCGTCTCTTATACGCTAGAATCTGCAGGGATGATGGAAGTTTATGCAGAAAAAGATGGCAAAAGAGTTAAGATGGCTCCAGGTAAAACGATTGCCGTTGAGTTGGTATCTAATGTTAATGTATCCCCTCAAATGAATCGCCCTCCTAATTACAATATTTATCGGCTAGATGAAGATGGAAGAAAATGGATTTATGAAGATGTCGATAATATGCAATTAATGGAGGAAAAAACAGAGGTTGCTACTGACCTAAGTAAGGATGATCCACTATATCCTATAAAAATTTGGCAAAAGAGTAAATTGGATGCCCTTGATATTAAGCATACTACAGAATTAGCAAAGATTGAAGCTTCCATACCTATGGCAGAAGAACCGATTCAGCCTCAAAAAAATAATGGTTCAACAACTGTATTTAGTTTAGATATTTCGGATTTAGATAAAGATATTTCTAAGGAATATGAAGAAGCTAAACAGGAGGTTGAGTCTATGAATGCAGCTTTTAAAAGTATGCTTTGGCAGAAAAGTCCACAATCGAAAATTGCTTTGGAAAAGATTACTTCACCTGAGGATGGATCTTGGGATGGCATGCGACTTCGAAAAGTAAATAATCGAGATTTTGAGTTGACTCTAATAGAGGGCAATGAAGCAATTAAAATTCTTATCAATCCTGTTTTATCAGGAAATGATTACGATTTGGCAATGGAAAATTATGACCAAGAGTTGAATGAATATATGGGGGCAATGGAGAATAGAAAAGAACTTTTAAAAGAACAAATCGCTGCACTAAACACTGAAATTGAAAAGCAAAAACAAGCCATTGAAGCGGAATATCAAGATCGATTAAAAGCCTTTCAACAAAAAGGTCAAGATTATGCAGTAACGGATCAATTAATCACTCGTAAAGTAATTAATCGATTTGAGGCAACTAGCTTTGGAATTTGGAATTGTGATCGTCCTTTGCCACCTTATATGGTCAAATTGAAAGCAAAATTTGTTGATCAAAATGGAAAGAATTATGATTCGCATACAGCCTATTTAGTAGACAAAAGTCGAAATACAGTTACTAAATTTTTAGCCACTGATGGAACAGAATTACGTTTCAATATGAATTCCGAAAATCTTTTGTGGGTAATCAATGGCAATAAATTAGCGGTTTTTAGACCTGAAGCATTCAAGCGATTAAATCAGCCTAAAGGCAGCCATATTTTCGAATTAGATTTGGTAGATACAGAAGTAAATTCAGAGGAAGAGGCTAGAAAAATCCTCTATTTTTAATTGAAAAGTTTTGATTGACAATAAATACTGTTACAAAGTCTGAATTAGTAACAGTCACATTAACTAACCTTCAGTTTTAAAATCTTATCCCATGTCTTTTGGCATGGGATTTTTTATTCTTCTTCGTACAAGGGAGTAGGAAATAAATAACCTACCCATTTTACTTGCTCTTTTGCCTTCATTTTTCGTTAAAAATACTCGCCATACCTTTGGGTATGTCTCTGTTTTTTGCCTCAACTGAAGAAAAATTAGCTGTGCAAAATTTGGGTATCTTATTTATTCCCTACTCCCCAAATCGATTTTTCCCTTTAATTGAACCGCAATTACCGTCATGTATTCATCTACTACAGATTCAGGAACATCTATGAATACGACTCCTGGTTTAGTGCTCCAATATTGATGTAAGGTAACTTTATGGCTAAGTTTTGTCCCATCCCCAACGATTCTTATTCTATTGATTTTATTTTTTATGCCTTTAAGCATAATTTGACCATTTGGTTTGCCGGGTAAAAATAGATAGAGGATTTCGCCATTTTTTGATAGGGTAGAAGTACCCAAAAAATAATCTTTAGGAATCCCTGTTCGGCTACCAAAAATAGCTTCCTCATGTTTTTTTGTCCATTTCCCTAATTCATTTAGGATATGAATTTGTTCAGAAGGGATGGTACCATCTGCTTTTGGTCCAATATTCAAAAGTAAATTGCCTCCGTTGCCTATTACGTCTGCGAAAATTCTAATGACCTCATATGGCGTTTTGTAATTATGATCGTTGTGTTGATATCCCCAACTATCATTCATAGTCATACATAATTCCCAATATTTTGATTTTGGTTTGGTAAGGGGTAATCCTTGCTCAGGAGTGGCATAATCTCCATATCCTTTCAATCTGGAATTCAAAATGGTATTAGGGTTTTTATTCAATAGCATTTTTCTAACTTTTTGTGCTTCCCATTTTTCAGCTGAAAATTCCCAGTCTCCATCAAACCACCATAAATCTGGATTGTATTGTTCTGATAATTCTGATAATTGTCCTTGGAAAAATTGTTTAAATTTTAACCATTTTATAGAGTCCGTTTTATATCGTTTTTGGGTTTTGGTGAAATTTGGATACTCTGGATGTGACCAATCGATCAAGGAATAATAAATGCCAACTTTTAATTTTTCTTTTTTTAATGCTGCAACAAATGGAGACAAAACATCCTGTTTGGCTGGTGTTTTTTTAAAGGTACTTAAGTCATTCATTTTTGTATTCCAAAGTGCTACACCGTCATGATGTTTGGAGGTGATTACGGAATATTTGGCACCTGATTTTTTTATTAATTCTGCCCATTTTTGAGGGGCATAGTGAATCGCGTTGAAACCTTCCAATTGTTTCATATAAGCTTCATGAGAGAGGTATTCATTAAAAAAAGACCAAGACTCATCAATGCCTTTGACGGAATAAATACCCCAATGAATGAAAATGCCGAGTTTTGCATCCTTAAACCATTCCATTTTTTTATGGAAGGTCAGACTATCTTCATTTTGAGAAAAAATTATATTAGCAAAAGAAAAAGCGATAAGAAAGAAAAGTAGTTTTTTTGAAGATTTCATTTTATAAGAATTAACATTGAACGAATAAATTGTATTTACGTAATGAGAGCCAATTAATCAACCCATATTACTATTAATAGAATATTATGCTAGATAAATTTTTTGAGGATTTAATTATCGTAGAATTAGCAAGTGTATTGGCTGGTCCCGCTGTCGGGATGTTTTTTGCTGAATTAGGAGCTAAAGTAATCAAAATTGAAAATAAAAAGACAGGTGGTGATGTGACCCGAAAATGGAAATTGCCGACAGAAAATCCTGACGCTGAATTTTCTGCTTATTATCATTCAGTTAATTATAAAAAGAACATTCAATTAGTTGATTTGCAGGAAGATAGAGGACGAGATCACGTTTTGAAAATTATTAAATCGGCAGACATAGTAGTGAGTAATTTTAGGGCGAAATCTGCAAAAAAGATGGGGATGGATTATGAGAGCTTGAAAAAAATAAATCCAGCTTTAATTTATGCGGAATTAACAGGGTTTGGGCAAGAAGATCGACCTGCCTTCGATGTAGTTTTACAGGCTGAAGCTGGTTTTCTTTTTATGACAGGTGAACCCAATCGGGAACCTGTAAAAATGCCTGTTGCCTTAATCGATTTATTAGCGGCGCACCAATTAAAAGAGGGGATATTGATTGCTTTGATTCATCGAATGAAGACTGGACAAGGGAGTTTTGTGACTACTTCTCTTTTGGAGGCGGCAGTAGCTTCATTAGCTAATCAAGCTAATAATTGGCTGATGGCAAACTTTATTCCACAAAGGATGGGTTGCATGCATCCGAATATTGCACCTTATGGCGATATTTTTTATTCAAAAGATAACAAGCCAATTGTGTTGGCAGTGGGGACAGAAAGACAATTTAAAAACCTTTGCGAAGTCTTGAAATTGGAGGATTTAATTAATGATAAGCGATTTGAAGTCAATAGCTCAAGAGTGAAAAATAGGATGGTGTTAAAAGAAATATTAGCACTAGAATTTCAGAAAAGGGATAGAGATCCTTTATTGATTATATTTCATAATAAGAGTATTCCAGCAGGGAGTATTCGAAATATGAAAGAGGTTTTTGATATACCAATGGCTAAAGAGATGATATTAGAGGAAAAATTGCCTTCAGGAGAAGTCACTAAACGAGTCAAAACAGTAGCTTTTGACATCACTTTTAAATGAAAAATCCCGAATTTTCATATCTATTGAAAATTCGGGATAATCAAAGCAATTACACTGCCTCCAATACTTCTTCTTGTTCGATGGACTCCTGATTGGGTCTTTTGACTCTTTCGCTGAGTCCCCAGAGGCCTAAAGCTGAAACTAAGCTTAGTCCTCCCGCCAAATACCAAAGTGCTGTAAAACCATAATATTCAGCAACCCAGGTGCCTATAAAAGGTGCAATAATAAAAGAAAGAGAAAACGTACTAGCGTAGAGACCCATATAGTCCCCTCGGTTGTGTTCATTCGTTCGATCAAGCACCAGTGCACTACTGAATGGGAAGCTAATCATCTCACCAATGGTAATTAAAATAATGGAAATGACTGCGATAGAGACATACCACCCGCAAATATTAAAAACTAAAAAAGAAAAACTAATTAATAAAGTACCAAGAGCAGTCAAGCCAAGTTTATTTGACCAATTTTCTAACTTATAAACTACGGGCATTTCAAAGGCAAATAGCAAAAAGCCATTGACAAACATAATTAAACCAATTTCATCTTCTAGTAAGAATAAATGGTCTTTGAAAAAAAGGGGTATTGTTGTAAATAGCTGCATAAATGCGATTGAGCCTAACAATAATAGGAACACAAACATTAAAAACACACCATCTTTATAAGGCGATTTGACATTGATCTTATTTAATGATTTTTTGGCTTCTTTGATCGCAGCATCTCGATTAGGAAGCATGAAAAAGAAGAAAATACCAGCAGCAATACAGGTTGCTCCTTCGATGATCAATAACCAATGATAACCTACTCGGACTGCAATGAATCCTCCGAAAAGCATTCCACCCGAAAATCCTAGATTTATTGCTAATCGAATTAAGGACATCGCTCTTGCTCTGTTTTCTGGCTTTGAATATGTTCCTACTGCAGTCATCATGGCAGGACGAAATATATCGGCTATAAAAGCAGCAATAAATATTCCTAGACAAAAGGTATTAAAATCACGAATGAATATTAGAATGAAATAAGCAAATCCGCTTAAAAAAAGACTCCAAAATTGGGTTTTGAACTCTCCAATTTTTACTGTCAATTTTCCTCCAACCCAAGAGCCGACTAAAGAACCAAATCCAAAAAAGCTAGTGACAATTCCAGCTTGAACCATGGTGAATTTTAGTTCTTGAGTCGTATAAAGGGACAAAAAGGGTAAAACCATCATCCCAATTCGGTTAATAAGGGTAACTCCAGAGAGCAACCATATTTCTCGAGAAAGCCCAGAGAAGGAGTTTTTGTAGAGGTTGATGGTCGAGTTGAGCATAATGGGTGATTTACACAATCCAAAAATCACCTTTCAAGTACTTGGTTTGGTGATTTTGAAATGGTTAGAAAATAATAATTTGTCTAAGAATCATAATTTGAATATGATTTTTTGGGATTGGGGAAAGAACCTGTCAATAATTAAAATGGTTCCATTGGAAAATAAATTTCTGTTTTTTTCATCTATAAGTAAGATGTAAGTACCAAGCCAATATAATGTATGTCAAAAATTCCAGAATTATTTTGTGAGGGAATGAGACAAAAAACATAGGCATAACCAAAGTTATGGCTAGGCTTTTTAACGAAATTATCATGCAAAAGAAACTGAAATTTGATATAGATAGTATTGGCTTGGTACTTAATTGAAATAGAATAAAGACTATTGTAAATGACAGATAATTGTCATTTGTGATATGCCAATAGAACATTTTCCAAAAAATGAACTAATTTTCAATATTTAGGCAGCGAATTTAGAATTTAATCCATCATGTAGTTGACTTTCAAATTATTAAAGCCCAAAATAAGTGACTGAAAAAGAGCTCGTCAAAGGCTGTATTAGGGAGAATCGTTCTTGTCAGCAAGAAGTATTTCGGCGTTATGCTGGTAAAATGCTCCATGTTTGTCGGCGTTATACTCGACATCATATGGAAGCGGAAGACATTTTGCAAGATGCCTTTATGCAGATTTTTGACAAAGTTCATACATTCAAATTCCAGGGATCTTTCGAAGGTTGGGTGCGACGTATTGTTGTAAATACCGCCCTTAAGAACTATCAAAAAAGTTCTTTTAAAAAGGAACAAATAGGGATCAAAAATCGACCTGAAAACCCAGTAGCACCTGAAGTTTTTTCGCAATTAGGTGAAGAGGAGTTATTGAATTTGGTAGCCAATTTACCTCAGGGATATAGAGTTGTTTTTAACTTGTATGCTATAGAAGGGTACAGTCATAAAGAAATTGCTGAATCTTTAGGAATTGGGGAAAGCACCTCGAGGTCTCAATTAGTAAAAGCAAGAAAAATGTTGCAGTCTCAGGTTTTGGAATTAAATAAAGTAGCAAATTTTTAGTGATTTAGCTTTTGAAAATGGCAAAAATAGTCAACATAGAATCGTGGAGTAGGAACCGTTTAAACCCATTTTATATGAAATCCAGTCATTCAACGGATCGAATTTTTCAAGAAAAATTAGGGGATTATGCCTCAGATGCTCCTATGCATATATGGGATCGTATTGACCAAAAACGATCTCCCAAACGTCGGGCATGGATATTATTCCGTAGAAATTGGGGAATGGCCTTTTTAGTTTTATTACTTATTGGTTCAGCGGGCTATTTCATGGTTGAAAATCAAAATTCAAATAAAGCACTATCAGATCAAGAAATTAAAGAAAGTGAAGAGTTAAATACGGATAAACAGAATTTTGTTGAGGAAAAAGCTGTCTTTGGTCAAGTTGATATTGTTGGAAATGAAACCGTTTTAAATACAAAGAATGTTAAGGAAATAGATCAAAAAAATGTAGTTAATTCATCAAAAGAATTAATTGACTCTAAAGCTAATAATATTAGTAAAGTAGCTTTGGAAACTAATTATTCAAACCGAAATAATCTTCAAATAAATAATACTTCTGTTGAAAACCGTACGCTGAATCCGAATCAAAATAATATCGAAAAAACCAATTATTCACAAGAGAACGCTTTTGAAAATCAAACTGCAAAAGTTCAAGAAGAAAGAATTTTTAGTCCAGTAGCTATTGCGAATAATTTTTCGATTCAAAAGTTACAATTTGGAATTTCGGAGATAGATTTTGAAGGGAGTGAAATGATATTTTCGGAACCAAATGTAAGAGACTACAAGAATTTCTTGAAAAGGAAAGGAGACCCAGAAAAGGGCTGTCCTAGAATCGAAAAAGGAAAAAGATATAATACCTATTTAGATATATTAATAGGACCCGATTATGCCATTCGAAATTTAAGATCTAAATCACCTGATGATGTAAACTACTTGAAAGCGAGAGAAACAACCGAATCATATCGATACGCATACTCTGGTGGATTAAGACTTTCTTTTTTAAATAGGAAAGGTTTGGCTTTGCGTACAGGACTAATGTACAGCCAAATCGCTGAAAAATTTGAGCATAATATAGGCAATGCTCAACAAATTAATATTGAACCGATTCCTCAGGCAGATGGGACTATTCTTTACGATACAACTGTCGTATTTGGAGATCGATTTATTACTTCCTTTAATCGTTTACATCAATTGGATATACCAATTATTGTCGGCTATGAAGTGCATTATGGAAAATGGGCTTATGGTGTCAATGCAGGGGTTAACTTTAATATCTTATTTAAACAAAAAGGAGATTTTCTTGCCCCAGATTTAACACCACAAACATTTACATCAGGTGATTCTGAGGCCTTTCCTGCTTTCAGAAAGAACCTAGGCATTAGCTTTTATGGGAGTATAAGTATGAATTATGAAATAAATGAAAACTTGTATTTTCTATTTGAACCTCAATTTCGGTATTACCAAAACTCCTTCTCAAGAAGTGATTACATTTTGGATCAACAATACTTCTCAGTTGGTGTTTTGACAGGGCTCCGGATGAAATTTTAGCATATTTTCAAAAAAAACAAACTGAAAAGCAGCGTTTTTAAAACTTACCTTATCTAATAATTAGAGTACAAGTTTAAAGCAGAAGTTTGGAAAACTTAATATCATGAAACGGAAGCATTTAGAACTGAACATTGTTTTTTTTATCGCCATCTTATTAGTTGGCGGAATCATGGGATGCAAGCAAGATATTGATCAATTTATCCCTCATAATGGATCTAATCCAAATGCGATTGGGGATATAGGTCGCTTTTTTGATAAAGCACAAGAAGATCTATCAGGAACGAAATACATTACGAGTAACGATGATAACACTATAATTCGGACTCAAAAGGGCACGCACTTTCATTGTACAAAGGGAATTTTTGTCAACCAAAATGGGGAATTAGTTGCAGGAGATGTGGAGCTCGAAATTCTTGAGTTATTCACTAAATCTGAGATGGTAAAATATAATCGTTTACCAATCGCTTCTACAAAAGTTGCCCTGGATTCCGGTGGAGAAATAATGATCATTGCGCGAAAAAATGGGGAAGAGTTAAAATTAGCCCCAAATGCAAAAATGTTGATTACCACTACTAATTCTGACGCTAATAGCGAAATGGAGTTATTTTATGGAGTTAATGTTGATGAACCTTTAGCTCCTAATAATCAAATATTTGCCTGGGAAGAAGCAGATCAAAACCCCGATACTTGGGATAATGTAAATGCATGGGAATGGCAGGATTCCTTAACTCAAAATTGGTCTTTCGGTTATGTATTTGAAACTACTCAATTAGGTTGGATTAATATTGACCGATTCTTAAAAGAACCAAATTTGGAATTAACAGAGGTTTGTATGGACTTACCAAATTCCTACGATCCTACTAATACAGTTGCTTTTATTGTCTTTGAAGAAATTAATAGTGTGATGCCTTTGTGGGCGAATGCAGATTTAGAAATGTTTTGTCAGTTAAATATTCCAATAGACTATAAAGTCAAAATGGTGGTTATTTCAGAGCAAGGTGATGATACCTATTATTATGCCGAAGAGTCTGTTACTATTACCAAAAATATGATATTGGAAATGACGCCTAAGTTAGAAGGCTTTGAATCAGTTATTAGTGCCATAGAAAATTTATAAACCTTATAAACCAAAAGATTTGTTTTCTATCAGAAATTTCTAAAAGCGGAGCGCCATCCCGACTTCGGGATGGCAGTTTTTAGAAAACAAAAAATGCCGGACAGAGGCATTCGCTTCCATCCGACATTTTTCCAACCTATCAGACTTTGTAGCAAGATTCGCAAGACCGCCAGCCCAAAGGGGTTTGGCGGTTTGTTTTTTTTAGACTAATTCCATATCTATTCTTCGACGAGCCAAATCCGTTGCAATTATTTTAACTTGTACTTCATCTCCCATTTTAAAAGTTTGTCCAGTATAAATTCCGGTAGCAGAAAGACGACCATCTTTTACATCAAATGGTTCATCCATGCTATCAAATCCAATCATCCCTTCGCATTTTGAACCTTTTAGTTCTACAAAAACACCTCTATCAATGATGCCTGAAATATATCCTTCAAACTCTTCTCCTACATGTTTTTCCATGAATTCGACTTGTTTGTATTTGATACTTTCTCGCTCGGCATCCATTGCCTGACGTTCCATTTTTGAAATGTGCTTACACCTTTCTTCCAGGTTTTCCTTATTAGTTCGAAATGATTGGTTGTCTAAATTTTTATATAAAATTCGGTGAACTAATACATCAGAATAACGTCGAATTGGAGAAGTAAAATGGGTATAGTAAGAAAATCCTAGCCCATAATGTCCAATGTTTTCAGTCGAATAAATAGCCTTAGCCATAGTTCTAATAGCCAACGGAGCCAATAAATTCAAGCTCTCGTCTTCTTTGGCAGCTTTAGTTAATTTATTGAATGATTTTCCAATTTGTTCTGGTGTACTCACATTCATTTCAAAACCTAATTGCCGTGCAAACCGCGCTAAATCGGCCACCTTATCTGGATCTGGTTCATCATGAATTCTATAAACAAATGGGACTTCAACACCCAATCCTTTTTTGTGAATGAAAGTGGCAACTTCTCGATTCGCTAAAAGCATAAAATCTTCTACAAGCATATGCGCATCTTTCCGCTCTTTTATAAAGGCTTCTATAGGGACGCCATCTTCATCCAATCTAAAACGAACTTCTTCCGTATCAAAATCAATGGCTCCTTTTTTAAACCGTTCTTTTTTAAGTTTTTTAGCAATTCGATTCAAAAATTTTAGTTCAGAAGCAAAATCTCCTTCCCCTTTTTCCAAAACCTCTTGGGCCTCTTCATAAGTAAAGCGGCGATTGGAATGAATCAATGTTTTCCCAAACCAACGTTCAATTATCTTTTCGTTATTGTCCAAAACAAAGACTGCAGAAAAGGTACATTTATCTTCATCGGGTCTTAGTGAACATAATTCATTGGATATTTTCTCAGGCAACATCGGTAAAACTCTATCAACCAAATAAACTGAGGTAGATCGTAGGAATGCTTCTTTATCTAGAGCTGTTCCTGGTTGAACATAATGCGTTACATCGGCAATGTGTACCCCAATTTCGCATTTACCATCTTCTAACCATTGAATTGAAATCGCATCATCAAAATCTTTGGCATCTTCAGGGTCAATGGTAAAGGTCAAAACATCTCGAAAATCTCGGCGAGCCGCTACTATTTCCTTAGAAAAATCTTCATTGAGTGCTTCAGATTCCTTTATTACCTCATCTGGGAATGCTAAATTGAAACCATTGTTTATCAAAATCGATTTCATCTCTAAATCACTACCACCTGCTTTTCCAAGGACTAATGTAACTTCTCCTTTAGGTTTTCTATAATGCCATTCTGTAATTTTTACTATTACTTTATCTCCATCTTTTGCTTCTCTGATATCATTTAAATCAACAAATATGTCGATGGGATTATTTGATTGATCTGGCACGACTACGGCACCTTTGCGATGTAACCATAGGGTTCCCATGAATTGCTCTCTCGCTCTTTCTAATACCTCTATCACTTCTCCTTCTGGTTTTCTTCTACCTCTTGGAATCCATACATTAATTTTTACCTTATCTTGGTGTAAAGCGGAGTTCATGTTTTTTGCTGCGACATATATATCATCTTCCAAACCTTCACATACGATATAAGCTGACCCAGTCTTTGTCATGTCAACTTTGCCTTCCAAGGTGCTGTCTGTCTTTCTAAGTCTTTTCGTTGTTCCTTTTCCGGTTTTTAAATAATACTTGTAGTCTTCTGTAGCACCAATGAAATTTTGTTCAGTGAGTTTTTCAAGGGCATATTTTATAGAATCTTTATTATTAGAAATTACTAGTTTATGCCCAAGTTGTTTTGGGTTCATGAGTTTTTTAGGGTTTCTTCTAAAAAATTTTAAAATCTCTCGCTGAAGCTCTTTTCCTGTGAGCTTCACGCCTTTTTGCATTTTCTTTTTTGTCATAAATGTTTTTATTGGTTTGATTCACCTTTCGCGGTTTCTTATTCGCGAAGTTTTCTAGTTTTCTAAATGTGAATATTTACTTTGATACGGTGGTGATTCTTTTTTGTCCTAGACAGAATCAACGTATCAAACATAATCATCTCAACTTACAAAACCTTTAATTAAATTCTTTTTTGTGAAAAAATAGTGGCAAGCAACTATGATAGGTGGTGAAATCAAGTACACCCTATGAAAACGATGGTACAGAAAAATAGTTCCTAAGAAGCTGGGGAAAATATTTTTTCTATGAATAATATTATGGAAAAGCTAGCTCTAAGCCTCTCTGAATAGCATTGTGATGACCTTATTTTCGATTGTAAAGTCAAAAAAAATTATAAACTTTGTCTAAACTAATATCGTTTTTCTCACAATAAAAATTTCTTGACTGACTACTATGTCAACAAATAGCGTACTTAATCCTGGTTACGCATTCTTAAAAGGATATATTAATAAATATTTTGAAGGTTTGATTTTTAAATGGCAATGCTGAAAGATTATCTTAAAACCATTTCAAAATCAAATCAAACCAATCCACAAAAAATGAAATATTTAGCCAACGCCTTAATAGTGTCCATTTTCATTTTCTTATCTCTATCTCTTAATGCTCAATGTCCTGGATGTGTCATTGACCTTCCTCAACTTCCTGCTGATACAGTCTATCTTGCTGATGCCCCTGATGGAGAAGCAGGAGTATATTATGATAATGATTTAAGTTTTAGACTACCTATAACTACAGACCCCGTTAATGCACTTGACCCCTCCATTCCAGCAGGTTTGGATATCAGTGACATAAAGATCTTAGCCGTAGTAAACTTGCCTCCTGGATTAAATTATGAACCCAATCAAACTGATTTTGATCCTAATAATGAAACAGATGGTTGTGTCCGTTTTTGTGGAACCCCATTACAATCAGGTCTTTATGAAATGTTAGTGGTCTTAGAAGCCAAGATCTCTGTGTTAACACAAACTGCTTCTTATCCGATAGAAATCTACATTGCTCCTGCTGTAAGTACTACAGATGGATTTACGATGAGTAATACTACTGGCTGTGGTGAAGTGTTGGTTGAATTTGGAAATAATGTGCCTAGCAATGGGGATACAGGATTCTCTTATATTTGGGATTTTGGCAATGGTTTTACTTCTAATTTAGAAAATCCTGGTTTTCAAATTTATGATGAACCTGGTACCTATTTTATCAATTATGATGCTTTTATTGATACTATTCCTCCAACCTTGACAAACGTCAATATTTTGGACGTTGACTGTGATGATTTGATTGGAGATGCCGATATTTTTATTAAGATAAAAGACCCTTCTGGTGCAACTATTTTTGAAACTAGCCCCGTCAATAATACGCCCATTCCAATTTCCATTGCTGTGAATTTGCCCTTAGGAGTAGGTACTTACAAGTTAGAAGTTCGAGACGATGATCCTTTTGGGAATGCTAATTGTGGCGATGTTACCTTCAATGTAGCAACTACAGGAACGATTATCGATGGAGGATTGGAGGTTTCGTTTGACATTTTTAAACCTGTATTCATGGTGAGTTCTACGGATACAGTTGTTGTGTTGGAGTTGCCTGAGACTCCGGAGTTAAATATTACTGGAGATATTGAAGTTTGTTCCAATGAATTGGTGGAACTAGAGGTGCTTAATTACACTGAATACATTCAATGGTATAGGGATTCAAGTTTGCTTTTTGGTGATACCTTACCTAATCTAACAGTTTCTCTTCCTGGTATTTATTGGGCAGAATATATTGATAAGAATGGTTGTGAAGTTGTTTCTGAGATTGCAAATATTGAAGAAATAGCAGCTCCCGGTGTTCCTACATTTTCGAGTAATTCAAATCTTTTAACATTGAATGATTCAGATAATCTGCCTGATAATTATTCAATCAATTGGTATTTAGAAGGTGAATTAATTGATGATTCGACGGGCGTCTCATTGGTGATTTGGGAATCAGGTGAATATACAGTGGAAGTGATTGATGAAGACTCCGGTTGTTCCACTTCCTTCTCATTTGGAGCAGCTTTCGATCCTACGCTAGCTTCTGAAGAAGTTGATTTATTGCAATCTCAAGTTTCCGTTTATCCAAATCCAAATAATGGAATGTTCTGGGTTTCGATGGAATTTGAAGAGTCAAAAGAAGTTGAATTTGAGATTTTTGATGTAGCAGGTAAGCCAGTTTTTATTCAACAACCAATTTTAGTCTTAGAAAAAAGAATACAAGCCTTTGATATTTCAAATTTACCAGAAGGCATATATTATTTAAGGCTAAATGTTGATAATCAATTGATTACAAAGAGAGTGGTTAGAATGTAGGAAGAACCAAGAATTTAGGTCAAAAAAAGCGCCTTTTGAACATCATTCAAAAGGCGCTTTAGTTTAATTATTTAACTAACGTCACATCCCCTTTTAAGACCTGAACTTCACCATCCAAAAAGTCAATTTCAGCAAACCATACAAAAACTGCTGGCTTCATTTTTTGTCCGTTGAAATAACCATCCCTATAAAAGTATCACCATTAATAAGTTTATTCTCTTTGAAAGAAGACGTACTTTTCTTATATAAAAAAGGTACAAAAAGAAAGAGTAATAATAAGACAGATGAGAGATTAGTTTTCATAAAAGTGGACTTAAGGTTCCACAATTTTACCAATTTTTCTAGCAACCTTTTTTAGCTTTTCAAAATTTTCCGGCTTGCAAGCGATGATATTTCCCCATGCTAATTCATCCGTAACTTGAGAAGGATTTGTGACAAATCTCTTCCATTTATGCCGTTGACCATATTCAATAATAGGGTGCCATTCTGAAACGATAACTTTATATCCTTGTTCGATTAAATAATTGGCTTGTTCTTGAAAAGAGTAGCCAAGTGGTTTGGTTTTTCTATCCTCAAATTCAGTTACAATATAGTCTGGATGTTTTTGATTTACCCAATCATATCCTTTTAGCACAAAAAGATCAAACCCCTCGGTATCAATTTTTAAAAAATCGACATCGTTAATTTTGTTTTCTTTACAAAAATCACCTAATCGAATAGTTTGAACTTTGGAAGTTTCTTTATGGCTTTTATGGAACGCAGACATACTACTTATGCCTGTGGAAACTTCGCTGGTGAAAAAAGATACGGTATCTCCCGTAGTATTTGAGGCTGCGCGAATGTCAATCGTAACATTTTTATAATCAGCTATTTGAGCGATTAATTTTTCTCTATTCGATGGGTCAGGTTCAAATGCGTATATGGTCCAATCTTTTTTTGCAAATGGCATTAAAGCAGTCCCAAAATGGGCTCCCACATCTAGCATAATTTTACCTTTGCCACTTTGGTCTTGGAATATTTTATAAACAATATCTACCTCCTCAATAGATTTTCCACTCAATAAATCACGAATTGGTTTCCTGATTTTCCATGGAATTAACTTGATTATTTTATCAATCATTTTGTGTGATATTTATTAGTGAATGCTGAAAATCTGACCGAATCTTCTCCATATTAAAAACCTCAAAAGCTTTCCTGGATTCATCCTCATTTTGAGCGTTGGCATTCAAAATTTCTCTAATTTTTGATTCAATTATGGTTTGGTCATTTTCAGATACAACTTGTCCAAATTTATACTTTTTGAAAAGCTTTACAGTATTATCCCAATCGGGACCAATCGCCAAAACAGGGGTGCCAGAAGCCAAAAAATCGGGTAATTTATTGTGAAAAGAAAACTGTGTATATGCGCGCGTTTTGTCATCAAAGTTTCGAGCGATTATTAGAATTTGGGACGATGCCAATAGTTCTTTATAAATAGCTAAAGGCTGATAAGTTTGATATTCAATGGTTTTAAACTTTGATTGTAGTTTCTGGGCAGGTTCCACAAAATTTTTTGGTACGTTCAATAAAAACTGACATGGAATTTCGGTATTGATATTTTCAATTGCTTGTGCAATTTTATTGACGATTTGATTGTCTTTTGAGACTTCAATTGCTCCTGCCCAAAGAATTCTTTTAGGGTTTGCTTTTGGATAATTAGTTTCTCTAAAATGCTGGTACTCAGTAGGAGCTATGCCATTATGTGCTACTTTAAATGGAACGTCATAACGAATTTTAAAAGCTTCCGCCATGCTTTCACTAATCGCATAATTTAAATCCGAAAGCGCTATGGTCCTTTTTAAATAGTGAGAATAAAGTCGATTTTCGATAGCTCGAATTGGATTCCATTTTGCCTCCAATTGAAGATGCAAATCATAGTCATCCATAAAATGTAAAACCAAAGGAATGTCTAATTTTTCCTTTAAGAAACAAGCCAACTTTAAATAATAAAAAGGTTTGGCAACTACTCGCAAATACAATATCTGCGGTTTGAATTTTTGAAGCGCTTTTAAGATTTGATTTTGATTGCCGTAAAAAAATAGCAAAGGGAAAAACACTCGTCTTAAAATAGCGGCAGGTAGCTTCAGAAACCAATTCGAAGAAGCCCTTTGTTTTTCCATGAAATCATAAAAGGGAATAATGTTTTGATATTGATCAGCCACTTCATCCGAGTGCTGGTATTTACATATTTGGATAATATCTTCTTTTTTCCATCCCTTAAATAACCGTGACAGCAAACTGCCAGTGGCATTGCTGACACTAATATTGGTCATGGATAAAATCGCTATTTTCAAGTTGAAATAATTATTGAATTATTTGATTGTTGAATGGTCAAATTGAGGCAAAAGGAACAATTTGACCATTCAATAATCAACCGATCATTTTTTCTTCTTTGCCATTTTTAAAGCTTCTTCTAATGGTATTTTTTCAAAAACTTGCAATTTCCCGTCTACGGTTGCGTCAAATATTTTCCGTCCAGTTCTCTGAAAAGCATAATCGGCAAGAGCATAGGAAACTTCGGAACCTTTCAAGTCCGCCAAATGCCAATGCATTCCTTTAAAATAATCAGGGTCAAAATGGTTGGGGTCATCGCCTTCCATTTTTTGTTTTTCATGCGGATTTCCTGATTGTTTGAAATTATGATCAACGCCGACTAGAAAGACTCTTCGAAAACCCATATAATAAGCCAATTGCATGGCTACAAAGGTGACCGTCACACCTTCATATATTGGTTTTTCTATCGTTTCGCTAAACAACCAACTTATACCACCTGTTGTCAATAGTTTGTGTATGTGATTTTTCTTTTTGACAATGCCTTTTGATGCTTTATGCGATAGAAAAACAGGGCTTTTGAAGTTTTCAAAATCCTCATAACATTGCTCAATTGCCAAAGAATTAACACATACTAAATAACTGATTTTCAGTGGTGCACGCTTGAAAATCATAAAGATTTTGTTTAATCCAAACGTGTGAAAATCATTCAGTTTTTCCAAATCCATCTTATTTAAAGAAGGACCGTTTCCGATAATAAAACAATCTTCGCCGAGGTGTTTATTTTTGAATTTACGTAGGCGACTCGCTTCTGTATAGTACCACCAAGCATTTTTTAATGCCTGATAAAAAGGTTCAAATATTTTAAAATACCATTTCATTGGTAGACAATTATTGAACGGTGAAGCATCTTTAGGGTATAGATATGTAGAATTTTAATAGCTCAAAACTATATTTACCTAATCGCGAATCACCAAAATATTACTTTTGCGCAAAACAACGGCTTTGCTGTTTCATTTCAAACTTTTACGTGGTCGAAAATAAGAAGTAACGGCAAAAGAATAACCTGAACATTCTGACTTGTTCTTTTTTCTTCTATAGAATTGATAAAAAGTCATCCATAACTATGGCTATGAATGATTTTTCTAAAATCCCTAGAAGAAAAAGTAACTGCGCCATAATTGTTCACCTTATTTTTTCGCCGTTACTAAGTTCTCCCTTTTCAATGCTATAGGAACGCGGATAGAATAAATCTAAATTTATTTTGTCCGTGTTCCATATATTAAAAGTGGACTTGTTATTTGGAAATTTGAACTCAATAAATGGGTGTAATTAAAAGACAAGGAATAAAAAATAGTGTAGTCAACTATGCTGGGGTAGTGCTTGGAATGGTGAATATGGTATTTATTTATACGCACTCCAAAGAGCAATACGGCATGGTTCAGTGGTTTATTAGCACTTCGCTTTTGCTGATGCCCTTTATTTTATTTGGGATGAATGCCGTTGTAATAAAATTCTTTCCAACTTTTCAGGATCAGGAGAAAAAAAATAATGGATTTTTAGGGTTGCTTTTAGTAGGGGCATTTTTAGGATTAAGTCTTTTTATTATTGGCTTTTTGCTTTTAGGAGATCGTTTTAGAGCTGATTTTAGCGATAAACCATTCATTTATGCAGGATTCTTTTGTTTGGTGCCCTTGACTTGCCTTCGCGGATTAATTGAATTACTGACCCAATATATTTCTAATTTTCATCGAATTGTCATTCCTGGGCTATTGAATCAATTGATCAAAATCAGTCTTCCGATTTTGATCCTTTTGTTTGTTTTTGAGAAAATTGATTCTATTCAAATTATGTATGGCGTGATTGCCAATTTTGTAATTGTATTGATCGCTTTACTTTATTACATAAAAAAATTAGGGCAATTACATTTAAAACCTGATTTCAAATTTATTAAGAAACCACTTTGGAAAGAGATGGGGACTTTTGCAAGTTATGGAATTTTAGGACTAATTGGAACGCAGTTGGCTTTGAGGTTAGACACAAATATGGTGGGCAATATGATGGGGGAGTATAGCACAGGAATTTACTCCATGGCATTAATGATAGCAGGTGTCATAGAAATCCCAACTTTTGCTTTAATGAAAATAACGGCCCCAATCGTTTCTGAAGCTTGGAAGAAACAGGATATGAGGAAACTGGAAGAACTATATCAAAAAACCTCCATAAATCTGTTGGTTTTTGGGATATTTCTTTTTTTAGGAATTTGGTGTTGTCTTGACGATTTGTTTTCTGTTTTGCCCAAATTCGACGATTTATTACCAGTTAAAAATGTTATTCTTTTTATTGGCTTAGCCAAGCTTTTCGATATGCTGACGAGTATCAATAATCAGGTGATTGGCTATTCAAAATATTTTCGATTTAATTTCTATGCAATCTTAGCGATGGCCATTTTTAATGTGGTCACGAATTTAATTTTTATTCCAAAGTATGGAGAAAACGGTGCAGCCTTAGCTACGCTGGTTTCTTTGTCTTTATATAATTTATTGAAGTTTGGGTACGTCAAATACCGATTTAATATGGTTCCTTATTCCTGGAATACCCTAAAAATTATCCTTTTAGGGTTGATGGTTTATGGACTGACCTTTTTACTTCCTAGCACTAATTTTGCCATTTTTGACATTTTGCTGAAGAGTGTATTTATTACAATAGTATTTGGTGGATCTGTACTTTTTTTGAGAATTTCTGAGGATGTGAATGATTTAGTTCTTCAAGGATGGAAGAACGTATTATTGATATTGAAGATACGGAAATAGACGGATTCCCTAGTTCATCCAAAAAAAGCCCATTCGAATGCATCGAATGGGCTTTTAAGTTTATCTAAAGTATAGTTTATTCTTCTTCCTCAGAAGCAATCTCTACACTTGGAATTGCTGGAGCTTCAGCTTCTATAGCCATTCCAGACAATTGCTCATACCATTTTCTTTTTACTTCTGCTTCTGCTTCAAAACGTTCAGCGGTTTTAGCATCTTTAGCATCCACCCACTCATTGTATTTTGCCATTGCTTGTTCAGCAGTAAGTGCACCTTTTTTAACACCTCTTTCTAAGTGTTTACGGTACATTACACCTTTGAACTTTAAAATAGCACGAGCGGTGTCAGTTGGTTGAGCTCCTTTCATTAACCAATCGAAAGCTTTGTCTCGGTCAAGGTCAATGGTTGCTGGTTTGGTCATCGGATTATACGTTCCAATTTTTTCAATGAAACGCCCATCTCTTGGAGACCTTCCGTCAGCTACGACAATGTGATAGAAAGGTCTTTTTCTACGACCTCTTCTTTGTAAACGAATTTTTACTGGCATGTCAAAATTTATTTGGTTAAACCATACCCATTTTATTCGAAAATCGAACAGTGGGATTTTAACGAAGCCGCAAAGGTAAATTTAAAAATGAAATATGAATGCTTTTTATTAGACTTTATTCTAAAAAGGAATGATGCATCAATAAAAGTGTCTTCCCTCCAATAGAAATTTTCGCGCCGTAGGCGGGTGGATTTAATGAAGAACCCTTTATTAATTGGTTTTGAAAGGAGGAATTAGCTTAAATTCAGGAACGGTTACTTTAAAAAGTCGATCATCAGTAACTTTTTTCATCAAAAAGGTTCCATGCATTTTGCCTATATCTGTCATAAGGGGACACCAAGAGGAATACGCATGCGAATCACCTGGGTTTAAGATAGGCTGCTGACCAATTACTCCTTCGCCTTCTACTTCTCTTTTTATTCCATTAGAATCTGAGATAAACCAATGTCGACGCAATAGTTGAACAGTGTCTTGACTCAAATTTTCAATAGTGATTTTGTAAGCATGATAAAAGGAATTTTGTGCTGGGCGAGATTCTCGCGGCATATAAACAGATTGAACACTGATCTTTATTCCTTTTGTAATTGAGATTTCCATTATAAAATGGTAATTAGGTGAAATCCAAAATTAGTAATCTAGTATTAATTTATAAGCAAAAACTGTGGCCAAAATTTGATTTTTCGAAAAGAAGGTGAAAATTCTTATTAATCTGTAAATAAAATTTCTTTGTTCAGTCCATTTTTTTCAGCTTTTTTGGTCTAAAATTTGTTATTCCTCCTAGTAGTAAAAACTGCTTCATTCCCCTTCATTATTTTCCAATTCCCGATTCTATAAATATTCCCCTCTATTAATTTTAAATCCATCTTGCGATTTGAGTCAAATTTTTTTTTGCAATTATATTAGGGCAAAGCACTACAAACATTTTGAACAGAACAACACTCCTCTATATTTTCTTACATTATTTTAGATAGCCAAAATTTCGCAATGAACGAATTTTTAGCGATCCGCAAATTGATGAATTCAAATGTCCATTTTGTATTGTACGATTCGGTAAGTCTCCCGAAATCCCATTTTTTGATGAAACATTTGAGCTGATAAATCATCTAGTTCTGCATCACAACCTAACTCTGAACAACCCTGTGATTTTGCCCATTTTTTTGCAAAATCAATCATTTGACGACCATATCCTTTTCCTCTTACTTTTTCATGTAGATATATACCTTCAATATAGCCAACAGGGGAAGAAAGGCAACCATCCACGATATTTCGAAGAGAGAGCTCCAACATTCCGATAGAATCCTCTTTTCCAGTTTCAAAAACTAAAAAAGTGGCTTTGGTTTTATCGTTTAGAATGATTTCAATTTCCTCTTCATGAAAAGTACTTTCCACTCCATCATATAAAGTTTCGCGTAGCCGGATCCATGCATCTTTGTCCGTCTTTGAAGCTTGTTTGAAAATTGGTGAACTCATGATTCAATTTTGCTTTATCAAAACCAAAAGTTATTTTGTAAAAATTGCCTAAAGTATTGATTTTCAAGTCCTCTAATTGACTTTTTTTAAGGCTACAAAAAAAGTCCTCGAATTTTAAAATCGAGGACTTTTAAAGTTTGAAGTCTCATAAAAAATAAATGGTAAAACGATACCTTTAGTTTAACTTAAAGATCGCTGCATCAATTGGTTTATTTACTTCAATATTTTTAACCTCCAATTTCAACGGCATAGGCATTGAACCAGTAATTGTTTGACTATATGGAAATTTGATGCCTTCTATTTCTGTATATTCTGCAAAATCCATTGTTTCAGTATTGCCCATTTGAGTTTTTACTTCTCTAATTTTTAGGCTGGTTTGCATATCAAAAAAAACAGTTTTCTTTTTGCCTGTAGGCAATTCGATAATCATTTTGTAGGCATTTTTACTATTAATTTTTTCAATTCCTGATAAATCAGCCTTAACGCCTGTTTCCTTATAAAATAATTCAGGAAATATTTGCCCTGCAGCTTTAATTTCAGACTCCATTTCTTCAGGCATATCTTGGGCTTGTCCCATTGCTACTATTTGCCCCTTTTCGCCATCAAAAACTACCCTTTGCATGGTATTTCCATTCATTGCAACTTCCATACACATTTGATTAGGGGCTTGGTTAAAAGAAGTCATTTGAATGGCCATGCCACCCATATTAGCCATCATTTCAGTTTTTACAGACTTAACTTTTCTCAATCGATCTTCTCCTCCTATGGCTGTAATATAGTCTGCCAATATAGTTTCGGCTGTTACATCCACAGGAATTTCCGCACCATCATTTGTAATTGGGTTTCCTTCATTATCATAAAAGTTGACTTGACCGTTTTTTGCAAAGACACCTAATTTGTCAGCCACTTCATCTTTGTTTCCAACAACTAAAATATGGGCGTTTTCTGGTGTAATGTACTTTTGAGCCATTTCTAGAATATCCTTCTTAGTGACTTGGCTTACTTTCTCAAGGTAGGTTTTATAATAATCCGCTGGCAAATTATAACGCATAATATTTCTTGAAAATCTAGCAATGGTTTGTGGATTTTCTAGATTTCTTGCAAAAGCGCCAATGGTTACATTTTTTAATAAATCGAATTCTTTATCTGTAATCTCCTTCGTCGTTATTTTTTTAATTTCTGCCAAAATCTCGACTATTGCACTATCGGTAACCTCATTTCTAACACTGGCACCTGCTGAAAAGGAACCAACATAAGGATCTGAATTTAAAGAAGAATTGGCTCCATAAGTATAACCTTTATCTTCTCTTAAGTTTGAATTCATTCGGCTGCTAAAAAATCCACCAAACATTCTATTAGCTAAAGAAGCTTTTATGGCATCTGGATCACCTGGTTTTAAATTTACTGGATAAGTAATATTAATAACAGATTGAACAGCCCCATTTTTATTCACAAAATCAACTACGGTTTCATTGGGTTTATTGGGGGTCTCAAAATTGGCTTTATCTACATTTCCTTTTTTCCAACCTCCAAAATATTGCGTTGCCAAAAATTTAGCCTCTTTTGGAGTAATATCACCCACAATGGTCAAATAGGAAATGTTTGGTTTGAAATAGAAATTATAATATTCCTTACATTTTTCTATGGTGATATTTTCAATGGTTTCTTCTGTTTCTATTTCGCCATATGGATGTTCTTTGCCATATCTTAAAACCTGTCCAACACTTTGGGCTATTGCTTCTCCATCATCTTTTGATTGTAAAAGATTAGAAATAGTTCGTCGCTTTATTTTTTTAAACTCTTCTTCAGAAAAAGTAGGGTATAGTAGAACATTTTGCATAATCTCTAAAAGTTCATCTTGGTGTTTTTTCAAACTAGAACCATAGACGCCATTGGCACTTGTAATTAATGTAGCCCCTAAAAAATCAATTGCAGCATCAATTTCTGATTTAGCTAGATTATTCGCTCCAGTTTTCAATAATTCGCCAGAAATACTTGCTGTACCTGCGAATTCACGTTCCATAAAAGGAGGTGTATCTACAAATATCGAAAAGGAAACTCGTGGTAATTTATGATTTTCAACCACCAAAACTTTTAAGCCGTTTTCGAGTGTAAATTGTTCTGCTTTGCCCAATTCAATTTTGGGCGCAGGACCAGCCTTTGGAGCCATTTTCCTGAAGTCATCTTGTGCGAATAGGCTACAAAAAGTGAAAAAGAAAAGAAATATTATTAGACTAAATTTTTTCATTATTATATTTTTGATATTCATAGAGATCATAGATTCTTCTGATAGCTAAACTAATAAAAAAGGTGTGTAAATAACGCCTCATCTTCAACTCTAGTTTTAGGGCGTTGCTTTAGGCATGTAATACAAAACAATTCGATTATTTGGTGTAAAATATTCTTTTGCTACTCTACGGATATCCTCAGTAGTTACTTCCAAATAGCGATTGATTTCCGTATTTATTAGGTCTGCATTTCCAAAATAAGTATGATAATTGGCCAAACTTTCGGCAATTCCTATCATGCTTGAATTAACACTCACAAAATCATTTTCAACTTGATTTCTCAATTTTTGAAATTCCTCGTCAGGTATTAATTCTGTTTGTGCTCGCATGATCTCTATATCCATTAATGTCTCTACTTCTCGAGGATCAACTCCCATATTTGCAATTGCATAGGCCAAGGACAATCCTGGATCTTCCATCGAAATAGGAAAATTACTAGCAAATAAGGCCTTTTCTTCTTCGTCAACCAATTTTTTATGAAATCTTGAGCTTTCTCCTTGAGAAAGCATTTGTGCCAACATACTTACAGCATAAAAATCTTTCGTTCCTTGAGCTGGAATGCGATATGCTTGAACAACCATAGGCAATTGGATATTATCATATATGGTGTCTCTGATTTCACCCCCCAATGGAGATTCTGTAATGTTTGGACGGTATGGATCCGCCTTCTTTGGTATTGTATTAAAGTATTGCTTTATCCATCTTTTTGCTTCCTCTGTTTTGAAATCACCAGCAATAGAAAGGGTCGCATTATTTGGGACATAAAAATCACGGTAAAATTGGACATAATCTTCTTCTACAGCTGCATCTAAATGTTCCATTGACCCAATAATTGGCCATCGATAAGGATGTTCTTTATACGCACGTTTAAATACTTGCTCCATAAGAGACCCATATGGTTGGTTTTCAACCCGTTGTCGACGTTCTTCTTTTACAACTTCTCGTTGAGTTTCAACTCCTTTTTCATTTACTTTTGCATGTAGCATTCTTTCGGATTCTAACCAGAGTCCTAACTCTAATTGATTAGAAGGTAATACTTCATAATAGTAGGTTCTATCCCAGGAGGTGTTTGCATTTAACGTGCCCCCTGCATTTTGTATGTATTCATCGAATTCTCCTCGTGCAATATTTTCAGAACCCTCGAAAAGTAAATGTTCAAAAAAGTGGGCAAACCCAGTTCTATCTGGTTTTTCATTTTTAGAACCTACATGGTAAAGAACAGAGACTGCGACAATTGGGGTAGAATGATCTTCGTGCAATATTACATGAAGTCCGTTGTCAAGGTTATATTCCGTGAACTCAATTTTGTTCATTTGACCGTTCATGGAAATAGTACCTGTTAAAAATAATGCTATGGTCAGGATTTTTTGAATCATAAATAGTAAAAAATTTAATATTTTAAAAGACGCGCGAATTTCCACTTTTTTAATCAAAATTTTGTGATAAATAGAATTATTAGGGTAATGAATTCGACAAATAGAGAACAAAAAGTGAAATCCTGTTTTGATATATAATGTGGTAGTGAGTAAGTAAGTGCTTGGACAGAAATAACTTACACATATTATGACGGACTATTTTTTTATCATATTTCGTTAAAAATACTCGCCATATCTAGGGATATGCCAGTGCTTTTTGCCTCGTCTGGCAAAAAAATAGTTTTCGTCAAATATGGAACTTATTTCTATCCAAGCACTTAACGGCTAAAAAATAAGTCCGCCAATTTGAAATAGTAGATTTTGGATTTTAGCAAGGCAAAAATACTTTTTGCGTTCGCCTTTGTACCTTCTGGCACAAGCCAGCGCAGGATGCAGAGCATCGGTGAGTATTTTTAACGCCGCAAAAGTTCAAAAGATACATCGGCAAATGTCGGAGTTATTTTTTAGGCGTTACTAAGTCAAATCTATTTAGTGGAGGCGTTCTCGAAGGGAATTGTAAAGATAGCTGATAAATAGACGCAAAAATAATTAAAAAGTTGCTATCTATTACTTGAAAAAAAGTCATGTCTCAATTCAGGAACTCGGAGAAAATAAATTGACCGATATGAATGTTTCTTTTTGCTTTATTTTTCCTTTAAAATCATTCATAGTATCAACAATGCTCCCTCTTTTAAAGAAAAACTAAAATAATTCACCCAAATTGAACACTTTATTATCAACGAGTTCCTAAGAGACTCCACGATTGTTGATTTAATTGGATTTTAAGTCCAGTTTTAATGTTTTGATTGTTTTTACAAATTCTTTTATAATTTGCCCTTTTATCGAATTTGCAATATGCCTCTTTCGGGATTCAAAACATATTCTAAGAAAATATTTATAAATGAATAATCATGAAATATATATTCAACGTTGTTTCGATCTAGCAAAAAAAGGACTAGGTACTGCTTCTCCTAACCCAATCGTTGGGGCAGTTTTGGTTTTCAATAATCGAATAATAGGGGAGGGATGGCATGAAAAATATGGGGGGGCTCATGCAGAAGTTAATGCCTTAAAAAGTGTAAAGGAAAAAGATCGGGGTTTAATCCCCAATTCAACGCTCTATGTGTCATTAGAACCTTGCTGTATTTTTGGAAAAACACCTCCTTGTACCAATTTAATTATTGAAAATAATATTCCAGAGGTCGTCATCTCTTGTTTAGATTTAACGCCAAAGGTAGCCGGGAATGGGGTTGAAATTTTAAGAAATAACGGAGTTAAAGTTACGGTGGGTATTCTGGAAAAGGAGGGTAAAAAAGTCAGTCGAATTAGAAATACGTTTGTGTCCAAAAACAGACCCTATATCATTTTAAAGTATGCCCAGTCAAAAGATGGTTTTATTGGAAAAGTAAATGAACAAATTTGGATAACGAATTTATTATCAAAACGTTTGGTTCACAAGTGGAGAGCGGAGACTTCAGCGATTTTAGTTGGGACTCAAACCGCTAAAGTTGATAATCCTTCCTTGACAACTCGATATTTTTATGGGACAAATCCTTTGCGAATCCTTTTGGATAAAGACTTAAAATTGCCAAAAGATTTAAACGTTTTGGATAAAAACTATTTGACTTGGATAGTTAATTCAAAGCTCGAAAAAAAGATTTCCAATCAACTAACGGAATATTTAAAGATCCCTTTTGACGAAAATCTTTTAAGCAATTTATTGAGTCGACTTTATCAATCGAAAAGAAATACGCTTATTGTGGAAGGCGGGGCAATTACACTACAAAATTTTATTGATCAAAACTTATGGGATGAGGCACGAATCCTAGTAGGAGTTAAATGGTTAGGTAATGGAATAAATGCGCCTCAAATAAGCGGAATAAAAAGAGAAAACTTTAGAATAGGAACAGACATATTAACAATTGTCCAAAATTCATCGTCTATTCGTTAAACATTTTATAAAATTTTACCATCTGACCATAAGCCTTGAATAAAAATTGTTGAGATGTTATTAATTTTGCCTTTCATTGCCTTTCATTGCCTTTCATTGGCTTTACAAAAATTTGAAAATTATCAAATAATGAGAAAAATTGGAATTGCTGCCGCCCTAAGTCTTATTGTTTTTGCAATATTCTCATTTGGTGACACAAACACAAACTTCGATAATTCGGTAACGGATTCTCCAATTGAATGGGTAACCTGGGAAGAATTGCAAATAAAAATGCAAGATGAGCCCCGGAAAGTAGTTGTCGATGTTTATACGGAATGGTGTAGTTGGTGTAAAAAAATGGACGCTGCTACCTTTCAACAAGAACATATTGCAAATTACCTGAATGAAAACTATTATGCGGTAAAGTTTGACGCGGAATATAAAGAGGATATCGTTTTTAAAGAAAAGACTTACCAATTTGTCAATAGTGGTAGGCGAGGGTATCATCAACTGGCAGCTGAGATTACGAACGGTCGATTGAGCTTCCCTACGCTTGTCTTCTTAGATGAAGAATTAAATGTAATTCAACCAATTCCTGGTTATAAAGACCCAATGGTATTTGAACAAATAGTCACCTATTTTGCTAATGATATGCATAAAAGGAAACCTTGGTCGGCTTACCAAAGAGATTATCAACCAATGCCTAAAATTCAAACAGTTAAGCATTGAATTGTATGCAAGTAATTGATTTGTAGGTTTTTGAGGTGAGGTTTTATTAATACACATTTTATTCTTTCCTCTTTTTTCTTTCTTCGAATTTCTTTTGGATAACAGTCTGAACCGGAATACCATCTATTTTGCTTTCTAGCCAAGAAATAATATCAAGATATAAAAAAGAGCGACGCTCAAATGGGTGTGTTTCGTAGGGGGCTAACTTGTCTTTTAATTTAATAAATGCATTTCTCAATCTTTGTGGGTCACTGTATAATTCTCGTTTTAAAAAGCGCAAAATCTCAGACTGTACAATGTTGAGCTCTTTCATTTTTGCCAGAAAGCGGTAAACAGATTTGACCAAATAATCTAATAAGTTGTAATGTCCCAATTCGTAATGAGCAATTAGGTGTAAAATCCGGGCATAACATTGAATATCCTCTCTTAGATTACCTGCTTTATAATTGATGATATCATTTAAATAATCAATAGCACGACTGTTATCACCACTACTAAAATACATAGAGGCCATTTTATAGTAAAAGATTAAAATACGATGTGAATCAAGATGCAAGGAATATTTTTTTAATTCTTCTTCCAATACTGGAATTATTTTCACACCCTCGGTGAAAGTACCTTCAGTGAAGTGTTTATTGATTTTTGCTGTGTAAATATATTGGAAGGAAATGACCTCTGAATTGATATTAAATCTAGTCTTGTTTTTTAGTGTAAATGACTCCAATTGATCGATTATTTCATCGAATTTTTCATAATAAGAAGTATAAAATATAGAATTCAATAAATTATGCAACCCTCTCATAAATAAATCAGGGTCGTTCATTTTCATTTCAGGGTTAGCTTCAAATAAATCGACCCATTTTTTAGCATTTCGAAAATGTAGCGGGAAATTTTGGAGAATATAATAATACCACACGTAGGATTGGTACAAATAAATTTTTTCGAAGAAAGTTAAATTTTCCTGATGAATATCATTAAGGTGTGATTTAAAAAATTCTTCTATTACAAATGCGTCTTTTTCTCCTTTTATATGCCCTATCTTAACATACAAACCATATAACTTTAAGGCTAGGTTGGAAAGTTTACCCGTATTGGAAACAATATTGTTTCTGATTTTTGCTTCCTCTGCCAATGCTACTGATCTGTTCTCAATACTTCTTGTGATATGTCTAGTTTCTATAAGTTTTTCAAATTCAATGATTTCTAAATGAAGGATATCTTGATTTGCTTCTTTTGCAATGCTTTTTACCCGCTCTAATGTTTTAAGACTTTGATGAAATAATCCTTTTCCATATAAAATTCTTGCAAAATCTATTTGCTCTCGAATTTCTATATCGATGTTTCTAGCAATATGGATCAATCGTAAACTAATCAACAATTGTTTGTATAAATGTCTTTTTTGATTTGATAATTGAGACCTTTTTATAGAGGGTATTTTTTGAAAAATACCTTCCTCATCATACTTCTTTTGCTTATCTAATACATCAAATAATTGGATGAAAATAGCTATTTCGTTGCCTCCAACCCTATTGGCATATAGCTTAAAACTCCTTTTTTCGGATTTTGTAAGGGTTTTAATTAACCTGAATAAGTTATCAGTTTGTGTACTGGGCATTGTAGTTGATTTTCCTTTAATTAATTGGTTATCATTGTTTTGTGAAAATAAAAATTCAATTTGACAATCGTAATGGGTTTTACATTTAATGTACCTAAAACGAGTTCTCAATGGTAGTTTTGATATTCAAAATTTGGTGTTGGAAAGAAAGGACTTTACGAGCCAATATTAATCATTTTCTATGAATTCAAATCAACTGAAAACACTTTTTGATAAGATATGGGAAGCACACGTTGTTCAACGAAAGGAAGATTTCCCTGATTTATTGTACATCGATAAGCAATTTATTCATGAAGTGACCTCACCTCAAGCTTTTGATGGGTTAAGGAAACGCGATCTTCCAGTATTTAGAACTAGTCAAACTATTGGCACTGCCGACCATAATGTACCAACCCTAAATCAGCATTTACCAATAAAAGATATGCTCTCAAGGTTTCAGGTTGAAACGCTTGAAAAGAACTGTAACGAGTTTGGAGTTGAGCTCTACTCCTTGGGGCACCAAAAACAAGGAATTGTACATGTTATTGGACCTGAATTAGGTTTTACCCAACCAGGTATGACGATCGTATGCGGGGACAGCCATACTTCCACACATGGAGCATTCGGAGCCATTGCTTTTGGAATAGGGACAAGCCAAGTAGAGCAGGCTATGGCTACGCAATGTTTACTTCAAAATAAACCCAAAACCATGAGAATTGAAGTAAATGGTGAATTGGGTAAAGGAGTACTTTCTAAGGACATTATACTATATATCATATCTCAAATTTCTACTTCAGGTGGAACAGGGTATTTTGTTGAATATGCAGGTTCTGCCATTCGTAGCCTTTCAATGGAAGCACGAATGACGATTTGCAATATGAGTATCGAAATGGGCGCAAGAGGTGGCATGATTGCTCCTGATGAAACAACCTTCGAATATATGAAAGGTCGTCTGCATGTCCCTAAAGGTGAAAAGTGGAAAGAAGCGGTTGATTATTGGAAATCTCTTCCAACTGATGAAGGGGCTAAATATGATAAAGAATATGTCTTTGATGCAGCTGATATTGAACCAATGATTACTTATGGAACTAACCCTGGAATGGGTATCGGAATATCCGAGAATATCCCAGAGAAAGCTGTAGGAGGTAGTGTAAATGAAATGTCAAAAGCCTTAAATTATATGGGGTTACAACAAAGGCAAGCTTTGAAAGGGAAAAAAATTGATTATGTCTTTATCGGGAGTTGTACGAACTCAAGGATTGAAGACTTGCGCCTTGTGGCTGAATTTGTAAAAGGTAAAAGGAAGGCCAACGATGTAAATGTTTGGATTGTGCCGGGTTCGAAACAAGTGGAGACCCAAGCAAAAAAAGAGGGTCTAGACGAAGTTTTTCAGGCTGCAGGTTTTGAGTTGCGACAACCTGGTTGTTCAGCTTGTTTGGGCATGAATGAAGATAAAATTCCTACTGGCAAATATTGTGTTTCTACTTCCAATCGAAATTTTGAGGGGAGACAAGGCCCAGGTTCGAGAACCTTTTTAGTGAGTCCATTGATGGCCGCAGCGGCAGCCGTTACTGGTGAAATTACAGATGTAAGAGAAATGCTCTAAACTTTAAAGATCAACTAAAATTAGAAAAATAAATATGTCATTTAATAATTATACATCAACCTGTGTGCCTTTACCAATGGAAAATGTGGACACAGATCAAATAATCCCAGCTCGGTTTTTAAAAGCGACTTCGAGGGAAGGATTTGGAGATAATTTATTTCGTGATTGGAGATATTTAAAGGGTGAAACAAAGAATGAAGATTTTGTTTTAAATAATCCAATTTACCAAGGTGAAATTTTAGTTGCAGGAAAAAACTTTGGATGTGGATCTAGTAGAGAACATGCCGCTTGGGCATTGGATGATTATGGTTTTAAAGTGGTTATCTCTAGTTTTTTCGCTGATATTTTTAAAGGGAATGCCTTGAATAATGGATTGCTCCCTATTCAGGTTTCGGATGAATTTTTAGCAGAAATATTCGAACAAATTGAAGCCAACCCAAAGACTGAGATAAAGATTGATTTAGAAAGTCAAATAGTGAAAATTGTTGAAAAACAAAAAGTCATGAATTTTGAAATCAATACTTTTAAAAAGACTTGCCTCCTGAATGGTTATGATGACATAGATTATATCATAAGCCAAAAGGAAGCGATTGAAGCATTTGAAAAAAATAGAGCATTTTCATATGCTTAATTATCAAGTAAGCGAGTAATATTAAGTTTAGAATAAATTTTTGAATTATTTTTTTCTCTAACAATGCAAAAAACGCAGTCATAGCCTCAATTCTGGCGAGTATTTTAAACGCAGTTAGTGGAAAAAATAAACTAAAATTTGCTGCAGATAATATTGCTCTCTTAAGTGCTTGGACATAAATAAGTTCCATATTTGAGGGAAAACTATTTTTTTGCCAGACGAGGCAAAAAGCACAGGCATATCCGTAGATATGGCGAGTATTTTTAACGAAATACGGTGAAAAAATAGTCCGTCATAATATGTATGAGTTATTTCTGTCCAAGCACTTACTTAAACATTAGTGAGTAAATAAATGAAGAAAAAGATAGCCATATTACCGGGTGATGGAATAGGAAAAGAAGTAACAAGTTGGGGACAAAAAATATTGGAAGCAGTGGGGGAAGTTTTTGATCACGAATTTTCTTTTGAAACCGCCCTTTTGGGACATAGTGCTATAGAAGTAACTGGAAATCCATTGCCAGAAGAAACTTTGGTGACTTGTAGGGAGGCAGATGCTGTATTATTAGGTGCGATAGGGCATCCAATGTATGATAATAACCCGACATTGAAAGTACGACCCGAGCAGGGTTTATTGAGATTGAGAAAGGAATTAGGTCTTTATGCCAATTTAAGACCGATAAAAATATTTGATGAATTATTGGATGCTTCGAGTTTAAAACCAGAAGTATTAAAAGGTTCAGATATCTTGTTTTTTAGAGAGTTGACCGGTGGTATTTATTTTGGAACACCAAGTCAACGAACTGAAAATGGTGAGCAAGCTGTGAGTAGTATGGTTTACTCAAAAATGGAGGTACATCGGATCGCAAAAATGGCTTTTGAAGCAGCTCAGACTCGTAGAAAGATTCTTCATTCAATCGATAAAGCCAATGTTTTAGAAGTGTCAAGATTGTGGAGAGAAGTTATCCAGGAAATGGAAAAAGATTATCCTGATGTAAAAGTCACTCACATGTTTGTTGATAATGCTGCCATGCAATTAATTCGGGATCCAAAGCAATTTGATGTAGTAGTGACGGGAAATATGTTTGGCGATATTTTGACAGATGAAGCTTCTCAAATAGCGGGATCACTTGGTATGTTGGCTTCAGCCTCTGTGGGTGATGTAGTCGGTATGTATGAACCTGTTCATGGTTCTGCTCCGGACATTGCGGGGCAAGGAATCGCTAATCCAACGGCCACTATTTTATCGGCAGCTTTGATGTTAGACATCGCTTTTGGAATGAAACAAGAAAGCCAATCGATTATTGATGCGGTAGATAGTGTATTAAAGGAAGGTTGGCGTACAAAAGATATTGCTAATTCATCGACCCTATCTGATAGAGTTTTGGGAACCGATGAAGTTGGAAATAAAATATTAGAAAAAATCATGGCTAAAGTGCCATCTGCATAGCTTGATTTATAAATAAACTTCTTTCGGATAACTAATCTGAAAGAGTTTATGATTGAGAGCTTATCAAATAAGTTTTTGGACAATATTAGGTGCCATATTGCGCGCCGTCGCCTACGGCTAGGCGCGTTAAGGAGGTCTTGGAGGGCATTTGAATTTAATAACCTGAAAATCATGGTATAAAATTCAAATGCCCTCCAAGACCTCCATTACTGCAACGGGCGCCTTTGGCGCGATGTTGCAGTATTTAAGTGTAACCTGATTCTGTCCAAGCACTTACTTAAATATTTTGAAGTTAGTTAATCATTATTAATTCGTCTTATTATGGATAATAAAGTTTATTTTTTTGATACAACTCTGCGTGATGGTGAACAAGTACCCGGTTGTCAGTTAGATACGCATGAAAAAATCGAGATTGCAAAGCAATTAGAGGCACTTGGTGTTGATGTTATAGAGGCTGGATTTCCTATCTCTAGTCCTGGAGATTTTCAGTCAGTAGTAGCGATTTCAAAAGTCGTAAAAAATCCAACTATTTGTGCTTTAACTAGAGCGGTAGAAAAAGATATCGAGGTGGCTGCGGAAGCTTTAAGATTTGCAAAACATCCACGAATTCATACCGGAATAGGGGCTTCTGATTACCATATAAAACATAAGTTCAATAGCACTCGTGATGAAGTAATTGCGAGAGGAGTAGCGGCAGTAAAGTATGCCAAGAAATTTGTAGAAGACATTGAGTTTTTTGCTGAAGATGCAGGTCGAGCGGATAATGTATTTTTGGCAAGAATGATTGAGGCTGTGATTGCGGCCGGAGCAACTGTAGTTAATATTCCAGACACAACGGGATATTGTCTGCCTGAAGAATATGGTCAAAAAATTCGATTCTTAAGAGAAAATGTTTCCAATATTGATAAAGCTATTATTTCATGTCATTGTCACAATGATTTGGGAATGGCAACTGCCAATACTATTGCTGGAATCGCTAATGGCGCACGACAAGTTGAAGTAACTATTAATGGGATTGGCGAACGAGCAGGGAATACTTCTTTGGAGGAGGTAGCTATGGTTTTGAAGACCCATAAATCTTTGGATTTATACTCTAATATTAATACAAAGAAGATTTATCCATTGAGTCTCTTGGTTTCGAAAATGATGAGAATGCCTGTTCAACCGAATAAAGCTGTTGTCGGTCGGAATGCGTTTGCCCATTCTTCAGGAATTCATCAGGATGGTATTTTGAAGAATAGACAGAGTTATGAAATCATGGATCCAGAAGAGGTAGGAGTCCCTCAGCATGCGATTATTTTAACCGCTCGAAGTGGAAAACATGCTTTAAAACATCATTTGGAGCGTTTGGGTTATAATAACCTAAGTAAAGAAGAATTGGTAATAGCTTATCAAAAATTCTTAAAATTAGCAGATGGAAAAAAAGATGTCAATGATGATGATTTGATATTAATGATGGATGGAAAAGTAACTCATTCAGCAATTGAATTAAATCGCCTTCAAGTAGTCTGCGGAGAATCTATTGCACCAACAGCAACGGTCGAATTGAAAATAGGGGATGAGATAAAAAGTGCTAGTATGGTTGGAAATGGACCAGTAAATGCGGCAATGAGAGCCGTTGATTCCATTATTGGAGAGCAAATTGACTTGGAAGAATATCTTGTCCAGTCAAATATCAATCGTAGTTATGATACAGCAAAAGTCCACGTTCGTATCTGTCACCATAATAAATCTTATGTAGGATTTGGTGTAGATACAGATATCATTACAGCTTCTGTTAAGGCTTATTTGAATGCAATCAATAAGATAAGTTCATTAAAAGCCAAATCTTATTCTGAGGTTGTTTTAGCTAATTAGATTTTCTAAAGAAAATTTTCATCCTATTTTTTAAAAGGCTGAATTCCAAGGGATTCAGCCTTTTTATTGATACGCTTTTCAATTTCAAAACTACTATGATATCACAAAAAAGGAATGGTCTGAGACCATTCCTGAAAGAGTTTTGTAGATTGCTTACTTCTAGTTTCTTTAAAAATTGTGTTGGTTCATAAAGTTGTCACAAATTCATAGTTTTTGTTTAATAAAAAGAAAGTTCATAGTTTCAGATAGGTGCTTTCATTTAGTTATATTCTTCATGGTTTATTGTTAAGAAAAAACCAGAGATATTAGTTTGAACCGGTAAATACCTCTGGAAGCATGGCTTTACCCATGACTATGTTGCCTCTTTATTGATAAAAGGTTCAATATCAATTAGTTGTATTGTATGAAATAGGTGGTATGTAATTATCAATTTTTGTACAATGCTTAAATAAATAATACATTGCAAACAAAATCATTAAAGGGGGAATAAATTGGGAAGTCAGTAGTGGGGGGAGGTAAGTAATTTATAATTACGTTACAGGTTAGTTGTTTTCAAACACCGTACCAATATTTTAATAATATGAAGAATCGGCGCGAATGTGACATTGAATAATTTCAATTTATAGAAAATTGAATTGAATAATATGGGTTATATTTTTTTTATGTGACATAGGACTCGGTGAGAAATGAATTTCAAAAAATAACTTCTGTTGCGCCCCAACCATACCTAGGGTGAAATTCATTTTTAAAAGTCTTTACCTGAGGGTTTTGTATTAACCTGCTTGCTATTTCATTTTTTAATCTACCTTTCCCGACCCCATGAATAATAAAAACGGTAGGAACCCCTAAACGAATAGCTTTAGTCAAAAAGGATTCAAAATGAGACAATTGGATTCGAACAATTTCCGCATTACTCATTTTGTGAGGCTTTTCAATTAATTTTTCAATGTGCAAGTCAATTTCTGTTTTAAATTCTGAAAACTCTTTCGAATCAAATTGGCTATAAGAACCAATATTCGAGTCTCGATTTCTGAATTTTACAGGGCGGACATTTTTTTTCGTATAACTTTTTAAGTCTTCCTTGGACTCAGTTTGTTCTGAATCCAAATTTTCAAAAATCCGATAAATATGTGCGGGTTTATTTAAGAATGGCGCTGTCCGAATATTTTTGAAGAATTGCTTGGCTTTTATTTTTAATATTTTGGTCATCTTTTTGCCCTTTCCCTCTGTAGTTGTTTTCCAACAATTCATGTCAAAACTTGGAGCATCATTTAAATCATCAAATAATAGAGATCCTAACTTTATGAAGGAGGTTTTTTCCAATTTCCCATTCCAATCTTGTTCTTCCTCTCCATGAAATTTTAGCACTAGATCAAAAATGAAATCATTCTTAGAATCATTCAGTAAATACATCACGTATTTATCTGTGCTTCCATCTGCCTTAAGTACGGGGTCGAAAGCTATTTGAATGCCGTAGCTTTTTAGAATGGTATATTGAGATTCAATATTAGGACGTTCAGGCTTCAAGGGTTTTTGCTCAACTTTTCCTTTTATTATTTTTGCCTTTACTTCTGGTTTTGTCAAAAATTGTTCTGCTTTTATGAGGTCTTCTGGGAATACTGGAATTTCCATATCAGAATCCTTTAAATAAACATTGACCATTCCATTCGTAAGTCTTTTTGTAATGACTCCTTCATCTCCAGTATGTAAAAATTTCACCTTGGTTCCTACGGAAAAAAGCATATTTATTTAAGATATTTGAAAGGTTTGGAATGGCGACCAGATATTTAGGATGCTATTATTTTTTCATCACGTA
This sequence comes from Bacteroidota bacterium, assembly GCA_024743405.1. Lineage (GTDB taxonomy): Bacteria > Bacteroidota > Bacteroidia > Chitinophagales > Saprospiraceae > JANSWP01. The sequence continues at coordinate 104,793 of JANSWP010000010.1, forward strand.
AGTTATAACCTGCTTTTTTTTCTTTTCTATATTGCCATAAAAGCCTTAAAATAAAAACATGAGAAACAAAAACTAATGGAATAAAAGTGGTTAGCAATCCAAATAATCTTGCATCGATTTCTTCTAAATTGGCAATAAATATAGGCATATCAAACAAAGTTGCCATTAATAAATCACTAAGACCTACAACAGATAAAGTACAGACCCAAAACATAGCACTTTTCCAGTTTCGATGAAATGCCATTAGGGTGATCATACTTAAAAAAGCACAGGCAATATCGCCTCCTGCCAGTCGAACTAAATTAGAGTAAGGTAGTAATTCATAGGCTGTTGTCATTCCTGGGATCAGCAGAGAAATGGAGATATATCTAAACAAATGAATGGCAACAAGGGGTTGAATCAACTGTTTAGTAGTCCATTGTTTGAAGTTTGGCAGGTACAATGTTGCCAAAATGAACCTCCAGCTAATAGATCCAAAAAGAAAAGTAATGGGTAGTAATAAGCCCAATTTCATAAGCAGATGTTTTCGTTCTGTATTAGAACAAAGGTAAACTTTTTATTGGGTAGGCTAACAGTAACTTTTACAATTCTCTCAACCAATGAAATCTCAAGATGGAGGCATAGTGAATTCTGACTGTGGTCAAAATATTATTGAATCAGAATCATTGCCCTTTTGAAACATGAAATAACCTGACTTTTTTTCAGGACCAATAATTTGGACGATATTTTTTTGATCCTCAAATAACTCCATCAATAAATTATTTTGAACATCCAATGCCTCCAATTTTGATATTTCTTTAATCTCCAAATAGCACCAAACAGAAGCCAAATCATCGGAAGGTTCCTTGCCTATCCATATTAATTCACTTTTCTCAGAATTGATCTTAATAGAAAACTTTTGCTTGAAATAAGCAATAAGGTGGGTGTCAGATTCTGGGTGTTCTTTTTCTGTACAAAGGAAGAGTTTCTCATTGATTTTTTTCTCTAGTGCTAGGTCTAAATCATCTGTGAAAATATTTAAAGTAACTTGTAATGATTGTTCATTGGCTTTGTACTCCAGTAATGTTTTGCTAACATGAAATTCATGATCTTCTAGTGTAGAAGTTGTTGTGCCTTGAAAAGAAAGAAGAAGAGAAAAAATGGAAATCAGAATCATTGGCAAAAATTTATTTTACAAATCTCTCAATAAATATTGAAAAACCTAGTTGCCAAACCGTTAAATATCAATAACTCTTATCAAATAGGCTGAGAATAGTTAACGCAAAAAAAGGGCTGTTCTAAAACCAAGAAGAACAGCCCGAAGATATTTCAATCAACTAATCAAAAAGCGTTAAGTACAATTGCTTTCGATAAGTATAAGTTTAAGGTTTTAGGTGAATGAATGGTATTAGTTTTCATTCACCAAAAAATCAAAGTGTAATATGATAATAGAAATTTGGATAGCGTAACTTTAATTTTTCACTCTCAAATAATCATTTCGAGGCACAATTTCAGAAGGTTTTCCAGAATGCAATTTTTGATAAAGATTGGTGTCATCACAAACTGGAATTTGATTTTTTTCAAGATTATCTCCTACATAATTTTCAACATCTGCTCTCGTTTTATCAAGAATTTGTTTCCATGAAGTGGTGCCAACTTCTACATGAAAGTGAATGGCATTAATAAAAAGATCGGTAAAAATGCCTCCTTTGTCATCAGCGTAGGAAAACTGGCCAGGTTGACTGCTTTCAAGGACTAGTAGTCCTTCATAATTCAATAGTCTTTGATAGTTTTTTTGGCGTATAGCCACTCCTTTTTCTTTAAGTTCACCAATCTTAGCTTCTGAATTAACCTTAGGTGGGGAAATAAAAGTGATTGGAATCCTTTGACTACAACAGTCGGTTACGACAAATTTTAATTCCGAATCTTTATTATCTAGGATTGATTCAATCGTTTTTAACTCTAAATCTCCATCCTTAATATTTAATACTTTTCCTAATCCTTGTTCATATTTTCCATGACCAGAATAGTAAAAGAATATGACATCGTCTCCCTTTGGCTTGATCTCAATTAAGTAATCAAGGATTTTTGTTTTTGAGAATTCAGATCCAACAAATTTTTCTATTAACAATGTAGCATTATTGTGATATGCAAATTTTTGAAACTCAGCGTAAATTTTTCCTGCATCTCTATCGCAAGCTTCCCCAATTGCAGGGTCTTCAATATCTGCTACAATGATTCCATAAAAATTCTTTGCTTCAATTTTTTGAAGACTAAAAAGGATTAGAAGGATGAAAAGTAACTTTTGCATGATATGATTTTTTTAAAACTATTCTTCTATTATTGCTGACAGTTGTCTTTGTTGAAGTCACACAATATCTTTTGAGCTTTTGTTCTTACTCTTTTATTCTTACCATGTGTCAATGGTTGAGCTAATTCAACAAATTTTGAATTATTTCCACTTTTTAAGTTAGATAAAGCCAAATACCATTGAACCGTTTCTTTTCTTCTACTATTATTGATTTCATCTTTTATATTTTCCATAGAAAAAGTCAAAGTTTCAATTGCTTTGTCAAAAAGACCAAGTTCCATATAACTAACGCCAGCATATACCAATAGGTAGTATGTATCGTCCGTTCTTTGGCTATTTTTAACATAATTTTCAATTCCTTCGATAGTTTTGTGCCAATTTCCTGCCTCAAAATTTGAAATGGCTTGATCTTTCAATTCTGATAGTTGAGAGTTGGTAATTTTTACTCCTTCCGCTTTTTCTGCCCAATCCACTTTCACTACTGTTGTACTTGGAGCGTCATAATATGCTGTAAATAATTGGTCATTGATGGCGGAACTACTATTATTGACCCACCAGAAAACGCCAACAGTTAAGACTAACATGGCGGCAATGGAAACAACTCTGGTGAATTGAAAAGATCTAAATGAAACGATTTTCGCTTCAGGTTTTGGAGAAACCGCACGTGGGGAGTCAAATTTTTGAGGGTGCTTAAATTTTTCAAATTGATAATTCAAAAACTCGTCCTCTTTCAGGTTTTCATTGAAAATTTCCTTTTCTTCATCAGATAAATCTCCATTTTGATAAGTCTTAAAATAACGTTCCTTCTCCGCCTCCTCTTCACTTCTTAAATTATTGACTAAATTATTGACTTCAGTCCATTTAGGTTCTTCATTTAGGGCTTCAAACGCAGATTTATAAGCCTGAAAACCAGTGCGGAAAGCTTTTGAGTTTTGTAGTTTTTGTTCGAAATGTTCGAGAGAAGTTCCAGTAAGTGAACCGGACAAATAGTTTTCGAATATTTCAATGTCTGATATCTTCATGATATGATTTTTTACGAATTTGGAATACTGTTTTTTGAATAGGTTTTAATTAATCCAATCAAAACCATCATTGAGTTCGGGTCGATTCTTTACTGCTTTAATGATTAGTTTTCTTAAATAATCACGGCTATTTTTTGCCTTTTTCTTTGCGTATTTTGCTGTATAATTAAATTCCTCAGCGATTGCAGCTAAAGACATTTTATCGCCATACTGGTAATTCAAAAATTTTCGACAGTCTTCTTTTAAGTTAGTCTCCTTTTCCTTTGCCAATAGCAATAAAATCTCCTCTTTCAATACCCTCATTTTCCATTGTTCATCTTGAGCTTCGACGTCTTGAGAAGTCAAACTTTGGAAATGATGATTGTCTTCTACTAGCTTCGTTTTAGAAGATTTTTTTATGTGACTGAAATATTTATTTCGACAAATTGACATGAAATAAGTCGAAATCTTTCCATTGTCAGGATTAAGCTTAGGCATGGTAAAAAAGAGCGTTATTATTGACTCATGCGAAATTTCTTGAGCGGTCACTGCATCGGCACCTAGTTTTCTAAGGAATCCGAACCCCATGCTGGAATACTCCTTATACACCTGTCTTTGTACACGCGGGTTATTTTCAGATATGCCTTTTGCAATTTCCCAATCAGTGAGCATTGATTTAACGGCCATAACCGGGTTTTTTTTCGATTGTTGATTGAAGTGCGACTTTGGAGCTTGTTCTGCTTGATTCGAATAAGTTTTTAAGCGTGACTTTTTTGGTTTTCAATATTCGATTTTTTGCTTCTCAAGCTCCCAATCGCTTAATTTAGATTGTTTTTTCAGTGGTTTCAGGATTAAAACTGTATCTCCTTCTATGGTAACCAGTGTAGCTAATTTTTTTTTAAACTTCAAAATAGAAGGTAATAATATCAATATTCATTAATTAATATATTGGTAGATCTTTTTGTGACCTAAAGTTAACAGGACGTTAAAAGAATAGTCAATTTATTTCTATTTTGATCTTTGAGCATCCAAATACCATAAGTCAAAAGAATTCTCTAATTTCAACGTGAAAACCACTTGAAACTAAAATAATTATTTATGAAAAAATTACAATCTATAGCCCTGTTTTTTTTAGCAATTACTGTAGTGATCTTTCTTTTCAGTTTTCAAAATAATACTCAATATATGCTCAATTTTAACAACGGAGATTATGACTCCGCATGGAAAACAATTGACTCTTTAGAGCGTCAAGGTTTGCCTAAAAGTGCTTTGGAAAAAACATTAGAACTTTTTGAATATGCTAAGAGGGATGAAAATCCGGCTCAGATTATTAAATGCCTTATTTATCGAGGGAAATATGAAAGTCAATTGGAAGAAGATGGGTTAGTGAAAGCTATTTTTAAATGGGAGAAAGAGATTGAAGAAGCTGATTTTCCAGTTAAACCAATTCTTCAATCAATGTTGGCAGAAATATATGCTGGTTATTTAAATAATAATCGATGGCGATTTCAGAATCGAACCCAAACCACCGAATGGAAAGCAGACGATATCCAAACATGGACGATTGAACAATTGATTGAAAAGAGTGGAGATTTGTATATGGCTTCTATTGAAAATGAAGCAATCCAAAAGGTGAAGTTAGAAGACCTAAAGGTTATTTTGAATAATGGATTAAATACGGATGGGTTGCGTCCAACTTTATACGATTTTTTAGCCCATCGAGCAATTGATTATTTTATGAATGCGCAATCGCATTTGACACAACCTGCGTATAAATTTTACATTGACAATGCTGAATACTTTAAACCAGCAAAAGCATTTGTCAGTTTAGAAATTAAATCAAAAGATGAAGACTCCTATAAATACAAAACCCTTCTGATTTTTCAGAAGCTGTTGAAGATTAGATTAGAATCAGACAATGTGGCTGCCTTAGCTGATTCGGAAATAAAGCTTTGGAAATTCCTTTATGATCATTCTGTATCAGAAACGAAAGCTAACGATTATGAAAAAATATTGGAATGGGCTACAGAAAATTATGTTGCTCATCCAGTTTCAAGCGAGTTCTTTTTTCAATTGGCTAATTTGCAATTTCAAAGAGGACAAAACTATCAGCCAAATCCAGACGAAGTGGGGAAATGGTTTTGGAAACAGGCCTTAGAAATTTGTGAAAAGGGAATTAAACAATACTCAAATTCATTTGGAGCGAGTCAATGTAAATCTTTACAAAATCAAATATTACGAAAATCATTGAACATTCAAACCGAACAAATCAATTTGCCAAATTCCCCATTCTTGGCATTAATTGAATATAGGAATGTGCCTAATGTTTATGTTAAGGTAGTTCGAATGAATGAGAAAAGGTTGGAGAAATTAAAAGAGAAAGGTAGAGGACGAGATGCTGATGTACAGATCGTTGATTATTTGAATTCATTGCCTTCTTCTCAAAATTCGATATTTGATTTACCTGATGATGGGGATTACCGAAAACATTCGGTGGAAGTTAAAATTGATGCCCTACCATTTGGGAAGTATGCGGTATTGATATCTGATAATCAGGAGTTTAATATAAAAACTGGATCTGTGGGTTATGTTAATACCACTATATCAAATTTGGGCTATTGGCATAGAACTGATGATCAAAATCGTAATGAATATGTTGTTTATAATAGACAGGATGGCACGCCTCAAGAAGGGGTGGATGTGGCATTTTGGTCTAGAAATTACAATAGTATTATTCGAAAGAATGAATTCAAAAAAATAGCCGAATGTAAGTCTGAAAATGGTGGTTTTTTGATGCCAAATTTCAATAGTAAAAATAGTTTTAAGGTAGTTTTGAAAAAGGGTAAAGATACACTCGACCTTGATCAATGGTTTTATACCAACCGAAATCAATACACACCTCAAGCATTTCAAACCATGCATTTTTTCCTTGATCGGGCAATATATCGTCCTGGGCAAACGGTTTTTTTCAAAGGAATTTTAATTGAAAAAGATCCAAAGGGAATGCCTAAAATCATTTCTAATAAAAGGGTTAAGCTCATCTTTAGGGATGCCAATTATCAAGAACTAGAACAATTGGACTTGACTACAAATGAATATGGGACGGTGAATGGAACTTTTGTAACGCCGAGATCAGGCTTATTGGGTCAGATGACTATTCAGGTTAATCTTGGTTCGAATTCTAGTGCGAAAAGTTTCAGAGTGGAGGAGTATAAGAGACCGAAATTTGAGGTTGGTTTTGAGCCTATAGAGGGTTCTTATCGAATTGATAGTGATGTTCTTGTAAATGGGTTTGCTAAGGCCTATGCAGGTAATAATATTGACGGCGCAAAAGTAAGTTATAGAGTTGTAAGAGAGGTGCGGTTTCCATGGTTGCCTTGGTGGTATTTTCGAGGTGGATACAATCCATGGTCAAGTGAAAGTATGGAAATTTCCAATGGAACAACGAAAACAGATTCTGAAGGTAAGTTTAATGTTGAATTTAAAGCGCTGCCAGATCGGTCAATTCCATTGGACAAAAAACCAGAGTTTAGATATACTATTTATGCGGATGTAATTGATATAACAGGTGAGACGCATTCCAGCAAAACGACGTTAAGAGTTGGCACAGTCGCTTTAGATGTAACCATTCAGTATCCGAAATTGGCAAGTGTAACAGAACTAGATTCCATCCAAATCGAGACGAAAAATCTAAGCGGAACCTTTGAAGCTACAACAGGAAGCTTAATGATTGAATTATTAAAGGCGCCAAAACAGACATTTGTAAAACGATTTTGGCAAAAGCCTGATAAGTCATTACTTAACCAAACCATTTTCAATAAGGCTTTCCCACATTTTGCATTTAAAGATGAAGATGAATCCCAGAATTGGAATGTCCAGAAATTAGTTCATGCGATTGATTTTGATACGGAAAAATCTAATAGCATTGATTTGTCATATTTAGACTTTGAGCCAGGTAAATATGTCTTTACCATTACTACAGAGGATCAGTTTGGAACCCCAGTAGAAGTGAAAAGAGAGTTTGATCTGTATGACTTAAATGATAAAACCCTGCCCGTGCCTGTGATTGGTTGGCATATGATTAAAAAATCAACGCTACAACCTGGCGAACAAGCCGAAATATATTTTGGTACTTCTGAAAAGTCATTACCGATTCTTTTTGAGCTAGAAAAGAATGGTAAAGTCGAATCCAGAAAATGGTTAACTGTACAAGATTTGAAGAAGGAAGTCATTGAGGTTTCAGAAGTAGATAGAGGAAATATACACTATCATTTTAGTTATGCTCAACACAATAGAAATTTCAATAATGCATCAACTATTACGGTGCCTTGGACAAATAAAGAATTGACCATAGAGTATGGAACTTTTCGAGATAAATTACTTCCTAGTGAAGACGAAGAATGGGTAATTAAGATTAAGGGATCTAAAGGTGAAAAAGTTGCTGCGGAGATGGTTGCTGGAATGTATGATGCCTCTTTAGATGCTTTTGCAGCAAATAACTGGGGAATGAATCTTTTTCCCACAAGTTATCCTCAAAGAGGACTAAGAGCAAGAGGATATGCTTCTAATCGTGGAATATTTTACATGCGAGGTTGGCGAAGATCTAATGTTGGGGCAGTTGGCGCTAGATCTTATGAAAAATTAAATTGGTTCAATTTCAATTTCTACAGTTACGCTTATAGAACTGAAGTTCTGTCTTACGAATCTGTTAATATGCGTTCAGACAGAATGTTAAGTGCACCTGCAATGGCTGGCGCTGAACCGAGAGCAAGGAAAGAAGCTGCGGTGATGGATATGGCGACTGAAGAAGCCGGTATTATAGCTAGTGGAGCTGCGTTGAAGAACCAAAGCAATGCTACTAATTATGATAATGATCCTAGCTTAGATGATGATGGGAATTCGAACCTTGATATTTCTAATATTAAAGTTCGAACCAATTTAAACGAAACAGTATTTTTCTTTCCAAATTTAATGACTGATGAGGAAGGTAATTTAGTTATTAAATTTAAGATGAATGAGGCATTGACTAAATGGAAGTTTTTGGGCTTAGCACATACACAAGATTTGAAGATTGGATCCACTACAAAGGAAATTGTTACCCAAAAAGAATTAATGATAATTCCAAACCCACCAAGGTTTTTTAGAGAAAATGATGAAATTGAGTTTACGGCTAAGGTGGTTAATTTGAGTGATCGGCAATTGTCAGGGGAAGCGGCATTAAATCTAAATAATGCAATGACAGGCAACCCTGTTTTTGGGGATAATTCATTGGTCAATAGGTCATTTGAAATAGAAGCTGGACAATCCTTTCCATTGTCTTGGCGATTTAAAGTGCCTGATGTGAGTGATGTTCCTATGATTGAACATACTGTTTTTGCACAAGCAGGCGACTTTTCGGATGCTGAAAAAAGTGCAGCTCCAGTGTTATCGAATCGGATGTTAGTTACGGAAACAAAACCATTGCCTATTCGTGGTAATGAGACTAAAGTATTCACTTTTGAGCGTTTGAAAAATAATAATTCTAACACGCTCAAACACCATGGGTTGACATTGGAGTTTACACAAAATCCAGCCTGGTATGCAGTTCAAGCATTGCCTTATTTGATGGAGTATCCATATGAATGTACGGAGCAGATATTCAGTCGATTTTATGCAAATTCATTGGCGACAACGGTTGCCAATTCACATCCTAAAATTAAGTCTGTTTTTGAAAAATGGCGAGATTATCAACCAGAATCATTGAAGTCTAATTTGTCAAAAAATCAGGAACTGAAAACAGCCCTTTTAGAAGAGACTCCTTGGGTCTTGGCTGCACAATCAGAGGAACTGCAAAAGAAAAATATTGGATTGCTATTTGACCTAAACAGAATGAGTTATGAGCAAGAAATTGCCCTTGCTAAATTGACAGAAAGACAATTGCCAAATGGAGGTTGGGCATGGTTTCCAGGAGGAAGAGATAGTTGGTATATCACTCAATATATCGTGGAAGGAATGGGGCATTTGGATAAGCTAGGCGTAAAATCAGTAACTGGTGATCAACAAATATGGAGTGTTGTTCAAAATGCTGTTAGATATTGCGACGCTCGTATGGTAGAAAAATATGAAGATTTGGAACAACAGGTAAAAGAAGGAAAAACCACCTTTGAAAAAGACCATTTAGATAATATTGTTATCCATTATTTGTATGCGAGAAGTTTCTTCTTGGAGGATCAATCTGCGAGAGCGGGCATTAAGGATGCTCCTGAAGACCTAGGTATAAATTATATTCAATTAGAAGGAAAAGTAAAAAAAGTTTTTGAATACTATTTAGGTCAAGCTGAAGATTTTTGGTTAAGTAAAGGCATGTATCAAGAAGGGATGATTTCTTTAGCTTTACACCGAATGGCGAAAGGGGAAACGGCAGCGAAAATGGTAAGAAGTTTTAAAGAAAGAAGTTTAAATAATGAGGAATTGGGGATGTATTGGAAATACCAAACAGGGTATTATTGGTATCAATTGCCAATCGAAACACATGCTTTAATGATTGAAGTTTTTGAAGAGGTTGCCAATGATGCAAAAGCGGTAGACGATTTGAAAGTATGGTTATTAAAAAATAAGCAAACTAATCATTGGAAAACAACAAAAGGTACTTCAGCTGCGGTTTATGCACTATTAATGAATGGTGATAATTGGTTGGTCGAAGATACCGTTTTAGATATTGATTTTCCTGCTTCTTCTAATTCGAAATGGAAGGATCAAATTGAAGAAGCGCAAAAGAATGCGGATGTTGGCACTGGTTATTTCAAAACTAATATTGACGGTAGTGATGTGAGCCAAGGAATGGCTTCTATTCGAGTTGAAAATCCAAATAATCATCCATCATGGGGAGCCGTTTATTGGCAGTATTTTGAGCAATTGGATAAAATAAAAACTTTCGAGGAAACTCCTTTGACCTTGAAAAAGCAATTATTCAAAGTAGAAAATAGTCCAACGGGTGAAATCATGAACCCAATTTCTGAAAATGCACCCTTGAAACCTGGCGATAAAATTCATGTCAGAATTGAGTTGAGGGTGGATCGAAGTATGGAATATGTACACATGAAAGATATGCGAGCCAGTGGTTTTGAACCAATTAATGTAATGAGTCAGTATAAATGGCAGGCGGGTTTAGGCTATTATCAAAGTACAAAAGATGCCTCAACGAATTTCTTTTTCTCGAGGTTGCCAAAAGGAACACATGTTTTCGAATATCCTTTAAGGGTTGTTCACAAAGGTGACTTTTCAAACGGAGTGACAACGATTCAGTGTATGTATGCCCCTGAATTTACTAGTCATTCGGAAGGGATAAGAGTAGAGGTGAACTAGACTGTACGCCTCATGAAAAATAATATTCGCCGCCACTTGAGGCGGCGAATATTATCTCACCGTTTTGTTGGTTTTTCTGAAATGCCTATTCAATCAACAATTTTGCCCATCCAATTTTGCCTTCTTTTTCTATATTTAAAAAGTACATGCCTTTCGGAAAAGTAGACAAGTCGACTTGGGTTATAATATTTTGATTATTAGGAAGTTGTATTGATTTATTTAAAAGTAGCTTTCCGTTTAAATCTGTGATTTTCATATCGTATGCTCCCGTCACTACCGATTTTAAATCAACATTTAACATACCTTGTGAGGGGTTTGGATAAATAGAAAATTCGGTTAAATTTTCCGTATTAAAGGTACTTGAAATAATGACGACTGCCTCGACTGGGATTCGATCACTGTTACAAATTAGGGTAGGGGAGGCTTCAATTTGCCAGTCAAAGAAATAATAATAAAAACCTGGTCCTCCATCTGATCCGTTTATACTAAGGATATCATCTACAGCATAAGGATAATCAACACCTTCATTGCTTCTTTTTAGCCTTGGACTATTCATGCCGATACTTTGCTGGTTGACTGTTCCGTTGGTCGTAAGGATGTAATCATTACCAGTTGGTATAGAAAAATTCAGATCGACAACAGTTGTATCTGATTGAACATTCAAAGGAAAGCTTTCAATGGTGGTTCCAAATTGATTGATTAAGAGAATCTCTCTTTCTCCATAGGTATCGGTATAAATAGTCACCGATTTTAGAATTATATCTGTTTCTACATTAAAATTCATTTCGCCATTAAACCCTTGGCTATTAAAATCCGAGCCTTGATGTTCAATCATACCTACTGCATAATCTCCGCCACCATACCCTAATTGATCTTCCACATAATAAGTGGTAGAAACATCAATAAAAGGCGTTTCAAAATTATTACCGGAACCTAAGGCGTTCGTTGAGATTTGGTCTTCAAACCATTGCGGATTCGATCCACTGGCAGTCAGAATAACCTGACCAGGTTCAAAAAGTGTGTCATTTTCGACAACTGGAATACTTGGGTTATCAAAAACTTCTACGGTTACAGATTCGGATTCCCACTCCCCGCAACTTCCATCTATAATAACCGAATAATCACCAGAGGTTGTGACAGAAATACTTTGAGCGGTTTCACCAGTGCTCCATTCATATTCTATCGCTGGTGAAGAGGTTAGAATTACTTCTTCTCCATCACAAAATGCCAAATCTCCATTAATCGAAATACTTGGGGTTTCGTCAGGTGCATATTCAATAGATACAATATTTGAGGTTGTAATACATCCATTAGCATCTATTAAAACAACACTAAAATTACCCGCATTTGAGGTGACAATTGATTGAGAATTTGCACCATTTTGCCATAAATAAGTGAACCCAACTGGTGCCAATATTTCAACACTTTCACCTGGGCATAAGACCCCATTTCCATTAACCATTAAGTCAACTGGATTTAATTGACAAGAGGTGTTCTCTTTAATTGTTAAAAATTGATTGATATCTGGATTTTGAATAACGTCCGTATTTCCAGATGGCCATTTGACAACAACATAATCAATAGAAGAGGCGGTACCTAAGCCAAAATATTGAGTCAATGAAGCTGAGATTCCATAAGATTCTCCAGCCCGAACTTCCCTCACTTGAATACCCCAATCTCCATGAATTTCTATCCGCGCCCCAACTCCTTTTTTGTTACTTTCTATACCTTCTAAATCGATTGCGAAAAAGTTATTGTCATTGCCATCATTAATGAAAAGGGCATCTGACTTACCACTGAATTGATTAATATTATTAGCGTAAGAAACGTAAAAGTCTATAAAACCATCGTGGTTTAAATCTCCACAAGTCAAGGAATTGGGATTAGTGATAGAAATCTGATTTGCATATTCTGTGAAGGTTTTATCTCCATTATTTCGATAAAAAGAACCGGGATTTGTGGTTATTATATCTATAAAACCGTCATTGTCAACATCTCTCATAATTCCTTGGATGATAAAGCCATTGAGATTCAAATTAGTTTGATTGGTGATATCCGTGAAATTGCCTCGACCGTCATTTTCCAAAATTTGGCATTGGTGGTCGTGATTTGTGATAAAACAATCAAAATCGCCATCATTGTCAATATCTTGAAATTCAGCTGTCCATGATTGATATCCAATTTTTAAATTTCGAGCTTCAGACGTATTTGAATAATTGTTGGAACCATCATTTTCAAATAGCGCATTTATCCTTCGGGGGTCTTCAGGATCACTTACACCTAACCTACATTTTGCAATATATAAATCAAGGTCTCGGTCATTATCAAAATCTGTCCAAACACTCCCATAATTTCCAGAGTTGTCAGAGGATGGTTTGGTAGCCATGTCAATTGTTTGATTAGCACTTAGCATATTCCCGGCACCGTCATTTAGCCAAATATGACTCTCAGCATCATCATGACAACCAAAGGCATCAAGAAATCCATCATTATTAATATCTGCAAAATTTGCTCCTTGAAGAAAGATGGAACTATTGGGCATAACAGATTCATTTAAGTCGGAAGTAACCGAATTGAAAGTCAACAATTTTAGTTGATCGTAAGCCCCACCTGTCATAATATCATTGTAACCATCATTATTTACATCTCCTATTACAATTGCCCATTCACCATCATTGGTGATTTGACCATGTTCGTAACTATTAAAAGTTGACCCATCTGATTTCTGAAATTCAATTTGCAAAATGCGTGCGCTATCCAACCTAATGATGTCATCCAAACCATCATTATTAATGTCAGCTATTCCTAAAGCTACACCACTAAAAAAATCGGATTCTTCTAATAATTCAATGGTTTTATTGGTAAAAGAAAATTGAGCATTGGTTTGCAAAAAAGAAATCAGACCTATCAATACAAATAGGCTCTTGTAAACTTTTTTCATTTGAAGATATTTGGTGTGAGAAAATAATTGGCAATATAAATTAATTTCGACCATTGGCAAAACAGCAATTAAATATTTGAAAGGCGGTTGTCAAAGGAGTTTAATGAAATAAAAAAGAGCTTCTCCTTAATAAAGGATAAGCTCTTTTTTATTGTTTGAATGGATCGTTTCTAATTTTCTTTTGAGTTGGTTTAAATTTTAACTTCCTGAAAATTTTAATAGGCGCTTATTCCAAATGCAGTCTATCTTTTCTTGCCAATAATTCTTCTGTTGTTTCTACGCGATCAGGGTCTGGTAAACAACAATCGACTGGACATACGGCTGCACATTGTGGTTCATCGTGAAACCCTTTGCATTCTGTACATTTATCAGGGGCAATAAAATAGTAATCCTCTTGAATTGGATTTAGTGGGTCAGCTACATTGACCGTTTTGCCATTTTCTAATGTATAATTTCCTTTTACCTGTGTTCCATCTTGTATTGCCCATTCAACACCGCCTTCATAAATTGCATTATTGGGGCATTCCATTTCACAAGCTCCACAATTAATACAATCGTCCGTTATAAATATCGCCATATTATTATCCTCATTTAACTTATTTGTAATTCACTAATCAATCAGTTTTTACAAATTTATTTTAAAAATGGGCGCAAAAATAGGATAATGTGCGTTAATATTCAAGATGAGGAGGTGCATGAATTTGGGTTCTCATTTAATCATTTCTATTCTTTTCCCTTTTTTATGTTTGCATTTTGGTCGTTTCCAAGCGCCAGCCATTGGTAAGGTGAAAGTACTTTGTCTTAATCGATCACGCATATCAATGAATTCAGGAAAGTCATACATAAAACTAACCTTTTTATCCGCAATGGCATTTCCATTGGGTTTTTCTTCTTTGGTGACAAAATAGGCGAATGATTCTGCGATATCTTCAGCAGGGTTGGTTGCTGCATAATCGGTGACAAAACGATCATCATATTTTTCATAAAAAGCATCAATAGCATCATAGTCATCTGGATCAATATTTCGATGTTCGTTGAAAATGTCTTTCCAGAAATTGTCAAAAAATTGATTGATATAAGAATTTCCATGAGCACATCCTTCTTCCAAGTTGTAAGTATTGCAATTAGTGGTGTTGGGATTAAGCTGTTCATGATTCAAACTCAAAACATGTGCAAACTCATGAATGGCTGTATAAACGTATTCTTTGTCGCCATTCAAGGTGCCATTAACATAAGCCATGTCAATTGCCATTCCCATAGTCCATTGGGTCAAATCTTCATTCAAGGGCTCCACAAATCCATACAATTCTCCTTGTCCATCGATAACCATAAATTGAGTAATCCACGGACGATCTCCTGCATCAATCAGTTGTGCAATCAAATCCCACATTTCTTGGTGCTTTACATCATCATGCATCCAATTTTTTCCATCAAAACCATCATTGATTTTGATGATTTGGTCTCCTAAAATTTCATATAAAGCGACAAAGTCATTTTGGTTAGCTTGTGTATTACTTGTGTTATCATTTATAGGCTCATCATAGAAGCGGTCATCGCCACAAGATGAAATGGTTAAACAAAAAGTAAAAATAGTCATCGTTACAAAAAGCAAATTCTTCTTTTTCATGATTTTATGGTTTTGTTATAAAAGGCACTTAATAGCTGATTATCAGGGCTATAAAAGGCTCTTTTTAACTCGATTCATTAATTTGTTGAGTAGAAAAGCTGCTTCATGTATTGAATTTATTGATTGGAACTAGTAAAGTTAATTTCTAGGATTTTTAGATTTCAATTCCTTTTTTGATGGTTTATTCAAATTTACAAGAAAGGGGTAAAAGAGGTGGAGACTTTATACTTTTTGTAGGTTTGGTTATAGATTTTTAGCGTTTTTTTATAGATGCTTTTAAGTCAATAGGACATATTAGACTTATCACCCTTTGAATAAGGGGGATATGTGAAATCGATACAACACAATATCGAACACAAAACAAAAGGGAAAATGAAAAAATCAGTTTCTGTTTTAAAAAAATACTAATCTTTATCTTCATTTTCCCTCGTATTAACATCCAAATTTTATAGTTGTTATATCACCCTCCATCCAATATCCGAAAAGAAGTACGTCGATTTTCCTGATGTTCTTCCTCATTACATCTAGAGCACAGACAATCTGCTTTTGGAACTGATTCTCCAAATCCTTTTGCATTCAATCTTTCAGCGGGAATTCCTTTTGAAATGAGGTAATTGACGGCAGACTGAGCGCGTTTTTGGGAAAGTTCTGTATTGTATCGATCATTTCCTCTACAGTCTGTATGCGAACCCATTTGGATAATAATGTTAGGGTTTAGTTTTAGAGTAGTTGCCAATCGATTTAAACTAGGCTCTGCGTCTTTTCGAATATCCCATTTGTCAAAATCATAATAAATATCTTCCAAAACGATTTCTTTATTAAATAAGATAGGATCTAAAATTAGTTCTACCTCGAACTTTTGAATTGGAAAATTTGGATCTTTTCCTATGCCTTTTGTAGAGAAAGTAGTTTCACTTTTTAAAAATCCAGCTTTTGAACCTAAGAATGAATAATCTGTATTTTCAGCTAATTCAAAGGTGAAAAAGCCATCTTTCCCAACGGTAAAGTTTTTAGTTTCCTTTCCAAAATTGACTTCAACTTGTGATTTATTCAGAGGTCTTCTTCCAAGATATTTACTGTCTGGATCGCCCGGGGTTGAATAAATTTTTTCCAAAACGTAGCCTTCCAAAATCATTTTGTATACGATCTCTGGTTCTTCCGGTTTTTCGGGCTCCGGCGGCGGAATCCTTTTTTCGAACCTATAAATATCGTCACTACCTTTACCTTCTGATCTGGTGGAACTAAAATATCCAATCTGCAAAACATCCTCCTCTTTTTTGGTTTGATAATCAATCATATATCCAAAATCATCTCCACCAGAGTTGATAGGTGTTTTTAGGTTTTGTGGAGGTGTCCAAGCCCCATTTTGCATTCTATATGTTTTAAAAATATCTAGGCCGCCCATGCTAGTATGCCCGTTGGAAGAGAAGTATAAAGTGTCTTTATCTATAAATGGAAATTTCTCGTCATTGGGTGTGTTTATGCTTCGACTCATTACTTGGGGATCGCTCCAACCTTCAGGTATTCTTTCAGTAAAATAGATATCAAAACCACCCCAACCATCATTCGATTTACAAGAGAAATAAAGTGTGCTTCCATCTTCAGAAATGGACGGATGACCATAATTGATTTTTTCTTGTACAAAATTTAAAGCAACCGGAACAGTCCAATTATTCCCATTGAGTTTACTCATCATTAATTTACAGAAATAATCATCTTTTTTATCCCCAAAACAACGGACAAAATACACTTCTGAATAATCTTTTGTAAAAATGGCAGTTCCTTCGTTTAGTTCAGTATTTAGCTGATTATCAAATGGTTGGACATCTTTGGTGTTTAAATCTACCACAAATAAATCAGAAAAGTCGTTACCCGTCCAATTGTAGGTTTCTTCGCCTGCACTAACACTTCTGTCAGAGGTGAATACTAGTTGATTGTCTTTGTATAAGGTGGGAGCGTAATCAGAACTTCCGCTATTGAACTCGGCTAACTCGATTAAATATTCTTTTGATTTTTCTTTTGCCCATTGAATGGCCACTTTACAAGCTGCTACATCCTTACGGTACTCGTAAGGACTTCCTATTTCGATTCCTAAATCTTTAAAGGCTTGAATAGCTTCCAAATATTCTTGGTTGGTTTTTAATGCATAAGCGTATTGCTTTAGTGCATCTGTTCCATAGCCATAATCATAGGCTGCCTTGTACCAAATGGTGGCATCTGATAATTTGTTAATATTCCTATAAGACTCGCCTAGGAGGAAGGAAAATTCAGCTTTTTCCTTTTGTGTCTTGGCTTTTTTGATTTCTCGATTGAGTAAGTCCACTGCAACAGCGTATTGTTTTCTTTCGTATGCAAATTTTCCGTCCCGTACTTTTTGGGTATAAGTACACGCTGAAATTAGGAGTATTAAAATGAAAGTAAAAGAGAAAAAATATTTCATAAACATTAGGTTCGTTAAAGGCGAATCGGTGTTGGTGAATTTGGAATTTCAAAGTAACGAAAATTAAACGACGGATCTAAAGGCTTTGTTGGGCATAAAATCGACTAAATGCTCAGTTTTAAAAAATACGTAACTTCGGATACAAATTCTGAAAAAAAATACCACCAAAATGAAAAAACTAGCCTTATTCTCCTTCATTGCAGTTCTTAGTTTGACCTGTAACATCAAGAAACAAGCTATTCAAGAAACGGATAAAAAGACACCAAGTTTTTGTGGGCCAAAGGTAACCGATTTGGATACAGAACCTGGTTTTGATGGAAAATTAGCGCCTTTGTTTGATGGGTTGAACGTTTTAAACTTCCCTATTTCGACCCAATCAAGATTGACCCAAAAATATTTTAATCAGGGTTTGGTACTTGCTTATGGATTCAATCATGCAGAATCTGTTCGTTCTTTTAAAGAGGCTGCCAATCAAGATCCTGATTGTGCAATGTGTTATTGGGGTATCGCATGGGCACTGGGTCCAAATTATAATGCACCTAATGTTTCAGCAGAGGTTTTGCCGAGAATAAATGAAGCATTGATGAATGCAAAATTGAGGATGTCAAATGGCTCCCAAAAAGAACAAGCATTAATCAATGCTTTGTCAAAAAGATATCCCAAAACAATAGAGGAAGATGCTAGCCCTTATTATCAAGCCTTTGCCAAAGAAATGAAACAAATTCATGAAACTTACCCTGAAGACCTTGATATCGCAGCAATCACTGCGGAGTCATTAATGAATCTCCACCCATGGGATATGTGGAATCCTGAAGATGGTACACCGAGAGAATGGACGCCAGAAATCGTTGATATTATTGAAGGTATTTTGAAAAAGAACCCAAACCATCCGCAGGCGATTCACTTATATATTCATGGATTGGAGGCGAGTCCTTATCCTGAAAAAGTAATTCCTTATGCTGATAAATTAAGAGATGCTGTACCAGGGTCTGGGCATTTAGTACACATGCCATCTCATACCTACATAAACACAGGGCATTATCATAAAGGAGCAATAGCTAATGAAAAAGCAGTCAAAGTTGATTCCACTTATGTTGCAGGTTGTCATGAGGCAGGTATATATCCATTAGGCTATTATCCTCATAATTGGCACTTTTTAGCGGCTTGTGCAGCTTTGGAAGGAAGAGGTAACCGAGCATTGGAAGCCAGTCATTATATGGCGGATTATGTAATAGATCATAAGTTGATGTTAGAACCTGATGGTGTTTCCATGCAGCATTTTTACTCAATACCCTGGTATATCATGGTGAAATTTGCCATGTGGGAGGAAATTCTAAAAGAGGAAAAACCCACAGAGCAAATGGTTTATCCAAATATCATTTGGCATTATGCACGGGGTATGGCTTTTGCTGCCAAAAAGAACTTTAGATCAGCAAAAGTTGAATTAGATGCCATTAAATCCTTAGAGGAGGATGAAAGTCTTGAAGGCAAAAAGTTTTTTGGAATAAATCATTTATCTGATTTGATCTATATCGCACGTTTTGTTTTGGAAGGAGAATTAGCCTTCAGACAGGGAGATTTTGAAACTTCTATTAAACTTTTGAAAGCAGCGGTCGCCAAGGAAGATGCTTTGGCTTATAATGAACCTCCGGATTGGTTTTTTTCTGTTCGACATTTATTAGGACATGTGTTGATGGAAGCAGATAAATATGGAGAAGCAGAGACCGTATATCGAGAAGACTTGAAAAAATTAAAAGAAAATGGATGGGCATTAATGGGGCTTTATCAAAGCTTGCTAAAACAAGGAAAAGAATTTGAAACTGAAAAAATATTAGAAAGATACAAGAAATCCTTTGAGTATTCAGAGATAGAATTGACTTCTTCGGTGATTTAAGTATAGCCTTCAAAGAGAGTTAACTTTGTAATCTCTAAAGTAAGCCAACTTCTAATTCTCCTCTTCTCAGTGCATTTACCATGATGTCTGCTTGACGAGTGGGTTCGGGTATTCGGAAACCAATGGCACATTTTGAAATTATATTTAAAGCATCTTTAAAATTGCAAAGGTGTCCAGGGGAGACAAATACAGGTTTTAGACAGTTGCCTGCTCTGAAAGCATAGCCTATTGTTTCTGAGTCTTTTATTAATGGCGCGAAACTTCCCTTAGATTCTTTTAAGTCTTTATAGTGACCGATTAAAATTTTCTTCCCAACTCCTATTGTGGGTGTTTTTGTAATGATTCCAAAATGGCAGGCTACGCCCATTTTTTTGGGGTGTGCAATACCATGACCGTCTGTGACTATCAAATCTGGTTTAATAGTCAACTGTTCCCAAGCTTTAAATAAAGAAGGTATTTCACGGAAAGAAAGTAATCCTGGCACGTAGGGAAAATGTACCTGATCAATGACAGTAGAACGAGTGACAACTTCTAATGTATTGAAATCAAGAACCACTATTCCGGAATAGATAGTATCGTTGGCTTTATTATACGCTATATCTGTTCCAGCTATATATCGAATTGGTTTTTCTAAGGATTTTATTTCAATTTTTTCGATTAACTCCTTTTGAAGTTTCAGCGCCTGTTCCTCCGATACTTTCCAATGCCCATTAAAGATACTCATCGTTCTATTGTTAGAATTTTTCATTTAAGTGCAACTTAATTCTGCTCTCTTAAGTCCTTGGACTCCCCTACAAAACCACCATTTACTGGAGCGAGTCGTTTTGCGGCAATGTTACAGTAATCTATAACTTGATTTTGTCCAAGCACTTACTTATCAAGTGCAGTATTTTAGTCGATTTCACCTTGTGCCCAACTCACAGAATACCAAAGAACAGTATCAGGGGATTCAAAAGTTTCATTTTTGGGCTAAAAGGTAAGACAAATTAAAGATTTAAAAAGTTGTAGGAAGGGAAAAATGAAAGTAGAAATATTGGGGAGAAAGAGAAGTCTTCTCCCCAATATTTCTATTTATACCTAATAAACTCTTTATGTAAAAGGCTTTCACCTAAAACGACTTCGGGTCTTTGGACTAACCCTTCAAGTATTACACCTGCGCAATGAGGTACTCCATTGTTCTTATCAGAGACATACTCAAAAATTTCTTGGTAGGTTAAAAGACCATCTTGATTTTGATCAGAATGCTCTTTGTCATGTATTGCCTTTAAAAAGAAATAAGTAAACAAACCATGTTCTTTTGCGGGGTACCATGAAGAATATTGATCCTCTTCAGAGGAGGTTAATACGATTGTTTTTCCATCATCATATTTATTGATTTTCTTTCGGATGCCAATTTTTGACACGCCTGAAATTCCCTGAATATTTATCCCAGAGAAGCAAGCATCAACGACCATAGTCTTTGATTTCGCTGGTATCTTGGCTAAATTCATTAAAAGTAAATCCAAAGAATAACC
Source organism: Bacteroidota bacterium (assembly GCA_024743405.1). GTDB lineage: Bacteria > Bacteroidota > Bacteroidia > Chitinophagales > Saprospiraceae > JANSWP01. Next base: position 125,844 of record JANSWP010000010.1, read on the forward strand.
ATCAAATTCAGCTTGGGAAGGATCACAATTTACAGGTAAAAAGTAAGCATTTTTATTATTTAATCCGGGAGCTCCATGACCAGCATAATAGATAAATATGTCGCGTTCTCCGTCTTGGGCTTTATTAAATAATTTCCCAGTGTGAGTCTCGTAATTTCCAAATATTTTGACGAAGTCTATCCTTTTTAAATCTTCAAATACCAAAATATTGTCTTCGTTATACCCAATCGTTTCTATCAAATATTTTTTGATGGTTTTTCCATCTTGAATCGCATATTTTACATCATTCGCAATTGAATAATTTTGGTTGGTGATAATGATGGCGATGGCATTATCATTTTCGTTTTGTGTTTTTGGGAGATTAGTATGTATATTGTAAATGCCATCAGGCATTGGATAATCAGGCTCTTCGAATACTACTTTAGAAACAGGGGGTTCAGGTTCATTTTGAGTTACTTCAGCATAAGTTCCAAAAGTCTCTTGAGGGATATATTCAATTATTTGTTTGGTATAATAATAAAATGACTTTTTGAGTTTCGGACTAAAAACCTCAACCTCCGTTAAACTCCAGTCATTATTGGAAACCCCTAAATCAATAGCCTTTACCTTTTTACGTTTATCAGAGGCAAAAACTCTGGCTTCTTCTTTTGGAACTTGTAAAAAGAAACTATTAAAACAATTAATCTCCCCTTCAAATACCTGTCGGTCAGCGTCATAATCTCCAAGTAAACTGAATTCTAAGGATGGCAAACTACGCTTGTATCGTTCTTTATAGATATTTAGAATAGAATCACCAAAAGCGACCTTTTTTAATTCATATTGGTTTTGCAATCGGTTTTGATAATCAGTCGTTGGTTCATATTCCCCTTTTTCAGCCCATCGTTCTAAAGCCACATCTCTCTCTCTTGGAATCAATGTTTCTAAATCATAAAAACTAATTGGACATTGAGCAAAGGAAATTTGAACGGTCAAAATCGTTATTAGGATTGCGAAGATTGTTTTCACGTTTAGCTGTTTTTAAAGAGTAAGGAATGAAGGTTATATAAAATAACACTTTTATGCACTTCTTTTTCCTTTAATCTTCGTTGTTGAATAAGTCACGTATCAATGGATATGCTCCTTTTCAACGCCTCGGTTAAGAAAAAAATAATTAGCCTAAAAATGATACTTTAGTTAACCTTCATTCCTAAGAATTTTTAGATTTTCCCAATCTAAAAATATCTAGTTGTTTGATTGTCAGGTGTTATTAGGATCTAATCAATTATTAATCCTTCATTCCTTAGCGGGAAGTTTATTTTTTATACTTAACTAAATTTCCAGAAATATTCCATCTGGTACCAAATTGAATATAAGTAAACTTCAAAGAATTTCCGCTAAAATCTAATACATCTTGTTCGGCAGCCCCTGGGAAAAACCAATAACTTTGGTTCATTAAATCTGTAAATTGACCTCCTATTTTCACATAAAATGTACTTTTTTCACTTGGCTTTGACCAATCAAAACCTATAAACCATCCTGTAGAAAACCGCTTTAAAGGAGCATTTATGGAAGCGTACTCAAATATTTCAGTAGACTCAAAAACGGGAACTTTAATTTTCTCTTTTCTTCCATCTACCGGATCAGCTTTTAGTTTTAATTTGGCATTTGATACAAGTTTAAAGTTCAATCCAGTATAGAACGTTGAATTTTCCAATTTCCATCGGATATTAGGTGCAAAATTGAACGATTTGATCCTCAGGCGGATATTCTTCATATCATATGCCTTGTCATTAAAAATCACATCTCTACTCCTGTCAATTCCCATTCCTTGTTGGGCATAAAAAACGTCTATTCCTACTCGTGTATTTTCTCCGATTTTTTTATCTAAATAAATACCAAACTCATAAGCTAACCCCAAACCCCTTGATGCACTTTTATTACCAAATGTAAAGCCTCCAAACGGGGAAAGAAAAGTGCCAAAGTGAACCTTATGCCATCGCTCAAAATAGGTGCAAGCTTCATCCGTCATAACAAATTGGAATTCGAAATCACTTCTTTGAATGTCTTCAATTATATCTACATCTTCCTTTACATTCCATATGATTTTGTATTTTTTATCAGGTACCAATTCATATAGGTCTCCTGAAATGGAAGACAAAATTGTATTTCCGCCTAATGACCGATTGATGACTTCTATTGACTCTACATCATAGGAAAAACGACCTTCAATTATATACTCAAGTATAAGTTGATTACCCTGCTTATCAAGATTGACAATCTTTGCTTTCGCATCAGAGGGGCAACTTGCCAACAGGCAATGAGTAATGAACATGGCCATAATTGAGAGTGTAATTTTTAATCGGGTCATAGGCACTGTAAGGTTTAGCTTGAGTAAATTTTTATACCCTATACTACAAAATTAATACTTTACGCTAGCTACATATTAATTATTGGAATAGGTTACCAGTATTTTTATGTTAAAAGTTTCGATTAGTTTAGAAACTGCAGCTTAACAAAAAGGAGTAGAGACTTTTCATGCCCGTCATTTTACATATGTTTTATTTTATTTTTTTATTGAAACTGTAAAGAGGACATTTGAGGTCTAATATTGAATAATTGACTATGAAAATTTATTTCGCCTTATTGCCCATTGCTTTAAATAAGAACCGAATTCAAATAAGACTTGGTATTTGGGGGGCACTCGCCTTTATTTTGATTCTATCAAATGGACTTTCTGCTCAGACGATGGGGATATTCCAAAATGACTCTTTATCCTTCAATGGATACACCTTGTTTTCTCCAACAACCTATAATAAAACTTATTTAATTGATAATTGTGGAAATGTAGTGAATGAATGGACAAGTGACTATGACCCGGGAATGATGGCTTATCTGCTTCCAAATGGGGATTTATTAAGAACTGCTAGAATTGGAAGCTCTTTTAGTAGTGGTGGTACAGGTGGACGGTTAGAGATTTTTGATTGGGAGGGCAACTTAATTTGGAGTTATAATTATTCTTCAGATGATTACCATCAACATCATTCAGTAAGACTTTTGTCTAATGGGAATATTTTAGTTTTGGCATGGGAAAGAAAAACACAAACGGAGGCGATTTTGGCAGGCCGCAATCCGGATAATGTTGGAGCCCAAGGGCTTTGGTCTGAAAAAGTAGTTGAAATAGAACCAATAGGTACAAATGAAATAAATATAGTCTGGGAATGGCATTTATGGGATCATTTAATTCAAGATTATGATAATTCACTGCCCAATGCAGGTGTGATTTCTGATCATCCTGAATTAATGGATTTGAATTTTGGGAGTGAATTTGGTACAGATTGGGTCCATGCAAATTCAATTGACTATAATTCTGAGTTGGACCAAATTGTTATCAGTTCTAGAAATTTCAATGAATTCTGGATAATAGATCATTCTACTACTACTCAAGAGGCAGCTTCCCATTCTGGCGGCAATATTGGAAAAGGAGGTGATATTTTATATCGATGGGGTAATCCGCAAACCTATCAAAGAGGAACTTCTAGTGATAAGAAATTATTTGGTCAACATGATGTTCATTGGATAAAGCCAGGGTTAATGGATGAGGTCAAAATTATGATTTTTAATAATGGAGGAGGGCGGCCTGATGGCAATTATTCCTCAATTGATGTGATAAATCCTCCAATAACTTCTGGTGGAGATTATTTAATTGAAGGAGGACAATCTTTTGATCCTCAAAACTTAGATTGGACTTATACGTCTATTCCCAAAACTGATTTTTTTGCAGCTCGAGTTTCTGGAGCCCAGCGTTTACCTAATGGAAATACCCTTATTTGCAACGGGCGAATTGGCGAATTTTTTGAAATACAGAACGATGGCACTCAAGTTTGGAATTATAAAAACCCAGTTGGGAATAATGGACCCTTTTCTCAAGGTAATAATCCAACTACCAATGATGTTTTTAAAGTATTACGTTATGCACCAGATTTTTCTGGTTTTATTGGGAAAAATTTGGAGGCTGGTGATCCCATTGAATTAGATCCTTTACCTAATGATTGTGTTTTATTCTCTGACCCGATATCTAGTATTTCCAGTGCAAAAAAATTAGAGGGTGTAACCTTAAAGAATAACCCAGTTTATGAAGATTTATTCATTGATAATTTATTAGCGAAAAACATTGAAATTGAAATAGTTGATGTTATGGGGAATAGCATATTTATTGAAAAATTCAACCAAAAAGAAATTCAAATAAATACAGGAAATTGGCTTCCAGGAATGTACTTTATCCAAATTTTTAATCAAAAATCACCAATATTGTACACTCAAAAATTGATAAAGCACTAAAAAAATAGAAAACATGAAAAGAAATTTACTATTACTACTCGTTCTTTTTTATGCAGTTGCAGTTAATGCTCAAAATACGGTTGGTCTTCTTTCCTACGATCCAGCCCAAGCATTTGATGGTTATAATATAATTTATCCACACAATCAGCCGAATGTTTATCTGTTAGATATGTGCGGCGAAATTGTTCATACTTGGGAAGATGAAGCAGATGTCCGACCAGGGAATATGGCTTATTTGAGACCTGATGGCACGCTAGTTAAAACTAAAAGACCTGCGGCTGTAGTTGGTAATCCAATTTGGGCTGGTGGCGGCGGCGGAACCGTAGAAATTAGAGATTGGGATAATGATCTGATCTGGAGTTTTACAAAAAACGATACTTTGGAGCGATTGCATCATGATATAGAACCCCTTCCAAATGGGAATATTTTGATGATTGTTTGGGAGGAGAAAAGGTTGGATGAAATAATTCAAAATGGACGAGATACATCAATTACCTCGCAGAACAAAATCTGGTCAGATTATATTATCGAAGTAAATCCAAATACAGATGAAATTGTTTGGGAATGGCATGCTTGGGATCATTTGGTTCAAGATTTTGATTCCACTAAAGCTAATTATGGAGTCGTTTCCGATCACCCTGAATTGATAGACGTTAACTATTATTCTAATAATGGGAATCCTGACTGGATGCATAGCAATGCGATTGATTACAATGAGGAATTAGATCAAATTTTACTTTGTGTTCCCTTTTTTGGAGAAGTATGGATTATTGATCATACCACCACGACTGCACAGGCCGCTGGGCATTTTGGTGGAATGGGTAATAGAGGAGGAGATTTGATGTATCGTTGGGGAAATCCAGCGGTTTATAAAAGAGGAACAGCAGATGACCAAAAGTTATTTAATCCTCATGACGCTCATTGGGCAGATGATCATATTGATTTTATGAATCCAAACTTTGGGAAAATAGCCGTTTTTAACAATCGTGTAGGGGTAGACTATTCGACTGCCAATATCTTTCCAACTCCTTGGGATATGTATGATTGGCAATATACATTAGATAATCCAACTTGGGGTCCTACCAATTTTGATCTTGTTTTGGAACATCCGGTTGCGCCTCAAAATTTGTATTCTACTGGTTTGTCAAGTGTTCAGGTACTTCCCAACAGTAATTTTCTGATCTGTGATGGGCGGCATGGTTATACATTTGAATTAAATCCTGATAATGAGATCGTTTGGGAATACCGCACTCCGCTAGTTGGGGGTGCTCCAGCCACACAAGGTGATTCCCTTATTGTCAATAACAATTTAACCTTCCGGTTTAATAGATTTCCGACAGATTATTCAGCCTTTGAAGGAAGAGATTTGAGTCCAAAGGGATGGATAGAATTGGAGCCTGATACTACTTTTTGTGACAAAATCTTACCAACAACAGATCGTATGAAAGAGTATTTTCTTGAATTATTCCCAAATCCTGCTCAAGATATATTAACCCTGGAGTGGAGAGGGGGTATTTGGTCAGATGTGATTATTTATGATGTGGTCGGTCGTCAAATGGATCATTTTACAGCTACAGGTGGGCGTAAGTTTATAGATGTATCAGATTGGAGTGAAGGTATTTACTTCGTTCAAATCGGAGGCGTTGAGGTTAGAAAATTTATTATTTCCAGATAAAATACTGGTCGAATTAACTTTCTCAAGAAAGCTATATTGGATTGAATTCAATATAGCTTTCTTGTTTTTGTGAGGAGTGGTGCAACCCTTTATCTAAATGCTGCACCTAATGAGCAAAATCACTAATTTAAAATTCACCTAGAGGATATATGCAAGGAAAAGGACTCGACATATTAGAGGCATGTAAAAAGGGCGATATCCGTTCTCAAAGAATTTTTTATGATCGATTTAAAAGCAGAATCTTTCCTATGTGTCTTCGTTATTCCAATAGCAGAGAGGATGCAGAGGACGTATTACAGGAAGGATTTATAAAAGTATTCCGTGATTTATACCAATATAAAGGCAATGGAAGCCTAGAAGGCTGGGTAAGAAAAGTGATTTTGAATGTGGCATTGGATCATTTAAAAAAACAAAAGAGAACTATTCAAACTAATGATTTATCTGACAAAGAATATCGGTTGAGAGGAGAAGATCTAGTTTTTGAATTTGAAGAAGAAAATGCTTCCCATTTAATAAAGTTGATGCAAAAGCTGCCACCAGGATTTAGAACGGTGCTCAATTTATATGTTTTAGAGGGATATACCCATCCGCAAATTTCTGAAGTTTTGGGTATATCTATAGGAACATCCAAATCACAATTAAATCGAGCAAAAAAGTTTATGCGATCCTTGGTGGAAAAAAGTTTGACTAAATAATGAGTTACACCTACATACCAAAAAAACGATATGGATAAAAAACTACATAATGATGGCTTGGATGATTTTTTAAAAAAGTCCTTCGACCGCTATGAAGAAGCTCCCTCTGATTCCGTTTGGGAAGGTGTGCAAGCTGGCTTAGCTTCAGGAAGTTCAACTACAGTTGCCGTTTTTATGAGTAAATGGTGGATTGGGGCGTTAGTGGCTGTTGTATCTGGTTTGTTTATTGGGCAATATTTTTATTTTCAGAATAGAATAGATCAGTTATCAGAAGAAGTGGAAATTAAATCAATAGAATTAGAAGATACAGTTGCGGAGTTAAATAATGTATTAGAAAACCAAAGAGATATTGAGACTATTGATTCGAAAACAAAACCTGAATTGACGACAGGTTTTATTGATAATGTAACTGTTGAATATAAAAACCGAGAAAATAATTTAGTGGGGCAGACACAAAAAAATGATAGTGGTGAAAATTTTTCTGTTAGCAAAATGAAACCTTCAGAAATAGAGCAAACAGCATTTGATGGTTTAGAAAATCGATTGGTTGATCAGGGGCTTCAAAAGGAAGAATCGGTAACCATAGTAAACCTTTCCTTTCCAAACAAAATTGAATTAAATAAATTAGCAAAATTTCCAATTCCAGAGGCAGTTATACCTTCCGTTAATCCTAGGAATAATTCAATTATACCAAACCCAAAATCGAAGGGTGGGTTATATTTAGGCACTCAGTTAGGTGTTTTTTCGTCTACTGAAAAAATAAGACGAATAGATAAAAAATCATCTCATAATTCGGGATCATCAGGAGGTGGAAATCAAAAATGTGATTTTGATGAGACTGGATCGGGAAATGGGGTCACACAAAATTATGGGATCGTATTTGGCTATCAAGGCGATAAGAAATGGGGTTTTGAATCAGGGATAAATTACCGTACAACCACCATAAATAATCTTCATACGGCACGATTTGATTTTGATAAGATAAAAGATAAAGTGCAAAATGTTCCCAATTCCATGTCTAATCAACGAAAGTTGGATTATCATTTAAATACATCTTCTGGAGTGGTCGATTTGGAATTAATGATTGAAGATACCAATCCAGATAATAATCCACCAAAACATGAAAAAATTGACTTTAGAATAGAAACAGCTACCATACAAAAGCACCTTTCCATCCCACTTTTGGCTACTTATAAAATTGGACAAGGTCGCTTAAATATGAAAATAAAAAGTGGGGTTTTAGCGAATATTTTATTGAGTGATGAATTCATAGTGGAAAAAGCAAGCTCTTCCCATTCCAAATTTAGATTCAATCAGCCAAATGATTCTAAAGGATCCCTTCAAAGCCTAGTGCCAGTTTCTTTTGATTTTTTAGTTTCTGTTGGGGCTGAATATGATCTTGATGACAAACTATCTTTCGTTTTTGAACCCACTCTTATGGGAGCGATTTCGCCAATTCATATTGATCATTTTATTCATTCCTCCAAATTTTCAGTTGGTGTGAATGCGAGTTTGATGTATAATTTTTGAGTGTTTATAGTTACTTAAATTGTGTTTTAAAGGTGAAAACAATACGCTAATTAACAGCTCAAAAAACCAAAAAATAGTGATTTGCAACCCTTTAGGTGAGGGTTTTTCATAAACCTCGTAGGTGATTCTACGGGGTTTTATCATAAATATAATCTATGGCTAGTTTTTTATTTTAGAATCGTATAGTTTCACATTGTAATAAAAGATAAGCTTTAATTTTTTTTCCTCACTCACTATTAATTAAAGGTCTAACTCCCATTTGGCACTCCCTCCATGCCTTAATGATTTTAATGAAAAATAGTAAATAATTTGCACTGAGCGCATCATCATACCAACTCAGTTTAGCCAATATTATGCATAGAAAATCAAACACTATGACTTCAAGGATTATCAGATCACTGGTTTTTGGACTCTTACTAAGTACTAACTTATGTGCACAACAGGGAGCTGAATTTTTTAATCATACCTCCCTACACGAAATCCGAATTTACTTCGAGTCTTCGGATTATTGGGATATCCTAGAAGATAACTATCATGATCATATTGATGATAGTGGGGTAGAGGTACCTTACTTAGAAGCAATTATGCAGATTGATGGGCATGTTTTGAATACGGTAGGGATTCGACAGAAAGGATTATCCTCTAATTATTCTTCTTCTGAATTTAAAAAGCCATTTAAGGTGGATTTGAATATTTTTAGTGATGGGCAAGAATATGACGGGATCAAAAAGTTTAACCTTCATAATGGCGCCGCAGATCCTAGTATGATGCGCGATTTTTTGGCTTATAACATTCATCGTACGGCAGGCACTCCAGCACCTAGAGTGTCTCATTGTAAATTATTTATTAATGATGAATATTGGGGATTGTATGGCATTATTGAACAAATTGACAAGACTTTTTTAAATAATAATTTTGCAGATGCATCAGGAACATTAATAAAAAATATAGGCTGGTCTGAATTGAATTGGGTGGGTCAAAATCCTTTTCTTTATCAGCAAGATTTTCAATTGAAAACAAATGAAGATGAAGATGATTGGAGTGATTTTATTGAGTTTTTAGATGTTCTAAATAATTCATCTGATGATGAATTTCCTCTATTGATAGAAGAGGTATTTAATGTTGATAGATTCTTACATGTTTTGGCAGTGGATGTTTTAACTAATAATTGGGATTCTTACCTTGATAATGAGCGCAATTGGTATTTATATCATAATCCTGCCACAGATAAATTTGAGTGGATTCCATGGGATTATAATTTAAGTATGGGTGGTACTTTTTCAAGAAAAGGAAATCCTTTTCCACCAGTAGATTCAGCCTGTATGATGAAATCAAGGTTTGAGTTTATTCAAAATAATCAGAGCTTTCTTTTCTTAGATAAATCGAATCCCCCTGCCGAATCTTGGTATTGGGATTTTGGTGATGGAGTGACTTCCAACGAGCAAAATCCTGTTCATATTTTCACGGGAGAAGGAGATGTTGAAATTTGTTTGACGGCAAGTAGAACTCAAAATGGCATTGTGTGTGAACAAATGCGTTGTCAAAAAATCAACCTAGATTTTAATCCATCTGATTGTATGACAGCTGCAAATGGATTGTCGCCATATCCAGCTACTGATCCCATATTTCAACAGGTGATATCAGAAGATGATTACTGTTGTAATAGTGGGTGGGATGCGCTTTGTGAAGTGCAATACTATAATATTTTATTAAATACAGACACGGTAGAACAGTCTGGCGTAGATTACGATTTAGATATTCCGTTAATTATCAATAATCCTGATAAAGTGTTGATAGATAGGCTTTTATCTGTACCCAGTTTTTTAGAACGCTACCAAGAAATTGTTTGCATAATTAAGGAGACCAATTTTAATGCCGAGAGACTATTTCCCTTAATGGATGCCCAAGTAGAATTAATAAGAGCAGGAATCTATGAAGATAAAAACTACAACTTTACCCGAAATTATTTTGAATATGATGCGGGTAACGGTACAGGTGGCGGCAATGGTGCAAAAATCCCAGCGCTCAAATGGGTACTTGAGAATAGGTTTAACGCTTCTAGTGAAGATCTTTCGACATTAGGTTTTGAATGTTCTAATGTGTTATCCAGCCTATCTTTTCAAGATGTGTCGATCAACGAATTTATGGCATCCAATGACGAGGATAGTGGGATCACAGATAATGCTGGTGAATCAGAAGATTGGATAGAATTATTCAATAATACGAACACTCAAATTGACTTGTCAAATTATTATTTGACAGATGAAATTGATAAACCGAAAAAGTGGAAATTTCCAGAAGGAGCAATTTTAGAAAGCGAATCTTATTTGGTGGTTTGGGCTGATAAAGATGAATTACAGGATGGATTCCATACCAATTTTAAACTGTCTAAGTCAGGTGAATTTATTATGCTTTCTCATCAAGATGGGACAGTGATTGATTCCCTTACTTTCTCACAGCAAATTACCAATAAAGTGAGCGCTAGAATACCCAATGGAATCGGTGAATTTGTTTTCCAAATTCCAACATTTGAAACCAATAATGAAATAATTAATTCGGTTGCGGAGATTGAAAAAAGCGAATTATTTGAGGTCTTTCCTAACCCTGCCACTGATTTCTTTTATGTGAGTTTCAAAACAGATATTGATAAAGAAAAAATAGTTTCTATGTACAATAATTTAGGACAATTGGTTTGGCAAAAAGAGGATTTTGGATCTTCTAAATTGCGCATTCCGACCCTTGATTTTATTTCTGGATTATATGTTTTAGAGATTCAGATGGGCGAAAGAAAATGGAGGCAGAAAGTAGCATTGAAGCATTGATTTTTTAGAAAAAAGGTCTCACAAAATCAATATTAAAATAAGGATTAAATCCTAATGTGATAGAATAAATTCACTCATTCTACATGGCAGGATTATGCGTGATAATTTATAATTTTCTTAGAATAATTAATTGAAAATGAGTTGGTTGTGACTGTGGATTGACAGTTTTAATTTTAAAAGAGTATCAAACAATAACACAATCAAAATCAAACAATTTCTAACTAATTCTTACATTATGAACAAGCCGTTTATGTCTACAAAAAAAACAGGATTCCTTTTGGCATTCTTGGGTTTGTTTTTTGCAAACTTTTCCCTTAATGGATTAAATATCCATATGGATTATAGTTCGGAAGAAACCCCAGCTTGCTTTTCCAGTTTATTGGATTCATCTCAAAAGGATCTACTACAAAATGACCACATTAACATGGAGTTTTTCTTCATGGGTGATGATAATGGTTGTTGTGATCAAGGTAGTGGCAAACCGCAAAAAATCACCATGAGATATACTGGTGAGGATTGCAGCGCTTCCAACAATTCTCAAGATAGTGATAAGGTTAACTGCAGTGGTAATCCAAATGGAGCTGGCTCAGTATATATTATTGCCAATGATCAAGAGGATAATAATGGTGGTGATGTATGGTTTTCAGGAACCGTTGCTTTAGATGGAACCTTTACCTTAGATGCTAACAACGCTGGAGAAGATAAATTTGGGTCGAAAACTTTCGTTCATATTTATAATTCTCAAGGTGGTTCTTCAATCCAAGAAATAGAATTTCATACTTCTTGTTCGCAACCATTGTTTTTGGGCGATCAATATGGAAGTTTGACTTTAGAAGGAATTATCTTTCCTGATGGTTATTCTTGTAATTCTACACAAACGGATGATTGTCCAGAACCTTCATTAAATATTTCAACAACTGTAGTTTGCCCAAAAGAAGCCGTAGTTTTTAGTACGGATGATTTGGGTTTTCCTTGTTTTTCATATTCGTGGAATTTTGGATCTGATGCAAACCCACCAGTTGCAACTGGAATTGGGCCTCACTCTGTTGTTTTTAGTGGATTGGGAGCTTATCAGGTTTCTTTAACTGTTGATAATGGATGCGAGGATCCTGGAAGTGGTTCAGGTAGTTCTGGATCGAGTGGCTCAGGCGGAAGTGGTTCTGGTGGAAGTGGCTCAGGAAGCTCAGGCTCGGGTGGAACTATTTGTGGAGATGGCGTTTCAAATGGGTCAGGAAGTGGTAGTTCTGGATCTAGCGGCTCAGGTGGAAGTGGTTCTGGTAGCAATAGTGACAGTTGTTGTGATGAAATAGGAAAGCCTAGTAAAATCACCATGAAATATACTGGTGATGGTTGTGATGCATCAAGTACTAGTCAATCAAGCGATAAATGGTCATGTTCAGGTAATGCTAATAATGATGGTTCTGTATATATCGTTGCGAGTAGTAAAGAAGATGGCGACGGCGATATTTGGTTTTCAGGTACGGTTGCCCTTAGTGAGAATTACTTGATAGATGCGGCAAATGCAGGAGAAGATAAGTTGAGTTCTGAAATGCATATTCAGATTTATAGTTCTCAAGGAGGTAGTTTATTGCAAGAAGTAGAATTTCATGCTTCTTGTTCTGAACCATTGGATATAGGTAACCAATGGGGAGCCAATTTATTAATGGAACTAGAAAATAAGGATGGTGAAAAGTGTAATGATAGTCCTAGTAGTGGAAGCGGCTGTATTGATTGCCGTCAAACTGTTAGTGCAACAGTTTTAGTTACTGAAGATTGTGAACCAGAAGAGTGTCCTGATCCAGAAATTAATATTCCAACAGACGTATGTGCTGGGGAGTCTGTTACTTTTAGTGCGCCAGACTTGGGTTTTCCATGTTTGACTTATTCATGGACTTTTGGCGCAGGTGCAACACCTCCAGTAGCATCAGGTATCGGTCCTCATACGGTTACGTATGCTAGTTCTGGTACGGTTCAAGTTTCATTAACCATTGATAATGGATGTGATGGAGACGACGGAAATGGGAGTGGCTCAAGCGGTTCATCTGGTTCTGGTAGCTCTGGTTCTTCCGGAAGTGGAGGATCTGGTGGCAGTGGCTCAGGGAGTTCTGGGTCTTCAGGGTCAGGTTCCTCTGGTAGCAGCACAGGAAATGGAGGACCTGTTGGTCCTGGCGTAATATGTCCTGATGAAGGAAATGGAGGATCTAATGGTTCTGGAAGCGGAAGCTCTGGCTCAAGCGGTTCTGGCGGCAGTGGCTCGGGAAGTTCTGGATCATCTGGAAGCGGCTCCAACAATGGAGATTGTTGTGATGAAATTGGTAAGCCTACCATAGTAACCCTGAGATATACAGGTGAAAATTGTGACGCTACAAATACAGATCAAGATAGCGATAAGTGGTCTTGTTCTGGAAATACAAATGGAGCTCCGTCTGTTTATATCATTGCAGGTGATGAAGAAGATGGAGATGGAGATATTTGGTTTTCTGGTACAGTAGCACTTAATGATACTTATGAGATTGACGCTGGTAATGCTGGTGAAGATAAATTAAGTTCTAGGACTTTCGTCTCTATATATAGTGCTCAAGGTGGTAGTTTATTACAATCGATAGAATTTCATACTTCTTGTTCTCAGCCACTTAGCTCTGGTTCTCAGTGGGGGGCAAATCAGTTAGTATCAATAGCAGATAATGATGGTGCTTCTTGTGATGTTAACCCTGATGACCCTACAGGTTCTGGAAATCAACCATGTATAGAATGTAGAAAAACTATAACAATTGATATAGAAGTAGAAGAGGATTGTACCCAAGATCTAGGAAAAATTGGGGATAGAGTTTGGTTTGATAATAATAGCAATGGCATTCAAGATGTTGATGCTAACGGAGAATTTACAGAAGACGGAATTCCTTTTGTATGGGTGCTATTATTTGAATGTGATGACCTTGTTAATCCTATTGCTTTTGATGTGACTGATTTAAATGGTATTTATATGTTTAATGATTTAGAGGAAGGTTGCTACAAAGTTCGATTTGCCAATCCAGGTTTGGCTATGTCTCCAGAAAATGTAGGAGATGATTGTGCAGATAGTGATCAAGACTTTATGGGCTTCTCTGAGGAAATAAATCTTGGAGCTGGGGAGGAGAATTTATGTATTGATGCTGGGTTTATTCCTAATAAACCTGAATGTCATATTACTGGCGTTGCCAGTAATATTGTTTGTGATGATAATGGTACACCTGGACCTGGTGACGATACCTTTACATTTGATTTATTGGTGACAGGTACTGCTACAGGCAGTGGATGGACAACTTCTATTCTAGGAGAAACGATTGAAGGAAATTATAATGAAACGATAAACTTAGGATCATACCCTATTATAGCTGGAGTATTAAACTTTGTTATTGAAGATAAAGATGACTCTAATTGTAATGTATCTGTAGCGGTGATTCCTCCTGCACCTTGTTCTGAGGACGATGCACCCGCCAAATTAGGAGATACGGTTTGGAATGATATTAATCAAGATGGAACATTGAACAATGGGGAACCAGGCGTTCCTAATGTAAAGGTGACTTTGAGAAAGTGTGATGGAACCTTTGTAGGTGAGAAAGATACAGATGATAATGGTAAATATTTATTTGAAGATTTGGCACCTAATATGGAATACTTTGTTGTATTCGACTTGCCAGCTACTTTTGAATTTACCACCCAAAATGTAGGTAATGATGGCTTGGATAGTGATGCTGATCCAGATAATGGACAAACTGCCTGTGTAGAATTATTGCCAGGTGATGATAACCGTACAGTAGACGCAGGTCTTATTCAAGTTGAAATACCTGCGAAATTGGGAGACAAAGTATTTAATGATGAGAATAAGAATGGACTTCAAGATGCGGGAGAGGAAGGTGTACCTGGAGTAACAGTTACTTTAACGAAGTGCGATGGCACATCTGAAGTAGAGCAAACTACAGATTCGAATGGAGAGTATTTGTTTGAGAATTTG
>JANSWP010000153.1 GCA_024743405.1 Bacteroidota bacterium
CGAAAAACATAAAGTAGGAAAAGACTTAACCTTTTATATTGAAGGTTTTAATGCTACAGTTAGAGCCAGAGTTAGTCGTTTAGTTCGTAAATCTCTGTCTTTTTCCAAAATAGATAAATGGCATAATTTAGCTATTGGATGGTTCTTCTGGAAATTTAATTTAGAACGGCAGCCTTACATTTGATTCGCCGCCTGGAATAATAAATCTAATGGCGATTTAATCTTTCCTCCAATAATATTATCCGAATTATCGCTGTCGTCCTCATCGTAAAAATGCTTTGATTTAAGGAGTATTTCCATGATTGGCTTCAATTCATAGCCATTATTATAAAATTGGTCAGCAAGTGGTTGAATAATATCACTCTCAATTTCTTTTGTAATAATATCGTGAATGAAAAATTGATATAGTCTTCTGACATATGCCCTTGCAGTTTCTTTTTGATTAAAAACCATATCTACAAAATCTTGTAGCTCACGAAACATATCTGCTTGGGAAGTCGCTCCTAAAATGATTTGATTTTGAAAGGCATCGCTAAATTGTTTATTTCCAATATCTTGATTATTGAATAAAGCTCTACCTGTGCTTAGTCCTGTATCAGGGTCTTTATTTGCAAAGTTTGAAGTTGTAAATCCAGTCAAAACCCTTGCTGTTTCGGCTATATCTTCTTCTGTATAATTAGTATAATTTCCTCCACCAATTTGCTCCCCTTTTAAAATGGTAAATAATTCTAAAAACTCCCTTGCATAGTTTTCGTTAGGTTGCCCTTTTTTATTGAGATTATTATCCAAAAAACGAAGCATTTGGTGGTCGAGCGTCATTTTGTAGGCAAAGGTTTTCATATTGCCTAAGGCATAAAATTGACATAGTCGTTCATGCTCAAAAATTTGCCAGTCATTGCTTAAATCATTCGCCCCCCAAATACTTTTGAGAAATAAAGCCATTCGATGCCCGATTGAGGGGTCTTTTAATACCTAATTGTGATGCCATAATAGGACGGCTGACTTCCTATAACCACCGTGCGAGTCGCTATTACCAGTGCTTGATGTTAACCAAAAATCTCCTGAAGTGGAAACAGGTCCTTTGGGTTCAAAGAAAGGAGCTTTAGTGGTTAATTCTGTTATGGGCTGTTGAGGCGTTTTATCCGCAAATTCTAAAATTCGAGCGGGAGTAATGTAAAGGGTCGTTCGCCGAAGTAAATGGGCTGCAAGCCTTTTTCCTAATTTATCTGTTTTGGGTTGAAGTGAAGCCATGGGCAAATAAAATTCGTTTTTCAGTCAATATTTTGAGGCTCAATGTTGAAATTATCTAATTTGAATACCGTATTATTAGGGAGTAGTATTAAAGTAATTGACCTCACATGAATCAATTCAGTATTTCATAAATACACTGATTTTTTCAGGACTAAACTTACTGAAGGGCTAAGTAAGTGCTTGGACAAAATCAAGATATAGATTACTGGAGCATTGCCGTTAAGCGGCTCGCTCCAGTAAATGGTGGTTTTGGAGGGGATTCTAATTTAATTATGTCCAAGAACTTATAAAGGATTTTAATAAAGAGGAGTTAGGTGAAAATTTATGCTTTGTAATGAAGCATACATAGGCTTGTTTATAAAAACCAAAATTAAAAATAATAATCTACTATGTGAAAAAATAAATACGTCTCTATTGTCCAAATTGTTTAGACTTCTGTAACCTCTTGTACTTCAATCAAAGGTAAAATCACATAGAAATCCGTACCAAGACCAACTTCTGTGTCAAAGTAAATTCGTCCGCTAACGGCTTCTATAATATTCTTTGAAATCGCAAGTCCAAGACCTGTTCCAGAGCTTTTTGTGGTAAAATTAGGAACAAAGACTTTATCTCGCATTTCCTCAGAGATACCCACACCATTGTCACTCACCTTAATGATTACTTTTTCTTCTTCTTGCTTTAATCGAACATCAATTCTTCCTTTTCGATCACTTGGTATAGCTTGTATAGCATTTTTGATGAGGTTGTTGAGTACCCGAGTTAAGTGCTTTTTATCGGCATAAACAAAATAGGCACTATCGGGGAGGTAGAGACTAATGTCCATATCTTGGCGCTCATTGGCAAATAGATTGTGAACGGATACGACTAAATCATTAAGTAGGAATTGGGTGTTTTCTGCTTTCGGCATTTTGGCAAAATTCGAAAATTCATTAGCGATTTGGGCTAAAGAATCGATTTGCTCAATCAATGTTTTTGATACTCTTTCGATTAGAGGTTTTATGTTGTTAGGATTACTCTGATAAGCGTGAAGCATGTATTGAATACTTAACTTCATGGGCGTAAGGGGGTTTTTGATTTCATGAGCCACCTGCTTAGCCATTTCACGCCAAGCACCTTCACGTTCAGATTGTGCTAATAAATCTGTACTATCTTCCAGTTTTTTAATCATTCGATTGTATTCTCGAATTAACTCTCCCAACTCATCTTTTGACTCCCAATAAAGTGGTTCATTTCGTCCCAGTTTTAAACGTTTCAAACTATCTCCTAAATCTGAAATAGGTTTTGTGATTGAATTAGCTACTGCAATGGCGATACCTCCAGCAATGAGCAATAAAAAGACATAAACATTCAACAAGGCTCCCATAAACCCTGACACATCAGAGCGTAATTGACGTTGTTGTTCATAATAGGGTAGACCCAAGTAGGCGAGTGTTTTGCCTTCTGGGTTTTTTAGTGGTATATAAGCAGATTGATAATTGAGATTGCCAATACTTTCTTCCTGAATTTCTAATGATTTTCCTATTTTTGACAAATTCTGGAAAGCATAACCACCCATTTTAGGGGCAAGAATACCTTTTCGGAAAATATCTCCTTCGGATGAATTAATTAGATTTCCATTCAAATCAAACACATTGACATCCAGTCGATGAATTTCGGAAAGTGGTTCCACTAATCCTTCTAAATCAATATCATTACCTCTCATGATATATTGTTGCCGGATTTCATGGGTGGCATCAGCTTGAATAGATTTTACTTTTCTACCTAATCGACCTACATGATATTCTTTGGAGGAATCTTGAAAGTGCCAAACGGAGACTAAACCGATAATAAGGAAAGAAATCAATATCAATGCGATGACTGCAAACTGAATTCGATTTCGTAAAGAGGGTGTTTTTGATAATGAAAAATGAAGTGCTTCTGGTAGTGCATTCGTAAAAGCATTCAAAAAAGAAAGTATGATGACCGTAAAAATTAGTAACCCAAAAAGGTAAGAAAACAGAGAAATGGGTTTCAAGTAGGTACCCATATTTTTACCAATTTTTACAACAACATTGTTTTTGGCATGATACAGTAATTCAGAGCGCTCACTCGAATGTTCATTTTTGATAGTTTCTCCAACCTCTGGTAAGGAGTCTGTCAAAAACTGATCATAATTACCATCTTTTTTCTCCACCAATATGCTGTCTTTGTAGATAGCATAGTCATATTGATTTAAATTTCTTAAGTCTTTATATTGTTGATTTAGAAGCAGTTCAGTATATACTTTTGAAGGGTTGGAAGCTTTGTGTTCAAATTCTAAAAAGATAATAATAGGGTGTATCCCAACGATCTCTGTTCTTAAAAAATAGTTACCTCCTTCGAATAGATATTTCAAACCTGCATGTGCTGTTTGTTTAGCCTTTCGATAGCGAGTTTGATAAATTTCTAAGGAGTCAGCAGCACCAATAATTGCTGATTTTCCATCTTCTGCATAATAGGCATTTATGTTAAAGGCATAATTGTGAAAGAGGTATTTATCTTCTGAAAAAAAATGATTGATTAAGGTAGTAAATTTGCGACTTTGGACTTTTGTTTTTTGATTAGCAAACGCTCTTAAACTTTGATCATAATCAATTTTTGGGTGTAATTTATTAAAGCTTTCTTCTGCTAAGCTATCTCTTAAATTTGCCAACTCGAAGGCATAATCTTTCCGAATCTTATAATCTCGATCTGTATTATATTTGAATAATAGAATAGAGGAAGAAGCTGCAAATATGACCAACCATGTAAGGTTTGGTGATTGATGATCAATGAACAAATCAAACGCGCCAATAAAAATAATGGTGAAGAAAGTGAACTGAAGAAGCGGGATCTTTAAGTCTGAAAAATAAACAACCGGAATAGAAAGGGCAAGTGCCAATAAAAAAGAACCGAGTCTTGGATAAGTTCCTAAACCAATTTTTTTGATGGTTAACATCATTCTATGACTAAATAAAAATAGGGCAATAATCAAGAGAATGATACCTAAAATGGCTAAAATACTATGAAAGTTTAAGTTCAATACATTATCAAAATCAAAGGCAATCTCAGAGTCTAATACTAAACTTTTAAAAACCCCCGCAATCATTAAAATGCCTAAAATAATAGAAAAGTAATTGAAACTCGTAAGCGAATATCTAATGGTTTTTGAAACGTTTTGAAACTTCTGAACTTGGAATTCGCGATGGAAAAAAACCATCATCCATAAGAGCAAAATAATATTAATAAGTAAGTCTCCCAACGAGCTAGAACTATTCAAAACTGGAGTAGAAAAGGTTTCAGAAAAGGTCTCTAAGTCCGAAAAATTATTTGAGAGTTTAAGGTAAACAGTTAAGTATCTAATACAAAAAATTGTTGTAATCAAAAAAGCAGCACCTACCCAAGGGCGGAATTCTTTTCCTAGTTTAATGGCTGCATCGTTGATAAGAATGGCTAGTGCGATAAACCCCATTAAGTAGATGATCAAAATCCAGGTCAATTGGGTTTTGTCATTAAAATCGCCCTTGCTAGTTATCCAACCTATGGTTGTTCCATCATTTGAGTTTATTGCGTACTTATTAGGTTTTTGATTAAAAATAATTTCTTTCGGTATGAGTCGATCATCAGCGAGAAATCTATTTTGGAGATGTTCGCTTTCAAGTGCATAATTATTACGGACTGGGATAAGTACAATGAGGTACTGGTTTTTATCCTTTCGAAAGTCAAAGGTTTTTTTAATGAAAAAGTAGTCTCCATTAGATAGTTTTTGGAGCTTCGAAATATTTTTTTCAGACTGGTAAGCTTTTAAGTGTTGGGGTTCTAGAAAGATTTGATTTTGTGTCCAGAAAACGAGCTGATCATTTTCATAAAAACATACGTTAAAAGGAGCTAATGTGAGTTTTTTTTGCTTTTCAAGATCTGATTGTTGTACATCTGGATTCAGCTTTTCAATTCCATTGTACTGTCGGTGAATAAATCCTGTATCTTGTAAAAGTTTTGCAACTTCTTGTTCTTTTTTTTGAAGGCTGGTCTGAATTTTTTGGGCATAGGTATCTAAGTTCTTCTCATTCGTGAAAACGAACTCCATCCCAATAGCGATGGAAAAAAACAAAAAAATGGCACCTATCGTATAGAATTGGCGTTTTTTCATGGTTATTATTTTCCTCAGTGGCCTTTTTCGAAGGTATCAAACTAATGGTTTACTACAAATTTTAATCCAAAACTAAGGATTATATGATTTTTGTTTTAAAAAATAATATAATATATAACTGATTGGTATTTATAGATTTGTTGGGTGATCGCAAATATCTTTTGAATTTTGTTAATTTCCAACCTTCTTAAATTAAAAAACGAATATGCGGATATTCTTCCTTATTGCGGTTATATTTTGTTTGAAAGTTCAAATCAATGCTCAACAGACCGTTGGACTCTTTTTGAATAATCCAAAAGCATACAATGGTTATACACTTTTTGGGAATAATGAAATTACCTATCTAATTGATAATTGTGGTTTTAAAGTTCATACATGGGAATCTGAGTATGATCCAGGATTGACAAGTTATATACTTCAAAATGGGGATTTATTAAGAACAGCCAAAACAAGTGGTAGTTTTTCTGGTGGCGGATTAGGTGGACGAATGGAGATATTAGATTGGGAAAGCAATGTGATTTGGGCCTATAACTATGCCGATAATATGGTCCATGCACATCATGATATCGAACCCTTGCCAAATGGAAATTTCCTTGTTTTAGCTTGGGAAAAACATTCTGAATCCAACTCGAAAGATAATGGACGTGCTTATGATGGCGAGGTTTGGTCAGAGCGAATCGTAGAATTGCAACCTATCGGAAGTGATCAAGCAAATATTGTTTGGGAATGGCGGCTTTGGGATCATTTGATTCAAGATTTTAATGTGACAAAAGCAAACTTTGGAATGGTTTCCGACCACCCCGAATTGGTCGACCTGAATTATATCGGAGAAGGAGAAGATACAAATGGGGATTGGGTTCATGCGAATGCGATTGCCTATAATGAAGCGCTTGATCAAATTGCTATTTCATCTAGAAATTTTAGTGAAATTTGGATTGTTGATCATTCAACAACGACTAGTCAAGCTGCTTCGCACTCTGGTGGAAATGCAGGCAAAGGCGGTGATATCTTATATCGATATGGTAATCCTCAAACCTATAATCGAGGAGGAGAAAATGACCAAATTTTCTTTAGACAACACGACATTAGATGGATTCCAAAAGGGCTCCCATATGAAGGAAAGTTGATGGTTTTTAATAATGATGATGCTTGGAAAGGTTCGAGTGTTGAAATTTGGTCGCCACCTCTAGATAACGAAGGGAATTATCTCCTTGAAGATGGTCAACCCTTTGGACCCAATGAACCTGATTGGGAATTTACAGATGATGATTTTTATTCTGAAATCATGTCTGGTGCGGAAATGATGCCCAATGGTAATATCCTCATTTGTGAAGGCGAAACAGGTCGATCTTTTGAACTGACATTGGATAAGGAAAAAGTTTGGGAATATGTTAATCCAGTCAATCGGAACGGCGGACCAACGGCACAGGGTGGGTCAGTTCATTTTAACGAAATTTTTCGAATGTCTAGGTATTCTGTTGATTATGAAGGGTTTGAAGGGAAGGGTTTGATGCCGACTACTCCAGTTGAAATTAATCCTTGGGATTTAGATTGTGAGATTTTTGAGATGCCATTGCATTCAGAAGAGCTAAGTGCAGAGGATAAAATTCAGGTTTTAGGAAATCCCATTTTGGATATTTTGAGGCTTCAATCGGATGTGCCAAATGAAGTTTTTGAAGGAAGGGTTTTTGATGTTTTAGGAAGAATTGTTTTGGAATTTAAGATTGGGTTTGGAGCGCATTTTTATGAATTGAATGGGGTTGATGAAGGCATTTATTTTTTGGAAATATTGGGAGAAAATGAACGAGTCCTATTAGAAAAATTGATAAAGAAAAAGCCATAGTTAATAGCTATGGCTTTTTCAAAGAAAGAATTGCGACAATTGGCAATCCTAGATTTTAGTTAGAGTATGTCTAAAAATTTTACAAATTGAGAATCAATGATTTATGGTTCTGGCGATAAATTATTAAGGGAGTTTGCCGAGGCAAATGACCGCAATAATTTGAAAGGCAGGTTCATAAAGCGTTGGTTTTTAGGAAGTAAAAATTTAGA
>JANSWP010000110.1 GCA_024743405.1 Bacteroidota bacterium
CTTGTCAGGTTGCTTCCCAGCAGAGCCTCACGCCGCTTCGCCTGATAAGGGCAAAGTTAGAACTTGCGGATTTGTGTTTTTCTAAAACTCAGGTTTTTGACCTATTTTTAATTTTATGCACAGTTCAGTGAACTATCCCGTAGATTATTATTTTCCTAATCCCTTAATCTACGCGCTCTGCAAAGACCTTAAACTGATCCATCCATTTTTGAGTTTGCTTTTTAAACATTCGGGGAAAGAAAAAAGCCATCATTTTTATCATAAAACCATTTAATTTAGTGTAGTGTAGCTCAGCGACCCAGCGAGTTTTATTTGCCCCAACCTCTTCAAAGGAATTTTTCATGGAATTGGTCATGTGTTTATGTTCATAAGTTCCACTAAATTCGTGCGGTAAATTTCGAACCAAAACTGTTTCAATTAACTCCATTTTTCCTCTTTTCCCCATATCATAAGTTATTTTTGCTTTTGCACCAGGCTCCCCAGAAACCCCACTCAAATGTTCGAATCTTTCAAAACCATCCTGCCATTCTTTCATATTGTCAGGATTATCAAATAATTCAATGACTTTATTAATTGGTAAGTCAATATCAACCTGACATTTAAATTTCATGATGCTGTTTTGATTATTTAATAAATTTTATAGCTCTGTTTTTGCGAATTTAAGGAAAATCCTATTGAGTCTTTAAAGTACCAATTCATTCATTACTCAAATGAAAATCAAGACTATTTTATAAATCTTTATACTTTCATGATTACCAAGAAGTTTTTGTTTTGAAAACAAAGAAAATAATTTGAAATAATCCTAAAGCAATAATTGACTAATTTTTCACCTATGAAATATTCATATAAAGAGCTTTTTACCGCTATATTATTCTTTTCAATTTCCATTATTCAAGGTCAAATCTCCCAAAATGTAGATCTTTTTGCCAATGTAAAAGGCAATGATTTACGATATTCGGGATCCTGGTCTTATGTCGCCAATGATGGAACTGAATATGCACTTTTGGGTGCAAAATCGGGCACTTCTTTTTTCTCTATTGAAGATGCCAATAATATGGTTGAATTAGACTTTGTTCCAGGTCCTGTTACAAACTGGAGAGAAATCACAGTTGTTGAACATCATGCATATGTAGTAACAGATGTTTCTGGAGATAACCATTCCATGCAAGTCATTGACTTGAGCTTTTTGCCCGATAGTGTACAACTTATCACGTCGTATAATGAAACTTTTACAAAAGGTCATATTATTCAAAAAGACATCCATTCAGATGCCCCCTTTGTTTATGTTAACGGTACTTCTAGTACTCAAGGTGTACATATCATTAATGTGTCTGACCCTGCTAATCCTGAAGAAATTGGACTTTATTCACCCGGATATTATATACATGATTGTCATGTAAGAGGAAATTTGATGTTCGCGGCTGCATTTTATGAAGGGCGAATGGATATTGTTGATATTTCAGAAAAAGCGAATCCAACTTTAATTACTTCCCTCGATTATGGAGGTAGTAATACGCATAGCTCTTCATTAACTGAAGATGGAAAATTTCTAATTATTGCTGATGAAAAAGATGGAAATCCCGCTCGAATTTGGAATATTGAAGACCTTTCCAATCCCTATGAAGTTGCGCAATATTCTGCCAATTTGGATGCTTTGGTTCACAATCCATATGTCAGAGGCGAATTCGCAATTATGTCTCATAATACCGAAGGGATGAGGATTGTTGACATAGCAGATCCAGCTCTTCCTGTGGAAGTAGGATTTTATGACACTTATATTGGCACTAGTGGTGGATTTAGTGGACTATGGTCTGCCTGTCCATATTTCCCAAGCGGAAAAATAATTGGTGGTGATCGCACTGAAGGACTTTTTGTATGGGAATTTAATGAAACTAGAGCAGGTCGTTTTTACGGAACTGCAGTAGATTCTTTTACTCAAGAAACAATTCTAAATCCTACTATTTTAATCATTGAAAATGGAAATTTCTTACCAATTGATCTGTTTGGGAATTTCAAATTTGGAAGCTTTGAAGCAGATTATACCTTAGTGGTAGATGCTCCAGGATATGTGCAAAAAATAGTTTCGGTAAGTCTGATTGAAGGAGGATTTATCACTGAAAAAATTGAATTGGTGCCAGAAAATATTGATGCTAAAATCACAGGAATAATTTTGGATAGCCTAACGCTAGAACCAATAGAAAATGCAAGTATTGAAATTGTAGAACTTTCGGAAACAATCTTTTCCCAAAATCAAGGTGATTTTGAAAATATCCTACCTTCAGGAGATTATTCACTAATAATTTCAGCAAACAACTTTTTTACTAAAACATTGGATATCAGCCTATTGCCACAAGATAGTTCGTGGTTTGAAATTAAACTAGTAAGAGAACCTGTAAATTCAATTTTCGATATTTCGTCCACTAAAATGGTTCAGAATTACCCAAACCCATTTTCAGTTTTCACGATAATTGACTTAACAGAAATAGAAGCTGTAAATGAAATTTTGATATTGAGCCCAATTGGAAAAATAGTTCGAAAAGAAAAAATTGAATCTCAAAAGTTCTTTAAATTTTATAGAAAAGATCTGTCCAAAGGATTGTATTGGTTTGTAATTCTAAATGAGGAAAAAACTATTCTTGCTAACGGAGAGATAATAGTCATTGACTAATTCACAAAATCCTGTGGCATTCGCCAACTAAAAACGGGCATGAAATAGTATTCACACCCGTTTTTTATTTAATCAATTTCCAATTAATTCTGGATCAATATTGAAAGCCCAGAAAAATGGAACATATTAATATCTGTAGTATTCTGGCTTAAATGGACCTTCAACTGTCACACCAATATATTCTGCTTGATCAGTTGATAACTCTTCTAATTCAACACCAATTTTAGCCAAGTGTAATCGAGCTACCTTTTCATCTAAATGTTTAGGTAACATATACACTTTGTTCTCATAATTTGCACTATTTTCCCACAATTCTAACTGAGCTAAAACTTGATTAGTGAAAGAATTGGACATTACGAACGAAGGATGCCCGGTTCCACAACCTAAATTCACTAAACGACCTTCAGCCAAGACAATCACATCATTTCCGTCAATGTTATAAAGATCAACTTGTGGTTTTATTTCAACTTTAGAATCACCATAAGTATCATTTAGCCAAGCCATATCAATCTCATTATCGAAGTGACCAATATTACAAACGACAGCTTTATCTTTCATTAATCGGAAATGTTTTTCTGTTAAAATGTCTTTATTTCCAGTTGCTGTAACAATGATATTCGCCAATTTTACAGCATTTTCCATTTTTAATACTTGAAAACCGTCCATAGCTGCTTGAAGCGCACATATTGGATCAATTTCTGTCACAACGACTCTACAACCAGCTCCTTTTAAGGAAGCAGCTGAACCTTTTCCAACATCTCCATAACCTGCGACTACTGCCACTTTTCCTGCCAACATCAAATCAGTTGCACGACGAATAGCATCCACACAACTTTCTTTGCAACCATATTTATTATCAAACTTCGATTTGGTCACACTATCATTGATATTGATAGCTGGCATAGGCAAGGTTCCGTTTTTAACACGCTCGTATAACCGATGAACTCCAGTTGTCGTTTCCTCACTTAATCCCTTAATATTTGAAACCAATTCTGGATATCTGTCCAACACCATATTTGTCAAATCACCTCCATCATCCAAAATCATATTCAAAGGTTGTCCCCCTTCAAAAGCAAATAAAGTTTGCTCAATACACCAATCAAACTCTTCTTCATTCATTCCCTTCCATGCAAAAACGGGAATATCCGCCGCTGCAATTGCCGCTGCTGCATGATCTTGAGTAGAGAATATATTACAAGAAGACCAACTTACTTCTGCCCCTAATTCCACTAAGGTTTCAATTAATATCGCAGTTTGAATCGTCATGTGAAGGCAACCAGCGATACGTGCACCAGCCAAAGGTTTACTACCACCAAATTCTTCTCGAATCGCCATCAAACCTGGCATTTCAGCTTCAGCTAATTCTATTTCTTTTCTTCCCCATGCGGAAAGATTTATGTCTTTTACTTTGAACTTCAAATCTGTTGTTTGCATGTTATTTTTTATTGATCTACGATAAATGATAAATAATATTCGCCCAATACTATAAAAGAGCTCCCTAATCGGGCACAAAAGTACGACCTTATTCAATTAATTTATAACGAAAGATGGGAAATTTTGTTCATTTAATTACCACCAGATAATAACTCCCATCTAGCGTTAAAAATTAATTGAAAAACTTAATCCCGCATTCTCTTCCAATCGTTTCAAAAGTGCATCACCCATCGCTACCGAAGGCGTCAACATTCCGCCAATTTTTGGTAGATTATCTTTTGCTAAACATAGAGCGCTTTCTGCTAGCATCTTGGAAGTAGAACCATATCCTGGATCCATATCCCCTGTCACTACCCCAACAGCTTTTCTACCATTCTCTAGCTCTGCAAAAAATTTCAAATTGTAAAAACCAGCTTCTCTTTTTGTTTTATTTGGACCTTCTCCTGGTTTAGGCAAAACCATATCTACTCCTTTTTTTATCAAAGACCCTGGTTTTGCAAGCATCATAACTCCCAAAGCAGCCGCCGCAGTGAGACCCTTTATTCGCCCACTTAACCCCTTACCGCTCATCATAGCTTCTTCATATCTAAATTCTTCACCATATGGATAACCCATAAGAGCATTGCTCCGACGCACTACTTTAGTATTTATTCCAGCCATGACAAACGGGAATATCCAACTTTTGGAAGTTTTATCATATACTACACTTTGCAGATCTCTTTTATCAGGGCCACTTTGTTCCCCTTCTGGATTCAGACCATATGGATTTAATAAAATTTTATAGATGCTTTTATCATTTGAGGCCTCTTTCATCACATTATTGAGGCTCGCATAGGTTCCTCCACTCATTTCTCCTTTCATAGCTCTAACCCGCATTTTTATTTCTTTGGCTGGCTGTCCAGTTCTAGCTTTCGCTTCTTTTTGAACAAAATAAACCCCCATGTCAGAAGGAATCGAGTCAAAGCCACAGGTATGAACAATTTTAGTTCCGTTCAATGAGGCAGCTTCATGATGATGATCGATCATTCGACGCATCCATTGAACCTCACCAGCCAAATCACAATAATCAGTTTGATTTGAAATACAAGAATGTACTAATTTTGATCCATATTTAGCATAAGGACCGACAGTAGTACAAACCACTTTAGTTCGTTGAGTCATGGCATTAAGACTCTCTTCATCTTGACTATCCGCGATCACTAAAGGAACCGAATTATCAGCCACTTCGGCTCTAACTTTTTCTAATTTAGTTTGACTTCTTCCCCCCATTGCCCATTTTATAGTTTGGTCAACTCCGTAGTTGTTGAAAAGATATTCGGCGACTAATCTTCCAGTAAATCCAGAAGCGCCCCAAACAATAATGTCAAATTCTCTTTGATTACTCATATTTATCATTTTGTTTAATGAAACAACTTTGGTTGTTATCATCACATGGTTTTTAACGTTTATTTTCTAAATTCATATCTACCCATTTCCCAACTACCTCAAAACTAGATTCTTGCATTTTCTCCAATAATTTCTCTAAATCGGACGAAACCACAAACAATTTGAGATTAACTTCCTTCACGAAACCTTCTTTGATCATGTGTTCAATATGCTTCAATAAATGGTCATAATACCCATCTATATTCCAAATCCCAATTGGTTTTTGATGTAAATGAAGTTGTTTCCACGTCAACATTTCAAAGAATTCATCCAAGGTTCCAAAACCTCCTGGGAGCATTATCACGCCATCACAATTATCATCCATATAAGCTTTTCGCTCATGCATAGTTTCAGTGACTTTAAGCTCTGTCAACTTTGTATGACAAACTTCTTTAGCTCTTAAAAAATCAGGAATAACACCCAAAACCTTTCCATCACTTGCCAAAGTAGCGTCTGCTATTTCTCCCATCAAACCAACATTCCCAGCGCCATAAACCAGTTTGATATTTTGATTCGCAAATACTTTCCCTAATTCCTTTGCGCAGGTGGTGTATAAAGAATTATAACCTTTGGAAGAACCACAAAAAACTGCAATTGCTTTCATATTTTTGTTAAGTGTTAGTCTTTTGGCAGTCATAATATTTTGAAAACCACCAAAATTTAATCGATGCTTTGCAAAATTGGTTAATTTTCTAGCGAAATTAGCCCTTTACAATATATAATTTACCCACAACAGGAAACACTTAGATAAGTATGAAAAATATCCTATTAATTTTTATTCTGATAATTGGTGGAACTAGTCTATTTTTCTTTCTTCAAGAAACTGAACCTACCTACTATCCTCAACCCACTACAATCATTTCTTCTCAAGAGGAAGATGGTAATAATCAAATCAAACGCGAAGAATGGATGGAGCAAATGCATAGAGCCGCGCCAAGTATCAATTGGCGAGCTATAGAATATCGAACCCAAAAAGAACGACACAAAAAGCGAGTACAAAATGCGCATTTTGCAGGAAACCTCCCAGAAGGGGAATTAGAAGTATTAGCAGATGGTAGAGTCACTGGTACATGGATTGAACGGGGAAGTCTGAATCAAGCTGGAAGTGTTTTTGATGCTGAATATGATCAAGAAACAGATGAAATTTGGCTACTGTCGGCAGGTGGGACTTTATGGAAAGGACCTAGAGATGGTTCTGATTGGCAAGTGGTTAATCAAGATTTTAATTTTAGCCATGGATTATTGAAGTTTGTATCCCATAATGGTGGTCGAAGACTCATTTCTGCTATTCAGAGAGTTCCTCATTATTCAGACGACGAAGGCATCACATGGACTGCTACTGAAGGGCTTCCGATCAATGACAATTGGGGAAATATTCGGCATTCAGTCGTCTTAAATGACAGCTTAAATTCAATTTATTTGATTTCAAAAAGAGATTATTGGGCAAATACAAAAATTTTCAAATCCATTGATAAAGGAGAGTCTTTCAATGAGATCCATGATTTTGGCACAAATGAATTTAATTATTCGGTACTTTGTAATCCTCATCACTCTAACGATCTTTATTTGATTGAAAAAAGTGACCCCGTTCGTTTTTCAAAAATTGACCTAGATGCCGATACACTGATTACGATAACTGAAAACCCTGATTTCACTTTTGGGAATACTCGAGCTAATTTGATTGGAAGTTCTGGGAATGCAACGGTTTGGTTTTATGCATATAATAATAATGCAGAAGTTTTTCGAACTGAAAATTTCGGCGAAACATGGGAACTAAGAGGACAAATTGAAGACAATCCATGGAGTGTCGGCATGTATGTTTCGCCTACTAATCCTGATGCTCTTTTTTCGGGAGCGGTGGATTGCCATAAAAGTTTAGATGGAGGATTGAGTTGGTTTAGAGTGAACAATTGGTGGGAATACTATAATAATGTGGAACATAAGTTACATGCCGATATGATGGATTTCAATGAGTATCAAACAGCAGATGGTCAGAAATTTTTATTGGTGAGTAATCATGGTGGTTTGAATATATCATTCGATGATTTAGCCTCTGTTGACAACATTGGCTTATCCGGATTAAATGTAGCCCAATATTACAGCGTTAGAACCAATCAAAGTATCCCGTATTGGGTTTATGCGGGCTCTCAAGATCAAGGTTTTCAAAGAGCCAATATTTTCGGGGTAGACGAAGCCGCAGATTTTGAACAAGTCATATCAGGTGACTATGGTCATATTGTCATGACGGACAATGGGGATGACCTTTGGACTACCTATCCTGGCGGTGCTGTTTCTTATTATAATTTTGCCCAATCGGGAGGTCCCTCAGCAGGTTGGACAATGGAATCTGACAATGAGTCTGTATGGTTACCGCCACTTATGGCTGCACCTTGGGGTCAAAATTCGGTTTATATGGCAGGAGGGAATATTAATGGTGGTGAAGGATCCTACTTAGTAAAATTACAATTAGATCCTCAAAATCAAATTATTGCTTCGCAAGGCACTTTTGATTTCAGATCAAATGCTGGAGGGAATGGCGTACTTTCTGCTCTTGAACATTCGGAACTTAATCCAGATAAATTCTATGCCGCTACATCAAATGGACGCTTTTTCTATTCCGAAGATGGAGGTTTAGAATGGGATCAAGGGATTAATAATATTCCTGGTGGTCATTACCTTTATGGCCAATCCATTTACGCCTCAAAAATCGATACAAATACAGTTTTTTTAGCTGGAAGTGGGTATTCTAATCCTCCGGTTTATATATCTACCAATGGCGGTAAATTTTTCACCCCAATGGATGAAGGATTGCCCCCTACTCTAGTTTTTGAGATTACTGGTAATGAAGACGAATCACTACTTTTTGCTGCTACTGAAGCAGGCCCCTTCGTTTATGTCTTCCAAGACGAAAAATGGTATGATTTATCAGGCGCCTGTGCACCGGTTCAGACTTATTGGTCAGTGGAATATGTGAGGGAATTTAATGTCGTCCGTTTTGGAACCTATGGTCGTGGTATTTGGGATTTTGAAATCGAAGAAATCGTGAATACTAAAGAGGAAAATATTGTGAAAAAGGATTTCAAAATTTATCCAAATCCAACGGCTGGAATCGTAAAAATAGAATTTGATTCAATGTTGAAAATAGGTTCTGAAATTTCCCTTTTTAATGTTTCTGGTAGGTTATTAAAAAATTATTACGTTAATAACCTCCAAGATCAATCTTTAAACCTGAGTGAATTTGGTCCAGGAACTTACTTTTTAAGTTTGGAAGTTGAGGGAGAGCGATTATCTAAAAAAGTTTTTGTGTATTAAGTCAATAAATCTAAATCTAGAAGAAAGCCCCTTTTGAATTAATGCTCAAAAGGGGCTTTTAAGTACCAGGTCGAAATCATAATTCAAAAATCTTCCGAACCCTTTCTATATTTGCCTGTCAAATAAAAAAATCTAAAAAATGAAATTAAACTTAGATATAGGTGTCCCTTCCAAAAAAGAATGGATTGATGCGGTAATGGATGACTTTGATGCTTTTTTGCGAGACCATGCAGATTGTGAGCGAAAGGCTTCTGCCATGGCCATGAGTTTTGTTGCAAAATACCCAGACCGTGTAGAAATCATTCCACAATTGATTGAAACAGCCGTCGAAGAATTAGAGCATTTTCAACAAGTGTATGCCTTAATGGAAAGCCGAGGAATACAGTTGACTCACTCTATTGGTGGCGACCCTTATGTACAGGCGCTAATAAAAAAATGTCACTCAGGACGACGCGAAAGATTTTTAGATAGATTGTTAGTCGCTTCGATTGTTGAGACCCGGGGTGCGGAACGATTCCGGATGGTGTCAGAGGCTCAAAAGGAGGAAGAATTATTTCGGTTTTACAAAAATCTGTGGGTGTCAGAGGCGAAACATGGGCATTTATTCGTAAAAATGGCACTCAATTATTTTGAAAAGGAAGAAGTTTATCCAAGATTGGAATGGTGGGTACAACAAGAAGCTGAAATAATTGATGCTTTAGAAATTCGGCCCGCTTTGCATTAGAATAAGACTCAAATGGTAATTATTTATCGTTAATCGTGTCCCATTTTTCTGAGAGTATGTTTGAATTTTCTCCAATTTATTTTTCGCTTCTTTTGCAGTAACGAAGAAAAAATCGACACTTCTAAACATATCACTCATTGATATCATTATTCAGACGTCCATTCTTGAGATCACTTCACTTTCTAATCGAATTTTATGTCGAAAAAAACAATGTAATTGTATAAGGGAGTTGGCAAGAAATAACCTACCCATTTTACTTGCTCTTTTTTATTCATTCATCGTTAAATAGCCTCGCTATACCTTTGGGTATGCCTACGTTTTTTGCCTAGACTGAATAAAACATAACTACGCAAAATTGGATACCTTATTTTTCACCAACTCCCTAAGTTGATTTTTTGATCAATTAAACAATCTAAATTTGTGTTCTCTTTAGGTTTCAAGTATTCACTAAATTCTACCATTATGATTAAAGGATTTCTTTCAGGCATTTCCTCCTACAGCAAAGCACTTTCGTTAATCTCTGAATTAAAACTTTGGAAATATGTTTTTATACCCAGCATATTAAGTTTATTCTTAGGTGGGCTAATTTTCTTTTCAGCCTGGGGTTTATCCGATAATATCGGCAACTATTTGGCTAATTTGTACCCTTGGGAATTTGGAAGTGGAGTCGTAGAAAGTATTGCAGATGTTTTTGGAGGCTTACTTATTTTAGCTTTAGGACTGATCCTTTTCAAGCATCTAATTTTGATTGTTAGTGCCCCTTTCATGAGCCCGCTTTCAGAGGCCGTTGAATCGCATTTAAGAGGCGAAAATGTGAGCCCAAGATTTAATTTAGTTAAAATGGGAAGAGATGTTTGGCGAGGACTAAGGCTTGCGATTCGGAATGTTTTTCGTGAACTTTTTTATACGATAATGTTTTTGATTTTAGGTTTGATTCCCATCTTTTCACCTTTTACCATCGTTGGCATTTTCTTAATTCAAGCGTTCTATTTCGGATTTGGGAATATGGATTTTACGCTCGAAAGACATTTTGGCGTTAAAGATAGTATTCGTTTTGTTCGCCAAAATCGTGGTTTGGCTGCAGGAAATGGAACAGTTACTATGCTTTTGATGATGACTGTAGTTGGGTTTATTTTCATTTTACCATTAGGAACAGTCGCTGCGACCATAGAAACCGTTAAAAGAGTTTGATCCACAAAAGTGGTTTTTAGATAAAATGTCATTTTTGAAAAACCACTACTCTCAAAGATAAATTTTAAATTTGGGTTTTTGAACATTGAAAATCCAACTCAATAATGAATTTATCTAAGTTTTTTTTCCTTCTTTCCCTTCTTTTATTTGTTGCTTGTCGGCAATCTACCGCTGATCAAACAACGGAAGCTCCCAATGTACTCAATGAACTGTCTTCAGAAAAGATCAATTCAAAACTCGTTCCACCAACTGTTTTATATGGCGATTTATTGAAGGATGTTCAAATGGCTCAAGTGTTTCCTGATGGAAAAACTTTTGTCGATTGTACGCCTAAAATAGCTGTCAATAAAATTCTAGATAACTATACAACTCTAAAAGGACAATCTGACTTTGATCTGAAAAAATTTATATTAGCACATTTTGATGAGCCTCGAAAATACGCTTCAGGATTTAAAACAGATACAACGAAAAACGTGATGGAGCATATCAATTCTCTTTGGGATGTTTTGACTCGACAAGCTGATACTGCAGGAGAAGGCACTTTAATTCCTCTTCCCAAACCGTACATAGTTCCAGGTGGACGATTTGGAGAAATTTATTATTGGGATAGTTATTTCACCATGTTGGGTTTGCAAGCATCTGGAAGGGAAGATATGATTGAAAATATGGTTGATAATTTTGCCTATTTAATCGAGAATGTTGGCTTCATTCCTAACGGAAACAGAACCTACTTTTTAGGTCGTTCTCAACCCCCATTTTTTGCTTTAATGGTGAGTGTTTTGGCAGAAATGAAAGGTGATAAAGTTTACCAAAAATACTTGCCTGCACTAGAGAAAGAGTATGCTTTTTGGATGGAAGGAATGGAAAAAATGTCGCCCACCAATCGCTTTCATAGAAGGCTAGTTCGACTAGGAGATGGTACTATTATGAATCGTTATTGGGATGATTTAAAAGGACCTAGAGAAGAATCTTATCGTGAGGATGTAGAGTTAGCCCATGAAAGTGGACGCCCAGCTGAGGAAGTTTATAAAGATATTCGAGCGGCTTGTGAGTCAGGTTGGGATTTCAGTAGTCGGTGGTTAGAAGATGGAAAAAGCCTAAAAACAATCAGGACTACTAAAATAATTCCTGTGGATCTAAATGCGCTTATATTCAACCTAGAAATGACAATTTCGAAAGCACATACTATTGATGACAATTCAGAAAAAGCAACTTTTTATCTACAGCGTGCCGATCAACGTAAAAAAGCAGTCTTAGATTATTGCTACCACAGCCCAGCTGGCTTTTTCCTCGATTTTGATATTGAAAATGGAGAGCCTACTTACATTCCTTCACTTGCAGGTGTTTTCCCACTATTTTTCAATATGGCTCCTGAAAAATATGCTTTGGCAGTCTCTCAAAACATTGAAGAAGACTTCTTACGACCAGGAGGACTTCTATC
Organism: Bacteroidota bacterium; assembly: GCA_024743405.1. Taxonomy (GTDB): domain Bacteria; phylum Bacteroidota; class Bacteroidia; order Chitinophagales; family Saprospiraceae; genus JANSWP01. The sequence goes on from JANSWP010000110.1 coordinate 12,196, forward strand.
CACCGTCCATACCACAGGGCAACAATGGGATGCACCCAACGGATGGGCGCCTTTACAATGGATGACGATAAAAGGGTTGCGAAATTATGGCTACACAGAGTTGGCTGAAAAAATAAAAATGTATTGGATCAATATCAATCGTAAGGTTTATAAGGAAACAGGCAAGATGGTAGAAAAATATAATGTCCAAAATCTTGATATTGAAGCTGGTGGAGGAGAATATCCCGTTCAAGATGGATTTGGCTGGTCAAATGGAGTTTTACTTAAGTTAATGACTGAAGACTAGATTGCAAATTAGTATTCAATCGAACATTCAAAATAAAAAACCTGAAAGTAATATTGTCATGAAAAAACATCCTTTACTCCTCACCTTGATTATACAGTCCCTTCTTTTTTCCACCACCTATTTGGAGGCTCAAAAGGATCATCAATCCAAAAGCAACCCTGAGAATCTAGTTCAGATGATATTTTATGTCAATATGAATAACGAGTATGCTATTGATCCAATAGGTGTTTATATCGCAGGAGACTTCACAGGTTGGCAACCTCAAATTTTGGATACAAATGGCAATGGAATTTATTCTCGTGTTTATTTTTTAGAAGAAGATTCAACTTATGAATATCGCTTTTTGAATGGGGTTACTAATTTTGAAAACATTTTTGGTGATTGTGTAAATGATGAAGGTAATCGAACTATACTAATTCCAATAGGGGGCGGTCAAACCTTTTTAACTTGCTTTAATATATGCGACCCTTGCCCAGATGATTGTGAAGACCCTTTTTCTGTTGAGGGAGATGATTTTGAAAACTACACTATTGGAGATATTTCTTCTCAAAATTCTAATTGGACAACTTGGCCAGGCGCAGATTTAGGTGGGCAGGTTAGTACGGACTTTGCTGCCAGTGGGGAACAATCGTTACATATCTCTGGGGCAGACTTTACGGGACAGGATGTTCTTTATTTATTGGGAGACCATAAGACAGGGCATACTTACGTTGAATGGAAAATGTATATTCCAGAAAACAAAGCAGCTTATTTTAACATTCAACACCAAGAAACAACTGGCAACTGGGCATTCAATGTTCAATTTGATAAACCTAACGCTTTCCTCAATATTTGGGATCGAAAAATACCTTTTGACTTTCCATATGATGAGTGGTTTTTTGTCGCTATCATTTTTGATCTCGATAATGATATAGCCCGACTTATAGTAGATAATGTATCAGTTGGGAGTTGGCAGTTTAGTATTGGTGATTTGGAGGGAGATGGTTCCTCCCCTGCTCCAACCGATCAAACTTTGGGTGCGATCAATTTTTTCGGTTTTGATGACTCTAGTTATGATTATTACATTGATGATTTTGGGTATTATGTATTACCCAAACCAATTGAAACCCAATATTGTCAAACAGCCGAAGCAATTACACCTGGTATTCATGCTGTGCCAGATTTTGATTGTCCTGGAGGGTTTGATTTTGAAAATGATGCTTTTTCAGCAGCATGGTACACCTTTACACCAGATGAGGATGGTTGGATCACCGTTTCCTCCTGTGGCAATGGCGGAAATGACACAAGGGTTTGGTTATTTGCAGGTGAAGATTGCACAGACATAGAAACTATTGGAATCAATGATGACCTTTGTTATGACGGTGCTTTTGGAGAATTTGCAAGCTACAGACAAACAGTTGTAGAAGCTGGCAAAACCTATTGGATAGTTTGGGATAACCCATGGAACGAGGAAGGCTTCGAGTTTGAGCTTCTTTTTAATAATGGCAATCCAGCCGAAGGGAATTTCTGTCAAACGGCTTGGGAAATAGATTTGGGAAATCATAACATTGTTGAATTTGACGGAAATGCTGCAGTCTCGGGTCCAAATCTTGGAACGGATGCCTCTCTAGGTCAAACCCCTTATGTACTATCAGAATGGTATCAGTTTACACCAACAAGTGATATGGAAATTGATATTTTCTCTTGTGATTTAACTACTGAAGACACTCGATTATGGATTTATACGGGTAATTGTGCAACTTTTGAAACTCTCAAATTAATCGTCTCAAGCGACGATTATTGTGATGCTCAATCCGGAGTTTACAATTTTTCAGTACTCGCTGGTAAAACCTATTATTTTGAATGGGATAACAACTTCAATTCTGATGTTGCCATCCAAGGTCACGACTTTACTTTACAAGAATCACCCCCTGCCCCTGTCTCTGTTACTTTCACAGTTGATATGACTTTATACACAGATTTTGGCGGGATTATTACTTTCGAAGGCATGCATTTGGCAGGTGATTTTCAAGATTGGAATCCAGCTAACTCGCCGATGACAGACAATGGGGACGGGACTTGGTCCGTTTCATTTTTTTTGGTTCCTGGTGAGGAGATCTTCTATAAGTACGTTCTTGGCGATGATTGGATGGACGGTAATGAAGGCACCACTAATTCACCACTCTCAGACTGTGGAGTAGATGATGGAAACGGAGGTTTCAATCGATCTCAAATCATACCAGATTCGGATATTGAATACCTTACTTGCTATGATCGATGCGTCACCTGTGACCTGGTCAATACCAACACAATTAATTTGCAGGAAGGCATTTCTATCTTTCCAAACCCGACCTCGGATTATATAAATATCCAATTTGATTTACCTGAATCTATAGATTTGGAATGGATATTAATGAATAACCTAGGACAAACAATACTAAAGGAAAAGTTTGAAAACACATCCTATGGGAAGGAAATTATAGACTGTTCTAACTTGGCAAGTGGAGTATATTTTTTGAGCTTTTATTCGGATCAATTTGTGGGTAGTCAGCGGGTCGTTTTGGAATAAAGGCTTTCATATGCATCTTTTTAGGAACACAGATAGAATAATGTCTAGCCAAAAAAATCTGTGTTACATTTATGCAGTTTAAAATCAAAACCAAAAAATGAAAAAAAAATCAATTTCATATATCCTATTTTGGATAAGCTGCCTATGTCCAATATCGCTAATAGCACAAGTGAACACCTCCTATTATGATGGTCCTTATATCTTTTATCAAAATGATAGTTTACGTATTCAATGGGTTGAAGCCGGAATCAGCCATGATACACTCATCTGCAAATCGGAAGCAAATCTATTTCAAAGAGATTCTCTACCCGTAGTGAATTTGCAAGACTTGCATTTTGAGCCAGAAAAACAATCTACATTCAAGGACATTGAAAAGATTGTTGCCTTAAGTGATGTGCATGGTCAGTATGATTTAATGATAGAATTATTGAAAGCAAATGAGGTGATTGATGACCAAAATCATTGGAAATATGGCAATGGACATTTGGTTATTGTTGGTGATAACATGGATAGAGGAGGCAAGGTAATGGACATTTTGTGGTATTTATTTTTTCTCCAAAAAGAGGCAATAAAAGCTGGTGGGAAAGTTCATGTCATGATTGGTAATCATGAAATAATGGTGCTAAACGGAGATCTCCGATACTTGCATCCAAAATACCGGTACACCTCTGCTTCGTTTACCAAAATCTATCGAGACTTCTTTGAGGAAGGAAGTATATTAGGGGATTGGATTGCTAGCCATCAAGTTATGTTGTCCATTAATCAGCGGTTATTTATTCATGCAGGTGTCTCTCCTTCAATTCTAGATTTGAAAATGTCTATTAAAAAAATCAACCAAACATTTAGGCAACAAATCATCAGAAGACATGAAGATGCGATTTATAAAGATCAAAAACTAGCCGAATTATATGGCGAAAGTGGACCACTTTGGTATCGAGGCTATTTTGACTCTTTAGCACTTGAAATGGAAGAGGTGGATCGATCTTTAAAACGCTTCAAGCAAAAAACGATCATCATCGGGCATACTAGTTTGAAAGCAATTACCCCGATGTATGATGGGAAAATTATCGCTATTGATTGTAGCATTAAATTAGGTAAAACAGGTCAAGTATTAATTTTTGAGCAGGATAAAATTTTTATTGGAGAACTTGACGGTAACCGAAATGCCATCGTACAAACTCAACTTGCTGTTCCATCCCCCAAAACCAATTTATTCGATCATATTTATAAGATGGAAAGCAATCCAAAATTAAAGATCACCACTAATTTCAAACAATTAATTAAAAAAAAAGGCAAAGAAGAATATCAATCGTCTGAGATGGAGCTGACAAGTTTGGAAGGAGATCAGGTTTTTAAATTAAAAGGGAGAATACGAACACGGGGAAATATGCGTAAAAAGGTATGTATGCTTCCGCCTGTAAAATTAGATTTTTCAAAAAGTGAATTGGACTCTTTGGAATTTCTTAAATTGGACAAACTAAAACTAATTTTCCCATGTAGTTATTCAGCACTTAACCAAGAAAAACTTTACAAAGAGTATTTCTTATATGAATTATACAATTTGATAGACTCCAATGGAATTCGTGCAAAACTGGTAGACGTAGAGTTAATTCAATCCAAAAAAACGGAACATTTAGTCGCTGCCATAATTGAAGATGAGGCTTCTTATGAACAAAGAAAAAATGCAACTATCGTTGAGAAAGGGAAAATAAGCGCCGGCTATTTTGACCGATCCTCTTTTGTCAAAATGCAATTTTATCAATATATGATTGCCAATACAGATTGGTCGCTTGATCGAAAGCACAACCTAGAAATCGTGAAATTGAATAGCGAAAATAAGTTAATTGCCCTACCCTATGATTTTGATTACTCCGGTTTTGTTGGTCAAGGATACGCCATTCCACATGAGTCTTTACCCATTAAAGATGTTGATGAACGATTTTTTATCCCTCATAAAGTTTCTGATGAAGAGTTTTTTAGCACTGTGAAATTTTATCAATCTATCGAACCAGCCGTGTATACCCTTTGTGATAATGCAACCTATATGAATGAAAAGACGATTTCGAGTTGTAAGGGATACTTAAAAAGTTTTTTCAAATTATTGGAAGACCCGAAAAAATTAAAAAAAAATGTTTTGCCTAAAATCTAAATGGTAAACGCTCTAACAAGTCGATAACTAACAAGATTTTTTAAAAATAAAGGGCACTATTAGTGCAAAATAAGAACAAGTTTAAACTTTTCCGCATTGAAAATTCATCCCTTTTGAATCTGACTTCAAATTATCTTTCTCAATTATCCCAATAAACTCATTCAATATTTTTTTGGCTAAACCATAATCTACTAATTTTCAATACTGAAAATTTTCGAAAATCATCTAAACAGCAGGTAAAATGAAAATATATTTCAAAGAAAATCAAAAATTTACTCAATGGTGGTTGTGGACGATTTTAATTGGAGTAACATTAATCCCCATATATGGAATATATAAGCAAATAATTATAGGTGAACAATTTGGGGATAATCCTTTATCAAATTTTGGTCTCATTCTCTTTTTGATATTTATGTTAGCTTTTATAGGCTGTTTTGGGATGATGCAATTATCAACAGAAATTAATGATGTCTCAATTAAAATAAAGTTTTTTCCCTTTACAAATAAGAACATTAAATGGGAAACTATAAAATCAGTTGAGGTTGTAAACTATGGTTTTGCTGGAGGATGGGGAGTTCGAACAGGAACGAAATACGGTACGATCTACAATACAGCTGGCAATAAAGGAATTGCAATAGTATTGAAAAATGGAAACAAATTTTGTATCGGAACTCACAAAGAAGATGAATTAAAAGAAGTGTTAAGGGAAGCCAAAAAGCAACCTAGACTATAATTTATTCAGAACCAGAAAAACAACATACCTTATCCAAAAATAGTTTTTTGAAGTGGTATTCTCTAAAAAACGAAGTTGAAATTCAAAGAGAAAAAATTCTTGATTTGTTAAAAAACTATGGTTTTGATTTGATCTAGGCTAAGAGTCATCTATCAGACTTAATATTATCTGATTTTAATATTATTTGCCAGTAGCAGTAAAGAAGAGAGGACACATATATGTCCTTTTTGGACATATAATCATCTGAATATCAGATAGTTAGATACCAAAGTGGAGCCTAGGGGAAAATCCACTTCTTCCCTACTCTACTGATTATCAATTAATTACAACTTGTTATTTTGTCCCGAAACATCAAAAAAGAACCTCACCCCCTATCCTCCAATTCCTGAACTCGATTTTTCAAATCCTTCACCTCTTCTGTCAATTCTACCACCACTTCTATCAATTTAAGAAAGTCGGTCAGCTCTTCTGGTCTCAGTTTCTTGTATGCTGGACTCTCTGGTTCGGAGTCGGTATTATCTTCTATTGGATGAGCTGGCAAGTCACGAGGTTCTAGTTCTTCTTCCATCCATCGGCTGATCTGGATACCACTCATTTTTTCCAGCTTTAGTAACATTTCCATTGGAGGGTTCGCGCTTGATTTCTCATAACTGCTAATGTTATTTCTGGAAAGCCCAAAATGCCTGCCGAATTCCTCTTGGTTTTCACTCCAGGCTTTCCGTATTTTTTTCAAGTTCTCTCTTATTTTCATCTGCAATTGGTATGTTTTTTACTTTATATTGCAATTATTTTACCATATTATTCCGTTTTGGGAATAATATTCTATATGTTTGGTTTATATAACACTAACCTATACAAACTTAAAAGATGAACAAAGAATTATTTCTTAGTCAAGCTCCAAAAATTATTAAGCTATTGACACCGGATGCCACTAAGGCAATTGCCAAGAAAGCAAATAAAAAGCCGCAATGGGTGAGGAAGGTTTTAAAAGCTAAAGGCTATAATCAGGAAATCGCCTGTGCAACGATTCAATTTTTGAAGGAAAGAAACAAGGAAACGGCTAAGCTGCTCGATCTATTTCAGAAATAAGGGAGGAGGGAACAAAAATTCCCGTCCGGGGCTGAAGTCGAACGGGAATTTTTACAACACGAAATCATTCATTCACCAAATCTTTACAAATATGCAAAATTATCACCAAAACCACGGCTCTCTTGATCGATCTATTATGGAATGGCTTGCTGATAACTCAGCGACTATCATCGTCTTAGCGACGCTCGGGACGTTCTTCTTGTGCGGATTTTTGGAGTTTCATTATTACCTGAATTCTTTCGGACAAGGGCTTTCAACTGAGTTTGCAATTGCTATCGCAATTGCCCTACCCTTTGTCATTCAGGGGATTCGATGTGCAACGGTTTCCAATTCTGCCAAGCTATTCAAGGAAGGAAAAAAGGTTCGTGGAGGATTCGTTATTCTGTGCTCTTTTGCGACTTCGGTTTTTTGTGCTTACCAGATGACGACCCTAGCTACTGCTTGGGCGGGTACTGACCAAACACTTGAAAACACGCTCTTTCTAACATTACAATTTTTGGTCTGGGCTGGTTTTGCACTCGAAATTATTCTCGCTGTGAGTGTTTCAGGTAATGAATCTAAACATACATATTCTGCTTCTAATTCAACGATAAAAAGACCTATCAGAGAAGAGGAAGAGGCTTTTTCCAAAAACGGAGCAACGTATTAGTATTCAATGATAAAGTTCCCAAAAATGACCGACGCAAGCGCCGTCGTCGGATCGATAAATTGGAAAATAGAGATAAAATTCTCTTGGCTATTATCAAATTTAAAAACGCAAACGGAAAGTCACCCACTCAAACTCAACTCGCCACTAAAACAGGGCTCTCAAGGCGAACAGTAGGTACGCATTTAAAAGCCATTAGAGAGGAAGATTAAACATGTAAATATTAATTCTGGATAATGC
>JANSWP010000055.1 GCA_024743405.1 Bacteroidota bacterium
AAAAAGCACAGGCATATCCTTAGATATGGCGAGTATTTTTAACGAAATATGGTGAAAAAATAGTCCGTCATAATATGTGTGAGTTATTTCTGTCCAAGCACTTAAGAGAGCAATATTATCTAATGCAAATTTTAGTTTCTTTTTTCCACTCACTTTGTTAAAAATACTTTTGGCTATGCCTTTGTGCCACAGGCACAAGCCAGCCCAGAGAGCTAAGGCTATGACTGTGTTTTTTGCCTTGTGAGAGAAAAAAATAATTCAAAAATTTATTCTAAACTTAATATTGCTCGCTTACTTAAGTTCTAAAGAATTTTCTACCGGAAATAACGAGGTGTTTCCATCTTCCCATATTCAAATCCAAATTCATACCCAGCCATCAATTCAAATGAGCCAATGACATATTGACCAAAACCATTAATTGGATAATCGTAAGCAAATCCGATACGCAGACCCTTTTCAAAATAAACAGTAAGCCAAGCATCAACAGAAGCATGAGAACTTGCAGCAGTATTACTTTGTGAAAAAGCGGTAAAAGCTGAATTAAAGGAAGCACCCAACCAAAATGTTCTATAAAAAAGAAGAGATAAATCTATATCAAAGGCAGTAGGTGCACCCTTGCTTTTGACTATATTACCTTGAGCAAAAAAATCGCTAAACAGACCTACACTTTTTATTAAAATTGAGGGTTTAAAAACAAGATCGTCATCGCTAATTGGAATAGCAGTGCCTAATGTTAAATATAGATGTTGAGTAGTTTCTGCAATTTTTAGGAATTCATCTGTTTCGCCTGCCTCTAATTTTCTCAAATTAAAATTAGCCAAATGTGGAATAGAAAGCCCAGCATAAAATCGATCCGTGTAATAATAAATCCCAGCACCAAAACTAGGAATAAAAATTCCTGGATCTTGATCGTTAAAAGCAGAATCATTTGGTCTAGGATCTCTAAAATTTAATTGTTCCCAATCGGCCCGCCAATTCATTACCCCAGCTTGTATACCTAAAGAAAGTGTACCGACACCAAAATTTATTCTATAGGCATAACTTGCCTCTACTGACGTCATCCCTCTTGCTCCAGTCTTGTCATTCACAATGCTCAAACCTATTCCAACTCTTTTTTGAAGTGGTGTATGAATGGAAAATGATTGAGTCACAGGTCTTCCATCATATGATAGACTTGATCCATTTTCACCCCAACCAAGCCATTGATCTCTGTATATGGCAACCATAGATAGATGATCTTTACTACCTGCATAAGCGGGATTATAAATCAAAGTATTAAACATATATTGAGTAAACTGGGCCTCTTGTTGAGAAAAACCAAAAAAGGAAGGCAGCAAAAACAAAAGAATAAGTATCTGTTTTATCATTAGTGTTTGGCTTTTTAAATTTCAGGAATGATATCATCCGATAAATTGCCTAACTTTTTGAACAGACAATTCATTCAAAATGATAATAATAAAGGGACATTCAAGGTGGGGGAAGTAAATATTTTTTGGGTCTAGGATCTCATATTAAACAACATACAAATATAATTTAACCCAAAAGTAAAGAAACATTTTAATAGAGGGTCAAAAATTATGCCTTTGACGAAAATGAACTAAAAAAAAGATCTAAATCCAGAAAATTTAAGCAATCTTAACTTCAACACTATGATTTTTGCACAAATTTGCTCAACAAAAAAAGGACTTAAAAAACTAATAACCAATGACTTAATCATTAAAAACAAGCATTTACTGATTACAAATCCATAGAAATGTATTTTTATTAATGAATGTTTTAGGACATTTTTAAATTAGGACAATTCACCAAATTCCGTAACAATTAAAATTAGCACGCCATGAACTATTTTAGCAATTACTCAATTTTTAACTCTCTATCTCCACAAGAATCTGATTATTTAACTAAAATTTCTGTTTTTCAAAAAAAACCAAAATTTAGTTTTTTGTATTTAGCTGATGAGCCTTCTAACCATCTTTTGTTTTTAGTAAAAGGACAAATAAAAACTGGAACTCATTCGGGCGATGGTAGAGAGATAATTAAGGATATTCACCATCCTTTTTCCATTGTAGGAGAATTAGGCTTAGTAGGGGAAAAATCACGAAATGAATTTGCCCGTGCCCTAAATGAAGAAGTTCATTACTTTACTATTAATATTGATAACTTTAAAAAGTTAATGCAATCCAATCATCAACTTTGTGAGAGTATATTAGGCATGATCGGTGAAAGACTTCAAAGAGCTGAGTCAAAGTTAGAATCGTTAATTTTTAAAGATGCAAGGGCCCGAATTATAGAATTCCTTAAAGATTCCGCAATAAAAACAGGCCGCAAGGTCGGTTTTGAATTGTTATTAAAGCATTGTTTAACTCAGCAAGATATTGCCAATATTACAGGCACTTCTCGTCAAACAGTAACTTCTGTTTTAAATGACCTGAAAAAAGAAAATCTAATTCATTTTAATAGACGAACCATCTTAATTAGAGATGTGAATACTTTAAAATAACATAAGAACATGCTTCACCTCGACTGTCCATGCAAAAGTTCAAGTTAAAGATAGCTTCATCATTAACTTGAACTTTTGTATTTTTGGCAAAATTTAATTAGAAACTAGAAGTATGGATAATTTAATAAAATCAGCTAATTTCTTGCTTCTAAACCACTAACCTAAACGACATGAATACATCAAGATCTACCGATGTTGTTTTACTTTTATTACGTCTTACCTTTGGAGGTATCATGATCATTAACCACGGATGGGGGAAAATGACGAAATTATTTGGTGACGCTCCTATAAAATTCGGCGATCCACTTGGTATTGGAGCAGAAGCTTCCCTTTCGCTTGCAGTATTTGCGGAAGTTTTTTGTGCTTTCTTTTTAGTAATTGGACTTTTTACAAAGCAAGTCGCCGTGCCATTAATAATAACTATGATGGTTGCTGTTTTTATAGTGCATGGAGATGACCCATTTAAGAAAATGGAAATGGGCATTCTTTATTTAGTTCCTTACATCAGTCTTTTTCTAATGGGCGCTGGATGGTATTCTATTGATGCTCAAGTACGCAAGGTTTAGATTTCTAAAAATTAAAGGCTCAATTCGAGTTCTTCTATTGGATTGAAAATATATGGTTTTATTTATATTGAAAAGCAAAAACAGTTTACCAGGTTCTCTTACCCGACCATTTTGGTTAAACTTCATTCTCCTATTTCTCCTTCCTCTTGGATGTATGAATACGCAACAAGTAGAGCCTCTTCCCTATTTTAAGGTAATAGGTAAAACCATGGGAACTACTTATTCTGTGCAATACGGTGACGTGGAAAATCGGAATTTCAAGAAATCCATTGACTCTCTGCTCATTGCTATTAATAACGAAGTTTCCGTATATGAAAAAGAGGCGACTATATCTCAATTTAACCGAGCAAAGGATACATTTGATCTAGCATTTGGAATGAAAGAATTTTCAGGGGAACTCACAGAAAAAAATCTACATTTTTTCAAAAATTACTTGATGGCTAAAGTCATTTACCAAAGAACAAATGGATTTTTTGAACCAACCATTTTACCCCTAGTCAATTATTGGGGCTTTGGAAATAAAGGAAAGAAACCTGTAAAAAAAATAGATATTCCTAAAATTGCTGAATTGATGCTAGCTGTAGGTTTTGAGAAAATTGAAATGATAAATGAGGGATTAGACAGTAATTTAAAACTATTAAAACAGAACCCCAATACCCAATTAGATTTTGGGGGTTTAGCAAAAGGATATGCCGTTGATGAAATAGGCCGTTTTTTAGAAAAACATGGGATTAAAAACTACCTTGCCGAAATCGGTGGCGAAACGGTGGCAAGAGGCATTAACTCAAAGGATCAAACTTGGGCTATTGGAATTAATACCCCAAAATCTGACGCTGCTTTTGATGAATTTGAAGAGGTGGTTATGCTGGATAATAAAGCAATCGCAACATCCGGGAATTATCGTCAATTTTATGAAATTGAAGGTGAAAAATACAGCCATATCATCAATCCGAAAACTGGATATTCAGAAAAAAGTGATTTATTGAGTGTATCGGTCATAGCCAATGACTGTATGAGTGCCGACGGATACGCAACAGCCTTCTTTGTTCTTGGTAAAGAGAAAGGGCTTGAAATCGCTCAGCAACTGGAAGACTTAGAAGCTTTATTTATTTATGGAAAAGAAGATGGCTCAATGGGTATCTTGATGACAGACCTTTTCAGCGAAATGTTAAGAAAAAACTAGTGATTGGTATTTAGTTAGTTGTTCCGCGTTGATGCATTATTAATCATTTCTAGCATACAAAGTGGAAATAACGGTGATTATTAATGCTTCAAGGGTAGCAATTAATACACAATGTAATTTTAAGATTCATGGAATTTAACTTGACAAAAGATATTTGTTTTTTTGATTTAGAAGCGACTGGTTTGAATGTAATTCGTGATAGGATTATGCAAATTGGGATAATCAAACACTTCAAAAATGGTAAAGAACCTGAGCAATTAGATATGCTAATTAACCCAGGTATTCCAATTGGGTTAGAAGCCTTGGGCGTCCATGGGATCACTCCAAAAGATGTAGCTAACAAACCCACATTTGCTCAAGTAGCTGAAAAATTACATGCCTTTATTGGAAATGCTGACTTAGCAGGCTATAATATTAGTCGATTTGATGTGCCATTATTAATGGAGGAATTTGCAAGAGCTGGGATAGATTTTAGTATTGAAAAAAGGAATATCGTTGATATGCAACGTATTTTTTACAAAATGGAGCCACGTACATTAGGTGCTGCCTTAAAATTTTATTGTGGTAAAAAAATGGAGAATGCACACAATGCCTTAGCAGATGTAGAAGCCACAATTGATGTTTTCAAAGGACAATTAAAAATGTACGCCGATATTGATTATGAGGATAAGGACGGAATCATAATCAGTGCACCAGTGAAAAATGACATGAAAGCCATCCATGATTTCACCCAAGATCCAAAAGCAATTGACGTAACCAATAGGCTAAAGTATAATGATATTGGAGAAATTGTCTTCAATTTCGGGAAATATACGGGTCAACCAGTTAAGAAAGTAATCATGAAAGACAAGCAATATTACCATTGGATTTTGAATAAAGAATTTTCTGTTCAGGTTAAAAATATTGTCAAAGACTTAATGAAGGAGGCGGAAAAAGGTAATTAACTCTCTAAGTAATGATGTATCATTTCTATCAAAAAAAGAGGAAAATTAAAAATTGAGTTTTCAGTTTTCCTCTTTTTTTGTAAGTCACGGCTAAAAAATAAGTCCGCCAATTTGAAATAGTAGATTTTGGATTTTAGCAAGGCAAAAATACTTTTTGCGTTCGCCTTTGTACCTTCTGGCACAAGCCATCGCAGGATGTAGGGCATCTGCGAGTATTTTTAACGACGCAAAAGTTCAAAAGATATATTGGCAAATGTCGGAGTTATTCTTTAGGCGTTACTAAATCTATTTGAAATATCGAATTCTCAATAAAATATTTCATTGTCCTTACATTCAGCATTATCCTTTTTGCTTGTTCAGAGCCCAAAGAGGACTGCTTAGATATTACTGCTACTAATTTTGATGTAAGTGCAGATCATCCATGTAGCGATTGCTGTACCTATCCATCGCTGAATTTGACCTTTTTGCATCAATATCTCCAAACCAACCCAGATTCAGTGTTGACTTTTAAATATGAAACACTTTATCAATCAGCAGATGATCCCAATAGAAAATTTTTAGTTGATCGAGTTCGGTTTTATATTTCAAATTTCAACTTTATCGATCAAAACGGTATAGCTGCTGGTAGTAATGACAGCATTCAATTTCAATCTGATTTAAAATCGTTTTATGTTGAAGATAATTTTGCTTTAGTCGATAGAGATATTTTCTCTGGAAGTACCATTAAAAATTTTATTGCACCAGGAGTTTATGATAAAATTGAGTTTTCAATTGGTCTTGAATCCGAAATCAGGGCAGTTGATCCGAGCAGCGTCCCTACTACTCATGCTTTGAGTATTGCTGATGATAGTTTAATGTATGAAACAACGGAGTATTTGTCATCACTTGTGATCTTTCGTCCTGACGACGCTAGGGGCACGGACTCAACAATCATAATGATCAAAGAACCAACCTATTTTAGCAAAGATCTTATTAATCCTGTTGAATTTATAGAAGGTTTAAATGTGACCGTTCAGATCCAAATTGATTATAATATTTGGTTTGAAAATATTAATATTTTTACTGATTCGAAGGCAGAAATTGAGTCACAAATGGTTGAAAATTTACCAAATGCTTTCGAAATAGTAGATATTATCCTAGAATAGACCTACTTTTGCCTAGAGATCTTAATTCTCCCCCTTCAAATATTTTGATTTAAAATTTAATTCAATGAGAAAACTAGTCTGCATTTTAGGCTTAGCTGTTGCATTATGTTGTATTTCTTGTGAAGAGGCAACTGTGATTGGGGAAACAGCAAAACTAGCAATTGAAATCAAATTATACTACGGAGATGAACCCTTAGCATTTGGGGAAAATTACGATTACATTGAAGGCACAACCATTGCTTTTAATAAGTTTGCTTTTTATATTTCAGATGTTGGCATTTCAGATTCAGATACAGGGTTTGAAACTGAATTATTTGAAATCGATTTTGTAAATTTTGGTAATCCCGAGTTACCCACACCCATAATGGCTCAAACTTATTACCGAAAATCTTCTAATATTCCATTAGGAAGTTACAAAAAGTTAAATTTAGGCATAGGGGTCAATCCTGAGCTAAACCTGACCATTCCTTCCGACTATTCTAATACGCATCCATTAGGGCAAGATGATTACTTTTCGGAAGAGTTAAATTCCTATATCTTTTCTAATATTTCTGGTAGCTTTGATTTGGATGGAGATTTAAATGCAGATAAAGAAATTGGTATTCAAGCTGGAATAAATGAACTTTTTCAAAAAGTGACAATTCCAATACAATTAAATCTTTCCAAAAACGAAACAGGAATCCTAACTTTCGCATTTGATATTAAGAAGCTTTTTGAACAAGCTGATGGAGAATTAGTTAGTATCAATGAAATACCAGAACAGTATGACGAGACGGATTCAACTTTTGCTTCCTCATTTATGGATAGATTCCCGACCGCCATATCACTTGAATGAAATAATAAACAATTATGAAGCTGGTCAGTGCACTTTTACTTTTAATATCAATCTTTTTAGCAAGCAGTTGCAAAGACGAAAATAACACTCCAGACCCTAAATTATCAACTGATCTTACAGGCATTCCTTATAATCCAGTGAATTATGACCTGGTTGTTTACGATTCGTTTCCTGAAATTATTATTCCAGCCGATAATCCTTTGACAAAAAAAGGAGTGGAATTAGGGCGAATGCTATTCTATGATACTCGTTTATCTTCAGACAATACAATGTCTTGTGCTAGTTGCCACTTAACTACTGGAAGTTTTACCGATAATATGGCAACCAGCACTGGAGTTACTTTAGAAGCAGGTAATAGAAGTTCAATGTCCATTTTGGATATTGCATTCAACAATCAAGGTTTCTTTTGGGATGGACGTGCAGCTACATTGGAAGAACAAGCACTAGAGCCCGTTACCAACCCAATTGAATTGCATGAAAGTTGGGAAAATGTAATCGCTAAATTAGTTGCAGACGAGGATTACCCTACATTGTTTAGGGAAGCTTTTGGAATTAGTAATTCGGATGAGATCACCAAAGAATTAGCTGCTAAAGCCCTCGCCCAATTTGAAAGAACAGTCATCAGCCCAGGAAACACCAAATTTGATAAAGTCATGAGAGGTGAAGAAGAATTCACAGATATAGAGCTCGATGGTTTTTTGATGTGGATTGACTATCCTTTCGATTTATTGCCAGATGCAGAATGTGGTCATTGCCATAGTTTTCATCTTTTCACCACTAATGAATATCATAATAATGGCTTAGATGAGGCGCCAAATATGACCGAATTTTCTGATTTAGGATTAGGTGGCGTTACAGGAAAACTAACTGACAATGGAAAATTCAGAGTTACTTCTTTAAGAAACATTGAATTGACGGCTCCTTATATGCACGATGGACGTTTCTCAACCCTAGAAGAAGTTGTTGATAATTATAGCTCCGGAGGAAAATATTCTCCTAATAAAAGTGAATTAGTTTATGATTTAAAACTAACTGATTACCAAAAAGAAGCCTTAGTGGAGTTTATGAAAACCCTTACAGATGTTGAATTAACTGAAGACCCTAAATTTAGTGATCCTTTTTAGTTTAGGCTCATTACCATAAGTTATTGATCCTCAATAGTCTTTCAAGCTAAAAATGTCGGTAAGGTTATAGTATTATTTTCGTCAGAACGAGGCAAAAAGTACAGACATATCTTTAGATATGGTGAGCATTTTTAACGATGCGCAGGCGGAAATAATACCAAAGATTATCCGAAAGTTTTAGCTTGAATGACTACTCAATTTAGAAATTTTTTCAAACATGCTCTAAAATTAACATTAAGTATGGAGCGTTGGTTTTTCATAGTATTAATACCTATTTTTCTTTTAACCTGCAAAAAGGATTCACCACTTAACAACGGAGATTTAACTCATATCCAACATAATCCTCTTCCTCATGAAATTGAACAACCTGAGTTCTTTTCACCTATGGAAATTCCCTCCGACAACCCTTTAACGATTGAAGGAGTAAGGTTGGGTCGTTTCTTATTTTACGACCCCATCTTGTCAGCAGATAGCTCTTTATCTTGCGCTAGTTGCCACCTTCCCGAATTAGCTTTTGCAGATGGACAAAAAACAAGTCAAGGAGTAACTGGTGAATTTGGAAGTAGGAGTTCTATGTCCCTCATTAATGTAGGATATTTTAATAATGGTTTTTTCTGGGATGGAAGAGCCCAAACACTCGAAGATCAGGCGCTTCATCCTATTGAAGACCCGTTGGAGATGAATGAATCATGGGCAAATGTGGAAGAAAAATTACGCCGAAATCCTATTTATCCCAAAATGTTTAGACAAGCCTTCCCAATAAAAAATGAGATTGAAATAACTCGGGATCTAGCTATAAAGGCTATTGCTCAGTTTGAAAGAACCCTAATTAGTGCGAATTCAAAATATGACCAAGCTGTCAGTTTTGACAATCCTACTGTTGAATATTCTCAATTAGAATTAGACGGTTACCTACTCTATTTTCGAGACATCCAGACGAATCATCCAGGTTGTCATCATTGTCATGCACCACCTCTTTTCGGTGGCGATACCTATTTAAACAATGGTTTGGACGAAGTGCAAGATTTGAATGACTTTAATGACTTGGGATATGGAGCTGTTACAGGTAGTCAATTTGATAATGGAAAATTTAAAACTCCTAGCCTTCGAAATATTGAATTGAGTGCCCCATACATGCACGATGGACGATTTGAAACATTGGAAGAAGTATTGGAACATTATAGTTCTGGCGGGCATTATGCCGATAACCTTGATCCGAATATTACAGGATTTACTATGACCCAATATGAAAAAGAAGCACTGCTAGCTTTTCTAAAATCGTTAACTGATGATCGTTTTTTTGAGCAATCAGAAATCAAAAATCCATTTTGAAAATTAAGGATTTAATTGGCTATTAAAAACGTTTAGCCGCTCAGCAATAAAATCTCGTTTTCCGTTCAAAATCTCAATTTGATTCTCTTCTTCGACTAATAAATCATCAAAACTGGAAAAATTGTCATCAATTTTCACCTTTATTGTTTCGATGTATTGTTTCAACTTATTAGCTACTTCCACCTCCATTTGTTCACGACCTTTATCTATTTCAAATCGAAATTTACGCATTACCTTTCCTCTTTGAACAGTCGATGTAAAACCTGCCATCACTAAACCAATGGTCGTTAATAATCCCCCCGTAATATCAAAGACAGCGCCTTGTGTCACTGCAGTCACGACTGCTCCTACTATAGCTAACCCACTACCAGTCAACACATTTTGTCCCATTGGCTGGCTCTCCATAAATAATTCCTCATCTTGAAAATTTTCCGATTTCTGCATAAAATCAGAAAAAGTATCCTGTAGATCTCTCAACACATTTGCTCGTCGTTCGGCGATATCAGCAAAAAGTGCATGATCATTTTTCAATATAGTCTGGCTATTTTGAATCTTTAAATCAATCATTTTCGCCATTTGCTGAATACTATCAGCCAAGTCCGTTATTCCACTTTGAAGTTTATTTTGAAGTTCTATTTTTAGATCCTTATCCAAGTCATTTGCCAATTTTTCTAACCACTCCTTTGAAGAAGCCTTTTTTGAAAAAATTCCTGAAAAAGAACGCTTTAATAAACCAAAAAAAGATAAACCTTCTTTTAACTCAGCCTCTTTTTGACGAGTAATTCGATCATATCCAGCCACTAAATTTTCTACTAATACACCCACTTGCTTTTCAGACTTAACCCCCTGATAATCAAGAGTTTCACGAATATCATTTCTAAATTCAATATCTGCTTTCCACTGCTTTTTCCTTAGATTCAGACCATTAGAAATACGATCATTAATATTACTTAATGTTTCAATGCTATTTTGCATTTTCAATACTGGTGCCTTGCCGCCAGTAATATTCTCTTGAATATAATTTCGAACATCTTCGAACCCGCTCTCCTCCTTTTGTTCCTCCAATTCTTGTTTAGCAGAAACAGCAAATACTATTGGATTTTCAATTCCCTTTTTCTTTGCATGGTCTTCGACTCCTTTTACATTTATCGCTAACCCCTCTTCATCAATTAAGTCCTTTTGTTGAAGAATAAAAATTATTTTTTTGCGCCAATCTTCTTTAATAAAATCATAAAAATCCCAAGCTGATTGTCGGTAAGGATTTTTTGCCTCAAAAACAAAAACGATCAAGTCTGAAGCTGGCACAAAACGCTCTGTAATTTCTTGATGGTGCTCTACAATTGCATTAGTTCCTGGTGTATCCACAATTGCTATTTCCTTTAAAATCTCTACAGGTTGAAGTATTTTTTTTAAGTATTGATTGATTTGAATTTCTGCTGGCTCCTCACCGTACAAAACCTGTTGAATCGTATCTGTCATAGGTTGTGGTGCCACTTTACATATCTCTTCTCCAGTTGACAACAATGCATTAATAAAACTACTTTTCCCTGCTTTAACCTCTCCGACAATCACAAACATGAAGGGCTCATGTATTCGATTTCGCAAATCAGAAATCGTCTTAGCAAGTTCTTCTTGATTAATTTCGATGGTGAGTTCATGCAAATCTTTAATAATTTCTTCGATTTGCGCTCTTTGTGTTTGTAGGTTTTGTCCGAGTAAATTACTCATATTTTTATTTTACGTTTTAATACAGGTAAAAAGCGCCCTTTGGGCTGACTTTCAAGCTTATCAAATAACTCAAATCCAAATTTTTCATAAAACCTTTGGGCATTTGGGTCTGAAACAACTACTAATTCCTCAAACCCGAATTCTTTCGCCAAAGAGATGGCTTTTTCCATTAAAACCTTTCCCAATCCTTTCCCAATTTTAGAAGGTCGAAGCCAAAAATGTCCTAAATCTCCATTCCTAGAATCTTGGATAAATTCAAGCGCAAACCATCCTAAGACTTCCTCATTTTCAGTCAAACAATAAAGCTCATTGGCCAGTATATAAGCTGATTTGATGGTCAATCCATCTTTCCACATATCCAGCCATTCTTGTGGATATCCCCAAAAGCTTTTTGATTCAAAAGCAATATTTGAAAGCAACTTTGCATCTTCAATTTTAGCTTTCCTAATTTTCATATCAAACAACCGATCCTTCCAAAATTCGATAAGATTCTGGTCCTGAACAAAATAATAAGTCCAAAATACTCAAATTCGAAATAAAGCCATGTTTTTCTTGAAAAACTTGGGCATATTTTGCTGGTTTAAAATGAGGATCTTCCTTTTGACGATGTATTTTCGGATGGATACCATTTCGAAAATCGAATATGTTTTTTTCTTCTTCTAAAGCCTGTTTTCCAAGATATTCGGTTGTCCATTTTAATTCACATTCTATTGACAAACAATCAATTATACAGTTTATCAAATCCCAGTTCCATTCGAAAAGGAACTCATATTTTTTCTTAAAAAAAGGTTCTAATTCATCGACATAATATTCAAAATAAGGTGACTTCCCATAAGCAGATTTAATTGAATTCCAATGCTGAGCCTGCCAATTTTCGTGATCAGAAATTTTGACTTCTCGAATGGGTTGTTTTTCGTTTTTACCTTTTTCTAGTGGAATAGAAAGACGCTGTAGACCATTTGCGCCTACAATATGACAACGATTCCGGTATGTACCTTTAAGGTAGTTTTCGTATTGTTCGATTAAGGTAATTTCGTGGGAAATTAATTTTGTGAAATATTGGATAGATGGAAGGTATTGAAGTTCGAGTAATATGGTATCCTTAGTTTTCATCAATACAAATGTAAATTAAAAGGGAAAAAAAAAGCCCTTCCGAAAAAATCGAAAGGGCTCCGTATGTTAAGTTTTCAAAACTTTCTTACATCATTCCACCCATACCGCCACCTGGAGGCATGTGTGCGTGTCCACCAGCACCTTCTGGCTCTGGTTTATCATTGATAACACACTCAGTCATCAAAAGCATACCTGCGATTGAACCAGCGTTTTCTAAAGCGATACGAGTTACTTTAGTTGGATCAATTACACCTGCTTTTTTCAAATCTTCAAACTTGTCAGTTCGAGCGTTGTACCCAGTTGAACCTTTAGAGTTTTTCACTCTTTGAAGAACCACTGAACCTTCAACACCTGCATTATCTGCGATGATTCTTAAAGGCTCTTCTAATGCACGACGTACGATGTTTACACCAGCAGTTTCATCTTCGTTTGAAGTTTTGATACTTCTTAATGCACTAATTGCGCGTACCAATGCTACTCCACCACCAGGAACGATTCCTTCTTCAACTGCTGCTCGAGTTGCGTGTAAAGCATCATCAACGCGGTCTTTCTTCTCTTTCATTTCAACCTCAGTAGCTGCACCTACATAAAGGACAGCAACACCACCTGCCAACTTAGCCAAACGCTCTTGCAATTTCTCGCGGTCATAATCAGAAGTTGTCGTCTCTATTTGAGATTTGATTTGGTTGATTCTAGCTGCAATCATGTCTTCAGAACCAGCACCATTTACAATTGTTGTATTGTCTTTGTCAACAACAATTTTTTCAGCAGTACCCAACATTTCCAATTCTGTATTCTCTAATTTGTAACCTTTTTCTTCACTGATTACAGTACCGCCAGTCAAAATAGCGATGTCCTCTAACATTGCTTTACGACGATCACCAAATCCTGGTGCTTTTACACCTACGATTTTCAAACCACCTCTCAATCGGTTAACGACCAATACTCCTAATGCCTGACTTTCAATGTCTTCAGCAATAACTAATAATGGTCGACCAGACTGAACAACTTTCTCCAAAACAGGCAATACATCTTGCATGTTGGAAACTTTTTTATCGTGAATCAAGATATAAGGATTCTCGTATTCAGTTGTCATATCTTCCGTGTTGGTCACGAAATATGGAGACAAATATCCACGATCAAATTGCATACCCAATACTTCATCAACGTAAGTATCTGTTCCTTTTGCTTCTTCAACAGTGATTACACCATCTTTGCTTACACGCTTCATTGCGTCAGCTATTAAAGAACCAATTTCATTATCGTTATTTGCTGAAATAGCACCAACTTGTTGAATCTTTTCGAAATCGTCTCCGATCACTTCACTTTGATCAACTAAATTGGCTGTCACTGTTTTAACAGCTTGATCAATTCCTCTTTTCAAATCCATTGGATTTGCCCCAGCAGCCACATGTTTCAATCCAGCAGTGATCATTGCTTGAGCTAATACAGTAGCAGTTGTTGTTCCGTCACCTGCAATATCAGCAGTTTTAGAAGCAACTTCTTTTACCATTTGTGCACCCATGTTCGCAACTGGATCTTCCAATTCAACTTCCTTTGCTACAGATACACCATCTTTTGTGATCTGAGGTGCACCGAAAGATTTTTGGATAACCACATTACGACCTTTAGGTCCTAGGGTTACCTTCACTGCGTTTGCCAATGCATCCACCCCACTTTTTAGGGCTTCTCTGGCATCTCTGTTAAAGCTAATTTCTTTAGCCATAATTATTTTTTGTTTAATTTTTTTGAATTAGGTGAGTTAATGAATGACAAAAGTTCAATTTCATCATTAATAATTCATCTTTTAGTCTTAGTCAAGAATGACTAAAATGTCATCTTCTCTCATGATTAAATAATCATTGCCTTGATGGTTCAATTCTTGTCCGGCATATTTTCCGTAAAGAACAATATCACCTTTTTTGACAGTCATTTTATTATCATCTTTCCCAGGACCAACAGCGATTATTTCCCCTCTTTGAGGCTTTTCTTTTGCTGTGTCAGGAATGATGATACCACCAGCAGTTTTCTCTTCTGCAGGAGCTGGCTTAACTACTACGCGATCATTAATTGGCTTCATCAATAAATGTTTTTATTTAAAATTTTTGGTTAATGATTTTCTGTTTTTGTATTAAAAACAAACACTCCCTAACACATGGCGTGCCAACACGTTTTTAAGTGACTTTTTGTCACTAGACGTTCAAAAATGGCATGTTTTGACTAAATGGCAGATAACTAAAAAATCAGGCAGGGTATTATAAAAATATACCAATGGGCGCCTTTTTTGATAGGTTGACCTCAAAAAATAGTGGGCTTCATCAAAAAACAATAAACACGCATTGAAAAATCACAAAATGACAATTTTTCAGTATTTCATGATTATTTGATAAAAAAAATGAGTTATAAAGGGTTCATAATCAATAAGAAAAGCCATTTCGAATGTCGAAATGGCTTTTCTTATTTCCTAAAACAGGCAAAATAGTCAACTAAAATTAAGTCTTACGTTTCTTCTTTTTTGCGGCTGGAAACAATACATTATTTAGAATCAATCGATACCCTGGAGAATTTGGATGGAGATTTAAATCTGTTTCCGGGTCATTTACAAAATGCCGATAATCTTCTGGATCATGCCCTCCATAAAATGTCCAAAACCCATCCGCCAATGTTCCATGGATATATCGAGCCTCATCAGCAGGTTTATTCTCACCCAATACCAAAACATTCGATTTTATATACTGCTTTCTAAAAGCCGTAGTCTGTCCCATGAAGCCTTTAACTGTTCGTGTATGACATTGTGTCAACATAGATGGCACAGGGTCCCATTTGGCAGAAAAATCAAATAAAGTAAAATAATCTTGAGGAGCAGGAACATTTCGACCTCGATAATGGTCAATTGAAGAATATTCGTATTCAAAAGGGTTTTTGACTAAATCGAAATTTTTAAAAGCAAAACATTGATCAAACTTCAATTTTGATTGGGCATTAGGATCAGGTCCATCACCATCATACATTTTATCACAAATATCTAATCCCTGAGCCGCCAAAGCGATATCATAAGTATCCGTCGCTGAGCACATCGCGAACATAAATCCACCACCGACGACATATTCTTGAATTTTCTTTACGACTGCCAATTTTAATTGAGAAACCTTTTGGAAGCCATGTCGAGCGGCGATAGTTTCCAATTGCTTGACATTATTTCGATACCAGGCTTGATTATGAAAGCTACGATAAAACTTACCAAATTGACCTGTAAAGTCCTC
Source organism: Bacteroidota bacterium (assembly GCA_024743405.1). Taxonomy (GTDB): domain Bacteria; phylum Bacteroidota; class Bacteroidia; order Chitinophagales; family Saprospiraceae; genus JANSWP01. The sequence continues at coordinate 15,734 of JANSWP010000055.1, forward strand.
ATGATGTAAGTGCAACCAATCATATTCCGTTAACTTATCTTCCAAAACCTCATCATCATAGATCATATCATATGGGATTTCAGCATAAGTCAAAACCAATGTCACTGCATCATCCCAAGGCTGAAATCGGTCACCTGTTTGGGTTTGAAAATCATCTGTGGGTGTATAAACTGCAATTTTGGGCGCGCGTTCCAATTTAACCGCATCCATATTCACTTCTGGATTCCCTATATCATTCAAGATTTTATTGTAAGCTGCGTCTGGTATAATTTCAAAGCTTACACCTCGAATCTTACATTCTGACTCAAACAATCTATTATGTCTAAAAGCAAAGCTACCTCCTCGATAATTCAATAACCACCATGATTCTGCACCGTTTTCAATCACCCAATAAGAGATTCCATAAGCCTTTAAATGATTAGACTGATCTTCGTCCATTGGCAAAATCATATAAGCTGCCTTGACTTGTAGTCCGACGAAAATGAGTGCGAGAACTAATATTATTTGTCGCATATTTTAGATTTTTGGATTTTCAATTCCACAAAAGAACGAAAATAGTCAATAAGAGATTTTATGTATTCTACTTTAACACAATAGTAACAAGACCTTGCAAAAAGCGGGCGAGAAAAATATCTATTTTAATTCCACCTGATATTAAAGAAACGTTAATTCCTGACCCTACTTATCCACACTAATTAAAAATCCGAAAAAAAAAGCACGAATTTTGCACCTTTGCGACCGTTTATCGGCAGGTGGTTTTTAATAGGAACTTAGATTATACAGTTTCTAGCGTTTTTTGAAAATCCCGATTGTAAAAACTGCCAACTGTAAACTGCTCACTGCAAACTAATAAAATGGAGAGTTTAACCTTTCAATATCCTACTTGGTACATCATTCTTTGCGCTCTTTTAGGATTGACCTATGCGCTTGTCCTTTACTTTAGAGATAATACTTTCAAAGATGCTTCTAAGCGTTTGAACTGGATTTTGGGAGGTATTCGTTTCCTCGCAGCCACATTTATTGCGATTCTTTTGCTCGCACCGTTGCTAAAATCATTGTTGACAGAGACAAAAAAACCGGTAGTCGTTTTAGCACAAGATCAGTCAGAATCGGTTGCGGCTGAGATGGATTCGACAGAAATACAGATCTATCAAAAATCATTTAAAGATTTGTCCAATGATTTAGCTTCCAAATATGAAGTGGTTGAATATGCTTTTGGAAATGAAGTTCGTACTGGTGTTAATTTCGAATTGACTGACAAAGTGAGTAACCTTTCTGACATGCTTTCTGAGGTGTATGATATGTATTCAAATCAGAATCTAGGTGCAGTTATCCTGGCGTCGGATGGAATTTATAATGAAGGAAGTAATCCACTCTATACAGGTACAAAACTGAATGCACCAATATATACAGTTGGTTTAGGAGACACTATTCCAAAAAAGGATTTAGTGTTAAAAAGAGTTTTTCATAACAAGATTGCCTATTTAGGCGATAAGTTTTCTATACAAGTCGACATATCAGCCAAAAACTGTCAAGGTGGATTAACTCAATTGTCGGTGTCAAAAATCGAAAATGGAAAGGCGCGAAAACTTCAGGAAATACCTTTTAATATTGACCGTAATGATTTTTTCACCACTAAAGAGATTATTCTAGATGCTGATAAGGCTGGAGTTCAACGATTCCGAATAACCTCAAACCGAATAGCCGGCGAGGTCACTTCTATCAATAATACCAAAGACATATTTGTAGATGTTTTAGATGCTCGGCAAAAGATTCTTATTGTTGCTAATTCCCCTCACCCAGATATTTCAGCCCTTAAACAAAGCATCGAGAAAAATATTAATTACGAGGTGACCATCAATTACGCTAATGATTTTAATGCAAATTTAGCTGAGACTGACTTCGTTGTTTTACATCAATTACCAAGTCTACAAAATGATGCTTCTGCAATAATTAAGGAATTAAATAACCGAAAGATACCAAGACTGTTTGTAGTTGGAACTCAAACCAATATTGCTCGTTTGAATCAAGCCCAAGACCTTATCTCTATTCAAACAGATGGTCGAAATACAAATGATGTCCAAGCTACTTTTGCTAATGGATTTAACCTTTTCACTATTGATGAGGACTTGAGAAGCGACCTTCCTAATTTCGCCCCTTTAGTTGCGCCATTTGGTGAATTTACAACAAGTGCAGATGTTCAAGTCCTTCTCTATCAACGAATTGGAAAAATTGATACAGAATACCCTCTATTAGTTTTCGGTGAGAAAAACGATACTAAAACATCTGTTTTGGCAGCGGAAGGGATTTGGAAATGGAGGTTATTTGATTTCTTACAAAATCAAAACCACAATCTTTTTGAGGCACTTATTTCTAAATCATTTCAATATGTCACTTTAAAGGAAGATAAGCGTCGTTTTCGAGTCAATTTGGAAAAAAACATCTTCAATGAAAACGAGCAAATTGTTTTCGGAGCTGAACTATATAATGAAAGTTATGAACTCATTAATGATCCTGATGTAAGCCTCAAAATCACCAATGATGAAGGTCGTGATTTCGAATATACTTTTGATAAAAACACAAGTGGATATACATTAAATGCAGGTATATTTCCCGTCGGAAATTATACCTACAGAGGCACTGCTTTTTACAATGGTCAGAATCTCGAACATAGTGGTCAGTTTAGTATTCAACCCATTCAATTGGAGGTATATGAAACAACTGCTGACCATGGACTATTGCGATTGTTGAGTCAACAATATGGCGGAAAATTCTATTACCCAAATCAGTTGAACAACATAGGTGAGTCGTTAAAACAACGAGATATTAAACCAGTCGTGTATTCAACCTCCAAAACAAGATCAGTTATTCACCTTAAGTGGATTTTCTTTTTATTATTAGGCTTATTAACCATGGAATGGTTTTTAAGACGATATCATGGCGGGTATTAACCTTTTACTCAGGATAAGAACTTACAGATTTTGAAAATCTGTAAGTTCTTGTTGTTTCTGATAATACCTCAACCACATTAAAAGTGGCAGATGAAGATAGAATTGGACTCCTTTTCTTACCTTTTTCCTTTGTCTATTTCTCTAAACAAATTCAACAAATATTTTGGCATTTCTTCTAATTCCATTTCTATTTTAAGTTCTTTCAACAACCAGTGAGCGGCTTCACAAACTTCAACATTCTCATAATAATTGTCTCTTAAATAATGTAAAAACTTCATTACCTGAAAAGCATTAAACCACTTAAAAAATCGATTTTGAAAAGTTTTCAAATTCGTTGTGTTCGACTGAATTTCAATGACTTTTGTTTCCCATTGGATAGATTCTAAAAATGCAGAAACGCCAACAGGTAAATTTGATAGTTTCAATCTCAAATCCTTTTGCTCGCAACTAAATAATGATGGAACCAATTCGACAAATGATTTCAATGCTTCAAAACTTCTTGGGTGATACGTCAAATAGCCCCCATTTTTATTAATGGTTTCTTTCACAGCCTTGCCTGTACCAAAAGGTACTCGATGAGAGGGCCTTGGCGATGGAATGACACGAGTATTAAGGATCTCAGAAAATTTCCCAAGAGGAGTAAACTTATGGATGAAATAAAAATCTTCCCCTGCTTTTCTTTTATTCATACCACCTTGTTCTTGATAACTTTGACATCGAACAGCCAAACTTGACCCAATGGTTTGGGTTGCGAAAGGAAAACCTGCCCATTTTTGAGCATTAATAAAATATCGTAAATGCAATTCGTAAAGCACAATTGCCTCATACACATCATCCTCAAAGTCAATACCTTGTGTAGGATGTTCAAAATAAATGCTTGCTGCCTGTACTTTTGTTTTTTTCCGAAAATGTTCCGTAATAGCCACTAAATAATTCGCATCACATCGACTATCTGCATCAAAACAAGCAATTACTCCTCTTTGATTTCTGATTTTTTGAAATCGCCAACAAGCCTCATCCATTCCAATTTTACGAGCTAAACCAACTCCTGCATGTTTCTTGGGCAAGTCAGATTTATATAATATATAAAATTTCAACCTAGGCGTATTATTCAACTCTACCCATTTGACCGCCTGTTTATAGGTCACTTCATTTTTTTCAGAAACTTCCTCCTTTTCCACTTCAGATTCATTAATAACGACTATCACCTCAACATCACACAAAGGCATTTCACATTTCTTCAATGACATTAAACTGATAAGCAAATAATCTTCATCATAACATGGAATGACAATGATTAATCCCAAATTCAAAGAGGGTTTGTTATGGATTAAGGGAGCGAAAAGCGTATAATTTTGAAGGTACTTTGTCACAATGAGAATTTTTTTCCTTTTGACTTGATTAGAAACAAATCTATGAGACATAATTCCAGAAAATATTCGTAAAAGCTTTCATGGTATTTTTCCACTCACTCCAAAATATTTTGAACTTATATCCATTAAAAAAACTGCCATTTACAGCAATAACATCATTTCATATTGATTGATAGGATTTGAAAGAAGGAGCGACCTAAGGAACTCTATTGATCCATGATCATTTTCATCAATATTATTAATTTTTAGAATGGAGTGTTTTTCATGAATTTTTGAAAAAAGTAAAGTTCCTAATGTCTTTCTACGATGATCGGGGTGAATTGCAAAAGACATAATACTCCCAGTATTTGCATTAACTATTCCATACCCTATGAGTTCATTATTTTTTAAAATCTGATAAACATCATATTGATCCCAATTCATAATTAGACCTAAAAAAGTACTCTCCCAAGAGGGATCAAAATCATGAAATAAAATGGCTTTTTCTAAATCTAATTTGTTAGAAATTATTATTTCCACCCCTTCCATATTAATCAATTGCCTAATTCTGGGCTCACCCGAAAAGCAAAGCAAACCTCTAGCATTTTTAAATCCAATTCGTTCATAAACTGGAATTGCTTGATCATTCCCTTGAATAACTTCAAGCATCAATTGTTTAACACCTATTTCTTCTAACTTGGGTATTAAAAAATCATAAGCCTTTGAAGTAAAGTGATTTCCACGAGCTGAGGGTGCAACACAAGTTGCGATGTTAAAAGCAGTCAAAACACCTTCCCAATCATCAATACCAGAAACTAGAAGGCCCTCCAATTTTCCATCAACCCACCCACCTACCGATAGGGAAAGATTAACTCTTCCTCCTCGCCACCGAGTCGTCAAGTATTCTTCTGTCGCATTGAATTTTAGGATATAATCCGAAAAGCCTTCATTCAAAGCTTTTGTAATTTCAGACATTGCAACATTTTCAAGCGTTGTTAATTTCATTCGTTTGATTTTCTTTTCTTTGGGTTTATTTTTAATTATTAGCCTGTATTCCAAAAATATTCTTTGGGTAGAAATTAGTCTTTTGTCCTCACTCTTCGTCACGTACTCGCCTTAATAGCTATGGCTATTAGACTCCGTGCGTTTCTCGATTGAGCGCAAAAACCAAAACTTCTATTCTCAATAATACTTCTGGAATAAAGTCTATTTGATTAAGTTTTTTGTTGAATTAGGTTCTATAAAAAATTAATTTAGCCAATTCAACACTATCAACCAAACACCATGTTCAAAAACAAAACGGTCTGGATTACGGGTGCATCTTCAGGAATCGGAGAAGGACTTGCTTACGAATTTGCCAGACAAGGAGCGAATTTAGTGCTTTCGGCGAGAAATCTAGAAGCTTTGGAAAAAGTGAAGTCAAATTGTGCTTCTGGAGTCAATATTATTGTCCAACCTTTAGACATTGGAAAACATAATTCATTTCAAGAAATCACTAATACTGTGATAGAAAAAATGGGAAAAATTGATGTTTTAGTTAACAATGCAGGTATTTCTCAACGATCTATGGCAAAGGACACTGATTTTGCTGTTTATGAGAGGTTGATTAATATTAACCTGTTAGGAACAATCGGTCTAACAAAGGCTGTTTTACCACATTTTATCCAAAATCAATCCGGATATTTTGTAACAATAACCAGTTTGATGGGCAAGTTTGCAACACCACTTCGCTCGGGATATGCTGCTGCCAAACATGGTTTACATGGGTTTTTCGATGCCCTAAGATTAGAACATTATTCTGACAATATTAAAGTTACACTAGTGACACCTGGCTTTGTAAAAACAAATATTTCCATAAATGCCTTAGTTGCTGATGGTTCGAAACAAAACACAATGGATGAAGGTCAAGCTAATGGAATTACTCCCGAACAGCTTGCCAAAATGCTTTTACGAGATATGAAAAAAGGTAAACGAGAAGTCTATTATGGTGGTCTAAAAGAAGGGCTAGCATTGAAATTAAAGCGATTTGCTCCAGGAATTTTAGAAATGGTGCTGAGAAATCAGAAGGTGACTTAATAGACTTTTTTCTGAAGGAATTTATGGTTGGTTGTTACCTGGTTTTTTGGGAAGTTTTGTGATTGCTAATTGGGTTCGAAAAGTGAATTCAAAATAGCCTTAAAAAAAGAAGCCGTTTTAAAACTCAAAACGGCTTCTTTTTTTAAGAAATGATGTATTATTTTTTTAGGACTTAGCATCCTTTTTTATTCCCAAAATATGTTCCATTACTTCTTCTACTTGTTCGCCACTTATCTTTTTTGATAATATCTCTTTCTCACTATCCAGAATATAAATTTGAGGAGTCGATCGAATATCGTACAAAGATTTATAACGCGATCGATGATAAGGATCAACAGTTTGAAACCAAACGTCTGTCCCGTTTTCCTTAATATATTCCCAACAGCTATCCACATCTTCCATATCCCATGCCCCTTCCTCATTTCGTTTGACCAAAGCAGTACATATAGCGAAAACCTCAACGCCTTTTTCTTTGTATTTTTTGGAAAACTCAAGCATATGAGGTGTAGCCTTTTTACAATGTCCACATTCTGGATCCCAGAAAAACAAAACGGTATAAGGTGCCTCAAAATCATGCAATTGAATTTTATCGCCCATTTGGGTTTGCATTTCGATATTTGGCGCTTTTTTTCCAATTAATAAGGGTTCTAGTTTTTCGCCATTATCTACAATTTTTTTCAATTGTTCGTCCTCAGTCCATGGTGCTTTTCCAGCCTTATAATAATTCAATGCCAAATGCACGTAAACAGCATCAAATCCAACAACTTTACTTTTCGCATAATAATTAAGAAAATGTACTAAGTAAAAACGGTATGTCTCTTCCGCAGGCTCCATGGCGGTCAAAAGTTTATCTATACCTAGATTTATTGTATCAGGATGTTGAACGGTTAATTTATTAATAAAGTAATCAACTCTTTGAAATAAGAAAGGAGTTCTTAACATCCTTGGATCCGCTAAATCAATATGATCGAAATAATGCTCTTGCGTGTATCTCCATGCTTTTACTTGTGCATCTTCCCCCTCTCCAAAATCAGGATAATCCAATGGCATATTAGCCCGTACGACCACTGCTGCCATTGATTCAGCATTGTTTTTTATCAATCCGTTTTGATAGTCTCGAACTTCCTTATCAATAACATTTAGTTTTGCTTCGACTTTAGACTTTTTACCATCATCACCTTCGGTCTCTTTCAATTCAGCCCTTAATTTATCAGCTTGTGGTCTTTTTGAAGCAAGAAAATTCATGTAGTCATAGAATAAGGCATTGTCTGGAGAATCGGTTACTTTCATCTTCTCAGCAAATAAATCTGCCTTGGTTTCCATCGTAAAATGTTGCTTCTCTTCATGGACAAAAAACTGAATGAATTTATTATCAGGAGGTAATACAGCTAGATAAACACCTGGAGCTAATTTGTCATCACCCTTGAAAACGAAATAACCCTCATCATTTAGTTGAGTGGTATCTTTCAAGTATTGTTTATCGCCAAAGTAATAACCTAAGTAGATTTCCTTCTGATCAAAACCATCAATTTTCAACTTGATTTCATAGCCATAAAAGGCAAAGGACTTTACAGAAATACAAAGAAAAACAAATAGGATAGAAAGAAATCGTGATGTTTTATAGAATTTCATACTAAAATTTTAAATTGACACGGATTGCACCAATTGAAAAATAATTAAGTCAATAAGAGCAATTCGCATTCGAAACAATGTAAGGTAGTTGAGTATAATAACCTCAAATCCCCACAACTTAACTAAACAATTTTAAGATAAATTAGATATAAAAAACAAACGCTCTGCAAAGTTAATTGCAGAGCGATAAATTTCAACTTTCAAATGCAGTATTAACGTTGCATTAAAATTATGCGTTTCTATTAATACAGTTCAAGTCCTCAAATGCTACTTTCAATCTTTCCACAAAAGCAACTTCTGCTGCTCTTAACCATTTTCGAGGATCATAGTTTTTCTTATTAGGTTGATCCGCACCATCAGGATTACCAATTTGCGATTGCATATAATCGCGTTTTCCTTCATAATAATTTCGAACACCATCCCAAAATGCCCATTGCATATCGGTATCAATATTCATTTTGATCGCCCCATATTCAATTCCTTGGCGAATTTCTTCTCGCGAAGAACCAGAACCACCATGGAATACAAAATTAATTGGATTGGGATTATCTAAATTGAATTTCTCACGAACATAGTCCTGAGAATTTTTCAAAATAATTGGACGCAATTCAACATTTCCAGGTTTATATACTCCATGAACATTTCCAAAGGCAGCCGCAATGGTAAAACGATCACTAATCGCCGACAATTTTTCATAGGCGAATGAAACCTCTTCAGGTTGCGTATATAATTTGGAACTATCTACATCTGTATTATCGACACCATCTTCTTCTCCACCAGTTACACCTAATTCAATTTCAAGTGTCATGCCGATTTTGGCCATTCTTTTTAGGTATTTTTCGCAAATTTCGATGTTTTCTTCAATCGGTTCTTCCGACAAATCCAACATATGTGAACTATACAATGGGTAACCTCTTGATTCAAAAAATTTCTCCCCAGCTTCTAGCATTCCATCAGCCCAAGGCAATAATTTTTTTGCACAATGATCAGTATGCAAAACCACCGTCACGCCATAAGCTTTAGCCATGGTGTGGACATGCATAGCACCTGAGATTGAACCTAAAACTGCCGCTTTTTGATTTTCATTGGACAACCCTTTTCCTGCAAAAAAATGAGCACCACCATTTGAAAATTGAATAATTACAGGAGAGTTGACTTCACGAGCCGTCTCAAGCACTGCATTGACAGAGTCTGTACCTACTACATTTACCGCAGGTAGTGCAAAATTGTTTTCATTGGCATAGTTGAAGAGTTCGGTAACCTCATCTCCATGTAATACGCCTGTTCTAAATCTTGTCATTGTTGGTTAATTTGAGTTCAGAGTCCTCAGTTCAGTGTTCAGAGTTAGGGCGTAACTCTAAACTGCGAGCCCCAAACATTGAACTTAAATAATTCCTTTTGCAGCTAAATATCGTTCTGCATCCAAAGCTGCCATACAGCCTGTTCCAGCCGCCGTAACTGCTTGACGATACACATGATCTTGTGCATCACCAGAAGCAAATACGCCGTCGATATTGGTCAATGTTCGGTCAGCTTTTGTGATAAGATATCCAGTTTCATCCATATCAAGCTGACCTTTAAAAATATCTGTGTTTGGTTTGTGACCAATTGCTACAAAAAAGCCAGTTACTGCAATTTCAGATTTTGCACCCGTTTTATTATTCACCACTCTAACGCCTGTCACACCCTCATCTCCCAATACTTCCTCTGCTGATGAGTCCCAGTGAACCTCTATATTCTCCGTTTTCAATACTCTATCTTGCATGATTTTAGAAGCACGCATCACATCTCTACGAACTAGCATATGTACTTTTTTGCACAATTTAGCTAAATACGTAGCTTCTTCAGCTGCCGTGTCACCTGCCCCAACTATAGCAACAGTTTGATTTCTATAAAAGAATCCATCACAAACAGCACAAGCTGAAACACCTCCTCCATTATCTCTCAATCGGGTTTCGGATTCTAACCCTAACCATTTAGCACTAGCTCCGGTTGAGATAACAACTGTGTGAGCAGATAATTCTTCACCAGCCTCTGTCCATGCTTTATGAACACCGCCTTCTGCTGAAAATTCAACTTTGGAGATGAATTCATTTCTGACATCAGTGCCAAACCTTTCGGCTTGTTTTCTGAAATCCTCCATCATTTGTGGTCCCATAATCCCATCAGGATAACCAGGATAATTCTCCACATCATTGGTAATCATCAATTGCCCACCGGGCTCATGTCCTGTATAAAGTACAGGTTCCAAATTGGCTCTTGAAGCATAAACTGCAGCAGTGTATCCTGCAGGGCCAGAACCAATTATTAAACATTTTAAAGGATCTTTAGACGCCATTTCTTGTTGGGTTGTTTAGATTTAATTAGAAAATACCCGTTTTCAAATTCGCCGCAAAAATAGAAATTCTTTTGACGAAAAAGATAATTAATGGGGAAGTATAAACAAGGAATAATTCACTAAAGGAACAGAATTCAAAAATCCTCTATGGGATTCATTCTTCCAAAGACACAATAGAATAATTAATGTTCACTCTTTACTAATAAATCCATCCTTAGTCTGGATTAAAAACCCTCCCAGAAACACAGCTTCACCTATGTTTTTTGCCTTAGAAATGAGCAAAATAAATTATCTACATAATGCACATTGATTATTGGTTGGTATCAAGTCTTTAGTGACGTAATGAAAATTAATTCATCTAAACATCATAAGTGGTCGACAAGATTAATGGATGATTAGTCTTTTTGATTTTTTTAAGAAATAATCATTTTCTACTTTAAAGCGTTTTTAGATAGATTAAGCTTAAAACTTAAATAAGAAGCAATTTTTTTCAAAAACAAATAATATGTTATATCCAATCAGTTTTATTGCTGCATTATCTCTTTTAATTCTTTGGTTTTCATACAAAAATAAAGAATCAAACGCCCGGCTATTTTCCAAATTATTCTTTTTGAGCTTGGGTGTTTATGGAGTTAATTTATTCCTCCAAGACGCCACGTTTGGATATAAATTAATGGCTTTGTCTAGAGATTTAATGATCATGGGAGGGGCTGCTTTTTTTGCAAGTATTTTATTGAAAAAAAAGCAATTTTTGGTAGTCTTTTTAGCCATTATCGGAGTCTTAATTGGCAAATTCTATTTTGCAACAATGATAAATACATTTCCTGAACAATTAAAGACTTCTAGCTCCAATAAGCCAGATATCATTCAAGAAGATCCTTCTACAAAAGAAACCAATGAACCAATCGTATTTGATGATAGTTGGGAGTTATTAGTTGATTTAAAAGAAGGTTCAAAAATTAGTGACTTGGAAGCAATTTTGAAAAAATATGATCTGACTGATTTTGAACTAGCTTTCACGATGGAGGATAAAGCCGTTACAGATTTAGCTGATTATTATGTAATCAATATACCTGATAACCATAGCCAAGATTTTCAAAAAATATTAATTGATTTAGACAAAAGCGAAAACGTGGATTATGTTGAAGGAAATGAGGTCATCAATATTGCCCCGATGCGACCGGAACCTTTGCCAAAAATCAACCGGAAATTTGGCATCAATGACCCTGCCTTGACACATCTTTGGGGTTTTGAAACCATGGAAGTAGATAAGCTATATAACTACGTAAACACCAACAATATAACACCCAATAAAAAAGCTAAAATAGCGATTTTAGATACTGGTATAGATGGAAAACACGAGGATCTAAAAGATCGGTTTTTCTCCACCAAACCTGAGTATGATATGGACGTGGTTGGTCACGGTACACATTGTGCAGGAATAGCCTCGGCAGTAACGAATAATGCAATTGGAGTCGCCTCCTTTGCCCCGAACAATCGCTTTGTTGAAGTGACCAGCATTAAGGTTCTAAATGACTTTGGAGGAGGAACTCAAAGAACTGTCATTAATGGAATACTGGAAGCTGCTGATTTAGAAGTGGATGTGATTTCTATGTCCTTAGGAGGTCGATCCAACTCCTGCCGATTAAAAGCGTATAAAGATGCGATCAAATATGCTAATAAAAAAGGAGCAATTGTGATCGTCGCAGCTGGTAATTCAAACACCAATGCCAAACAATATTCTCCTGCTAATACCCCTGGTGTTATTACCGTTAGTGCTATTGATACCATATTAAATCGAGCTAGTTTTTCTAATTACATTCAAGATATCGAAATGGGTATAGCTGCTCCGGGTGTAAAAATATATTCAACAACTCCCACTAATTCACGAACCGGAAAATATGCAGCTTTCAACGGAACTTCTATGGCAACACCCTATGTCGCAGGATTGGTCGGTTTAATGAGAAGTTTGAATCCAAAACTGGACACTAAAGAAGTTTATTCTATTTTGAAGCAAACTGGAAAATCAACCAAAGATACCAAGAAGACTGGAAAATTGATTTATCCAGTTGAAGCAATAAGAAAGGTTGTCGAATAAACTGTATTGAAAAATCCTATCATTCAAATTCTAGATAAGGTTCAATTTTGTCTAATAGATCCTCCGTTAAAGCGCCTCCTATTTGCCTTAAATCATCCATACTTGAAAAGGCTCCATGCTTTTCGCGGTAATTTACAATTCCATTGGCATGTTTCCACTTCAAGTAAGGATGAGACTTTAATTCTGCGGCAGCGATTGAATTAATACTAATTTTTTTCAATGCTGATGTTAACTTTAGAAATGGTTTTATTTTTTGAAAAGTACTATCAGGAAAATTATAGGTTTCGGCTATTTGCTCAATAGATGAAAAGCCACCTAACGCCTCACGGAATTTCACCAATCGTTTCGAATAATACTCCCCAATTCCATTTAGTTTCTGCCATTCTTCTGGAGTTGCCTTATTAATATCAATATAGACCAAATTAGTAGCTCTATGGTTTGTAACCAAAGTTTTTCTATAGGAAAACAAACTATCCTTATCTGTTTTAAAGGGCTGTTTATCAGCAATTTGAGATTGAATCGCTTTGGGTCGATCACTTAGTTCGATGAAGGGTTTTAAACGTTGAAAATCTTCTGTTTGTAAACCATAAATACGACTAAAATCATCAGTTTCAATAAATTTTCCACCTTTTTTTCTATAGTTAACAATGGTTTGAGACACTTTTTTGGATAATCCTAAGCGAAGAAAATCTTCTTTGGTTGCTATGTTTGGATTGAAGAAAAACAAAGAAATTTCTTTGGGGGTGGTATTTGAAACAAACCTTGATTTAGATTTATTTGCCAACAATTTGGGCTCCTTAGACTGTTTTCTATTCAAGAAATAATCGATTTCCTTTTCAAAATTGGTGAAATCAATTTTTGGTTTTTTTTCCAAAACAATGGAAAAAAGGAAGGGAGCACAAAAACTAAAAAAGCAAATTGAAGCTAAAATTAAGGCACTGAAATATTCTGCCCGAGTGGGTCTAAACCATTTTTTGAATTGATTTTTCATAGAGAGTTTGGGGTTAATAATTAGTATTATTAAATATTTTACTCTCTAATTTTCCAATTCCATCAGGTTATTTTCTGCGATATTGTTCAAATGTAAAAAAATGATTGGATTTGTGCAAGTATTGTTTTTATAAAACTTTTCCGTCAACGGTGGTGCAATAACGGTTATTTCCATCTAAATGACAGGAAGTCATGTAGAGCATCCACTCATTCACACCCCAACCTTTGGCAATCATTTCCCAAGCTTTTTTCACTGAAAAATTTAATGCTTTAGCTTGTGAAAATCGTTCTTTTGTAGTCATCTTTTAAAATTGAAATTAAAAATTATCTATCTGATACTTCACCTAAAAATCAGAACAAAGATCAACCAATGTCAATCAAAATTCTTTTTGCTAAAGTCCATTTATTTGTCAATTAGTTTCATAAGTAAAGTGGATGATGGGTTAGTCTTGACTTTTCTTCTTTGAAAATTTCGATAATTTATCTGACATTCACCAAATGAATATACCAGATAAATTATCGGCGGTAGGCATTTCTGTTTTTGCACAGATGGGTGAATTGGCCAGAAAATATGCTGCAATTGGATTGGAAAAAGGATCACCTGATTTTGAAATGCCCACAGCCTTAATGGAATTGAGTAATCGCTTCATTTTAGAGGGCAAAAATCAATATGCTCCGCTTCATGGTGTTCCCGTTTTACGCACACAAATTGCCAATCATATATCGAAAAAATATCAAAAAGAAATCAATTCCAATTCAGAGGTTTTAGTTACATCAGGCGCGACGCAAGCCTTATATATTTCGATATCTGCTTTTGTCCAGTCGGGTGATGAAGTCATCATCATAGAACCTGCTTTTGAGACTTATGCTCCAACAGTATTAATAAATGGAGGTATTCCAATTATTCACGAATTAGACCCACCCTATTTTATAATTGATTGGCAAAAAATTCAAGATTTAATCACGCCGAAAACACGAATGATTATCTTAAACACCCCACACAACCCAACAGGCAAAACCTTAAAAAAACAGGATTGGGTGGCACTACAAAATATTGTTGAGGATTCTCAAATTCTAATTTTGTCAGATGAAGTGTACGAAAGTTTAGTTTTTGATGGACAATCTCACCAAAGTATTTTGAGGTTTCCACAACTTTGGCATCGAACATTGGCGACCTTTTCTCTCGGAAAAACTTTTCATTGTACAGGTTGGCGAATTGGGTATTTAATAGCTCCTCAATACTTGATGGAAATTGTGCTAAAAATTCATCAAAATAATCTTTATGCACCACATACAGCAGCTCAATATGCAATGGGTGAATACCTCAAAAATACTGAGCATATCGACTCAATTACCCCCTTTTATGAAAAAAAGAGAAATCTGTTTATTGAAGAAATGAAAGAATCAAAATTTGAATTATTACTATGTGAAGGGTCGTATCACCTGATTGCTGATTATAAAAATATATCAAAATTGAATGATTTAGATTTTACGGTTCAGCTTTTTAAGAAACATGGTGTTGGTGCCATTCCTTTGTCTTTTTTCTATACATCGAGGCGAAGCGATGAGATCGTTCGATTTTGCTTTGCAAAGAAGGAAGAAACCCTAATAAGTGGAGCACAAAAGTTAAATCGGATATAAAACAAATGCTCCCCAAACCAATAAAAACTGAAAAATCATTGTCCCATCCATTGCTCCTGTGAAATAATAATCATGTTGATTTTTATCCGAATTTTGAATCAAATAATAAGTTGAAATAATAGATAATAACAAAGCGAAAGAAACCGGCTTCACATAAAATCCGATCTGATAATTAATTTGAACCAATATTACCATTCCGATTAAGACAAACATTCCTAATCGCTTGGTTTTAAGAATACCAATTTTGGAGGGAATGGTTGAGACCTGATTATGTGCATCTACTTTCAAATCTCGAATATCAAATGGAAGGGTTATCGCAAAAACAAAAAATGCTCTTTCGACTGCCATTATCCAAACAGCAGGGTCATTGAATTCATTCAATTCTAAGGCAGGCAAAACGACTGTCACCCATGCCCAAACAATAGCGATCAAAAAGATTTTGATAATCCCCAAGTCTCTCAAACGTCTTTTGCCATTCAAAAAAGGAAGTACATAAGCTAAGGAGATCAAGGCAGGAATAATCAAAGCCAATTGAACATTTAAATTGCTTTGAAAAAAATAATAGGCACTACCAAATCCTGCCAAAAAAGCATAAATGATAATATGATTTTTAAAGGTCGAAATAACTTTATACCGCCCTGCATTTGTGAATTGTTGAACCTTAACTAAACCAACAATTCGATGTAAAGCATATAAAAAAAGGGTTGAACAAAAAGTCATTCCAATAACAGGGCTCCAAGTCATTTCTTTGGAAATAAGCAACTGTGTTTGCCAAGTTAATGCCAAAGCACAGAGCGCAATCCAAAGATTACTATAAAAAATGAGGTCGATAAATTTTATTAGAAATTTGATATTTGCATTTTTAGTCCATAAAATTTCACGAAATGATTTTAATGCCCAACCATATTTTCTAATCGAATCGGCACATTTTTTTCCACCCAATTCATAAAATTTCCATCATAACCCACCTTTTTTTGTAAAACTGAAACTCGTTGAAAAATTTCGTTCATTTGGTCATTATTGGGAGAAATAAAACGCTCAATCTGTCCAACTATATTTCCCGTTTGGTTTAATACAGAATGAGACTTTGAAGTAATTTTCTGAACGAATAAATCACCTGACTCTATAAAGTGATCGTCCACTATTTGTTCCGTAACCGCTCGACCATGCTTAGTGGATTCGATAATATTACCTCGACCTGTAACCGCATTACCCAACGCAAAAACATTTTTATATCCTTTTATCCGACAACATTTTGCTTTATCTACATCAAAATTTTGCCATTTCATTGGAATGCCATTTATGGGAACAGAAACACTTCCGATAGATGAAATGATTAATCGAGAAAAGACTGCCTTATCTGAATTTTTAATAGGTTGAGCTTTCCCATTGATTATTTCTGTTTTTTGAAAAATAATACCTTTTAGTTCACCATTTTCCTCGATTTTGCTAATTGGCAAATGCAATTCCTCAACATTAAAAAGGAATTTTTTACGAGCATTATTTAATATTTTTTCCCGAATCTGTTCTACTTTCGACAATTTATCAGGCGTATCTGCAGGCACAGGAGATAGCGGCATTTCTTTAATTCGTCGTCGATAAAAAAGGGTGCAACCTTTCAAGCCTAAATCCTCCAATGTAAGACCTAACAAATCCAGTTTTCTATTGATGCCTTTGTCCAATTCCAATACATTGGTTTCAATTCCTCTTGCTTTTAGTACCTTTTCTACACTTAACATCATCAATGCTTTACAAATATCAATAGACGCTAAACCACCACCAATAACAATTGCCTCATCCCGAATTTCAATATCTTCTCCTTTAAAAGTAGGTTCATGAAAATGATTGAACCAATAAATAAAAGGATTCTGATAATAAAACCCTCGTCCAATAAAATTGTCAATTCCTTCAATTGGAAGTGATCTATCTTTCCAAGCACCAGTTGCCAACAATATGGCGCTAAACCCCCATTCATTAAGGATTTCTTTAAAATCTATATCTTTTCCTAATGATACGCCAGGCACAAAGTCAATTAATTCATGATTTAGCTTGTCATTGATTTTTGCCTCTTCTTGATCTCTTAATTTTGCATGCCATTTAGGTAAACCATCCTCAATCTTTCCATAAGGCAGCACATTTTGTTCAAAGACGACACATCGAATGCCTCTTTGGCTCAGTTGATAAGCTGCCTCAGCCCCTGAAACAGCACCTCCGAAAATGGCTATAATGTGTTTCATCACAAAGTAATAGTATACAATTGATAGGAACCAATATTCAGTTACCTAGCAACTAATTATTCAATCTCCCAAGTTGATTTTCCAGCGAGAAGGGCATCCAAGTCACCTTTGCCTTTTTGCTCGATCGCCAAATCTAATTGAGCATGTAATAAGTCTTCGTATGCTGGTTTTTCTTCATTGTAAAGGACTCCAAAAGGACGAGGGAAGTATTCACCAGATTTATTATTGGGGTCATCGAAAAATCGCGTCAAGATTTGAGCTTTGAATAGGTCAGCTTCATCATGAATCCATAAATCGTCCTTCGATACCTTATCTTTTTCCAAATCTACGACCTTTGGTTTGTATCCATCCAATCGAATACCGAGCTCAGAATTTAAACCAAAAACAAGAGGTTGACCTTGTTCTAAAAAGATCCCATTTGCCATTTTCGTTTCTCGGTCGGTAAATGCGAAAAAGGCACCGTCATTGAAAATATTACAATTTTGGTAAATCTCAAGAAGCGACGTACCATGATAATCATTTGACCTATGAAGCATGGCTTTTAAATGTTTTGGGTCTCGATCCATAGAACGAGCAACAAATGTAGCCCCCGCACCTAGGGCAAATGCCAAAGGATTGACAGGATTGTCCAAAGAGCCCATAGGTGTAGATTTAGTCCTTTTATTCACTTCAGAAGTTGGAGAATATTGACCTTTTGTCAAACCGTAAATTTGATTATTGAATAACATAATATTCAAATTCACGTTACGCCGAAGGATATGTAAAAGGTGGTTTCCACCAATGGATAATCCATCGCCATCGCCAGTTATCATCCAAATACTTAAGTCAGGATTCGCAATCCGCAGCCCTGTGGCAATTGCAGGCGCGCGACCATGAATTGAGTGCATGCCATAGGTATCCATATAATAAGGAAACCTTGAAGAACAACCAATTCCTGAAATAACTGCTACCTTATCTTTATCCAATCCCAATTCCGCCATGACGGTTTGGACTTGTTTTAATATTGAATAATCGCCGCAACCAGGACACCATCGAACATCTTGGTCAGTGGCGAAATCTTTAGCTTTTAGGGGTTTATTATCTGGTGGTAATGTTGACATAATATTGTCAATTTTGAATTTAATTTGAATGATTTAGTCCAAAATCTCTTTAGCAAAATGCTTCAACTCTGCACTTGAGATTGGTACACCTTGTATCTTATTATACTGTACCACTTCCAAGAGAAATTTCTCACGAATAATTTTGGACAATTGTCCATTATTAATTTCAGGAATTAAAACCTTTTTATAATTGCTCATCAAAGCTTCCAAATTCTTTGGAAATGGATTCAAATATCGAATATGGGCGTTGGCAACTTTATAACCTTCATTTAATAATTCGTTAGTTACAGATTGAATAACGCCATGTGTCGAGCCCCATCCTAAAATCAATAAGTCGCCCTGATTTTGCCCCAATTCAATTGCTTGATCAGGAATAAACTCGGCAATTTTATCCACTTTGGCTTGACGAGTTTTGACCATAAATTCATGATTGGCAGGATCGTAAGAAACATTTCCAGTGCCATGTTCTTTTTCTAATCCGCCAATTCTGTGTGCCAGACCTTTAGTACCCGGCAATGCCCATTCTCTAACCAGGTTTTCATTTCGATCATAAGGCAAATAAGGTGTTTCGTCGTCGGTCTCTTTAGGAGGACTGAATTTGGCATTGATTTTTGGCAAATCTGCAGATTTAGGAAACTTCCAAGGTTCTGCACCATTAGCGATGTAACCGTCACTCAAAAATAAAACCGGTACCATATGCTCGATAGCGATGCGACAAGCCTCAAAAGCTGCTTCAAAAGCATCTTTAGGAGAATTTGCTGCCACAACAGGCATCGGAGATTCACCATTTCTGCCATACATTGCCATTAATAAATCAGATTGTTCGGTTTTAGTAGGAAGTCCGGTCGAAGGTCCACCTCTTTGAATATTTAAAATCACCATAGGTAATTCAAGCATCATAGCTAACCCAATCGCCTCCCCTTTTAGTGCCAATCCAGGACCTGAGGTACCTGTAATCGCCAAATTACCACCATAAGCCGCCCCAACTGCCGAACAAGCTGCAGCGATTTCATCTTCCGCTTGAAAAGTTCGAACCCCAAAATTTTTATAAGAAGCTAGCGTGTGTAAAATATCAGAAGCTGGTGTAATTGGATAAGAACCATAAAATAAGGGCAAGCCAGACTTTTGTGATGCCGCAACCAATCCAATACATACCGCCTGATTTCCCATAATGTTTCGATAAGTCCCTTTTTCCATCGGAGCTTCCTTCACTTTGTAGGTAGTGGTAAAAGTTTCCGTGGTGTCACCGTAATGATAACCGGCTTTTAAGGTCTTTAGATTTGCTTCGAGAATATCAGGTTTATTACCAAATTTTGTCTTTAAGAAATTGACAACTGAATCAATATTCCGACTATATCTCCACAATAAAAACCCTAAAACAAACATGTTTTTGCACCTGTCTTTCTCTTTTGTCCCAAGTGGAGATTCCGCTAAACAGGTTCTTGTCAATTTTGTGATGTTCATCTTGAACACCTCATAATTATCTAAATTATCGCCATCTAAAGGATTTTCGCCATTTGGGTATTTTGCCAAACGAAGATTTTTCTTATCAAAACCATCCTCATTTATAATTAGGGTTCCTCTTTCTTTGACTCTATCTAAATTTGTTTTTAAGGCAGCGGAGTTCATTGCAACTAAAACATCAAAATCATCACCTGGGGTAAAAATTTGTTTACTCCCAAAATGTAATTGAAACCCAGAAACACCAGGCACCGTTCCAACAGGAGCTCGGATTTCGGCTGGAAAATCAGGGAAAGTCGCCAAATCATTACCCAGTAATGCCGTATTATTTGTAAAAAGTGTACCCGTCAATTGCATTCCATCTCCGGAATCTCCAGCAAATTTTATTGTTATTTCTTCTTTTAATTCTACCGTCGTATTACTCATTTAGTAAACATAATTTTAATCAGAAAAACTCAAATACTTGATTTGATACAAAAAGCTTAAAGAATAATCATTAAGACTTGAAATTGTTGACTACTTAGAGAAATCATTCTCAATGATTTTGTCATTATTTTAAATCTAAGGGATTCTAATTATTTCTCAATAATACTAAATAGAGAAATAACTAGAACCTTATTTTTTGCAAAACAAGTAAAGGTTTTATAAAGTCTTAATTATTCCAACTAAAAAATAATAATTAAACTACATAACAGGATCAAAATAAATAAACCCTATCACTAAATTATCAGATTTGTTGCTAAATTTTCTTTAAAATACCATTTAATCAGTTTGAACCTTTAGACAATTATTTTTAAAATAATCACTCTTATTTTATAATACCTAAGAATCCAATGTATATTTGCCCTATGTATTCAAAAGAACTAATAAAAGGCACCTTAAAAACCATTATTCTAAGATTATTAGAAGAAAATGGAAGAATGTATGGCTATGAGATCACACAAAGAGTAAAAGAAATAACTGAAGGACAATTGGTGTTAACAGAAGGAGCACTCTACCCTACTTTGCATAAATTAGAATCAGATGGTTTATTAACCACAGAGAAAGAATTCATTGGAAAACGGGTTCGAAAATATTATTCGTTGACTCCTTCTGGAAACACTGAAACGCTAAATAAAGTCAATGAATTTCAGGAATTTGTCAGAGTGATGCAATTGATTTTAAAACCAAAAACAGCGTAAAATAATGACGCTCAACGAAAAACAATTTCAATTCATACAGTCCAAATTAGAAGAATCGGGCTTAAATTTTAAACCAGTAAAGGAGGAATTACTCGATCATTTTTGCGCTCATATTGAAATGAAAATGATCAGCGGTGAATCCTTTAGTCAAGCTACACAACAAGCTTTTGATACTTTTCAAGAAGATGAAATGCAAGAAATTGAACAATATTCAATGCATTTACTAAATCAAAACACTGTTATTATGAAAAAAGTATCATTCTTGACTTTGAGTCTATTATTCTTTGTCTCCCTCATTTGGGCATTTAATGTCGAGCCGCCTTCAATTAATCCTTTGAAAGGTAATTTTAAAGTCACTGCCGAATTCGGAAAGAGAATGCATCCGAAGTTAAAAGTAATGAAAAACCACGTAGGTGTTGATTTTAAAGCACCAATGGGCACTCCTGTTTTGGCTACATCTGATGGCGTAATTGAAAAAGCGATCATGCAGGAAACTGGATATGGATATCATATCTACATTAAGCATGATGAAAATTACAAAACACTTTATTCGCACCTTTCGAAAATTGATGTTGTGGTTGGTCAAAAAGTGAAGAAAGGGGATATCATCGGAGCAGTTGGAACCACTGGAGCATCGAGTGGACCTCATCTGCATTATGAAGTGATTAAAGATGGCAAAAAGATAAATCCTGAACCCTATTTAAAGCCATAAAAAAATGTTCGGATGATAACAGCCGAACATTTTTAAAAGAAATTATTTCATCTTCTTTTGGGAGCCGCAATACTGCGGCTCTTCTTTATTTAACAACAGCCTCCACCATCATAAAAGAAAGTGGATTCAGAAATAAAAATATCTTTTTTATCCAAAGAAGCCAACGCTCCTGCCGTTTTATCACAAATAGGTAATGGTTGATCAGGCAGTAAAGTATGTCCTTTTTTATCATCAAAATATTCTTCATCACCAAAATAAATCGCCGTTTTTCCCGTAAAGACACAAGGTCCATCTTCTGGCATTGGGTCTTTAATGGCACACACTTCCACACTTTCAATATAGATAAGTTCATTCACATCGTATTTATTTGGCGAAAGAATTCGATATGGCCTTTTTGCTCGAATTTCAACTGTCCCAAAACCTACATCCGTAATCATTTTGATATAATCTTTCAATGGCAATGAACCACTCAAACATAAAGCACGTAATCGCTCGTCATTTCGAATATTATCAGGCATTTCTTGTTCACAAGTTGGATCAGACATTACCAATCGACCATGTGGTTTGAGCACTCGATACATTTCTTCAAGGGCCTTTCTAAGTTCTGTTTCTTTGAAAATATTAAATAGACAATTTTGGGCAGCTACATCGATGGATTCATTATCCACGGGCAAATTTAGCGCATCTCCTTTCCTTAAATCTACGAAATCTCCCTTAAACCAGAGGTTTAAAGCCTCGGCTTGAATGAAATTTTCTTTAGAAGCTGCCAACATTTCATCGACCACATCCACGCCAATTATTGCATTTGGACGGCGTGAAAAATAGGCGAATTGTAATAACTCCATTCCTCCACCAACACCTACATATAAGACAGTAGGATCATTTACTAAGTCTCGGGGATGAATCGTACTCCCGCAACCATAGTTCATTTCCAGCATCCGACTTGGAATATCCAAACCAGGCAATTGCCAAATTGGAGTTGTAGTACAACATAAACCTACATCTGGTGTCAATGCAGCTTCTTTATAAAGGTCGTGTGTCGTTTCTAAATAAGACATGTATTGATTTTTAATTTTCGAATAGCGATTTGTGATTAAAATATCATCACCGACATTTTTTATTACAATATAATCGGCGAAGATAGAAAAGAAGCACTATTCTGTGTTGTCCCTGATAGGACATTAGAAAATTCCTTTGTTCATATTGAATTAACCTGATTAACTCAAACTTAATCTCTCAATAACTTCCGCTTAAAAACATGAACCGTTATTTGCAGCATAATTCAGAAAATGAATTTTTAACCAAAAAAAATAAAACACTTTTCTATGAAAAATTTTCTTTACATTTTAACCTTTTTCCTTTCTTTCAATGCCTTAAATGCGGCAATAATTATCGTTGGCGATGACGATTTACAAAACGGAACATATAATTGGACGGCTGATAATGAATATCAACTAGACGGTTTAGTTTATTTAGAGGCAGGTGGCGTTTTGAATATTGAAGCAGGTACCGTTATCAAAGCATTAGCAGTGCCATCTAATGGCGACAATACTTCTGCTTTGATTATTACTCGTGATGCTCAAATTTTTGCAGAAGGGACTGCAAATGCACCTATAATTTTTACTGGAGAAGATGATGATGTCACTGACCCTAGTGACTTAACATTTGAAGATAGAGGACTTTGGGGTGGTATTTTGATTTTAGGAAATGCAACTATTGCATTTACTGCTACAGAAACTCAAATCGAAGGAATTGACCCAAATGAAACACGTGCAAGGTTTGGAGGAACTGATGACACGGACAATTCAGGTGTATTTAAGTATGTCTCTATTCGTCATGGCGGTGCAGCTTTGACAACAGATAACGAAATTAATGGATTGACATTAGGTGGCGTTGGAAATGGAACAACTATTTCACACGTAGAAGTATATGGTAATGATGATGATGGAGTCGAGTGGTTTGGCGGTTCTGTGAATTGCTCTCATTTAGTGACTGCATTCAATACAGATGATGCTTTCGATATGGACTTGGGATGGCATGGAAAAGGTCAATTTTGGTTCACGATTATGGATCCAAATTTAGGAGACCATGCAGGTGAATTTTCTGGTTCAGATGATAATGAGGGTATTGTAGAAGGTTTTGATAGACCTGAGGTTTATAATATGACTTTCATCGGAAGAGGTTCTGATATTTCAGATGATAACAAGCAAAAAAGAGGGATTCACATAAAAACAAATGGAGCAGGTGTTTTCGCAAATTCAATTTTCACAGAATTTGTAAATGAGGCAATTGAATTAGAATTTGATAACCAAACGGACTTGGATCCGTTCGGAAATTTGGCGGATGGCTCTTTAGTAATTAATAATAATATCTGGTACAAGTTCGGTGCACAAAATGGTAACTGGACAGATGCGAATGGAATTGTAAGAAATGACAACAATGGAGAGGCTTTGGCGCACCTTTTAGCAAATAATAACGATGTTGTTGACCCACAATTAGCAGGTGTTTCTTGGGATGAAGGTTCAAATGGTTTAGACCCACGACCTGACCCATCAGGTGCAGCTTATGAAAATGTGGCGACTGTTCCAGCCAATGGATTTTTTACTCAAACAAGCTACCGAGGCGCTTTTGGTTGGGACAACTGGGCAAATGGCTGGACGACTCTTTTTGAGCAAGGATTCTTCGGTGTTTTAAATGCGACTGACTTATCAAAATTGGGCTACGAACTTGTATTGTCGCCAAATGTAATATCAAATGAAAACATGAATATAACCCTTACTGTACCAGCTTCTTCTACCGTTAATTTAACTGTTTTCAATATGAATGGACAGTTATTGGAGACTGTTTTGGACAATGTAAATGTGAACGGAAAATCTAATTTCTCAATCGAGGTGGGGAACTATCCAACAGGTATGTATTTTATGACTTTGACTACTGCGGAAGGCGTTTTGACGCAAAAATTTGCAGTTCAGAAATAAGCTAATTTTCGCTAAATTAGGAATAATTTAGGGAGGCTTTCCGTGAGGGAAGCCTCTTTTTTTGTAACCACCTAACCTGGCAATGGCAATACTATAGATTTCAGGAGTCAGATGTTAGGCGACGGTTTTCTGAATCCTGAGAGAAAACTTCTAAGTTTCGACTGCCCCCGACTCTTTATTACAATTGCCTGTAAGTAACGACGTAAGAATAACTTGAAGGAGCACTGATTTATACACACAAAAAATGATTTGTTTCAAAAAATAACATGAACCATATCTATTCGATTACCTAAGTTAACCAAACATTAAATTTACGTCTATTCCTGCATACCCAAAAAACACAAACTTAGTTTCTCCTTAATCTTCACTTAACATGCCAAATATAATTTTGCGCCGTAATTAAAGGGTAAGGAATTGAATAACAAAACATCCAATTCCAAAGCTCTCAAACAAATTTAAAAAACGACATGAATCGTATTATTTTATTCCTTTGTTTAGCGACAATTTTAAATTTTTCAGCCTTAGGGCAAGGCACTATTTTAGGTACTATTACGGATGAGAGTTTAGGCGACCCGCTTATTGGAGCGAGTGTTTATCTTGAAAGTGATAACGGTACAGGTACGACTGCCGATTTTGACGGAAACTATAACTTCAATGTACCTGCTGGGACACATAATTTAATTTTTAGTTATATCGGTTTTCAAGACAAAAAAGTAGAAGGCGTAATAGTCAAAGATGGGGAAACTACAACTTTGAATATTTTGCTTTCAGATAATGTTCAGGATTTGAATGTGGACATTGTAGTCGTCGAAAAAGCGATTGAAAGAAATGAGGTGGCTATCCTTTTGAAAATGAAAAAATCTGAGAAAATTCAAGAGGTAATTTCAAGCCAAGAATTATCTCGTTTTAATGTGGGAAATGTAGCAGGCGCGATGCAAAAAGTATCAGGAGCGTCCGTAGTGGATGGTAAATATGTTTTCGTTCGAGGATTGGGTGACCGATATACAATTGCTCAATTAAATGGATTACCATTGCCAAGTATTGATCCTTATAAGAATACGATTCAGTTGGATTTAATTCCTGCGAATGTGGTTGAAAATATTTCTGTTTCGAAAACTTTTTCTCCTGACCAACCGGGTAATTTTACAGGTGGAATCGTTGATGTAAACACGAAAAGTTTACCTGAAAGAGAAATCGCAAGTGTGACGATCGGATTAGGATATAATGACTTCGCAACTTTCAACAATAGCTTTTTGTCTCAAGATAAAGGTGGTTTGGATTGGTTGGGTTTCAATAATGGAACACATGATTTGCCAAGCCTTTTGACTGACCCAAATACTGCTCAATATTTAGTTCCAAATGCGGCGACAAAATCTCGAAACGACGACGAATTCGCAGCGAATGTTGATCGAGCAATCAAGGCAATGCCAAATGACTTTTTAGCCGACCAAACTAGAGCCTCTTTCAATCGAAGCATCAACTTCACTTTAGGAAATCAAATTAATTTAGGCGGAAAGAATCTAGGGTATTTTCTTTCAGGAGGATATTCTAATCAATATCAGCATTATAACATAGAAAAGGGGTTCAATCAATATGTTTTGCCAGGTCAGGGAGAGGCAGTTTTGAAAGAAAGATTTGAGTTGAATGATACACAAAGTAGTGAGAATCCAACCGTCAATGCAATGGCAGGTTTGTCCTATGATTTGACAGATAATAACCGAATTTCATTTTTAGGATTGTACAATCACAATACCACGATTTCAAGTCGATTTTTGCAAGGGGAGTTTAGAAGAAAAGACATTGAGTGGCCATCTGTTTACGAGACGCATGTTCAAAATTATTTGGAAAGAAGTTTAGTAAACGCACAGGTGGTGAGTGAAAATAATTTCCCAAGTTTAAACAATGCGAAATTGACAGTTTCAGGTTTTATGACCGAATCAAATCAAGACCAACCTGATTTAAGATTCTTAGCGACAACACACAGTTTGGAGTCTGACGAATTCATCTTAGATGCGTCATCCTACTCTCCTCCAACGCACTTTACTCGATTTTTAAATGATACGCAATTGGGTGCGAAAGTAGATTTCGTTTTGCCAATTTTCCAAGACAAATCGAAAGCAAATAAAATCAAAGTAGGAGGTTTATATACTTCTAAAACACGTGATTTTGCTGAAAATAGATACGCTATCCTAAACCGATACGGAAATCTTTATGACGGAACGGAGAACTATTTTGCTGATGAAAATTCAGGATTGTTAGGTCAAGATGAGAATGGAAGAAACTTGATTGGTTTGTTCATTGACGACAACTCTCTGGAGCAAAACGCTTATGATGGTACAGAAAAAATCGCAGCAGCTTATGCAATGGCGACTTATGAAATTGTGCCTAAATTAAAATTCATCGGTGGTGCAAGAGTTGAGAATACTGATATTTTTGTAGAAAGCCGAAAAGAGAATTTGGCAGATAGTTTAAGGATTGGCGCAATTGAAAATACAAAAGTATTGCCCTCAGCGAATTTGGTTTATGCCCTTACGGATGACATCAATATTCGAGCTTCTTATTCTCAAACTTTAGGTCGTCCAAATATGCGTGAATTAGCACCTTTCTTTTCTTTCCCATTCGAAGGTGCACCCGGCGAAACGGGTAATACAGGGTTGAAAGCAACAGATATTACAAACTATGATTTGAGATTCGAATATTTCCCAAATCCAGGTGAAATCATCGCCTTGAGTTTGTATTATAAAAACTTCCAAAACCCAATCGTGTATACTTTCCGTGATGATATTAACCCAACTTATACTTGGGATAATGTACCTGAGGCCGATGTTTACGGAATCGAAGTGGAGATTAGAAAAAGCTTGAATTTCATTACACCAGCATTACAAGATTGGAGAATCGGAACGAACTTATCTTTCCTGACTTCAAATAGTACGATTCCTGAAGATGAGTTAGTGACAAGAGAAATTTTCTTTCCTGGCGAAGCCAATGAGCGACCATTTTTCGGTCAATCTAATTTCTTAATCAATGCTTTTTTGAATTATTATAACCGTGATTTGGAATTAGATTTCACTACTTCTTATAATTATTTCGGTGACCGTTTGAATTTTACGGGTAAAGCTTTACCAGATATTTATGAAAGAGGTCGTCATGGCTTGGAAGTTTCAGTTAAGAAATCATTCCTTCAAAATAAATATGCTATCAAATTGGCAGGTTCGAACTTGTTAAATCCTGATTATGAGCTATTTGCAAATTATAATGGACAAGATTATTCTTATCAAAGGAATCAATTGGGACGAACTTATACTGTAAGTTTTACATATAATTTTTTGTAATTAGAATAGGGAAGCGAGATTAGAGAGGAGAGAAAACTCCCTTATCGAACTTGGTTCGTTGAGGGAGTTTTTTATTTCTTTTCATTAAATATATTTTGGCAAAACCCCTTCCTTTTCAATCTTTCCCTTCAAGTCTAACAAACTCTGTCGTGGTTTAATCCCCGATTTTTCTGCCTCATTTATCACTTTTAGAACGAGGTCTTTTTCTCGACAAGACCATAAGGAAGATACCAAAACATAAAGCCCTATTTCAGGGCGACTGGCTCTATAATTTTCTCTAAAATCTGAAATGCCATTATCAAAATCTTCAAAAGAAGCATAACACCAGAAAATCATTTTTGTCAGACTATTGAGCTTATTTTCTTTTTGGAAATCCTCAGAACTAAAGGAAGAATAGGGATTCTTGAAATTTCTCGGAGATAAATCAATTTTCTTACGTCTATTCTTTAAAATGCTCACGGCTTCTAATTTCATTTCATTACTTACTAAAAATTCAATCAGAAATTTCATTAAATACTCACAAGAATATTCACTCAGATTTGAACTACCAGCGATAAGTTCAATGCCTGTTTTTACAAATTCCGAAGATTCTTGCCAATCTCGATTCATCCTCAAAATTTCGTTGAAGAACTCACGCTGTGAAATTCCGACCGAATTAAATGGTTCTGGGGTTGTGAAGTAGGAATATTGCTCGCCTTCACATAAAACGAAATATAAACCACTAAAGAACGTGTACGGAATAAGTTCGTGATTTTGGGTAGCTTATTTTGTTCTTAGTTTTTCTTTAAAAAAAGGAGTATTGTTGATACTATGACTGATTTTAAAGGGGGAATAAGGGCAATAGAAGCAGTCTAAATTACGAAGTTATTTCGTACACGTTCCTTATTTATTCGCCGTTACTCAACGAGGAGCTTGGAATTTTTCGGTTGCATACTAAATTGTGGCTTTGAACCAAAATCCGAGAATCTAAATTCTCGGTTAAAGAGCGTTTTTGCAACAATCATAGGAGAATCTAGATTCTCCGGCTTTTACTTGAGACCGTGTGGAATAAAATCAACTTCCAATGTTAATTTAATGTAAATTAATTATTTCATAATTGTGAATTATGCACAAATTTCCTTTACATTTGCTTTACAAAATTTAAAAACTTCTAGAGTGATAAAAAATTTCAAAAACTTGGAAGACGAAAAAACAACCCTAATTTGTAAAACGAGTGGAGGTTATGAGACGATTTATTTTCTTTTTAATGATTTATGCAAATATTGCGATTGCACAGAATGAATTAGCCCTTCTTCCTGCTTTTAATTCCCTTTCCTCTGATGCCTCAGAAAAGGATTTTTCAAAAACTTTTACATCATTCGAACTAATTAATGGACTGCCTGTCGTACAAGCGGAAGTGAACGGAAAAGTTGGAAACTTCATCATTGATACTGGTGCTCCAGGCATTGTAATAAATGCGAAATCTACTGAATCCAATTCTAACAATCATAAAGGCGGTAGTATTGGCGGTAATATTGAATTGTCAGAAATTATTATTAATGCTTTTGCATGGGAAAATATTCAACTAGAAAATATCACTGGATTAGCTCTAGACATTTCGCATTTAGAAAAAGCGGCAGACAAAAAAATTGCCGGATTGATTGGTTTTGAGATCCTGAAAAAGTTTGAATTATTCTTTGATTTCCAATCAAAAACTATTCGAATTTATAGTTCAAAAAAATCAGAACTACATAAAAATAACAAACCTACAGAAAGTATCCCATTTGAAATGCAAGGACATATTCCAGTCATTTTAGTAAAAATTGAAAATCAGACTTTTAGAATGGGAATTGATACTGGTGCAGAAACAAATCTCATTGACAAACAATTACTAAAAAAATTAAATAAGGATAATCTATTGAATCCTAGAGTTGAAGAATTAAGAGGGTTGGATCGGCAAATTCAAAGACAAATCGCTACAGAAATAAAAAACACCCAAACCAAAAAGAATAACTTTCATAACATGAAATACCTAACCTCTGATTTTTCAAAAATCAATGAAACCTATGGTTTAGAGTTAGATGGTTTGTTGGGTGCTCCTTTCTTAAATTCGGCGAAAATCTCAATTAATTACCAGAAGCGAAAGATTTATATTTGGTAATACTTTATACCAAAAAAGTTAGGGAGCAACAAAAAAGCCACCCCCTAACAAAAGTCTTTGAAAGTTCAGGATACATTCTTTGGCGAAGAACAAACGCTCCTGAATCCTTCACTCATTTTAAATAAACCTTCTTTTAATCAATCAATTATTTGTATTTTAAAACTACTTCTTTGTGTTTATTTGTTTGGGTAGTTCCTCAATTTTCTTTGGCTCCTTGGGTTATCTAATTTTGAATTTGGACAATATTACAGTCCGGAATCTTTATACCGGTGGGTGGCATAATGGGGACTTCAACATCTTGTCGGATCGATCGTATCAAGGTACTATCCTGAACGTAAAGCAGTATATTTTGATAGCCTTCCAAATTCACAGTTCCCATAGCAAATTTTGAATTATGACAGTTCACGCAAAACGCTTTTAGCGTAGGGTATATGTCATCAGAAAAAGAACAATCATTTTGATCACAATTGGTTTCCACCGTTGTTTCTCTATAATTAATCAAATGCCCATAATCACTTTTATTTAAAGCTAATGATTGGTTTTTCAGGTAGCCATCTAAAAGAACCTGAATGCCACTATTATTACCTATTTGGGATAATTCTTGGCTATGCTCAAATATCATGAAGCTACTCAATGCCATCAATCCAATCCATATTTTAAGCATAGTAATTAGTTTTGTTTTAATGATTTGATAGTCAATACGAGGAAGTAAGTTAGCAAGGTTGCTTTAAGGAAAAAAAATTGAAAAAAAAAGGGTGAAAACTGTTTTGCTTTCACCCCTTTCGGTTTTTTTTTCATTTTAAGAGCCTAATCAAAATGATATCTCAATCCAACGTTTGCACCCCAATACCTCAGCTTGAAATACTCTTCAGATCCCTGATTGAATGCATAGTGATAAACCAATTCAGCCTGAGCTGAAAAATGATCCAAGAGCCTATATTTAAGTCCAATATTTGTCCTCAAATTATCAAATGAGAAATCACCATCTCTAAAGGATTGATTTAGTTTATATTCATCATTTGATACATCATCAATATACTCATATACGAAAGTCTGTTTAAGTGGTTTTTGAGCCACAAAACCAACTCCAAAAAATGGTTTCAAATCTTTATCCTTTCGGAAGTACTTTTTGAAAACAATAGGAATATGTAGAAAGCTAAAGCTAGGCTTTAATTCACTGAGCGCATCGTTTGTATTGTCTGGTGGAAGCAAAGGATAATTGGCAAATTGACTAGATTCTTTTACTTCAAAACCAAAATTCAACCTTTCCAGCCCTATGGTCATTTCGATATCTCCATAAAATTCTAATGCACCATTTATCCCAAAACTTTTACCTGAATAGCCTTTTGAATTTGCTTTTCCCGAAACAATTGGAGTGTAATTACCTCCTATATTTCCCCCTTTAGGAACAAAATAAAGCATTGGATTTGCTTTGTGAATGGTTGGCTCCCATTTTGGATCGTTTAGTTTATCCTCTATTTTTTCAAACCGTGAATAAGAATCAATTACTTTCAAACCAATATTATCAATTCGTTCATTCCTAATTAAATCGGCAAGTAATTCTTCTTTTGAAAGAGGATTATCTAAAGAACTTAACCCTGGAAGATTGGCTAAATTTAATCCTTTAGTACCTAAATTTTGCCCATTTCTATATACCAGAAAATCCGTCAGAGAATGCATCTCTGACAGATTAGAATGACCAGAATAAGGTCGATAAAACCCTTTAAGTGAAGGTGGTGGAACTACAGATTTCTCAAACCGCCTTTCAATAAATACATCTTTATAAATTGAAGTTGTCTAAAGTTAATTGACATTTTGTGAAACAGTTGCAGCGAGTTAAGTTTGAAAATCCTACTTAACTCACCAAACCCACTGCAACTATGATGAAATTAAGCAAAAAGCTGATTAACCAAAATTTAGTACCTC
>JANSWP010000006.1 GCA_024743405.1 Bacteroidota bacterium
AAAAATACTTTTTGCGTTCGCCTTTGTACCTTCTGGCACAAGCCAGCGCAGGATGCAGGGCATCGGGGAGTATTTTTAACGCCGCAAAAGTTCAAAAAATACATAGGCAAATGTCGGAGTTATTCTTTAGGCGTTACTTAGGAGGTTCTTGAATGTAAGTAAACTTCAAGCCTCTGATAGCTAATTAAGGGTTTTTCTGAATAAATTCATGCAGTCGATCAGCTAAAATTTCACCGATATCTTCTTGAATGAAATGGTGTGCATTTCCATACTGTTCATGTTTTTGTCCTTTGGCGCCAGGCACAGAATTAACCCACTTTTTCTGAATTGATTTTCGTCCTAATAAGCGGTCTTTTGTGCCGATGATAGATAAAAATGGCTTATCAAATTTCTTTAGGTTTCCCCATGCCAAGGCAGTTTGTCCTTGAATTCCCGCACTCATAGCAGGTAAGGTTCTTGGTCCTGCATTGTAAATAAAAGAAGGAAAAGGTGCATCATACCCTTTCTTGATTTCCGAGGTCAAAGAGTTAACGGTCATCATCTCCACTACATCTGCTGCAAATATTTGAGTCGTTTCTAAACAATAAAGAATCCAAGCTTGAAAACTGGCTGCAAAGCCTTGTCCCGCATGTTTCGCCATTGCCATTTTGAGGCTCTTGACTTTTGGGTTTACTGTAATTGGATCAGGTACATAGAGTGGATTTTCGCCTTTTTTATAAACGGGCAAGTCACCATTAGCTAGTACAATGCGGGAAAATAAATTGGAATTTTCACCAACTAATCGAAGACCAATCAAACTTCCCCAATCTTGAACAAAAGCTGTGACATTTTGCAAATTCATTTTTTGAATAAATTCCAAAATATCTGCACAGTGTTGGTCATACGAGTGATATTTTTCATGGATAGGTTTATCTGATTTGCCCATTCCAATCATATCAGGTGCAATACAACGATATCCATTTTTGACCAATGGTACGATCATTTTCCTATATAAATAAGACCAGGTAGGTTGCCCATGTAATAATAAAATGACTGTTCCATCTTTGGGACCTTCATCAAGAAAATGCATGCTCAAACCATTGACTTCTATAAACTTTGGATCAAAAGAATAACCTTCTAAGTTTTGAAATCTTTCCTCCGGTGTTTTGACATATTTAATTCCATTCTTTGCCTGATGGATTGTCACAGATTCATCCCATATTCCTTTTGGATAGGGTGCGACCTTCTGAACTTTAATACCTCCTCCTTTTTTGAAATCTACCTCAATAGGAGAAGGAATTAGTTTTGAAACTAGATTGATTAGTGTTTTTTTAAGGCTCATACTTTGTTATAACTAGATTGCTAAGTCTTTATAAAAAGACCCTACATTTTTTACCCAAATATCTGGACTTCCTAGCTGGCAAAAATGCCCCACATTTGGCATTAAAGTCAAAGATGCCGATGGACAAATTTTTTCTTTTAAGTATTGTGGCATTGGCAATTGTGCTACTTGATCATCTTCCCCCCAGCAAAAATGAACGGGTATTTTGGTCTGACTCAAGGCTGCTAACCATCGGGATTTTTCAAATCGAAGCCGATCTTCATAATACTTAATTGTCAAATGCGTTTTTCGATGCCCATTTTGTTGAAGGGCATTTTCCCATAGCATTTCGATATCTTTTTTTGATAAATTATCATTGCCGTGGGCACTTCTAACTTGGTGATTAAAGATTTTAAAACTGACTAATCTACTCAATAAATGTCCAAAAGAAGAGAGTAATATCTTTTGAGTAACTCGAAGACTAGCCATACTTGTTACCATACTTCCATTTGTAAAAGTGTAACTCTGAAACCCATCCGAAAACCAATTTGGTAAAAGGTCATTTACTTCTCGAGCGACTAATTCTGTGACTACACTTACGCCCATATCATGCCCTAATAAATGTCCCCCTTTTATATCCAAGTACTTCCAAACTTGAAGCGCTACATCGGCTTGTTCAAATAAAGAATAAGTATAGTTTTCAGTTGGCTTATCACTCAATCCATAACCGATCATATCAAAAACTACGATTCGATCAAAAATTGCTGCCATACCGCCAATTATCTTATGGTAAGAATAAGAGGATTCTGGAAACCCGTGCAACAGAAGGAGTGTCTTATCAGAATCCGCTTGCGAATCACCAAACTCTTTATAAAAGACCTGATGTTGGAATGGGCCGATTTTAATATAATGGCCATCCACTTCCCAATTTATTAAATCCTGATTGAACATGACTTTTGTTTTAACTTTTAGTGTTCTTGTCCTAATTCTTTCAAAAACAATCCTCTGACTTTCTCAATATTCTTCGCCAAATCTTTCTTTTTCCAGTCGTTAGTGGGCACTGGTGGAAAGACTTTTATCTCAACAGCTGTCGGTCGAAATACATTTGTCCCTCTCGGCATGGCATCATGTGCATTTTTGATAACAATTGGAATCAATGGCACCCCTGCCTGCATTGCCAAATGAAAGGCTCCTTTTTTAAATTCTCCTAAGTTATAATCATAACTCCGCGTACCTTCAGGGAAAATGATAATCGAAGTACCTGCTTTAAGTGCGTCTACTGCAGGTCTCATGGCTTCAATAGCTTTTTCTTTATCACTTCGATCAATGAAAATCACACCACCTGCCTGCATTAATTGACCAATAATTGGCTTATTTTTTAATTCTTTTTTGGCAATACCGACTGCATCATTTCTAATCAATTTAGCTGCAATAAATAAATCTGCGCTACTTTGATGATTTAGAATGAAAACAGCAGGCCGGGTTTCAGTCAAAAATTCAGGGTTTTTTATAGCTAATCGAATGCCCGCAGCCCCACAAACCAAATCGCCAACCGTGGCCATCATGGAATTAACACCCTCCTTCCAAGACATATTTCTCGCACCATCTGTAATGGCCGTTAGAACAGCTGGAACCAAACTCACTAGAGCCAGACCTGTTCGAGCAAAACTCTCCATCTTGGGGCGTTCCTCATCATTAAAACGATAAACTGGCCAATCGTTTTTATAGGCAATTCCTGATAATTTTATGTCTGGATTCATAGGACGTGGGTTTCCTACAATTTCCAAAAGAGGCATATCTTCCGCTGAATCTGTATAAAAATAACTTTTTGATAAGTCCAACTTATAGGATTCAACAAGTTCCCTTGCTGCATGGGCTTTTCCTTCTCCCCAACAGGCAGGCTCCACGATGTCTCCTGTAAATTTCCCATTTTTTACCGCCATTCTAGTACACATAACATGTTCAATATCTAAATCACGAGCAATCGGATCAACTTGGTAAGGCGTCGCAGCTGAAATAATAGCAACGGTATGTCCTTTGGCTAGATGTGCTGCCACTAAGGCACGAGATTCAGGATAAATTTCATCCGCCAGATGGTTTTCATAGACCTCTTCTCCTACTTGTATAAATACTTGTTCTTCAATACCTTTTACACCTTGTGCACCGACTGCCGCCAGACCTGCAAAATTGCCTTGTCCGGTTGCATAAACCAAAACGCCTGCAAATTGGGCAACAATTTCGCGTGTACTCATTTTACCACTAAAGAGACGACTCTGGAAAAACTGTTTGGCAGAAAAGCCTTTAATCAAAGTACGGTCTAAATCAAAAAACGCGGCAATATGTGAACCTGATTCACCTTCCATTACATCATGAGTGATATTATCTGTTTTTGAACCAGGTACAATTTCTCTTTCAATTGGGACTTCTGGTGGACTTGCCAATGTCAACTCTCTAAGGCGCCTAATTCGATCCGCAAGGTCATCTAGTTGATTGATAAAGGCTGCTATTCTTTCTACTTTTTTATCTGTAACAGTTGGAATTAGGTCTAAATTCCGGATTAAGCGGACACCGTTTTGAAGGTAGGTTTTGGATACAGACTCCATGCGTTGAATTTTTCCCTGCCACTGCATTTCTTCTCCAAGGAATAAACAATCATCCAAGAATTTTACTTCGTTGAATGTAAATGTTGGATCCCAGTTTTTTAATCCATAACCCACTACCCGATACGCTTCTAAATAAGTAGTTAATAAAACTGGTGCACCGAGAATACTTTGTCTTTCAAGTAATTTAGAAATCTCTTTTTGAGGATTTGAGATAGTATTTTCCCAATTTGGGTCAATGAATTGGAGATTTGTTTCTATCTCTTCCGTGAATTCAGGTTTTCTTGAGTAGAAAAATTCAAATTTAAATAGGTCTCTGACCTTCATGACCTCTTCCCAAAAAGAAAGAATTGGATGCTCACTTTTTACGTCTACAGTCTTTATTAAAGCTAACTCTATAAAAGCTTGATGGTAAAGATGATGCACGGCCATATTGGCATAATAAGCGACCTGTAAATAATTGGGTGTTGAAATCACATATTTCGTATTAACACCTTCACCATGTCTACGTACCAAATGTGCTTTAACTAATAAATTAAGGGCATGTTGAACTGATTCATTAACTGGTTTCCCTCGGTCAACCAGTGCATCTGGTTTATAACTTTCAATGAATCGCATGAAAATATTCACATAACTCTCCAGCTTTTTCTTTGTTAAAGAATAATTACTCAGTAACGTCACACAGATTAAAGAGGCCGTTGTTACAGGGGTGATTTGGTTAATGCGATGAACCAATTCTAAGGCAAATTGCGAGATGGAAAACTCATTCAACTTTTGAATATCGTTACCTCTATGAATTAAGGAAGAATGTCGTTCATCGCGCTTAATAGGCTCGCCAATTCGAAGTGAAATTTTGCCATAACCATCACCCATTTTTCGGATATAATTCAAAAACCACGATAAACTTTCGGGCGCTTTGACTCTTCCCTGAAATTCCGCCGCCATATCCTTTACGTCTGGAATCAAATCATAGACTACTGAAACAGGCACATATTTTACCTCCTGATTTGAATATTCTTCCGCTTCTTTAATATATTTTAAAATACCCATTTTCGGCCAAACCAATTTTCCTGTTCGAGACCTTGTCCCCTCTATTGCCCACATAAAATGTCCCTTTTGTTTAACCAAATGGGCAATAAAATGCTTGAGCGTAGCCTTGTAAACACCATTATCTTTTATGTCCCTTCGAATGAAGATTACTCCCGTTTGTCGCCCAAATTGTCCTAAGCCTAAGAAACTCATATTGATACCTGCAAATGTATAAGGTAGCGGCAACCCGTGGCGTGTCAATACGACAGCCAATACGAACATATCAATATAAGTCTTATGTGTCATTACAAAAGCAATAGGATGCCGACGCCCCAATTTGGTTAATGCTTTAATCTCCGCGGGATTGACATCAATGGTTTTATCATAACCTCGGTCAAGAATATACTGGGACATTTGAGTACCGAGAATGTTGGCAACTGGCTGATGAACGGTATACAATTCATTCCAATACTCTGTTGCTTTTTCATTCAGTACTTCAATACTTTCTCCTGTCTTAGAGGCAATCTCTAATAATGTTTTCTGAAATTTCGAGTCGTTGAGCAATTGATCCATATAGGAATTTGTGGTAGATTTTTGATTCCTGTAAAGATGTGAAAGATTTTGGAAATCCTTTACATCTATCTCTTTAAAGGTATCATTCACAATGTTTTAGGTTGAAATAAAATAAGTATCTCAAAAAGCGAATAATATTTTTCAAATTATATAAAAATAAATTTTTGATTTTTTCTTTTATATTGTGGCAGTATAAAAATTTGAATACTGGATTTAGAATGATTTTAGCGCCTAAAAAATGACAAATAAAATAAAAAGACCATCCATCTTTTGGTTGGCTACAGAAATAGGAAGAGCGGTTACAGAAGCAAG
This sequence comes from Bacteroidota bacterium, assembly GCA_024743405.1. Taxonomy (GTDB): domain Bacteria; phylum Bacteroidota; class Bacteroidia; order Chitinophagales; family Saprospiraceae; genus JANSWP01. The sequence continues at coordinate 5,815 of JANSWP010000006.1, forward strand.
TCTCTCTGTTCCTTTCAGAACCTTTTATTCAACAAAGGAAGAAGGTGATGGGCATCCCGTCTTAGTATTACCGGGCTTTATGGCAAGTGATACGTCAACGGCTCCCTTGAGAGGCTTTATTAATAAATTAGGATATAATGCCCTTTCTTGGGATCTAGGTAGAAACCTCGCCAAAGTGGAATTTTTGGAGGTACTGATAGAGAAAGTAGAAAATATTCATCAAGAGTATGGCGAAAATGTAAGCCTCGTTGGTTGGAGTTTAGGCGGTGTTTTTGCTCGGCAAATAGCAAAAGAAAGACCAAATCTAATTCGGCAAATTATTACTTTAGGTTCACCTTTTCGAGGTGTTCAAGAACCAAATAATGCGGCATGGATTTATGATCAATTGGTCAAAAGAAAAAAAATAAAGGAAACGGCACCTGATTTAATTGATGAATTTCCAAAACCCGCCCCTGTTCCTACAACGGCCATCTATACTAAAGAAGATGGTGTGGTGCCTTGGCAGTTATGCATGGAAAAAGAAGAAACCTATTTTCACCAGAATGTACAGGTAAGGGGTAGTCACTTAGGTCTTGGTGTGAATGCTAGTGTGTTAAGGATTATTGCAAATAGACTGCAATATAATGAGGCAAATTGGGTAGAATTTAATACAAATAATTCAGTTGAGAATTTAATTCTTTACCCCTCTTTATAAATTCAAGCATACTCTTAGGATTATTATTAACGAAGTCCTTTAACCAATATTGAGTCCTTTTTTCTTAGGAGTTAATCTTTTTAAACTCGTTCCAGAAAGTAGAATATTCATTTCTTCTATTGCAGATTCATTGAGTATTTGTAAGCGTTGTTCCTCATCACAACCCCACTTCATCAGTTTTGCGTTTAGACTTTGAAGATTAGAGAGTACCAAAAGCTGTTCTGGAGTGGCATGATCACGCATATTGCCTTTCTTATCGGGATTTTGTAATCGCCATTGTTTTGCCGTCAAACCAAAAAGTGCCAAATTAATTACATCTGCTTCGGATGCGAAATAGAAACCTTCCATTTTGGTGTATTGTAATTTTGGCGGAATTAAATGTTCCCGAACGGCCTCTGTATGTATCCGATAATTTGCTTTTGACATGATCCTCTTGATATTCCAATCGGTAGATAATCGCTCCGCTTCATCTTCTTTTAACCGTTGGAATTCTCGAATTAGGTACAACTGAAATTCAGGACTAATCCAATAACAAAAGCCTAATGCTAAATCTTGATGGGCAAAAGTACCACCGTTTCGACCGGTTTTATTTTTAATACCTATCGCAACGGTTTTTTCGACCCATTTTTCCGGTGTTATTGTAAAGGAATTATCGGCTGATTCGTACAATAAAGACTCAAAATTTTTAAGGTCAAATTGGGTGTTATTCAACCTTTCCCAAGTACCCAAAAATTTGATGGTAGATCGTGCTCTCAACCAATTGGCGATTACAATTCTAGGCTCTCCAAAATTTTTAGCAATATCTGAAATAGCAATATATTCTTGTGTATTGTTTTGACCAACCAATCTTATCTCAGTTCCGTCAATATGTATTTTTTTAAAATTTTTCACGAATTTATATAATTGATTGTCAATGGTTTATTTATATATATCTTTAAGCTGTTTAAGGTTTAAAGTGTGTCAAATTTGGGATTCTCTAATTGGGCGAAAACCCAGGTTCGATCTATTCATTGATTATTGTGTATAATAATTCTAACAATGATTTGTTCTTTTATTCATTCCATTCAAAAGTTTCAAATAACTTTTGAACATCTTGTTTTACAAAATCGTAAACAGGCGCCAGAGAATCTGGGCGTGCATGGGTATTGAAATACAATGCTCCCCTTAAAAAATGCTTCTCGCCTAAGCTATCCGTTAAATAAAATTGTAAATGAGATGCTACTGGTCCCTCCACCTCAAAGAGCATTCCTCTTACATTGTTGTTCTTTTTGAAAGGTGTTTCTTCCTTATAGGTAGCTTTTTTTAGATGCCAATCGGACATTTTGAAAGCATCAGCCTGTAATTTTTCTAAGGTATTTTCTTTTGAAATAGGGTAGTAACTACAATAAATTCGACTATCAAAATCAGGATAAAAAATATCGAACCAACAAGAATGAACAGGTTCTTCTTCAAAGAAATCTTTATCTTGTTGAATAAGCCCATATTGTGGGTATTCGAAAGTGAAATTGCAATACTCTTCCTCAAAAGTTTGGAATTTCTTATCAGGGTAATGAACTCTAGGATATCCTCTTGGTTTGGGGGTGAAAATAACTTCTTGACAACCAGCGAGAAGGAAAAAAAGAAAAGTGAAAAGGAGTGTATGTTTCATGTTCCTTAGTCTAAAATCGTTAATAAAATTTGTTCTATTCGCCGTTTTGAAACCGCCACAATTTTAAACTTGAAATTGTCTAAAGTTATTTCCTGATCAAGCTTGGGAATATAACCGATTAACTCAAGTAAAAGACCTGCCACTGAGTCTGCATCACCACGAATGTCATCGAAAGTACTTGTCTCTAAGCCTATTATTCGACATACATCATTGAGCATCGTTTTGCCTTCGAAAAGATAATTGAGGTCGTCAATTTTTTGGTATTCAACTTCAATGTTATTATCAAATTCATCTTTGATATCGCCAATAACTTCCTCTAAAATATCTTCTAAGGTTACAATTCCAGAACTACCACCATATTCATCAACGACAATGGCCATGTGTAATTTTTGTGATTGGAATTCCTTCAGTAAATCACTTATTTTTTTGGATTCTGGCACATAAAAAACATTAGTTCTCACCATCGTTTGCCATTCGAAATTATTGCCATTATTTAAGTGACCTAATAAATCCTTTACGTATAGAATGCCAGTAATGTGGTCAAAATCTTCCTCAAATATTGGAATCCTCGAATAACCTGATTCTTTCACTACTTTCACTAATTCCGCAAAGTTACTTCGAAAATCAACCGCAACGACATCTACTCTAGAACGCATAATTTGCTTGACAGCTACATCGCCAAAATTGACAATACTTTTTAAAATATCAATCTCTTGATCTGAGCCTTGTTCTTGACTAACAGTTAGCTCGATTGCTTCACTGATTTCTTCTTTACTGGTTAGGTTTCCTGTTTGACGACGTTTTTCGAGCTTAGTTTCTATTAAACTTGTACCCTTAACAAGGAATCGGCTCAAGGGCATAAATATTTTCATCAGAATCAACAACGGTGAGGACATTTGTTTTGCTAATTTTACATTGTTTATTTTAGCATAAATCTTAGGAGCTACTTCACCAAAAAGTACTAATAAAAAAGTTACTCCAACTACCACAATTAGAAATCGAATATTATTTGACCAGGTAGGTATATTTGATAAATCAGAACCAAAAAAACCTATTAATGAGGAAGCCCAAGCATCAAATTGGAATTGAGGAAATAGTTTTTTGACGATGTAATCGGAAATGACCGCGATTGCAACATTGATAAAATTATTACTTATAAGAATAGTTGCTAAAAGGGTTCGTGGTTTTTCTTTTAGCTTTAAAATCTGTTTAGCTGATCGCGAATTCTCATCTTCCAGTTTTGCAAAATCATTATGTGTTAGGGAGAAAAACGCAATTTCGGAACCCGAAACCATGGCAGATGCATACAACAAAGCTATTACAATGAAAATAGATGCACTGACCTCTATCGAGGGAAAGGCAAAAAGGATGATCATAAAAAATCCATCACATCTCAGACCGTAAGGATCACTTTCCAATGAATCTTGGATTGGTTGATACTAAAGACAGAAGCAGATAGATTTGAATCCATCTGCTTTTGACTTTGGGAGTATATTTTAGAATGGTAAATCATCTTCGACTGCATCTGAAATTTCCCCCTTTTGTTCAGTAGGCGAATTTGATGCCATTGTATTAGTTGCTGGAGGCGTGTTACTTTTTGTGTTTGAGAAGTTCGGTTCATCACCTGATCCAGGAAAATTTGAACCCCCTGATTCTCCGTCTGCTCTTCCGATCATTTGGAAGTTATTTCCTACTACCTCTGTCGTGTAACGAGTGTTTCCATCTTTATCTTGCCATTTTCTATGCGTTAATTTTCCTTCTAAATAAATTTGTTTTCCTTTCTTAAGGAATTTCTCAGCAACTTCGGCAAGTCCTCTCCAAACGACAACATTATGCCATTCCGTCACCTTTTGACGCTCTCCATTTTTATCCTTATAAGATTCATTTGTCGCCAAAGAAAACTTTGCGACAACGGCGCCATTTTCCAATCTCCTTACTTCGGGGTCTTGTCCAAGATTACCGACTAGAATAACCTTATTTACCATTTGTTTTTGTTTTAAAAATTGGTCTTTTAGTTTAAAGTGTTTTTGATTTCAATACGTAAATTAAACTATAAAAACCAGTTAGAAAAGTTTTCTCGAATCGTCTTAACAATTTGTATCCATTTTGTTAAAACAATTCTAAAGTTAAGGATTTATCATTTAAATACAAATCAACAACTTTTGGAAATGCAAATTTACTTAAGTTTTTTCTTTCAATTTTGAGATATTTATTTTCATCAAAATTTGCTGCTTTATCTACCTCAATTTCCCAAAATCGTGCGACTATCTTTTGGTGAGTTAATATCTGTTTAAATGGTTTCGATTTTTTTAAAACTTTAAAAGGAAGGAGATTGAGGTTGTCCACATTTTCCACAATGCTTATTAGGTTATCCACATCTCCGATCGTCTCAGAATGCTCGATAAGCGGAAATTCATATAGATTTTGCCAGATATCTTTTCGAGTTCTTTTTTGAATATATGTATATTCTTGGTCATTGATAATGAGATAGTTAAAGAATCGGTCTCGTTTTTTTTTTTTTTTTTGACTTAAACGGTAATGATTCAATTTTACTGTTTTTAAACGCAAAACAATTTAACGACATCAAACATTTTCCACAATTTGGACTCGAAGGTTTACAATGGGTCGCCCCAAAATCCATAATCGCTTGATTATAATTTGCGGGCTGTTTTGTATCAATTAATGTTTGAGCAAGTTTCGAAAATTCTTTTTTCCCTTCTGTAGAATCAATTGCCTTTTCTATTCCAAAAAATCTTGAAAGTACACGATATACATTTCCATCGACAACAGCATGGGGTAAGTCGAAAGCAAATGAAGCAATTGCAGCTGCTGTATATGGACCAACACCCTTTAATTTTAAAATTCCTTCAAAGTCAGATGGGAAAACACCTCCTAATTCTTTTGAAATATATTTTGCGGTAAAATGTAAGTTTCTTGCACGAGAATAATATCCCAATCCTTCCCATAGTTTCATCACCTCGTCCTCAGGTGCATTAGCAAGGCCTGCTACTGTTGGATAAGTTGATTTGAATTTTTCAAAATAAGGTAAGCCTTGTTCCACTCTAGTTTGTTGCAAAATGATTTCAGAGAGCCAAACGTAATATGGATTTTTCTCTCCTTTCCATGGTAAAGGTCGATGGTTTTGAGAAAACCATTCCATTAGCTTTTTTGTGAAAAATTGTTTTTGTTTCAAATTTGTTAATTTAAGTACACCCAACTAATGCTATGCGTTCCTTAGGATCTTCTGCACAAATAAATTTTATCTCTTTTTGAGATGCGGTATTCTTCAATGATTGTTTCAGATAATTTGTTCGCAAAATGATCTACTTCAATCTGAAAGCCAGTTGCCTCAATTCGTTCTATAAAATCCTGCCCATATAATCGCCATCGATCAGCTTGACCATAAGCCTTCAATCGTTCTTTAGCGGTTTTTACATTTTCATATTCAAGTGTTTTAGGGTTTTCCGCAGGTACATCGAATATGATTAAAAGACCATCCTTTTTTAAAATACGCAACAACTCTTTTAGCGCTTTCTGATCATCTTTTACGTGTGCCAAAACATGCGAACAAAAAATGATCGAAAAGGATTCGTCAGGATGCGGAATATCCATGATGTCAAACTCCTGCATCGCTAAAGAAGAATCAATATCCGTACTTAAATAGTCAATATTTGGCTGTGCCTTTAAATGCTTTTGAATACTTAATTCAGGGGCAAAATAAAGGACACGGTGTGGCTTGGAATAAATATTAGTCTTTTCTTTTAAGTATAATCTTAATAAGCGGTGACGTTCTACTACAGCGCAACCTGGACAAACTACATTTTCTCGATTTGAAGCACCATCTGACATTGTCAAGAAAGTTCGATATCGTTTCTCACAACAAGGACAATAATATTGGTCACCACGATACCACCAACCACGAATATTGAGAAAACCCATCCTCAACTTTAATCGAAAGGAGGCGGGTAAAATATTTTTTAGAAAGAATTTGATTGTTTTTGCCATGTCCGGATTGAAACAAATAGAATCGGATTGCCAACTGCTAACGGTCGACTGCCAATTGAAACCACGAAAGTAGAGCGAAATTTGGGAGGGATGAAAAAAAATCCACTAATTTGCTCCCATGACAGCAAAGGATCAATATCGAAAATTTTGCACAGATACACCAGAGCTTCCTCTTTTTTTCAAAGATTGGTATCTGGACATCGTGTGTTTTGATGGTAATTGGGACGTTGTCACTGTAGAAGAAAATGGAAAAATAGTAGCTGTGCTGCCTTATTTTTTGAAGAAAAAAGGTCCTTTTCAGTTGGTCACAATGCCTTTAATGACCAAACATATAGGCCCATATTTAATCCCTGAAAAGCGTCAATTAAAGTATTCACATGTTCTTTTTGAGCAATTAATTTCACAATTACCTAAAACGGATTATTTTATTCAAGATTTCCACCCTTCTATAAAAAATTGGTTGCCTTTTCATTGGAACGCATTCAAACAGACAACTCGATATACTTATGTCTTAGATGATTTGAAGAATTTGGAAAAGGTACATGAGAAATTTAATAGGAATATTCGGAGAAATATTCGAAAAGCGGAGAAAAACCTTAAAATCACTGATGACTTTTCGATTGAGACTTTTTTTGATATTAATAAAGAAAGCTTTGACCGTCAAGGTCTTTCAATATTTTATACGCTGGATTTTTTGAAAAAATATGATGCTGTTTTAGCTCAGAGAAAGGCAAGGAAAATCTTTTTTGCTGTTAATGAGCATGGTCAAATACACGCCGCCTCTTACCTGATTTGGGATCAAAATCGCAGTTATTATCATTTGGCTGGAGAAAGTTCTAAATTCAGGGGGAACGGAGCTAGTATTTTACTAACCTGGGAAGCAATAAAATTTACAAAGAATGAATTAGGATTGGAAATTTTTGATTTTGAAGGAAGTATGCTAAAACCGATCGAAGCCATTCGAAGACAATTTGGGGCAAAACAAGAACCTTACTTTCGTGTTTGGAAGTACCAATCTATGCTGTTTCAAGTATTAAATTGGGTAAAAGGTTTGAAAAAGGGTTAAGGCTTTTCAATTAAATTTAGTATCATCGTGGCAACGAAACAATTGATTGTTTAATGACTGAACTCGCAGGAATAATAATTTTAGGAATTTTAGCACAATGGCTTGCGTGGCGAATAAAAGTGCCCGCTATCTTGCCATTGATTTTGATTGGATTATTAGTTGGTCCAATATCCACACTCTGGACAGACGATGGGAAAAAATTGCTTGAACCTCTTTTTGATCCAGTGACGAAAGATGGAATTTTCCCAGGACAATATCTTTTTTATTTCGTTTCTCTTGCTATTGGAGTTATTCTTTTTGAAGGGGGGCTAACTTTAAAAAGAAAAGAAATACAGGGAGTCGGTCCAACCATTGTGCGTTTAATCACGGTTGGTTCTTTAATTACCTTTATTGGTGGAGGTTTTGCGGCCTACTACATAATGGGATTAAGCTGGTCTATTTCTTTTCTCTTTTCAGCTTTAATTATTGTGACGGGCCCTACCGTTATCGCACCTATTTTGCAAAATGTACCATTGAATAGAAACGTATCGACCGTTTTAAAATGGGAAGGTATTTTGATTGACCCTATTGGAGCATTAGCCGCCGTTTTGGTTTTCGAATTTATCGTGTCAAGTCAAGGGACTTTTGATTTCACATCCCATGCCTTACAAGAATTTTTCCGCATCATTTTTATAGGTTTAGCTTTAGGATCCATTACGGCTTATGGACTTTATCAATGTATCAAGAGAGATTGGATCCCACATTATTTATTGAATGTATTCACTCTGGCAAGTGTATTAGGGGTGTTTGTGTTTTCGGATGCTTTGGCGCATGAAAGTGGACTATTATCGGTTGTGATTATGGGAATGGTTATGGGGAACTTAGATGTTCCAAGGATTAAAGAAATTCTGAATTTTAAAGAATCTTTGAGCGTCCTTTTGATCTCGATGCTATTTATTTTGCTTGCAGCAAATATTGATATGGTTGACCTTTTGATCCTTTTAGAATGGAGATGTTTAGCCTTATTTGGAATTGTCATTTTGGTTTTGCGTCCACTTGGCGTTTTTTGGAGTAGTCGAAATTCTGAGTTGTCAATAAAGGAAAAAGCCTTTATTTCTTGGGTTGGTCCGAGAGGGATCGTTGCAGCTGGTATTGCTTCCCTGTTTGGAATTAAATTGACTGCCGATGGGATACCATATGCTAACTATATTACCCCATTGGTTTTTATGATTGTAATGGGAACCGTTTTACTGAATGCGACTACAGCTCGCTTTGTTGCCAAGTTATTAAGGGTTATTCAAAAAACGTCTGATGGAATTTTAATTATAGGGGCAAATAAAGCGGCAAGAATTATTGGGAAATACTTAAAGGATCAAAATAGACATGTCGTTATTTTAGATTCAAATGAAGGCAGTATAAATAAAGCGAAAAGTTTAGGACTGGAAGCTGTCCACGGAAACGTTTACACAGATGATTTAGAAGATTATTTTGATATGCTAGATGTAGGTTATATCCTATCTATGACCAGTAATGCGGAAGTCAACGAACATTCAATTCAAAAATATAAAAAACTATTTGGGGAGAAGGGCGCTTTTAGATTATTGAGCCCTGAAGAATTAGTCAAGAATAAGTCTAATTTACCGACTGAAGGAATTTTTTCATACACAGATGATTATTTAAACTTGAATGAAGTTACTAGAGAATTTGAAACATTTTATGAAGTGCCTATAAGCTCCAAGGAATATTTAGCTAATTTAGTTCATACTTTTTCCAAATCGCCCAAAAGAATCCCCCTATTCATTAGATATCCAGATGGATTCATAGATGTGATTCCTCATGATTTAAACAAGGTGGAAGTTAAAGAGGGTCTTCAATTAATATATTTAGGTGAAAAGATGAATGAGACTTTGAGCACGGAAGAAATTTAAACTTATACACATTCTTCTCAACTACCATAGATTCTAACTTGTTCTCTAGTTTAGTTTAATTATCTTTGTTTTTATCAGAAATGTGTGCATATGACTACAAACAATGAAGAATCAGTCATTCTAGAAGTGAAAGACATTTTTGCAAAGCATTTAGAAGAAAATAGCTTTCGAAAAACGCCCGAACGCTTCGCTATTTTGGAAGAAATCTATCGCCGAAACGATCATTTTGATGCAGAGGCTTTATATATCCATATGAAAAATCAAAGTTATCGCGTAAGCCGAGCAACTGTTTACAATACTTTGGAATTGTTGGTAACTTGTGATTTAGTTAAGAAGCATCAATTTGGAAAGAATTTGGCGCAGTATGAAAAATCGTTTGGTTATAAACAACATGACCATTTAATTTGTCAAGATTGTGGAGAGGTGATTGAATTTTGTGACCCTCGTATTCAACAAATAAAAGATATGATGGGTGAGTTGTTAGAATTTAAAATTATTGACCACTCATTGAATCTTTACGGAGCGTGCAATCGAAATTGTGAACGAAAAAAAGCAGGCAACAGCATCTTTAATTCAGATTTGTCGTAGCTTTGTGCTATTGGATTTTTTATGAAAAACAGACAATAATATTCCAATTTTTGTAAAAACCCAGTGGATTAAATATATCTCCTGGGTTTTTACAATTTATAATGGGTGCCATTTTGAATTGCCCTTGCTCCATTTTATTAATAAATAAGCAAAAACATGAAAGTTGATGTGATTCTCGGTCTTCAATGGGGAGACGAAGGAAAAGGAAAAATTGTTGATTATTTGGCTAAAGATTACGATCTCGTTGCTCGTTTTCAGGGTGGACCAAATGCTGGTCATACGTTGAAGTTTGACGGACTGAAATTTGTACTTCACACAGTTCCATCAGGGATTTTTAGACCACATTTGACTAACTTAATCGGAAATGGCGTTGTCATTGACCCTATAACTTTAGAAAAAGAGATCGAAGGCTTAAAAGCAGTGAATGTTGATTATAAAGATCGCCTTCTAGTCTCTAAAAAAGCACACTTAATTCTTCCTACCCACCGAAGTTTGGATGCAGCTTCTGAAGCTGCAAAAGGGAAAGAGAAAATCGGTTCGACATTGAGGGGTATTGGACCAACTTATATGGATAAGACCGGTCGTAATGGTTTGAGAGTAGGGGATATTCTTTTAGATAATTTTGAGGAGAAATATAATGCCCTTAAAGAAAAACATTTAGGGCTTTTAAAATTATATCCAGAAAGTAATTTTGATTTGGAAGGCGAAGAAAAGAAATGGTTTGAGAGTCTAAAAACATTACGTTCCTTAAAGCAAGTTGATGGGGAGTATTTTATTAATAATGCTCTAAAGTCGGGTAAAAAAATTCTTGCAGAAGGGGCGCAAGGTTCTATGCTAGATATTGATTTTGGTACCTATCCTTTTGTGACTTCTTCGAATACAGTAACTGCAGGTGTATGTATTGGCTTAGGAATAGCTCCTTCAAAAATCGGGGAAGTGATCGGTATTTCAAAAGCGTATTGTACTAGAGTAGGAGCAGGTCCTTTTCCAACGGAATTACATGATGAGATGGGTGATTTTTTAAGAAAAGAAGGAATGGAGTTTGGGGCAACGACTGGTCGTCCGCGTCGTTGTGGGTGGATTGATTTAGTACAATTAAGGTATACGATTATGTTAAATGGTGTAACGCAATTGGTGGTGACTAAAATTGATGTATTAAATAATTTTTCAGAGATAAAAGCGTCTACAAATTATTTAAGTGAGGGGAAGAAAATAAATCAATTACCTTATGATTTGTCAAATGTTTCTGTAGATCCTGTTTATAAAAGCTATGAAGGTTGGAATAAGTCTTTGGATGGCATAACAGAATATGACGAAATGCCTTCGACTTTGAAAGCTTATATTGATGAACTAGAAAAGGAATTAGAGGTGCCTGTGACTATAGTTTCAACTGGACCAGAAAGACAAGAACTTGTTATGAAGGGCGTAGCTATCTAATTTGATTTTAAAGATTTACGTCCTAAACCTATTAGCCTTCCAAAAAATATTGTTTTTGGAAGGCTTTTTTATAAAGAAATTCCTTTCCTGACAATAATTTCTGATCCTTCCGCCATAAATACAGATACTGGGTTCGTTCGCATAATATCATCAAAAGGCGCTCCGTAGAAATTTTTGGCAGTATAGTCAATGGAATAATCTTTGACATTTAATATTCGCCAAGAAGGATGTTCCACTTGATATTCAGAAGTTCTTTTATCATTGATTTTTGTATACCCCCAATAGTGTTGAGTAATAAATTCTGCTTCGCTATTCTCTAATAGGGGAGAGGGCTCTTTTTCCGTTTCTACTTTAATTGATTGCCATTTATCTTCCGTTTTCCAAGCATACTTAACTGTTTTTGTATTATCAGAATCTTGCCATTGATGAAACATCGGAAGCGTTACATAATGCTCACCATATAAATTATTTGCCACAAAAGTTATCGCGGATTTAGGGACAATCTCTTTTAAAAAAACGACGCCTCTTTTCCATTCTCCATCCTCAAAATAACGAACATAAAACCGAAGATTAACTTCTTCAAAATTTTGATGAAATGGAATTGGTAGACCAAGTACTTTCGTATTCAAAAACATAAACCCAACTAAACTGATATAACATTTCCCTTCCCAATAATCTAATTCAGTTCCATTGGGTAGAAAAGGTTGGAGAATAGAAGGTGGTACTACATAATTTGCCATGACTAGATTACGCCATTCAGCTGTTAGAAATTTTGATTGCATTTGTATTTTCTTTAGAGATGGAGGCAATTCCTTCTTTCAAAATTTCTAGATACAAATCAATTGTCCACAATCTAGTCCTAAATGAAAGAATCGCAATTCGGATCCAAAAATCTCCGTTGATAGTCGTCGACGAAATAAAAACACGACCGTCTTTGTGAATGTATTCAACCAATTTTTTATTGAATTCATTTGGGGCACTATTTTTTGGAATAAATCGATAAATTGCTACGGAGAGTTCAGGGTATGAACCCACTTCAAAACCTAATTTTTGAACTTCTTCATAAAAATATCTTGTAAGCCAGATCTTCTCTTCAAGACAAGCTTTGAAAGGCTCAATTCCAAATAATTGTAGGGGGAGCCACATTCTCAAACCCCGAAAATGTTTAGTCAGTTCAGGGGATAAGTCTGCAGGACTTAATTCATCATTTGCCTCAAAAGTGTCTTGCATGTAATTTGCCTGATAATAATGGGACTCCATTTGAGCCTGAACATTTTTAATCAAAACAGCTCCTAATCCGTAAGATAGAAACATGCCTTTGTGTGGATCAATTGCCAAAGAATCTGATCTTTCAACACCTTTAAATTTATCTTTTATGGTTGAGCCATCTGGGTTTTTTATATCAGTCATAATGAAAAAACCACCATAAGCTGCGTCAATATGAAACCATAAATTGTGGACTTCGGCAATGTCAGCTATGTCATTTAAAGGATCTATTGCTCCGACATCAGTCGTTCCTGCCGATCCGATTACAATAAATGGTTTGAGCCCATTTGATATATCTTTTTCAACTAATTTTTTCAAAGCATTTGTATCCATTCGAAAGCAATTATCCATTGGTACATGCCTGATTTTTGCTTCGCGAAGTCCTGCAATTCGGATGGCTTTATGAACACAATGATGTACTTGATTTGTCAAATAAATAACTGATTGTTCAACGTCTTTTGATTTAATCCCATGAAAGTCTCTTGCTGTTACAATTGCGATCAAATTAGCAATTGAGCCACCAGAAGAAAGGTTTCCTAAAGAGGTCTTTGGATAACCAATCAACTCGCACATCCATCGAATTAGTTGATTCTCGATTCGAACTGCACCTGGACCTCCAAAGAAAATTCCAGAATACCGATTCGTTACTGCCGCTAAATAGTCGCCCATAGCAGTTGGGAAAATGCCCCCTCCAGGGATATAACCCAAATGCCCTCCTGAGGCAGGATTTAAAGATACGGAGTCAACATTTTTTTTGAGGATTTTGAGGAGGTCGTCTAAATTTTTGGGTTCACTTCCAAATTCAAGTTTCAGAATATCTTTTCCATCCTCTCCCAAAACGAAAGCTTTTTGATCGTCAAGGGTATTCAAAAAATTGTCAGCGTACTCTTGAATACCTTGATTCCATTCAGCTCTTTTTTTAATGGTTGGTTCTAGCTTCTTAGATATTTCTTCAAGCTGTAATATATGTTCTCGCATGTATTTTAATTTACTTCATTATTAGCAGAGATCGCTCCTTTTACAATTAAATACTGACCTAAAATATAAGTTGGCATTATCAATAAGCGAGTGTTTTCGATAGTGATATCACCAAATTTTGTAATACCAATAATGGTATCTGAAATCATAAAAAGAAGCGCCCCAAGAGTGATTATTTGAAAAGATTGTGTTGTCATTTTACCGTTTAAATTAAGAGCATAAACCACCATTCCAGATATGACAGAACTATATAAAATGACAGGAAATTTTAGTGCATTGGGTAGCCCATCCCATAAAAACCAAACATTTAAAACTAAAAAAAATAAAACTGGAATGACCCAAATTGGTTGGCGTTTGATGAGTCCTCTATTAACAGATGGATATTTTGAGAATGCTAAAATATAGAAAAGGTGAGTAAGTAAAAAGCTGCTTAATCCTAGCAAAAAGAAAGAGTTCCCACTATTTTGAAACATCAAAAATGAATCTCCAAAAATGGAAAGTATTAGTCCTAATAAAATTAGAAAAGAAAACTGGGTCGCATTTTTTCTGGTTTTTAGCCAAAAATAAATTCCGAGTGTAGTCATCAACAGCGGCTTTGAAAGGAGGATACCCATTCGCCAAATTTGAAATTCTGACCATAGATTTGTCAATGCACATAACAGAAAAACGACAAATACGATTTGCTCTTTATTTTTCATGTGCCGAATTTCATAGAAAAATTCCTCCCAACAAAATTAAAAGAAGTAAAACAGCAAGAAACATGAAATGCCAATGTCTCAAAGGGAGGGCATTTAGTTCTTTTTGATAAGCGATCTCCTCTAAATCAGCATCGTGAAAATTTTGTTCAGGTTCAGAGATTTTGTTTTCATGCATTTCTATAACGATCTTAGTAGCCTGTTCTAAATCAGTATCTTTAACATGTAAACCAATACCTCCTTCGCCTAAAGGAAAAGCAGTAATGGTATTTGTATTTGATACAAAGCATTTAATTCCTTCTTTTTTGAGCCTCGCGGCGTTTAGTCTTGCTTCAGATTCGAAATAAAAATATTTTACTAGAACAATTTTCGTGTCTTCGTCAAATGAATCTTCAAAGTAGTCTAGAATACGATTTTTCATTTTTGTGCAGTTTTTACAAATTCAAATTAGCAAAAACCGCGCAAATGAAAGAAGGCAATGCGTAGAACTACACATTGCCTTCTTATTTTGAATATTTTTTTGCCCTTTTATCCTTGATTGCCTGCTTCGGCTGCCTCTGCTGCTTGAGCAGCTTTATTAATGGAACGGACTTCTTTATCAATATAATATAGGCTTTGTGGTCCATCACCAATTAACTTTATTCGATCTAAAATAGTACGCATTAAAGCTTCTTCTTCACGCTGTTCTTCGACATACCATTGTAAAAAATTTAAGGTAGAATAATCATTTTCTTTATTCGCAATATCTAATAAATCATTAATGGACTTTGTAACTTTTTGTTCGTGGGCATAAACTGTTTTGAACATCTTCTGAACAGAATCGAATTTGTGTGGAGGCTGTTTGATTTGAGGCGTCAATGCAAATCCATCTACATCACTTATGTAATGAAAAATTTTGAGCATATGCTCCCGTTCTTCTTCTGATTGTCGATGCATGAATTCTGCACAACCTTCTAATCCTTCATTGTCACACCATGATGCCATCGCGAGATATAAAAATGAAGCATATCCTTCAAGGGAAATTTGATTATTTAATGCCCCTTCCATTTTTTCTGAAATCATATTATTGTTTTTTTATTTTTTTTAATGTTAGCAAAGTAAAATGCTTGTTATTCAAAAAAGTTGTACAAAGAACGCAAACTTTTAAAGAAATCAGATTCTACTATTACTTAAAAGTTAGGCTTCCAAAACGGAATTGACGCGCTCCTTCTCCAAAAATGGCCATTTGTTTACTTCCTATTTGTTTGCAAACTTTGGGTCTGGTCAAAATAGAAGCATCTCTATTACTATAAAGTGGTTGAATATCTACTTTTCCTTCTTTTGATACTTCTGCAAGTGCAATAATGGAGTTTCTACCATTGAAATTATAGAGTCGATTATCTTTTACATTCCCATCAAAATTTCTTCCATTATCATTGAATACGAAGTAAAGTTTATCGCGAACAATAGACATCGCGTATGATGAAAAATACCCTCCATCATTCTCCGTTTCTTGCCTTTTGGGTATTCTTGCCGTCCATTCAATTTCTCCGTTGGGTCGAATATTAACCACTAAAATATCATTGTAATTATAATAAGTAGTGTGCTCATATCGACGATTATAATAGGAAGAGCGGTAGAATCCTCCGTAACCAAAATAAGGATAATTATCAAACTCTCTTTCTTGGTAAACATAAAACTGCTCTGCTACTAGAACGGCGCCACCATCACTTCTCAAGATCAACTCATCCAATGCATATTGATAAAGTTCAGGTTGTTTTCTTCTGTTTCCTGAACGTTCAGCTTCTAATGCCTTTCTTTTATTTTTATCAGACATATACTCTGTCAGAAATTCAAAATCAAACTCTTTGTGGTTTTCGTTATAGATCTCTTTTGTTTCAGAATTTAGCCGGAAAAAATAGGTTCCTTTGACGCTATAGGTTCCTCTATCAGAATAAAATCCAGAGCAAATTAAGTCACCATCATCTGCCACTCTGAATGTTAAGTCAGAAATAAATTTATTTTTCAAATCTATCTGATACTTCTGGACATCTGTTCCATCTTTTGTATAGGCTAAAATAATATATTTATAGTTAGGGGATCCTCTTCGTCGATAGCCAGCTTGATCTTGAAATAAAGTTCCTAATATGTAGACATTACCTTTTTGATCTATTCTGTATTCTTCAACTGTAAAAGAATTATCAGGATAAGGTAGAATGATATTTTTAGTCCAAAGTTTTGTGAAATCTTTATCAAAAATGTGTAATGCAAATCGCTCAGGACTCTTTTTTTGATACGGTAATTGATTATAGACTAGTAATTTGGAGCTGTCTCTTGATATATTAAATCCGAAAGTGCCTTCTTTTTCTTTATTCTTAGCCTCCGTTTCCGCAATCATCTTTAAGGATTTACTTGCAACTAAGGATCGTTTGCTTATCTTTTGTTTGAATAGATAATTCTTTTTTTGAACTTCATTATTGAAAGAGGTCATTAAATAAAGTTCTCCCCCGAAACTGATTACATCTTCAAAATCTCGCCTTTTATTTTTGTACTTCAATTCCATTTCATTCGATTTCTTGAGTTTCATTTCCTTGCTAAAGTACTCAACATAGGCTTTGGGTCTCATAGTCGAACTTGTAGGTGTTTTAGTTCGAAGTATATAAAATCCATCATTTTCAATACTAATGACTTTTTGAAGGCGGGTTCCCTGAGGTTGATTATATCCATCTCCCCATTTCATGGCTGTAGACTTATAATTCTGCTGAGCAAAAGTGAAAAATTGAAAGAGGAAGACAAGCGATAAGGTCGTTATAATATGTTTCTTGAAGACTTGCATAGCTTGAGTTTTTGTAAAAAAATAAAGTCTATTATGAAACAATCAAAATAGGTTTTCTATGTTTGATAATAGGCTATTTGATTCTTTCTTAACAAAAAAGTGTAAGCAGAACGGATCCACTTACACTTTTTGATTATTTGGGAACAATTAAGATCATTTATCGGCCTCTCATTTTTCGATATTCTGAAGCACTAGATGGATCCACCTTTTGCATCACAGCAACTACTTTTTCTTTTTGTTGACTGGAAGCGCCTTTGAAAATTTCAATAACTTCTGATCTTTTTGCATTAGAGAACATCTGGAGAATCATTGAATTAGGGTAGCTTCTATTTACTTCCCCAATTTGATCAATTGAACTCGCCATTACCGCTAATCCTGCTCCAACGTCCTCATGCATTACATCCAAAGCTTGGCGGTGATAATCATACATAGCCTGTCGGTAAGGTCTTGTTCTTGGCGATAATAAATTTTCAATTATCCAATACCTATTTCGGTTACCATCTGTAGAGCGCCAGCCTGGAACCTGAGAAGCAACCGTAGGAGGAACATTATTAACAATATCTTGGGCTTTTTGAAAAAAAGGCTCACCTCCAAAAGGTGTAAAAGAATCATAATCCATACCGATAAGTACATTGGCATAAAATGCTAAAACCGCAGTTAAATTATCTGTATATGCATTTTCAGTAAATTCGAGTGGCTGAAATTGATTATAGGTAAAAACGACATCTTTATCTTGATGGGTCATCAAGGCAGTTTCATAGTTACTGCCGAAAACTGGTCGAACGGACTGAATAGAAACCTCCGATTTAAAGCTAGTTTGAGAAAGTTCATCAGAAATGGTGATTACGATTTCCGCTTTAATTCGTTCCTCCTCTTCATAGACATCATTCGTCCATTTCTGGTTATTCATGAATTCAGTTATCTCTCTTTCCAAATCTTCAAATACACTGACATCAGCGGTTTGCAATTTAGGTGTATTTATAGTCACATTTACATTAAGTTCCTGTGCTTGAAGTCCAACACAGGCCATTATTCCCAAAAAAAATGTCCAAATTATTTTCATATCTACTTGATTTTAAAGGAAGTAACTCATGTTAAGCTTTTGATAGACTCCTTTCTTTCTTTGTGATGTTGAAATTTGATTAATTCAGTTACTATATCTTCTGCTACTTCTACCTTAGATTTTAACTCAAATTCTTGTTTCTTATTGCTTCGATAAAGAATAGTTATTTTGTTTGTATCAAAATTGAATCCGGCACCTTTATCTTTCAATGAATTTAGGACGATAAAATCAAAATTCTTCCGCTCTAATTTTTCATGGGCATTTTCCAATTCATTGTTCGTTTCTAGGGCAAATCCTATTATAATTTGATCTTTACTTTTCAATGCTCCTAATGCGGCTGCAATATCTGGTGTTTTTTCAAGCTCAATTTCCATGCCTGCACTTTTCTTCTTTATCTTTTGTAAAGCGATTTCTTTTGGACGATAATCTGATACTGCTGCTGCAAGTATGGCAATATCGGTATCTTCAAAATTGCGAATAGCCTCATTATACATTTCTTGAGCAGTACTCACCTTACTCAATTTTATATTTGAATGATTGGGTGAAAGTTTTGATGGACCTAAAATCAATATCACATTTGCTCCTCTCTTTGCTAAACTGTCGGCAATAGCAACGCCCATTTTCCCTGATGAACGATTACCTATAAATCTTACAGGGTCGATAGGTTCGTAGGTTGGACCAGCTGTTACAATTATTTTTTTCCCCTTTAAATCTTGTCCTCTTTCAAAAAAAGTATTTAAAAATTCAACAATTGTTTCAGGCTCCGCCATTCGTCCTTTACCTGTAAGTCCACTGGCTAATTCTCCATCTTCGACATCAATCAATTGGTTTCCAAAAGATTGTAATCGTTTTACATTCTCAATCGTTGCGGGATGCTTCCACATATCTAAGTCCATTGCTGGGGCAAAAAAAACTGGACATCTAGCGGATAAATAGCTTGCCGAAATGATATTATCACAAATTCCTGTTGCCAATTTTGCCAAAGAATTTGCAGTTAATGGAGCAATAACCATCGCGTCAGCCCAAAGACCTAATTCGACGTGATTATTCCAGCTTTCCTGAGAAATAACATTTTGATGAACAGGATTTTTAGAAAGAGTAGAAAGGGTAAGTGGAGTGATAAATTGGGTGGCAGCATTAGTCATTAGAACTTGAACTTCTGCTCCTGCCTTCAATAATAAACGAACTAAAAAAGCGGATTTATAGGCAGCGATGCTCCCCGTTATGCCCAACAAGATTTTTTTGCCTTGAAGTGCCATAAATTTGGATTGAGCTTTTATCTCAAAGTATTTTCAAAACTATACGATAAACAATTTTAATTACCGTAACTAAAATTATTTATCGCATATTTTTACAAATCCTTAATTATTTTTTTCTGTTTCTATCCTGATATTGAAAATGAATTTCTTCTTCTGCAAATTCATCCATTGAAATTATTACTGGATTTGGTAATTTTTCGTAAAACTTAGAAATTTCAATCTGTTCTTTATTCTCACTAATCTCTTCAATAGTGTCAGATTGGACAGCAAATTCATCTAGTTTTTGATGTAATTCGTGCTTCAAATCAACAGCTAATTGTTTAGAGCGTTTTGTGATAATAGACAATGTTTCATAAATATTGCCTGTATCTTTTACTAATGCACTAATATTTCTAGCTCTAATATTAGGATCCAACCCTTGAACTTTGGTCTTGATATCTACCATTTGTGAGTTCTTTAAGACGTTTAATAGAATTATTATAAAATGATTTTACTTCCTTATAGTTATCACTATCCTTAAACTTCTTTAAAAAGTCATTCGAATAGGAAACCACTTGCTTATATCGTTCTTCTTGTTTTTCGTAAATACTATTTTGTGCCAACAAGAATGCTGATTTTGCCATCATATAACGGACTTGTTCCGCTTTAGTTGTTTCTGGAAAATCTTTCAAGAGATTTTCAAAAGTCGCTGTTGAAGCTTGGTACTGTCTTAAATCAAAATATAACCCTGCCTCTTCAAAAGTCTTTTTCTCCAATTTAAGTCGCATTTGATCGATTAGGCGATTACACTCAGCAACTTTTTCACTTGAAGGATAAGTATTGACAAAAATTTGAAATTCGTCGATAGCTTTGTTTGTGTATGTTTGATCTAAACGATAGGTTGGCGAAAGCTCATAATTTGAGTAAGCTGCCATAAAGCTTGCATCTTGCTTTTTTTCACTATTAGGAAAAGTTGTTGTGAAATTTTTGAAATAATAGTTTGCCAAAATATATCGACCTAAATTATAATAAGTATAGGCATAAGTATAATAGATGTCCTCTAACTCTGCTTTACCACGATAAGCTGGAATTATTAGTTCAAATAGAGTTTGAGAGCGTTGATATTCCTCCGTTTCAAAATACTCAAACGCTTTTTTATATATCAATTCTGTATCACCACTTGCTCTGATCTTCTCAAAGCCAGATTTACAACCAGTTCCAATAATAAGAACACAAATAAACAATATAAAAACGACCTGATTTTTCATAAGTGCGCAAAATTACAATTTTTTAAAGAAACAATACCTTTAAAAGTGTCCTATGATTATCGGTAGGTTGGTTTGATTTATTTTAGATAAGCTTTTATCTGGTTTAATAGTAAAAGTGCTTGGTTTTCTTTTTGACGCATTAATGTTGCTTCTTCCTCTGTTTTATCTCGATAACCACAAAGATGAAAAACTCCGTGCGCTAAAACTCGATTCAATTCATTTTCAAATGATGTTTCAAATTTAATCGCATTTTCTTTAACTCTATCGATACTGATGAAAATGTCTCCTTCAATATCAGGGTCTTCTGCTAAAGGGAATGTGATAATATCTGTATAGGTATCGTGTTCGAGGTATTCTAAATTAATTTTGTGCAAGTAGTCATCAGAGCAAAAAATAAAATTGAGCAGGAGAAGCATTTTGTTCTCCTGCTCAATTATTTTTGTAACCCAAGACTTTTTTAGCTCAACATTAATTAATATGAAATCAATTTCTTCACTATGGAAGTTTATGATTGCCTCCTGTTCAAATTCTGAAGGAAACATTTATTATTTTTTCAAAAAGTTGAGATTGGTTAATGGTTCTTTTACAATCTAAATTGCATTTCTACCGTACTACCGTTATTGAAATATCTTATGTCATCAGATAGTTGGTGCATCAGAAATACACCTCGTCCACCTTCTACTAAGATATTTTCAGGTGAGGTAGGGTCTGGTAACTGTTTATAATCGAACCCTTTACCTTCATCTGATACTCTAACTGCTAGACAATTTTTTTGTCTTCTGTGCCTAACTTGAACGACCTTACATTCGTCTTTACGATTTCCATGTATTATGGCGTTAGTAACCGCTTCTGTTAGACTGATTAGAATATTACATTGTTTGTCTGGGGCAATTTTGTATTTGTTAACTAATTGATTAACAAATTTTTCAACTTTAGATACATTACCAGGTTTAGAAGTAAGCTTCATCATATATGGTTCACTCAATTTAGTTTAAACAATAAGTTAGAATGCTCTAATAATATGTTTAGACACAAAAGGTTAAAGCTTTAAGAATGCTCAAAGGGATAATGCTAAAAATAAAGCGGGACTGTAATTGTTCTCGTTTGGAAATGGGTTGAAATTAAACTTGTTCTTATTAATAGGTTTACAAATTTACAGTATTATGTGGTACTTGTCAATGCCCAAGGGATTTATTTTTTAAAAAAGGTGTGTTTGGGTTATTTGTATTATGTTCATTATCAGTTTTTTAGATTAAAATCAGTGTTTTAATACTATTTATTTTTTTACGTTTTCCAATTCATTTAGTAGTGAAAAAGGGAATTCAATTATCAAAATTACTAAGAACACCTAAAATTTCGAACAAAAAAAGGTTGACTTTTTATTGTTAAAAGTCAACCTTTTCTTTGAATCAAATGAATCTATTTATTCTTATACGCTTTTCAATTAATGATGTCGTGCGAATAAAATAGTTGATTTTGGTGTTAGACAAGGCGAAAAACGCAGGGATAGCCTAGCTATCACGAGGCTTTTCAACGAAATTTAACGCCAAAAGCGGCATTTTTTGTGCAACATCATTAATTGAAAAGCGTATTAATCCGTCTTTAACGACTTAAAGTATTCTTCAACTAAGAATTTGTAATAAGGTTTCAAAGACGGAGAGACTGTCTTGAATTGTTCGATTTCTGCTTCCCGTTTTTTAATATATTCTTCCAGAGAAGGTGGAATTTTTCGATCATAATCGCTTGCAGTTTCGGATTTTCTTTTATTATCAAATTCGCGCTCCCGTTCTGCTTTTTCATGTTCTAATAAGCGAGTCAAAATTTCTTCTTGACGTTTGAGCATTTCATTTGTAAGATTCTTATTAACCAAATCAGTTTCTACTTTATTCATTTGTTCAATCAAATCTTGCAACTCTTTAGACCCTTGTCCCTTTTCTTGGAGCCCCTTTTGTTTTTCTTTCATGGCCTGTCTCAGCGCCGCTTGACGAGCTGCCATTTCTGCGAATTGTTTACTCATCCCTTTTCCTTGCTGCTTTCCCTTTTGTAACCCCTCTTTCATTTTTTGTAACCCTTGATTCAATTCCTGCTGGCCTTGTGAAATTTTATCACTCGGAGATTGTCCGGGTTTGGCGCCTTTCCCTGGGTTTGTACACATTTGGTTACCAGACATCATTCCAGACATTTGTTGCTGCATTTGTTGCATAACTTCACTTAACATCAATGCTAAATCATTAACATTTTTCATCGTTCGTTGCTGGTGTTCAGCTGCTTGAGGCTTGCGTCTTTCTTCTAATTCTTCTATACTTTCCTTCATATTTGATTTAACATCCGCAACTTTTTCTGTAACAAAGCTTTCAATTTGATAAACGCGCTTACTTAATGCTTGCAAACTATCCTCGATTAGTTTGAAATCATCTTTTAACTTAAATTGATTTTGAACTAAATCTACATAACGGGGGGTATTAACATTCGATTCATCAAATGATTCCATTAAATCTTCTTGATCGAATGAGAGCCCTACCAAGTTCTCTAATAATTGGCGCAACGCTGCCATATCTTCTTCTAATTGTTCCTGTTCTTGCTGCTGCATTTGCATTTGCATTTGCATCGCCATATCTTTCATTTTTTGAGAGGCACTCTTTTGTTTCTTTGAAGCTCCTTTATTTTCCTTTTGTTGCATTTGTTGCTGACTATCATTCATGTCTTGCTCAATATCTTCCATCTTTTCTTCATTCTCATCCTCATCTCCCATATCTTTGGGATTTTCTAATTCTTCATTTTTTTCTTGCATCTCTTCCATCTTTTCTTGCAACTCCTCAAATTCTTTATTTAGATCTTCTTGCTTTTGATCTAATTCCTCTTGCTTTTTATTCAACTCTTCTTCTTTAGCTTTTTGTTCTTGGTCACTCATCTCTTCTTTGTTCTCTTCATTTTGTTCCATCTCTTCTCCCAAGTCTTCTGTTTCTTCTGCAAGTTCTTCCTGCTTTTCTGCAAGTTCTTCCATCTTTTCCATGAAGCGCTCCATTTCCAATTCTAATTCCATTTGTTTGAACATTTCAAGCATTCTGTCCAATTCCATTTCCATCTCTTCATCGCTTATCTCCATTTCTTCCATTTTCTCTAGAGCATTTTCTTTCTCCAATTCTTGCATCAACTCTTCTATTTGCTCCATTAGTTTTTTCATTTCCTCATCCATTACTTCTTCAAATAACTCTTGAAGTTTTTCTTGTTTTTCTAACATCTCTTGATCTTGCTCGGAAAATTCTTCTTGATTTTTAATGTTTTCTTCAAAAGCTTCTTTGGCTTCATCTACCTGCTTTTGTAGTTCTTTCTGGCGATCCAGTAATTTCTCTAATTCTTTTTTCGTCTGCCAATCCACTTCTTTTTCTTGCAAAAGTTTCTCCCTCAATTTCTTCATGTCATCTTGGATCTTTTTACTCTCATCCAATGATTTTTGTAATTTATCCTTAATTAAATCGTCATTTTCCTCAGACATCGCTTCGAACTCTTCTGTCGTCGGCATCTCAAAAAGCATTAAATTCGTTCGTGCAGATTTTGAACCATTTACACCATCATTGTCATAAACTTCAAAATAATAGGCCACTTCATCTCCAGGGTTTAGTTCCAATTCATTTAAATCCCAAGTGTGGGTATAGTTAGTAGATTTACCTTGAGACATATTTAGATTCAACGCTACTAAATCTCCTTGAGAGTCATCTTCTTTCGTGATCCTGTAATTAAATGTTAGGTTTCGTAAACCATAATCATCTGTAGCATCTCCTACAAAGAAGATTAACTTACTATCCAAACTGTCTTGAAATTTTTCAGCTTTGATGGTAGGGTACATGTCAGGAATAATAGTAATCGAATAGCTTATGGAATCCGCATTGGGTAAGACTTCATTAGAGACATATAATTTGTAAGGCTCATTTTTCAATGCTCTTTTCTTGAAAGTAAAAAGCTCATCCGAGAATCTTTTTGTCTCAATTAATTCATTCTTTCCTCCAAATTTAATAGCGATTTCATCGGTGTTTTCAGAATTGAAAACCCAATCAATGTTTGTTCCGATTGGGACTACTAGGTCTCCGATACTTGCTAAATCTTCATCTTTTCGAAGTGTATATTTTGGATAATCTAATTTTACGTCAAAGCCTAAAATATTTGGCTTTTTTAAGACCTCTAATGTGAAGTCAGGAGATTCAACCTCACTTGAATACAATTTGAATGCTGTATTCTTTTGAACATTACTAAACCGATAGGTAAAAGTATTTTGATCTGTTTTTGTCAATCTGTATTGGTAGTTATCTATATCAATGAACACTTCGTTAGGTAATACTTCTCCATCTACCTTTACGGTTAATGGAAAATCTTCGTATTGAACTACTTTCAAATCATCTTTAGCTATTTCGAAATGAAAAGGGGCAGGTTTTTCAAATTCTTTTTTGTGGTTGATTAATCGCGCGGTGCTGTCTTTAATCAAACTCGGTGCAGCGAAAAGAACCACTAATAACAAAAGAAGTGGTGGCAAAGCGTAACGCAAATATTTTCTATTTTGAGAAAGATCAATTGCACTTCGGAAAGGAACTAACTTAACTTGCTCAGATTTCTGATTGATACTTGCTAAAATCAACTCTTTATTATCAGAAGTATCTGCTTGGCTTTTCAATTGCAAGACATTAAGCAACTTATCTTTCACATCAGTAAAATGATCTCCTATAATTCCTGCTGCTTGTTCTCGTGAAATCAATTTCCCCAATTGAAAATAATGCATGAGAGGATTAATAACCCAAACAAATAAAGATATCGCACTTATTCCCACAAAAGAATAAAATAAAGTCGTTCTGGTAGTGGCACTAAAATAATAATAGTGTTCAAGAAAATTGAGCCCAAGAAATAGAACTAAAATTACAGCTAAACTGTACAACGCACCTCTGATCAATTGATTCATATAATATTTACGAATAAATTGATCAAGTTTTTCAATAAGGAGTTGATAGTTATTTTTTGCAGTCATGAGACTTTATGATTTACGATTGGAATATTGATTATTGGTTTTCAAAGGAGGAATTTTCCGAACATATATCCGTCCCAACAATCAAGCCATTAAAAATTATTTTATTTGACTAATTTTTAGAATAACGACAAACCTCCTAGAAGGTTGTTGCAAGAAGCATGAAAGATAGAGCCAATCATCAGATTTAACAAGAATTGAAGTGTTAAAGGACGATAAATGTCGCTGAGTTTTGTATAACTTTGTATTTAGTATATCGCTAAAACAAGTTTTTAGCTTTTCTATCCATTCAGTTCTCTAAACTAATGTTAGAAGTTTTTTATAAAAATTGTGTGCCTTTCCCATAATTATTCGTCTACATATTTGTGATTAATTGATTTTGAATTAGATATTACCTTCCAATTCAGAATTAGGTTCAAATTTTAAACATTAAAATCTGTAATATTATGAAATTCAAAAACTTATTGCTCCTCTTGGTGCTTACTATTTGTTCATTTACATTTTTGAATGCACAAGATATATCCGAAGGCGCTAGATCCATGAGCCAAGGTGTGAATAATGCGTATACTCTTGATTTACCTGATGCTGGAGATAAATTAGTTCAAAAGCTTTGGAAAGACTTCATCAAAGACTATAAAGGAAAGGTGAAAAAAGTGAAAAAAAGTGATGATTGGCTCGCAGAAGGTTGCAAAATTGCTTCTATCAATGGTTCGCAAGGGGTAAATGTTTATTCTAGAACTGAGAAAAGTGGTGATGGTTCTGAGCACATGGTCTGGTTTGACCTTGGAGATGGGAACTATTTATCTTCTGGAAAGGATGCAAATAAAATATTAGATAGTTTTGCTCATCAAGTTAAAAAGGAATTAGTTCGTTTAGAATTGGAAGACGAAGAAAAACATCTTAAGCAATTGCAAGGAGAGTTGAAAAAATTGGTTCGATTAAATGAAAACTATCATAAGGACATAGAGAAGGCAGAACAAGCTATTGTAAAAGCGAAAGAAAATATCAAAGTGAATCTGCAAGAACAAGAAAACTCTCAAGGATTAATTGAATCTCAAAAAGAGGCGGTAGAGGCAGTTAAAAAGCGTTTATCTAAAATGTAAAAAATCTCTTGTTTCTATAAAATGAAAAAGCTCCGAAAGAATCTAATAATTGGCTTTCGGAGCTTTTTTGATTTCAGAAATTCACTATTATACTTTATAAAAAGGGACTTTCACGACTTTTGCATTCAGGCTTTTTCTACCAGTCGATATTTGAATCTCAGTTCCTTCCGTTGAAAATTCCTTTTTGACATATCCCATTCCAATAGGTTTTTCTAAAGAAGGAGACATAGTGCCAGACGTTACCACTCCAATTTCATTTCCGTCTGTGTCTTGAATAATATAGTCGTGCCTTGGAACTCGACGATCCAAAACTTCAAAGCCGACTAATTTTCGAGTAATTCCCTCAACTCTTTGTTTACGAAAAATCTCTACGGAGTTAAATTCCCCTTTTTTTGTTTTTGTAATCCATCCTAGACCTGCCTCAATTGGCGAGGTTGTGTCACTAATATCATTTCCATAAAGTGCGAAACCCATCTCTAAACGAAGGGTATCTCTTGCCCCTAATCCAACCGGTTTAATACCAAAATCTTTTCCCGCTTCAAAGACTGCATCCCAGAGTTGAGCAAGTTGATCTGAGCTCGCATACAATTCAAATCCGCCCGAACCAGTATATCCAGTTGCAGAAATAATTACATTGTCTAAACCCGCAAATTGACCTTTTACAAAAGAGTAATATTTGACACTCTTTAAATCAACTTCTGTTAGAGATTGAAGGGCATCAGCTGCTTTTGGTCCCTGAACTGCAAGTAAGCCTGTCTCTCCCGAAATATTTATTAATCTAGTATCAAAAGTATTATGCTCCTTTATCCAATTCCAATCTTTTTCAATATTTGAGGCATTGACAACTAACATAAAAGCCTGCTCCCCTTCTGTACAATTATCTTCTGGCAAACGATAAACCAAAAGATCATCAACAACGCCTCCTTTATGGTTTGGTAAACAAGAATATTGAGCATCGCCAATTTCTAATTTAGCAGCATTATTCGAAGTTACTTTTTGAATAAGGTCTAAAGCCTCTTTTCCTTTTACAATGAATTCGCCCATATGTGAGACATCAAAAACGCCAACATCATTTCTGACACATGCATGCTCTTCTTTGATCCCTGCATAAGAAATTGGCATGTTATAACCTGCGAATTCTGCCATTTTTGCGCCTAAGGCAATGTGTTTTTCTGTTAAAGGTGTGGTTTTCATAAACGTTAGGACTTAATTATTTTGATTTGATAATGATTATTTTTATTGAATTTCTACTTTCTCGATGATATCACCGATCTCAATTTCATGCACAATGTCCATGCCCTCAAAAACTTTAGCAAAGATGGTATAATTTCCATCTAAATGGGGAGTTGGAGAGTGCGTGATAAAAAATTGGGTACATTCTGTGTGATTTCCAGCCGAAGCCATTCCTACATATCCTTCTGAGGCATAATGCAAATTGGGTAATTCTGACCGAATAGAGTAGTCTAAACTTCCATATCCATCTCCTCTTGGGCAGCCTCCTTGCATGACAAAATTTGGTACAACTCGATGAATTGTTTTTCCTGTAAAATGATCAATTTTCATTAGTTGTATAAAATTAGCGACTGTGCCTGGAGCACTTTCTGGTAGTAACTCTAGTTTGATATCTCCTTTAGTAGTTTGGATATTAATTTTACTGTTCTTTTCAATTGAGCTTAAAACCCTAAAATCAATTGGATGATTAAATTCAGGAGTTAAGGGTTTTGGTTCATCGGCTCCTTTTAGATAGGCAATTGTTTTGTTTAACTCATTGTAGGTCTCTATCTCTTGAGGTAAACTTAATTTTTTCAATGCAATATCTAATAAATGCAAGCTATCAAGTGTCCCTTTAAAAAATGATTCAGGTCTTCGTAAAGCTTTTGCAGCCTCATAAGTCATTCCGGCATCTCCATTTACGATTGCTTCTAAAAGATAATTACTTAATTCCTTTCGAACTCTTCTATAACTAATGTTGAAAAATTTTCTAAAGTCCTCTGTTCGTTTATTACAAATTTGAGCTAGAGCCTCGACACCAGCAGTTCGAATAATTGGTTTGTCTGATAAAAAAGAATTATCTCTGATGTATTTATAGTTCCAGCCATATTCTCCTAAAGCTCGTAGTGCTTCAGCTTTTTCATAAGGGTTATTTGATTGTTGGATTCGTTGTTTTAGTTCCCAATTAATTGCTTTGATGGATTCAGAAAAATAAAAAGGTAAATGTTTGTTAGCCGCTTTATAAAGTGCCAATTCCACTTGCCAATGAAGTGTGTCTCGTGTAGCTTTCCAATACTGTGAACCTCCTCTTGCATTACCGTTCTGAACAAAGTAATTAGCAGCCGTAAGTGCTACAGGAAGTGATTTGTCTTTGACTGCTACAAATATAGAGGCGTATACTTGGTTATAATCAAAGTTGCTTAATGCTCTAATAATATTACATTTTACTCGATAATCAGGCTCAATATTAAGCTGGTTAATTAGCTTTTGCATTGCGTCCTCTGTTTTGGTTTTTCCTAATCCAATTACCAAAGCCATTCGAATATTGGGGTCATCTTCTTTTGAAATAGCATCTGAAAGAACCTTATCTGCATTTGCCGGAAAACTTAATCCTTGAGCACGGTTCAAGTAATTTGCACCAATCAGTCTAACTGTTGGCGGATAGGCTAAATTAGTAGCATAATCGATCATTTTTTCGGTACCTTGAGCTGAAAGCATTTGTCTCAATGCGAACCGATAGAGTCCCCAGGCGTGCCCCTCTAAAAGAATGGTATCCGTTGGTTGATAAGTACTGATTGTTGATAAAAACTGGAGCATGTCTGTATCTCCACATTTACCTATTGCCTCCAAAATGGCTGCATTTGCTTTAGATTGCCCTAAAGTATCGTATGTATTAAATGAGTTAATTAATTGTTGTTCATCTCCGGCTTCTCCAATCTGCCCTATTGCATAGGCAGCAGCCATTTTTACTTCATCAACTTTATCGCCTAGCATTAAATATAAACTGTCTAATGCAGTTTCCTTTTTGATCGAGGCAAAAGCCATAACGGCGGCATATCTATAGGTAGGGTCTTTATGACGGAAATAGTTAAATAAACTATCTAAAATTTGTTTGTCTTGAAAATCATAAACTTTTTGAAGGGTCTTGTCTTGGAAATCTAAATTAACTTCGGTGAGTACTTCCTCTTTAGGAGGAACACAATTACTGAAAATAAGTATGGAAAAAAATATTAGGATAAGAATAGGTTTGTTCATCAGCTCTATATTTTTAGGATCTAGATCGAAAAGTATGCGTAAAAATAGCCTCTAAAGTATTTTTCTAAAAAAATAAAAGGTGCAATCTCAATTTTAATGAATCGCACCTTTTACTCTTTAGAGTATGTTTGGATTTTGATTTTGGCGATTTTTCGTCAAATATCATTTTGCACAGCGTTATTTTTCTCCTCAAATTGCCCGCATTTGACTGCGAAAAATGCCTCCTTCAAAATAATATTTCCTAAAAAAATCACTCAAACGCAAATTCCAAACATACTCTTAGGAAAATGTCATCTTATTTTTTCCTATTAAAATTAATCGTAGAATCTGGTTTTGATTGAAATTCATCTCCAAATTGATCTTCAAAAAATCCACCACCACCGTTTTCGTCATCAAATTCATCATCCATTAGGTTGGACGGTTGGTCATATAAATCACAATCTAATTCAATATTGATAGGAACATCAGGGTTCGGAAATCTAACATTTATATCATATCCAGAGAGTGAATCTTCTTCCAGTCTTTTCATGAATTTTTGGAAAAATGGTTTAGCCATTCTTGAGCCTTGCCCGTTTCCTAGATCCAAAAAGCGAATCCAACGATCTTCTCCTCCTACCCATGTTCCAGTTACTAACGTTGGTGTAATTCCGACAAACCATCCATCAACATAATCATTGGTTGTTCCTGTTTTTCCGCCTACTACACTTTTCAAACCTAAACCACCCGAAGTATGTTTTAACATTTCTACCATCACATAATTGGAGGCAGGTTCTAATGCATCACTTTCTTCAAGGTCAGCAGAAAAAATAGTTCGTCCATTTTTATCTTCAATTCTCCTTACAAAAACAGGTCTGACAAAGGTGCCATTATTGGCAAAAGTAGTATAAGATCCAGTCATTTCCATCACTGTCAAATCGCAAGAACCTAAACAAATGGAAGGTGCATCTGGTACTCTTAATTGTCCATTAGGATATGGTTTATCTGCATTGATACCCATTTTTTTAACTAAATTTCTTACCTCTCTAGTACCGCCTAGTCGTTTCATTAATTCTACTGAAACGGTGTTTACAGATTTTTTCAATGCCTCTTTCAATGTCATTCGCTCCCCTGTATATTCTCCTTTTGAATTTTGAGGTGTCCATGGCTCCAATAATGAAAAGTTATTCTCATTCGGAAATACCGTTCGTGGTAAGTCAATAACTTGTTCACAGGGTGAAACACCTAATTGCTGAATTGCTGAGGCGTATACAAATGGCTTGAAGGTTGACCCTACTTGTCGGTTACTTTGAGTGTGATCATAGGCAAAATATTTTTGGTTAATCCCGCCAATCCAAGCTTTTACATAACCCGTATGAGGATCCACTGCGATAGAGCCTATTTGAAGGAAATTGTGATGATATTTTATGGAGTCTAGTGGGGACATGACTGTATCAACTTCCATTTTATCAGTATAGGCAAACACTCTCATTTTGACAGGTATATCAAATGATTCTGTCACTGCCGATTGTAACAGTTTCCATTTAGTCTTTATGGTCTCCCATTCATTCGTCTTTATTGCGGCACGGTATTGATTTGCCATTCCTTTGGTAATCAAATTCCGGTTTTCCAATGTCCTCAATGTGCTTTTTTTCTTTTCTGCTTCCAGCATCCGCTCAATATCAATATCCCTCAATTTTAAGCCTTCTATTTTTGCTAATAAAGGATCCAAATCGTTTGCGCCTAAATAGCTATTACGCATCGCCAGATAACGATCAGAGTTCTGTATGAGGTGCTTTATTTTGCGTTCACGGGCCCTCATCTCTCCCTCGGTTACATCCTCATCTCTATACGTCCAAGGGTTTTTGCTTCTACTAGTCCAATATTTATTGAATTTCTTTTGAAGTGAAGACATGTGTTCTAGCATCGCATCTTCAGCATGTTTTTGATAAATGGGATCAATAGTCGTATAAATTTTCAGCCCATCACGATAAATATCATAGGGTTCTCCACTAATTTTTTTCTTAGACAAATCACTGCTTAAAATGTCTTTTACATATTTACCCAACTCCATTCTGAAGTATTGAGCTAAGCCCTTTGTGTGTGTACTTCTACTGAAATTAGAAATGTCTAAGGGCTCTTTTCGTAGAGAGTCGTACTCAACTTGTGACAATAAGTCATTTTTTAGCATTTGCTTTAAAACAACCATTCTTCGATGGGAAACGGTATCTGGAAATCGACGAGGATTAAATAACGAAGGATTTTTTAACATTCCGACTAGCATGGCAGCTTCTTCTACCCTTAGTGAATCTTGAGACTTCCCAAAATAAGTTTCTGCAGCGGCTTTTATTCCATGACTATCGTACAAGAAATCAAATTTATTCAAATACATGGCCATGATTTCTTGCTTTGTATATTTTCTTTCCAACTGAACGGCAATAATCCATTCTTTCAATTTTTGCACAATCCGTTTGAAGCCACTTGCTTTTTGCCCAGTAAAAAGTAATCGTGCCAACTGTTGCGTAATCGTACTCGCGCCACCTGCACTTTTTTGGCCCATTATGCCCGTTTTTACAAAAGCTCTGGCCAATCCACGAAAGTCAATTCCTGTATGGTTATAGTAGCGTTCGTCTTCTGTCGCCACTAGAGCATTTCGAATATGTGGCGATAATTCAGCATAATCTACAGGCACTCGATTTTCTACAAAATAACGTCCCAATACATCCCCGTCTGCTGCAAAAACTTGGGAGGCCAATTCACTTCTAGGGTTTTCAAGAGCTTGTGTGTCCGGTAAATCTGAAAAAGAAAGCACTACGAATAGTAATACGATACCAATCACTGAAGCCACTAGTAAATACCAGAATCCTTTCACATAGGCTTGATGTGATTCTTTTAGTGGTTCCCACTTATCTTTTACAGGTGCAATGGGCGTCGTAGGTTTGACAGGAGGGACTAGAGTTGCCTCACCTTTTATATAAGCTTCTTTTTGGGCATCTGTAAAAGGACTACCTGCTAATGCCTTTTCTGGTTCGAAAATATCAATTTCCTTATCTTCTAATTGCTGTTTTGGAAGTTCTTTTTTTGCAAATTTTTCATTGATAGAAAGAGTGGTAGGCTTTTCTGACAAAGGAGGGATCGCTTCTATTTTGGGAGATTCAACCTCCTTAATAATCTTATCAATCTCAGATTCTTGTATACTTTCTTCTTTGCGAATTAACTCAACTTCGGAATCTGATTCGATTTCATTAGGGGCAGCAGAGGATTCATCGATAGAATCCAATTCCGTTTTATCATCTGTAGGGGCATCTTCCAAATGCGTCAATGATAAGTCTTGCTCATTTTCAGAAAGGGATGTTTTTTTATTTAAATTAACATCCTCATCATTTTCTAGATTCTTTTTGATGTTGTCTTTTGACATAAATCAAAATTTTAGCCTCAAGTATGTTTATAGTATTTATTTCAATTGTGTGCAAAGATATAAAGATGTGTCTCAAATTAAATCCTCGGTTGATTATTCGTACAGGATGAGTTATTTTTTGTTGAAATATTTGCCAAAAGAATTGTTATAAAACGTCAAACTTTCCCTAATTAATACCTGATTTGCTGTTTGGTTGATAATTGCATTCCCGATAGGGTTGATTAAAGAGAAATTGATTGTTTGGTTTTCGTTCTTTTTATCCTTTTTCATCAATTCAATATAGCTAGAATAGTCTTTTTCTTCTAATTGGAAAGCATCATAAAAACGAGCAAAAAAATGAATGATCTCTTCTACTTTTTTCAGCGGAAAATTTAATATCTTATGTGAAAGCCACCCCTCGCAAATCATTCCGATGGCAATTGCTTCCCCATGTAAAAGTGGATAGTCAGATTGCAAAGCGATGCTTTCTATTGCATGCCCAATAGTGTGCCCAAAATTCAAAGCTTTTCTAATGCCATTTTCAAATGGATCTTCTTCAACAATTCTTTGCTTGATCAATAGAGATGGTTTTAAAAGATTTGCCCATTCGACTTTTTCTAAGCTTTTGATAGTTTTCAAATATTCCCAGTTTTCAGCATCAGCAATCAAGCTATGTTTAATTATTTCGGCAAAACCACTTCTAATTTCCCTCTTTGGCAAAGTATTTAAAAATTCGGACGAAATAAAAACAGCTTGTGGGTTTTTGAAAACGCCAATACTGTTTTTTATATGATGGAAATCAATGCCTAATTTTCCTCCAATTGAAGCATCTACCTGAGAGAGTAAGGTTGTGGGCATTTGAATAAAATCCATTCCTCGCTTAAATGTGCTTGCACAAAAACCTCCCATATCACCAATGACACCTCCTCCTAAATTAATAGTCAGAGAGCGACGTTCCATACCTTTTTTCATCATTTCTTGCCAGATTTTTTGGCATGTTTCAATGGTTTTATGTTGCTCTCCTTCATGTATTTGAATAACTTCAAAATCTTTATATTGAGATTTTTGGCGCAAAATCGGCAAACATAATTTTGAAGTGTTGGTATCAACAATAACAACGATTTTTGAATAACCTCTTTCCTTTAAAAAGCTATTAAACGCATTCCAAAAGTCACCTATAAGTATATGATAATCTTGTAATTCAATCGTTTGCATATAAAATCATCTGTGTTATAAAAATCATTCAAAAATGGCAATTGCACGAACAGGAAAAGTCCCAAAGCCTTTCACTTTGGGCGGAATCGCAGAAAATCGAAAATCCTTATTTGGAATCGATTCCAAATTTGTCATATGTTCCACTATCGGGATTTCAGCGCCCAACAAAACGGTATGAACCGGGCGACTTCCATCTGCTACATTATCAATATTATAAGAATCAATTCCAACTAATCTAACCTCAGAATTTCGTAGAAAAACGGCGGCATCAGCAGTCAAAAAAGGAGCATTTTCAAAATATTGATCCGTCCGCCAATATTGTGACCAGTCGGTTCTTATAAGTATTGCTTTGCCTTTTATATCAATACCTTTAAAATACGATTTTCCGATTGCCCGAGTTTCATTTTTGGTCGCATCAATCAGAACAGCTGGCAAATGTGCTAATTTTTCTAATGGCAATTCTGATAAATCTTTTCCAGCTTCAAATCGATGAAAAGGAGCATCGATATACGTCCCCGTATTAGCAACCATTTCAATTTTCCCAATTTGGAACTGAGTATCTTTTGCATAGATCGTTTTAGAGGCTTCCCGACTCAAGTAATCACAGATAATCGGAGCCGGTAAACCTTTATATGTTATCATGCCGTCTTCAATGGTATGACTTAAATCAATATATTTCAGCATTTTAAAGTTGGAATTTAGGTGGGGATTAGGCTTTGAAATTTAATAAAAATGACTTGATTAGTTCATTAAATTGTTCGCCTTCTTCGAAATGGAAACGGACTTCAACAGGGAGCACAAAAACGGGTAATTGATGTTCTATTAAAAAAGATTTGTGCATCTCTAAGCGCATTGCGTCCTTTTCTGTCGTGATGATTAGTTTTTTCTTGGATGGCATGTCATCAAAACTTTTTTTCAGATGTCTTACATCAAAATCTGTGAAAAAATGATGATCTTCATAAGCCAAAGAATGTACAGAATTGACTTTCGATTCAAGATAATCTTCCAAGTATTCCATCCGAGCAATTGCACAAATCAGCATTACGTCCCAATCTGACTGCAAATTTGTTACATAATTTGGATTTAAAATATAATAGGGTTGCCAATAGTGGTAATAAGAAAAGAATAATTTTTGATTAGGAAATGGTTTTATGTCCTTAATGAAATTTGCTTTTTCCTCTTTAGTTATATCCTCCGGACACTTTGATACAATTATCAAATCTGCTCTTTCGTATGCAGATCTCCATTCACGCAATCTTCCAGAAGGCAATAAATAATCTTTGGTGAATGGATAATGAAATTCGGTTAATAAAATATTTAAACCCGGTTTTACGGAGCGATGTTGAAAAGCGTCATCTAATAAAACCACCTGAGTTTCTGGATTGTATTTAATGATTTCAGGTATCCCAAAAGCACGACTTTCAGAAACAGAAACTAAGATATCTGGAAATTTTCTTTTAAACTGCAATGGTTCATCGCCAACCTGCTCCGCAGAATTACTGACTTCTACAAATTTGAAACCTTTGCTTTTCCTTTTATATCCTCGGCTCAAGGTAGCTACATTCAAATAATCTTTTAATAGGCGCACCAAATATTCAATATGTGGGGTTTTTCCTGCTCCGCCAATAGATAGGTTGCCAACGGAAATTACAGGAATATTGAATTCAATTCCTTTCAATAATTCCATTCGATAGAAAAAGTCTCGGAGGCTTACGCCCATTCCGTAGAGGAAAGAAAAAGGTGCTAGTAAAATTTTAGCCAGTGTGTTTTGAATCATGACAGGGATAAAAGTAAGCCAAATTTTTCTAAAACACCTGTAGAGAATAATAGTTGGGAAAGCTTTTCTACTAAAGATTTTTGGAGTTCGATAAAATGCTTTTCTTACAGAAATAGAAGTCCATAATTTAACATATCGGTCAATAGATTAATCGTTTTTCTTTTTTGAAAAACCGTAATTTTGCACCATGCAAAAGTTGGTTTTCATCTTTCAAAGACTAAATCTTTTTTTAGGAGTCCTGAGTTTTCTAAACTTTAAAAAGTTAGTAACTCCTTTTTTATCGGGGTTTTCAGGCATCTTTTTTCTATTGGTTCTTCAGACTAATCTTCATGCGAGTGTCGATTATGTTTTTATTGAAAATATTGAAGTCACGGGGCAAAAAAGAACGAAGCCAAATATTATACTTCGTGAGTTAGACATAACCGTTGGGGACACTATTTCGCTGTCTAACCTAACCGAAAGAATAGAATGGAACCAACAATTATTAATGAATACAGGTCTCTTTACGAAAGCAAAAATAAATTTTAAAAATTGGGAAGGAGGGACAAATCGTGTCAGGTTACTCATAGAGGTATCAGAAAATTGGTTTGTTTACCCGGTTCCGATTTTTGAATTAGCTGATAGAAATTTTAACGTTTGGTGGGAAACCTATAATCATTCTTTAAAGCGTGTCAATTTTGGGGTTCGTTTTTATCATATCAATTTGACTGGTCGAAAAGA
Source organism: Bacteroidota bacterium (assembly GCA_024743405.1). GTDB lineage: Bacteria > Bacteroidota > Bacteroidia > Chitinophagales > Saprospiraceae > JANSWP01. The sequence continues at coordinate 42,928 of JANSWP010000006.1, forward strand.
CTTAATGAAACTGGTTGCTCAATATGGTTTTACCCAAAAATATGAGATTGAATATACGCTTCCTTTTATTAATAAAAAACAGTCATTAGGACTTTTTACCAACTTTTTATATACTCGAAATAAAGAATTGGGCTACACAACTTTGGAAAATAAATTACAATTTTTTCGAGACGATGAGGATGTTTTATTAAAACGATTTAGAGGTGGTTTAGGGATTATTCATCGTCCAGATTTATTTTTTTCTCAAAGTTTGGTTCTCAACTATCATCAAAATGAATTACACGAAAGTGTTCCTTTAGAGCTCAATGATGATTTCTTTTTGGATGGTTTGAAACAGCGGTACTTTTCATTGATTTATGAGACATCGCTAGATAGAAGAAATATTCGTGCTTACCCTACAAAAGGATATTTTTTATCTTTTTTGGCGCAAAAGGATGGTTTTGGTTTTTTCGATAACCTCAATGCTTTCTACCTTACAGGTTATGCAGAAAAATATTTCCTGCTTAATGAAAAATGGAATTTGAGACAAACAGCCAAAGGTCGGATCGCTTTAGTTCGTGAAAAACAACCTTACAATAACAGTGTCGCATTGGGGTATGAATTGGACTATATTCGAGGGTATGAGTTTTATGTGATTGATGGATTGGACTATGCTTATTCCAAAACGAGTCTCCGTTTTCGATTGGCTTCCTGGAAATATGATTTTGGAAAATACATGCCCATTAAAGCATTTAAAGTAATGCCCATTAAACTTTATCTCGCAGTCAATAATGATTTTGGTTTTGTCAATAATCCATTTTACGGAGAAAATAATTCTTTGAGCAATGAGCTATTATGGGGTTATGGAGTCGGATTGGATCTAGTGATTTATAATGACAAAGTCTTCCAATTCGAATATAGTGCAAATCGCTTGGGAGAACATGGATTTTTCTTACATTGGGAATTCAACTTCTAGAGTATATGAGAGTAGTCGTTTTTAGTAAGCTTTTAAAACAAAAGGATATTCCTTACGTGCAAACACTTTTTGATGTTCTGCATGAATTCGGAATTGCAGTCTATGTATTCAAACCCTATTTAGATGCGCTGCAAGGTCATATCGATTTTAAAAGCAACGTTGGGGTATTTGAAGGTTATTTGGATTTCAAAATATTGAATTACGACTTCTTAATTACACTTGGAGGAGATGGGACAATTTTGGGTGCTACGACATTAGTCCGAGATAGTAATGTCCCTATTTTGGGGATTAACTTAGGGCGATTGGGTTTTTTAGCAAGTGTGAGTAAAAATAGAATTCAAGAGGCCATAGAGTTATTGATAAATGGACATTATACCCTAGAAGAAAGAACTACCATTTACTTAGAATCGAATAATCCGCTGTTTGGAGAAGTCAAGTTTGCTTTAAATGATTTTACACTCTTGAAACGGGATACGTCTTCCATGATTACCATTCATACTTTTATTAATGGAGCATATATGAATACTTATTGGGCTGATGGAATTATACTTGCAACACCCACAGGATCAACAGGTTATTCGTTGAGTTGTGGAGGTCCTATCATTTTTCCAAATTCTGGAAATTTCGTAATTACACCAGTCGCTCCGCATAATTTAAATGTTCGACCCATTGTTATTTCCGATGATTCTGTCGTTTCTTTTGAGGTTGAAGGGCGAGCTCAAGATTTTTTAGTGACGCTTGATTCAAGGATTGAAAAGGTAACTTCGGATGATCAGCTGGCGGTTAGAAAAGGTGATTTTAGGCTTAAATTAGTTCAATTGCAGGATATTGGCTTTATTGAAACTATCCGTAATAAATTGACTTGGGGGAAAGATGAAAGAAATCATTAAGGAACCTGTAAAGAATAACTTATAACATTAGGCGGATTATTTTGATTTTATCTTTCGTTAAAAATACTCGCCGTAGCGAGGCTATGCCTGCGTTTTTTGCCTCGGCTAAAACCAAAATATTCTCCCCAAACCTTTATAACTTATTCTTTACACGTTCCTAAGCACGCTAACTTTATTTATGACGCATTCCTTATGTGATTGTGTATCATTTTAAAAAAAATTGGTAAGAATCAATTTCTTGATTAACTCTCGATCTGAAGTAATATGAATGCTGAAATTCAACACAATGGGAAAAAATACTCTGTTGATTTTTCAAATCCACTTGATATTTCCATTCCAATTAATAATGGTCTAAATAACCCCAATTGCTTTTATGCACCACCACCTGAATTTTTTCCTGTCAGAACAGAAAATTTTATAGGCTCTCGAGCGGAAGGAGGGCTTTTGAATTTTTTTAATGTAAAAATTAATCCGCATGGGAATGGGACACATACGGAATGTGTTGGGCATATCGCAAAGGAAAAATTCACCATTAATCAAATCTTTAAAAAATTCCATTTTTTTTGTGAATTAGTGAGTATCTTACCAAGAAAGACAGATGCTGGTGATAGAGTGATTTTTCGTGACCAATTAATAGAAATATTTGAAGGGAAAGCAACCAAAGCAGTGGTTATTCGCACCTACCCCAATGATGACTTGAAATTAACAACCAATCATTCTAATGCAAATCCGCCTTATATGCATCACGAAGCGGTAAGGTATTTGGTTGAATGTGGAGTAGAACATTTGTTAATTGATTTGCCATCTGTAGATAGAGAAGAGGACGATGGTTTATTACTTGCACATAAGGCATTCTGGCAATATCCAGACAATGTGCGTAAAAATTGTACGATTAGTGAGCTGATCTATGCAAAGAATGAGATCAAAGATGGTCTTTACTTGTTGAATATTCAAATTGCCAGTTTCGAACTAGATGTTAGTCCTAGTAAACCGATTTTGTATAAATTAAAAAACGTTTAATGAAGATTTTATAAAATGAATTATCCTGAAATATATCGTTCTAAAGTTTATGAAGGTTTCAAGGAAATCGAGCCGAATGATTATAGAGAATTAATTCATTATTTTGAGATCAATGAAAAACGGATAAAAAAGCTAGAGTTTGAACCCTACTTCGAAATATTAGTCACTTATATTAATGCACTTTTTGAATTTGAAAAATTCCTCAAGCACCTTGAAGTAGTCGATCTGGCGATTGAAGCTTCTATAGCTAACAATATCAAATGGTTCGGGGATGAAGATATTTATCGAACCCTTCTTTATCAAAAAGCAGTTGCTTCATTTCGTACTTTGCAATTTACTCGCTCAGATCATATCTTAAGAGAATTAATTCGAATGGATGTGAATGACGAAAATTCAACGCTGTTGTTAGAAAAGACTTTAAAGTCAATTCACCCTGCTTTTCTTCAAAAAACTCGTGCTGCGGGTATTCTACTTTTTTTCGTTTCTGCAATAGTTATTTGCCTAGAAGTTATTTTGTTCAGAACACTAATGCCTGATTGGCTTTCCTCTATCGAAATAATAAGAAATGTACTCTTTTTATCTGGTTGGATAGTTTTATCTCTTGGTGAATTGAAACACTATTTGAATGTCAAAAAGGAAATAAATCATTTCATTCATTCACTTTCTAAATAGCGCTTTCTAAGCATTCCATAATTTCATTTTAATGCCATATTTGGGTTTCAGAGTTATCAGAGGATTTGGCTCTATTGGGTGATTTTCATCTAATCCAAATCGAAATTTTTTTATCCACATTGCTAATATTAATTGCATTTCCATCATCGCAAAGTGATTTCCAATACACATTCTTGAACCTGCACCAAATGGCATGTAAGCCAGTCTAGGTCTAACTTTTACCTGCTCAGGGTCAAAACGAGAAGGGTTAAATTCTTCGGGGTTTTTCCAAAACTTAGCATTTCGATGGACGGCATAAATGCTTATGTAAATTATAGATTTTCGAGGGATCTTATATCCAATTATTTCATCGGCTTCGATGTTTTCGCGGCCAATGCCATAGGCTGGAGGGTAAAGCCTCATGCCTTCTTCAATGACTTGTTGAGTGTATCTTAGATTTCGTATGTTCTCAAAAGTTGGGAGATCGTCTCCCAAATTAGCATCGACTTCTTCTCTAATTTTTTCAATAATATCTGGTCTATTTGCTATGGCATATAACGTCCATGCTAAAGCATTGGCAGATGTTTCATGTCCTGCTGAATAAAGGGTTATAGCTTCGTCTCGCAGTTGTTGATCATTCATTCCTTCCCCTGTTTCTTCATCTCTAGCCATCAAGAGCATCGTTAATAAGTCAGCTGGAGGATTAGGATCATTTCTTCTTTCTTCAATCAAATTAAGAATATTCGCATCAAAGGTTTTCATCGTTTTTTTGAATCGTCGATGGTGCCCATTGACATAATTTAGAGGGATTAAATGAGGACTAGTTACTCGATTCATAATATAATTTTGAGCAACTTCCATGGTTTCATACATCTCTTTTTGACTCGCAGGGTTCTTGGAACTAAAAAGGGTTTTTAAAACAATATCCGCAGTGATATTCATCATCTCTTTAGTCAGGTCAATGTCTTCCTTTGACTGAATTTGTAGGGCTAAATTTTCTAGATAATTTTTTGCCACCTCACCCATTGTTTTGAAAAGCCCCTCCATTTGTTTTTTATAAAAAATAGGTTGTATTAGTCTTCTTTGGTGGCGCCAAAAATCTCTTTCACTTGTAACTAAACCATTACCCAAAGCTTGTTTTAGTTGATCATAAGCAGGGCTTTTTTTATAGTTTTTTTGATTCGTATTTAACACATGACGGATGGCTTCTAAATCTGTCAGAATGAACATTTTTCGGAAATAAAATGGGACTCTAAAAAAACCACCTAGTTTATTTGACTGTTCAACAGTGAATTTAAGTGGATCCATTAAAAATTCCTTTCCACGAATTAATGATTGATTACTTTTGAATACCGGGATTTGAGTCGCCATTTTTTAAAGATTTTGAATGATATAACTTCTTGGTTTTTTGAAATGTAAACAAAACACAATTATTATTTATTGCTTTTGTGAAATTGAAAAATCCAATTTAGAATTGATTTAAAAAGCCACACTTTTTTTAATTATGCCATAGAATAATACAGATTTGTGGTTTTTGAAGGTCTTCAATCTAACTTTCTATAGGAATTGAGCCCCTTTTGGGCTAATACATTTGAGTTAATACTTTAATTTTGAACTCAAATTGAAATAACCTCAATTACAGAGTGTTCGTTTTAACAAAAAAGTACTTGAATTATGCTCGAAAAATATCCAAAGAACATGAAATACTTATTTACATTCTTCATTTTATTTTCATTTAATTTTTTCCTTTCTGCTCAAATGTGGAACGGACAAGATACGCTCTATGGAAATGAATGGATTGATTATGATCAATCCTATCTTAAAATAGAAGTAGCTGAAGATGGGATTTATAAAATCCCATATGGATTGATCCAAAATGAAATCCCTTCAAATATTGAAGGTAAGCACTTTCAATTATATTACCTTGGACAAGAAGTCCCTATCTATACATCTAATGAAGGTACTTTAAGTACAGATGATTTTATTGAGTTTTTTGGAAGAAAGAATAGAAGTGAACTTGACCAATATTTGTTTAGTAACCCTTCAGAAGAATTATTGAATCCAGATTTTAGTATGTTTACTGATACAAGTGCTTATTTTTTGACATGGAATGATGAAAGTATTCAAAACGAAAGATACGATGAAGTTCAAAATAATATTGCCGGTCTGACTCAACCAGAGCCATTTTTCTTGTACGAATCGAATAATATATACGCTGATGAGAGTATTAAAAAAACCGCGAATTTCAGTGGAGCGAATGTTAGTACATCTACTTTCGATGAGGGACAAGGCTATTCAAGTCCACTTACTCAACATCAAACTTTTACGCTGAATCTGCCTCAATTCTTTCCTCAAGGTGTAAATGAAATACCCTTAAATATTAGAACTTATGGACAAGCTATTGGAAGTTTTCAAGATTCCATCACACTAAATGGTGAAGAGGTTTTACGTTTAGACTATGTTGGTAATGAATTGAATGATCATACATTAATGCTTCCAATTGATCAGTTCTCAGAAATAAATACTATAAGTGTAACAGGGCTTAAAGCGTCAAGTGGTAATAGCAGTAGAGTTTCAGTTTCTAAAATAAATGTGACCTATCCGCGTACTTTCGATTTTGAAAATTCAAATTCATTTCGATTTAAAATAGCTGCTTCTAGCACAATTAAGTATTTAGAAATCCAAAATTTTAATTCGGGAGATAATCCGATTTTATATGATTTAACTAATAGTTTTAGATTGGAGGCAACGGTTGAATCAGGTATAGTAAAAGTAGCTTTACCTCCTTCTCCAACTCTGCGTGAATTAATTTTGGTAAATGGGAATGAATTGAATCAAGTTGGTGATTTTGAGGATACAAATTTTATTAATTATTGGGAAGTAGAAGGCAATTTTATCATGATTAGTCACCCTGCCTTATTTGATGACGGGAGCGGTAAAAATTGGGTTCAGAATTATGCTGATTACCGACGCTCGACAGCTGGTGGAAATTATGAATCAATTATTGTTGATATAAATCAACTATATGAACAATTTTCTTACGGGGTTAAACGACATAGTATTTCTATTCGAAATTTCGGGCATTTTATTAAGAAAAATTGGTCAAATCCAAAGTATGTTTTTCTTGTAGGGAAAGCAAGACAATATCCAGATGTTAGAAGTAAAGATCAATTAGCTGATCAATATTTAAAAAACTTTTTTCTGCCTACTTTTGGAACTCCAGGTGGAGATAATTTACTATTAGCCACTCCAGGTACGAGATACCCGATTATTCCTATTGGTCGATTGGCCGTTACAACGGGGAAGCACGTCGAAATTTATTACAATAAGGTAGTGGAATTTGAATCAACAAAAAACCTTCCTCAGACTTTGACTGACAAAGGATGGATGAAAAATATTCTTCACTTAGGAGGAGGAGGAATCGGCGATCAGCAGAGCATTAAAAATCATTTAAATATTTTTGAAAACACTATTGAAAATAGTGATTTTGCTGCCAATGTTACTTCATTCTTTAAAACTAGTTCAGACCCGATTCAAGGACCTCAATCAGAAAGCTTATTTAGAGTCATTAATGGTGGAACCTCTATTATTACGTTCTTTGGACATTCTAATCCCAATGGATTTGACTTTCAAGTTGATTCTCCTCAATCATATAATAACAAAGCAAAATATCCCTTAATGTTCTCTTTTGGATGTTTTTCAGGTCAATGTCATTTAGATGGAACAGGAGTCGGTGAAAGGTTTGTTTTAGCAGAAGAAAGTGGAGCAATTGCATACATCGCAAGCAGTGGTTATGGTTTTATTAGTTCTCTTGGCACCTTCGGAAATGACTATTATGGAAAGATTGGAAACTCGATGTATGGAGCAGGAATTGGAGATGTATTACAATCGACATTAACTCAATTAAGTCCATCAGGATGGATTGGAGATAGGACTTTAGCTTCTCAATCGACTTTACAAGGGGATCCATCTCTTCGGTTGAATGCACATGAGGGTAGTGATTTTTTAGTTGATGTCAGTACCGTTTCTCATGAACCTTCGCTTATTAACCTCCAATCAGAAGACATAATATTAAATTTCGATATTCATAATATTGGTAAAGGGAATAAGGATTCATTTGAATTAAAAATTAATCAGGAATTACCTACTGGGGAATTGGTTAATTTAATGATAGATCAGGTCAATGTACCATATTTCAAAGAAAGTTTTTCTTATAAAATCCCAACAATTAATCAACCTGATGTTGTTGGACAAAATTATTATCATATTAGTGTTGACTCTGATGAAAGTATTGATGAGCTGCCAAATCCAAATGCAGAGTCAAATAATGATTTAGTTAATGCTTCTGGTAGGAAGGGTTTTCCTGTTTTAATTTTATCGAATGATTTGGTTCCAATTTATCCACGAGACTTCTCTATAGTTGATAATCCCGATTTGACGTTGACGGCAACTACAGCTGATGTTTTTGCACCAGAACAAGTTTTTTATTTTGAAATTGATTCTACTGAAAATTTTGATAGTGATTTCAAGCAACGACTGGAGGTTGTAGGAAGTGGAGGGGTATTGAAATGGAAACCAAATATTAGCTATGAAAACGAAAAGGTATACTATTGGAGAGTTAGCCCTGACAGTACTAGCGCTGATGTTGGATATAGATGGTATAATAGTTCCTTTGTCTTTTTAGAAGATGCAGAAGATGGATGGAATCAGTCTCATTTCTATCAATTCAAAAGTGATATATTCAATAACAAAACCTTGGAAGAACCTTTTAGGGAGTTAAAATACATTGAAGACTATAAAGAGATTCATATTCAAAACCGAGAAATGATAAATTTTGGAGGTGGAAAACCTAGGTTTTTAGTCAACGGAGATGATATCCTACATTGGAATCCACAGATTAGTGCAGGAGCATATGTAATTATTCTTGACGGATTGACCGTTGACCCTTGGTATGATCCTCAAAATGGAACTCCTAATGCAAATGCTTATGGAGATGATGGTTATGGTAAGGGATCTTTCCCATTTCTTACTTCAAACAAGAATCATCGAAAAGAATTGATAAGTTTCTTGAGTGATACAATTCCTTCTGGGAGTTATGTTCTTTTTTATACTTTCCAGAAACCTAATACTACTTACAAGCCAGAAGAATGGGCAGCGGACTCAGTTAATTTAGGTACAAACCTTTTCCAAGTTTTGGAAAATCAGGGTGCTGAATTGATTCGTGGGGTAGAAGATGGTTCAGTACCTTATGTTTTCTTCTTCAAAAAAGATGATCCTTTATATCAACCACTAGAAAGAATTACAGAGAAAGACGGAATCATATTAGAAGATATTAATGTCGCAGGAATATGGGATAGCGGTGATCTTACATCTGTAAGAATAGGTCCCGTTGCGAGTTGGAATAAGTTTCAATTTGAATTAAATGACTTTAATTCGGATGAAGAAGAGGCGTATTTTGATATTTATGGAATTAATTCAAATACAGATCAAGAAGTTCTATTAAAAGCCCAAGTACAAAATACGGAAACTGACCTTTCAGATATTAATTCATTAGCATATCCTTACCTTAAATTGGTTTATCGTTCAAAAGATGAAATTAACCGAACACCTCCTCAACTAGACTATTGGCGTATTTTATATGAAGATTTGCCAGAAGCAGCTCTCAATCCAATGGCATTTTTTGAACTGGAGAAAGATACTTTTCAACAGGGTGAAATATTGACCATGAGAATTGCTGTTGAAAATATTGGACAACTGGATATGGATAGTTTGTTGGTAAATTTCAGAATAATCGATACGCAAAATGGAGAAGAAATAGACTCAGTAAGGTTGTCTCCCTTACTAACAGGTGATACATTAATAGCCGTTCTTGATTTTGATACTCAAACTATTTCGGGTGCGTATACTATTGTGATTGATGCAAATCCAAATAACGATCAACCTGAGTTGACGCATCAAAATAACATAGGAGTGATTAATTTCTTTGTAAAAAGTGATCGGAGAAATCCATTATTAGATGTAACCTTTGATGGGTTACATATCATGGAAGGAGATATTGTATCACCTAAAACGGAGATAATAATCGAGCTAAAAGATGAAAACCCATATTTAGCCTTAAGCGATACGAGTTCTTTTCAGGTATGGTTACAGTACCCAGATGAATCGTCCCCAAGGCTTATTCCTTTTGATGGAGAATTTATGGAGTTTTTTCCAGCTAATTCAAATAACTTAGCTGAAGAAAACAAAGCTCGAATTGAGCTTAAACCTGACTTATTTAAGGATGGAATCTACAAATTAAGAATCCAGGCTCAGGATGCTTCTGGAAATGTCTCTGGAAATATTGATTATAATATTTCATTTGAAGTGATTTCAAAAGCAATGATTTCTAATGTCTTAAATTATCCTAATCCATTTTCTACATCTACCCAATTTGTTTATACGCTTACGGGGATTGAAATTCCTGCGTATTACAAAATTCAAATAATGACTGTGTCTGGGCGAATTATCAGGGAAATTGACCAAACGGAATTAGGGGAGCTTCGAATCGGCACCCACAAAACGGACTTTGCTTGGGATGGAACCGATCAATTTGGAGATCGCCTTGCCAATGGCGTTTATTTATATAGATTCATTACGAAAAATTCAGATGGTTCGGACTATGAAAACTTTCAACGAGATAGCGTGGATAAATTCTTTCAAAAAGGATTTGGGAAAATGGTACTTTTGAAATAATAGAATCTGTGATTAGGTTGAATTTTAAATTGAATTCAACCTAATCTAATTTCCAAATTCCTATTTTTTGAATAATAAATATCTGCCACTTTTACTTATTCTAATTCTTGCCACTTTTCTTTCTTTTTTTAATTATAGGGGGATTGATTTCAGTGATGAGTATAACTATGCCCGAAACGCATGGATGATCTCAAATGGTACCTTTGAACTTTCGCCAAGTGTCTTTAAAAACCGATTTGGATTACTTATTCCAATGGCAGGTTTTGTTAAATTATTAGGAGTAGAACCTTTTGTTTTTCCAATTTGGAGTTTTATAGGTTTTGTAATTCTATTGATTTCTAATTTTTATTTTACTCGAATTGTAGACCCCAATATCGCCATAATTTCAACTCTTTTTTTAGCTCTCAATCCTCTTTTATTAGAACTATCAGCAGATGTATCTCAAGATATAATAATGACTGCCTTTGCTACAATTTCGGTATTCATGTTATGGCGAATACAAGATATGCCGAATCATTTTTCATATAGGTGGGGAATACTCTTTTCTTTTATTTTATTTTTTGCATTTGCTACTAAAATTGGTGTTTTTTATATCGGGCCATTTTTTCTTTTTTTGTTTATTAAAGATTTTTTAAGGAGGCGAAATACAAAATTTTGGATTGGGGCAATTCTTAGTGGAGGACTATTATTGTTCATTTATTTTTATATCTATTATCATTTTACGGGAAATCCTTTTTATCGAATCAATGCCATCGAGGGAGAATTTAATGTGCATTATGAAAGTTATGGTAGTCGACCAACATGGGAGTTTTGGACAAGAATGACGATTTTCCCCATTCCATTTTTATTAAAATCTTATGGACTTGGTGTTTTTAGTATGTTGACCGGACTGTGGGTTTTTATGTTTTTTAATACTAAATCAGATAGTCCAAAAATATCATCTAAAGCTGTTTCATTCAACTGTTTTAAGCGAAAAATATATTTTGAACTCTCCTATTTTCCGAATTTTCTCTTGCTGTATTTTCTCTTTCTATTATTTATTCACTTGTTTGGTACGACGTCTCTGAAATACTATAATCCGCTGATTTTATCAGAACGAATGTGGCTATTATTAGTTCCCCCAGCTTCTCTGTTAAGTGTTTTTGTACTAGAGAAGGTTTTACCATACATAAAGGGTTATAATAAGAATATTGTACTTATCTATTTTGGAATGATCATTGGACTTTGTGCGCTCGGACTTTATTTGACGAAGGACCAATATCCTTGGTTTATTCTGCCTTTGACAGTGTCTATGTTGCTTTTGATTTGGCTGAAATACAAAAGCTACGCCTTTTTCAAAAATAAAAAATATATACCTCATTTATTGGTTCTTTTGCCTTTCCTTATCTTACAATTAAGTGTCATTTCAAATTATAAAGAAAATACGCCTTTCTTCTTTCAAAAAGATTTTTTAGAGTCACTTAAGCCTAATGAGACACATTTAATCTATACTGACCGAAGCCTTCCTGATATGTACGATATCTATTACGAATTTTTACCACCTGAAAATATTGAATATAGGAGATGGGAAACGGCAGACTCTTCTGATATTTCTAGCTTTGATCATTTCTATGTTATTTATGATCAAAAGAAAACAATATGGCTAGCAGAATTTGTAGGCTTAAAAGTTCCTGATTTCGTAAAAGATAAATCTATAGGTAGATACATTTTACAAAATGAATATTTAGAGATTAAGGAACTAAATATTGATGATTTAAAAAGAATAAAGCGCGTCGAAGAATGAATAAGGAGATCCTGCGTCTGGCAATACCTAATATATTATCCAATATTTCTATCCCTCTTTTGAGTACTGTAGATACAGCCTTAATGGGCAGGCTTTCTGAAGCTCATATTGGTGCAGTTGGTGTTGGTGCAATGATTTTCAATTTTGTCTACTGGAATTTTGGTTTTCTTAGAATGGGGACAACCGGATTGACTGCTCAAGCATATGGGCAAAATAATACTTTGGATATCGCGAATAATCTGGTTCGGGCTGTCCTAGTAGCACTTATTCTCGCAGGAATGATTATGATTCTTCAAGTTCCATTTGGACAAGCGAGTATATATTTGATGAATGCTACTGGTGAACAGCGGTTTTTGCTTGAAGAGTATTTTTATATTAGAATTTGGGCAGCTCCAGCTACTCTTGCCCTTTTTGCTTTTTTTGGATGGTTTTTTGGAATGCAAAATGCCGTTTTCCCACTTATCCTTACCATAATTATCAATGTTGTCAATATTGTCTTGAGTTATGTTTTTGTTTGGCAGTTGAATATGGGGGTAGCAGGAGTAGCTTGGGGAACGGTTGTCGCACAATATGTTGGCTTACTCGGTGCCATATTTCTTTTTTTTAAAAAATACACAACTTACCTGCAATATTTTAAAAAAGAGAGTATCCTAAAACTCAATGAACTCAAAAGATTTTTGATAATCAATAGAGACATTTTTATCAGGACGGTTTGCCTCACTTTTGCCTTTGGCTTTTTCTATAGTCAATCATCTACAGAGGGGGAGTTAATGTTAGCTGTCAATGTAATATTAATGCAATTTGTCAATTGGATGTCCTATGCAGTTGATGGATTTGCCTTTGCTTCCGAAAGTTTAGTAGGAAAATATGTTGGGGCAAATAATGAATCAAAAACGCGAAAAGCTATCCGACTTTCCTTTTTTTGGGGTATGATAATGGCTCTTTTATATAGCTTGTTTTACTATGGTTTTGGAGAGAATTTATTATATGTTTTTACCGATAAATCGAATGTGATCGAAGCGAGTTTACCCTTTTTATTCTGGATGGCATTGTTTCCTGTTTTAAGTACTCCCTGTTACATTTGGGACGGTGTTTTTATAGGAATGACTGCCTCCATTGCTATGCGGAATTGTATGATTCTTGCGTTTGTTGTGTTCTTTTTATCTTATTATTTATTGACGGACTATGGAAATCATGGGCTTTGGTTGACTCTTTGCATTTTTATGATTTCAAGAACTGTTTTTCAATGGCTCGTCTTTCAAAAACGAGGTTTAGAACTGAGATGAGACATATATTTTTAAATTAAAACTTCTACCTTCGTATTCTTCAAAACCAAACTTTCTTAGGAATGTTTCAAATTGACTCTGTTTATTAACAGAGATATTTCACCTCGCAATTCTTCGTTCTATGAACGGAGCTACATTAAGAAAATTTATGAGTCAAAGTTCCAATAAAATTGATTTTCATCTTCTCAGTCGGGTACTAACACTGGCAAAACCTTATCGTCTTATTTTTACAGTAGCGGCAATCCTGGCCGTTATCATGGCGCCAGTTGCGACACTACGTCCATACTTAGTTCAGGTTATGGTAGATGATTATATCTTTCAAGGGGATATCCCCGGATTGACTTTCATGGCCTTTGTCTTTGTAGGGGTTACGATTTTTGGTGCCCTGTTAAGATGGGCATTTTTGTATTCAACTAATTGGCTTGGACAGTCTGTTATTCGTGACTTGAGGGTTCGTGTTTTTAAGCATATTTCAAGTCTTAGATTAACCTATTTTGATAAAACACCAATTGGAACCTCTACAACTCGAACAATCAATGATATTGAGACGATTAATACCATTTTTACACAAGGTGTTATTACCATTATAGCTGACCTACTAACTGTTATTGCGGTTTTAGGAATCATGTTTATTACAAGTTGGCAATTGACTTTAGTTGTTTTGACGACGATGCCTTTCCTTTTGGTTGCGACTTATATATTCAAGGAAAAAGTAAAAGCAGCTTATCAAACTGTTCGGACACAGATTCAAAAAATGAATGCGTTCCTCCAAGAGCGTATTACAGGAATGCGTATCGTCCAAATCTTCAATGCTGAAAAGGCTCAAATGGAGGACTTTAAGAAAATTAATCGTGCTTACGCAAAAGCAAATCTAGATTCCATCCTTTATTATGCTATTTTTTTTCCTGTTGTTGAGATTATTCATGCGGCAGCCTTGGGGCTAATGGTGTGGTGGGGGGCACAAAATGTTGTACGTGATTATGTGACTTTAGGGGCACTGGTTGCTTTCCCTTTATACGTTTCCATGCTTTTTCGACCAATGCGGATGTTAGCGGATAAGTTTAATACACTACAAATGGGATTAGTGGCTGCAGATAGAGTCTTTGGTATTTTGGATCGGAAAGATAAAATACCAAATAATGGAACTTTCAAGCCTCAAAAATTAGAAGGTAATATCGCTTTTAAGAATGTCTCTTTTGCTTATAACGCTCGCGATTATGTTTTAAAAAACATTAGTTTTGATATTCAAGCAGGTGAGACGCTGGCAATAGTCGGAAGCACAGGTTCCGGTAAATCAACGATTATTAATATCTTAAATCGATTCTACGAAATCCAAAAGGGAAGTATCGAAATTGATGGGACTGATATTAGCGATTTTGAGCTCCAAGCGTTACGTGCGAGAATTGCAATGGTGTTACAAGATGTTTTTCTCTTCTCTGGATCTGTGTTAGAGAATATTACTCTTCGCGACAAAGGTATTTCAAAAGAAAAAGTTATCGAAGCTGCAAAAATGATTGGGGCACATAAATTTATTAATAAACTACCTGGCGGATATGACTATCAGGTCATGGAACGAGGTGCAACCCTCTCAATGGGACAACGTCAGCTCATTTCTTTTGTCCGTGCTTTGGTTTTCAATCCTGATATTTTAATCTTAGATGAGGCAACTTCTTCTATTGATCCCGAAACAGAGTCGGTTATTCAGTATGCCATAGAACAATTGATTGCTAAAAGAACTTCAATTATTATTGCGCATCGACTTTCTACCATTCGTCATGCCAATAATATTTTAGTTTTAAGCAAAGGAGAAATTCAAGAATATGGCTCTCACGAGGAATTATTGACCTTGGAAAATGGGCATTATAAAGAACTGTATGAAATGCAGTTTTTACAGATGGCAGATGTGGAATAATTGATCTAATTTTATGAAAAAAGTATTTAAAGGCACAATCATTTTATTAGTTATTATTGGAGTAGGATTAACAATTATCGCAAATTGGTTTTTCCCATACCTCGTTATCGGGACAGTTCATAAAAACTGTATCGGTGAAACACCGGCGGATTTTAATGTCGAATACGAAAGAATTACTTTAAAAACAAAGGAAGGGTTTTTACTCAAAGGGTTTTATACAAAATCAAAACTAGATACAGTTTTAGGTGGGGTCATTATTTTGCATGGACATAATAGCTGTAAGGAATCGCAATTGCCAATAGTGAAAGATTTAGCGAATCTTGGATTTGAAACCTTGGTATATGATGCTAGGGCTCACGGAGAAAGCGAAGGCGAATACTGCACTTTTGGATTTCGCGAAAAAGACGATGTTTCCAAAGCTATTGATTTCTTACAGAATGAAAAAAGCATTCAGAATGTCGCTATCTGGGGGACGTCTTATGGAGGTGCAGTCGGGTTACAAGCCTTAGAGTACGACGAGCGATTGAAATGTGGTGTGATTTACTGTACTTTTTCAGATATATATGACATTGTAGCTGATTATCAAGAAGATATGTTTGGCTTTGGGAATCGGTGGTTATCTGATTTTGTAGTTTCAAGATCTGGTGAAATTGCTGATTTCAATCCTTTAGAAGTTCGACCCTCTAATTCTGCCAAAAATATTGAACAACCTGTATTAGTGGCTCATAGCAAAGATGACGAAAAAATTGATGTAGCATACGGAAAGCTGAATTTCGAAAACCTTCAATCGCCAGAAAAAAGATTAATCATTTTAGAAGGTGTAGGTCATAACAATATATATGGTAATAGTGGTGATAAGCTTAAAAAGCAAACTTTTGATTTTTTGAAAAAATACCTACGTTAATCGAAAGCTTCCAAGAATATTTCTATTCTAGACCTTCTGTTTCAAACATCTCCGTAATTTAGAGGTTCTTTAAAAGCTTGCTAAATACTGACCTTCTGATATCAAAGCTTGGTCAATCAACAGCTCTTAAATAAAAAATCATAACTAGGCAATATGGCACAACGAAATAGTTTTAATTTCAAATTGGATGGACTTACTGGAATTGTTTTTTTAATTCTTTTTCTGGTTGGCGTTTACATGCTTATTCAAGGTATTTATACATTACTTTATTACGCCTCGCCATTTCTACTAATCGCAGCACTTATTTTTGATTATAAATCTGTCCTCAATTATGGAAAATGGATTTTGAAAATGCTCCAAAACAATATCCTTTTTGGAATAGGAATAATATTACTTAATGTGTTTGCCTTCCCATTTGTATGTGCCTTTTTATTTGCCAAATCTTTATTTAAAAAGAAGATCCGGGATATAAATAAAGATATGGAAACAGAAACCGCGGATCAGTTTATTGAATACGAAGAAGTAAAGACGGAAAGATTAGAATTACCTCCTTTGAAAGAAGAAAGGCAAGAACCACAAAAAAGATCAGAGACTGAGGATTATGAGCAGTTGTTTGATGATTAGAAATTTTTCCAAAAAACCTAATCTAGCTTTCAAGAAAGTGCTATCTAAAATTTTGATTAATGGATTCCAAAGTAGCATTTCCTGGGCACAATTCTGCTTCTCGCAAGGTATTCAAAGGTACGTCAGTTGTCCCCATCAAGTCATGCAATTCCGTACTTTCCGGATCGATATAAAGTAATCCCGTTAAAATTTCACCTTTCATTTTTGCTTTTTGCAAACGAACAAAAGCAGAATATCGGTCGGTTGGATTCCATTCAGGGGACAATTTTCTCAATTCTATTAAGGAACCGTCATGTAATGGAACCGTTGCGGAGTTGCCTTCTTCATAAGATACAGTGATTTCATCTTTTTGTGGAACGAAATCAAGGACGGAAGTTGCTTCAATGTGATCACGAACGAAATCGTAAGATTTGGTGGAGCCTTTATTATTATTAAAAGTAACGCATGGCGAAATTACATCAATGAATGCAAAGCCTGGATGAGACATGGCGGCTTTTATTAAGGGAATTAATTGTGTTTTATCACCCGAAAAACTTCTCGCTACAAAGGTTGCATTTAATTCCAATGCCATACCTACTAAGTCGATTGCTTGAAATTGATTGACAGAACCTGGCTTGCTAACGGAACCAAAATCTGCGGTGGCAGAATCTTGCCCTTTTGTTAAACCGTAGCAACCATTATTCATAACAATATAAACCATATTCAAATTTCGGCGAATGGCATGAACAAATTGCCCCATTCCTATAGAAGCGGTATCTCCATCACCTGATACACCTAGATAAATCAAATCTCGATTTGCCATATTTGCACCTGTGGTTACAGATGGCATTCGACCATGAACAGAGTTAAATCCATGTGAATTGCTCAAGAAATAAGTAGGGGTTTTGGAAGAACAACCAATTCCAGAAATTTTAGCCAATTTATGAGGCTCAATAGACATTTCATAACAAGCTTGGACGATCGATCCGCTAATTGAATCATGTCCGCAACCTGCACAAAGTGTTGAAATGGCTCCTTCATAATCAGCTTTTGCAAAGCTAATTTTATTTTTTGGTAGGGCAGGGTGGCGAAAAGTAGGTTTTATATAAGTCATCAGAATGATTGTTAAATGTGTTAGTTGTTAATTGCGACAGATAGCTTCTCCATTATTAAATCCATAATTGTTTGAGCGGTGATAGGCATTCCATCGTAATTTACTGCTTTGATTAGTTTTGCGGGAATTATGTCTAATTCATTGATAATCAATGATCTAAGCTGAGCGTCTCGATTTTGTTCAATAACAAAAATTTCTTCATGCTGCTCTATAAAATCTTCTACTGTTTCATTAAATGGAAATGCCGTGATCCGCATGGCATCGAGTTTTATCCCTTCTTTTTCAAACATTTCCATCGCTTCCAAAGCGGCATAAGTAGTTGTTCCAAAGAAAATGATTCCTTTTTTGGACTTGTATTCTTCTTGGTACATTTGAGGTTTTGGAACATATTTCTTAGCCGTTTCCCATTTTTTTAAAATGCGATTAACGACTCTAACATAGACAGCTCCACTTTCAGAATACCGAGCGTATTCATCTCTTGAAGTTCCTCTTGTAAAAAAAGAACCTTTTGTTGGATGAGTTCCGGGAATAGTTCTATAACAAATTCCATCATTATCAATATCTAGGTAACGACCATATTCTTCTAGCTTTTCCAAATCTTCGGCGTCATAGACCTTTCCTAAATCATATGTACGGTTGTCGTCCCATTTCAGTGGTTTAGTCATATGATCATTCATGCCTAAGTCTAGGTCTGACATCAAAATCACGGGTGTTTGAAAGCGATCTGCAAGATCAAAGCAATCTGCCATCATTTCGAAACATTCAGTCGGGGTGCTTGGGAACAATAAGATATGTTTAGTATCTCCATGAGAAGCATAGGCTGAAGAAAGGATATCTGGTTGCTGGGTTCGTGTAGGCATTCCTGTAGAAGGACCACCTCGTTGGACATTTACCAAAACGACCGGAATTTCTGCGAAATAAGCCAAACCAATAAATTCACTCATTAAGGAAACCCCTGGTCCACTAGTGGACGTGAAAGCTCTTGCGCCATTCCAGGTAGCGCCAATCACCATACCCATTGCCGCTAGTTCATCTTCAGCCTGCACAATGGCATAGTTCTTTTTACCCGTTTTTGGGTCTATTCTTAATTTTTTACAATGTGTTTCAAATGCTTTAACTACAGAAGTCGAAGGGGTAATAGGATACCAGCCTGCTACTGTTGCCCCACCGTATATTGCACCCAACGCAGTGGCTTCATTTCCTTCCATTAAAATATGATCACCGACATTGTCGCGACGTTCTAACCTAACATTTAGTGGACAATCATAATGCTCTTTTGCATAATTATATCCTGCATCTAGTGCTTTAAAATTGGGTGGAACTAATTTGGGCTTCTTTTCAAATTGCTCTTCTATGATTTGTTTAATCACCTCCATCTCAATGTCCAATAAAGCAGCCAAAGCGCCAACATAAATTATATTTTTGAATAATTGTTGGAGGCGAGGTACTTCAAAGAAATCCATGCTGATTTTCATCATTGGGATGCCGATAAAATGGATGTCTTCTCGCATCATATCTTCGTAAAGAGGTTTGGTACTGTCATAAACAAAGTACCCCCCTGGTTTGACCGAAGCCATATCTTTAGCAAAACTTTGAGGATTGATGCCTACCATGACATCAATACCTGCTCTGCGTCCCAAATATCCATTTTCATTGATACGGACTTCATACCAAGTCGGTAAACCTTGGATATTGGAGGGGAAAATATTTTTTGGAGAGACAGGAAGACCCATTCTAAAAATAGCTTTCGAGAACATACTATTGGCACTTGCTGACCCTGTTCCATTGACATTCGCAAATCGAATGACCATATCGTTGACTATCGCTGACATAATTCTATTTCGTTTCGTAGTTTTTGTACTTCTAATTTTAAATTAAATCTCCATAGGCACAGGCATGGCATATGTCTTTGTAACTTCATACAAATACTTCTTCATGTCCCAAGCCGAAGTTGGACATCTCTCTGCGCATAAACCGCAATGCACACAAACGTCTTCATCTTTTACCATGACCCTACCGGTAGGCAAGTCACTGGAAACGTAAAGGTCTTGTGTAAGATTGAGCGCAGGAGCTGATAATCTTGTTCGTAAATCTTCCTCGTCTCCATTTTGAGTAAACGTGATACAGGACGTAGGACAAACATCCATACAGGCATCGCATTCGATACAACTCTTGGTATCAAAAACAGTTTGCACATCACAATTGAGACAACGTTGAGCTTCTTTAAAACCTGTTTTTTGACTAAAGCCTAATTCGACTTCTATTTTTCGATTGGTTAAAGTAATAGTCTTCTGCTCATGCGGGACTGGATAACGCAAATCCTCTACTACAGGGCTGTCGTACATCCATTCATGGATCCCCATTTTTTGTTGAACGAGGTTGGTCATTGGAGCAGGGCGTTCGTAAACTAAATCCTTACCCTCTAAGAAAAGATGAATAGAAATAGCTGCTTGATGACCATGTGCAGCAGCCGTGATAATATTTTCTGGACCAAATGCGGCATCACCGCCGAAGAATACTTTTGGATTGGTAGATTGAAAAGTAGTTTTGTGTAAAACAGGAATGTCCCATTTTCCAAATTCAATGCCTAAATCGCGTTCGATCCAAGGAAAAGCATTGTCTTGGCCTATCGCAATAATGACATCATCCGCTTCAATAAATACATCCGGTTCGCCAGTTGGAATTAATTTACGGCGGCCTTCTTCATTATATTCAGCTCGAACGTTACCAAAAATCATCCCTTTTAATTTTCCATCTTCGACAACAAATTCTTTTGGGGGCATATTATTCATAATCGGGATATCCTCCATTTTCGCATCCTTGATTTCCCATGCAGATGCTTTCATATCTTTGAATGGGCTTCTTACCACTACTTTTACTTCATCGCCTCCTAAACGACGAGAGGTCCGGCAGCAATCCATGGCCGTATTTCCGCCGCCAAGAATAATCACTTTTTTACCGACTTTATCTCTGTGTTCAAAAGCGACATCTGCTAAAAATTCTATCCCAATATGGACATTTTTGTCTGCTTCTTCTCTACCTGGAAGTTTCAAATCCCGTCCTCTTGGTGCGCCTGTCCCCACAAAAACTGCATCATAGCCCTTATCCAAAATTTCTTTCATGCTGGACACATAGGTATTAAAGTGCGTATGAATACCCATGTCAATGATATAATTCACTTCTTCATCTAACACCTCCTCGGGCAATCGAAAGGAGGGGATTTGTGTTCGCATCATGCCACCTCCTTTATGCCACTCATCATATAAATGAATTTCATATCCTAAAGGAGCTAAGTCTCTTGCAACAGTAAGAGAGGCAGGGCCTCCACCGATTAAAGCGATTTTTTTACCGTTTTTTTGTTCAGGAGCTTTCGGCATCAGGTGGTTGACTTCCCCTTTGTTATCTGCGGCAACTCTTTTCAAACGACAAATTGCGACAGGTTCTTCTTCTATTCGACCTCGACGGCAGGCAGGTTCACAAGGTCTATCACATGTACGCCCTAAAATTCCAGGGAACACATTAGACTCCCAATTGACCATATAAGCTTCCGTGTATTTTTCTGCAGCTATTAGTCTAATGTACTCAGGTACAGGAGTATGTGCTGGACAAGCATACTGACAATCGACAACTTTGTGAAAGTACTCCGGATCGTTGATGTTCGTAGGTTTCAATTTACTGTATTTTTTGTTGAAGAATTTATCAGGACTAAAAGTAAAAAATAAAATTACGTAGGTTGTAAAACAAGCAAAATTTTCACTTATAAGATTGTTTTTTAGCGAATAAAGACAAGTAAGTATCGATAAATATCCAAATTAATATTTAATAATTTTTATACAATAATCACCCCAATTACAACTACTTGAGGATCATTTTTAAAAATAAAGCATTGCGTTGTTTTAGGCATTGCGTAAATTATTATAAAAATAACCTTTAGAATATTTTAATCTTTGCCGCTTCAAAAAACAAGTAATTTTCATAAGGTATGTCCGATGTAAAATTGAATCTGAGGGAGGAAATCCGAACTAAAAATATGTGGCAGTTAATGGCGAAACTCACGCCAGTGGCAGTTTTAGCGATGTCTATTAATAGCATTAATACCTTTGTAGATGCTTTATTTATTGGACAATTTTTGGGAGAAAAAGCTTTAGCAGCAGTCTCTTTAGCATTTCCTTTAGCTTTTTTAACAAACAGCTTTGCAGCCATGTTGGGTGTTGGAGGATCCTCTATTTTGAGTATCGCAATTGGGGCAAAAGATGAAGAAATACAAAAAAAATCATTCGGAACTATCATTTTTTTATCTCTGATTGTTTCATTTTTTTTGACAACCTTCGGATGGGTGTTCGCAGAAGACATGATAGCGGCTATTGGTGGTAAAGGGGAAATATTGGAATTGGGAGCACTCTATTTTCAAACTTTAATCTTGGGTGCCTTTTTTCAAATTTTTGCAGTTTCCTTAAGTATGCTGATTCGGGCAGAGGGAAAAATCAATGAAGCGATGACCATTGCAATGATCTCAATGGTCGCAAATATGATTTTGAATCCTCTTTTTATTGGTTACTTAGATATGGGCATAGCAGGAGCAGCTTACGCGACGATTATTTCAATGGTGATTTTTGCTGTTCTTGTGATTTGGTATTTTGTAACTAAACGAGCTTCCTATGAGGTTGATTTAACCTATTTTAAATTAGAAAAAAAAATAGCTCGCCCTGTTATTACAATAGGTATTTCAGCAATGATGTTACAATTAATGTTTGTCGTTCAACAAGTAGTTGTTTTTAAAATGATTGCTCGTTATGGAAATGACTGGGATATCGCTTTTATGGGGGCTTGCTACCGAATTCTTATATTGATGTTGGTACCAGGGTTTGGATTTTCAACAGCGTTACAACCTGTTGCTGGGATTAATTTTGGTGCAAAAGATTATCCTAGAGTAAAAAAAGCATTTTGGACTTTTTCAATTGGAAGTACCATTCTGACGACTGTTCTTTTAATTTTACTTCAAATATTCCCAACGGCTGTTTTAGGACTAATGTTACCAGAGGCGGTTTTTACTCCAGAAGATATCTTCAATTTTAGAATAATGATGTCGCCCGGATTTATGTTTTCTTTCTTCTTTATGGCAATAATCCTATATCAGTCCATTGGGGATGCCAAGACGGCAGGTTTTGTAATGATACTTAGAGAAGTCGTATTTTTTATTCCATTTGTAATAATACTGCCGATTTGGTGGGGGCTGACAGGGATCTATGCAACTCCAGTAATTCAAAATATCATTACACTTACTATTGCGATTTATTTAGTTTTTAAATTATTTAAAAAGTGGGATATGGAAACTGTATAATTGTTTCATGAAAAACATAATAGTCGAAAAAGTTCGACACGGAGATTTTGAAAATATATAAAATAACTTTGAATGGAGACAATAGAAGAATTAATTGACCTAATAACTTTAGAAAAAATAGGTGAAAACATATTCGAGGGAAAAAGCTTTAAAACGCCATGGAAAAGAGTATTTGGAGGTCAAGTTTTGGGGCAGTCCTTGCATGCTGCCTATCAAACCGTACCGGCTGATCGAATTGCTCATTCTATGCATGGGTATTTTATTTTATCTGGTGATATTGAAGAACCTATTACTTATGAAGTAGATATTACTCGAGATGGAGGTAGCTTTACAACTCGACGGGTTTCTGCAATGCAAAAAGAGCGGGCTATTTTTGTAATGGCAGCATCCTTTCAGAAACAACAAGAAGGATTTGATCACCAGATCCCAATGCCAAATGTATTACCTCCAGAAGTATTATTACCAGATATTGAGCAGTTGAAGGGATTAAAAAAAATTGATCCTTTGTTACATAAAAGGTTGACGTATGCTCATCCAAATCCCATTGAATTTCGTCCAGTAGAAAAACCTGATCCAACTAATCCAAACCCAGGAAGTCCCTATAATCATGTCTGGATAAAATCAAAAGAAAAGGTGGATTTAAACTTACCAATGCATCACCAAATTTTGGCTTATGTTTCCGATTATAGTTTGTTAACCACTGCGGCCTTGCCTCATCGTGGAAAAGCAGATCGTACAAAATTATTTTTTGCTAGTCTTGACCATGCTATTTGGTTTCATCGAGATTTTAGAATCGATGATTGGTTGTTGTACGCAACCGATAGTCCAAGTGCATCAAATTCGAGGGGGTTTTCGAGAGGAAATATTTTTGATCGACAAGGTCATTTGATCGCGTCGGTTGTTCAAGAAGGGCTGATTAGGGATAAATCAAAAAGAGAAAAAAGATAGTCAATATTTAAAAAGAGAATAAAAAAATGGCAGGTGTTTTACCTGCCATTTTTTCAGTAAAGAATTGTTCAATCTTGACTTTTAGTAACGGCAAAAAAATAATCTCCCCGAAATGACGGATTTATTTTTTCATCGTTACTTAATCAACTTGAAAAGTAACTTTTAAATTAACTCGAAAAGCAGTTACTTCTCCGTTTTCGACTCTCACACTTTGATCTTTAACCCAAGCTGATTTAATGTTATTGATAGATTTTGATTATTTTTTGATAGCATCTTCCCAGCTTTTGTTAGATTCAGCAAGAATCTCAATCACCTTCATTACAGACATAACATTTGTTTTAAATGGTTAGCTTGAAACGTTTGAATTAGATAAGCAAGTAGGTAAGTTTCTTAGATTTATCGAATTCATCGTTTTCCTATTTTATAATATTAATACTTCGTTAAAGGAATAACGAATTTTTCTAATATAATTTTAGCCTCGGTAGAACTGAATATTCAAAGCTGAAGAATGGAGTAGGGATATTGTTTTTTAGTCTAATTTCAGGCTTGTTTAATATCGTATTTTATCAATTTGATAGAAATTTGATACTATCCTCTCAAGGTCGACGTTTATACCCTTCGAATCAAAAAAATGGAATTATGAAAGCGACCATTCAGAAAAACATTATTCTTTCGTACCTTTTTTTAGGTGGTTTATTGGCGTCAATTGTACACCTTGTTGGTATTTCAAAAAGTAGATCAGAAAATGCTGTTGAGCGTTTTAGTAATTCAATTGGACAATTGATTTTGGAAGCCTATGCCGTTCACTTATTTGGGTTATTTGTTATAGCCTCAAGTATTGTTGGTTGGTGGATAAACCAAAGAAAAGCTCAACCGCAGTATGTCAAAACATTTCAATTGACCCTTGCTATGGGAGTAGTTTATTATTCGATTTTATTTGCTTTCGGGTATATAAGTTTTTGATTTTTACTTCCAATTTTGAAAATATTATGCCCTTGGCTGATTGATTGATAACTCATCTAGGAACTTCAATTTTCTTGATAATTTGTTCAATAATATCCTTCGTATCATAACCCTCCATTTCTCTTTCTGGTGTCAAAATAATACGATGGTTTAATACGGGGAATGCTACATATTGAATATCGTCGGGTGTTACAAAATCGCGACCATTCATCGCCGCAATGGCTTTTGAAGATTTCATAATGGCTAGTGAAGCACGGGGCGATGCACCCAAGAATAAATTGCCATTATTTCTGGTCTCATGAATGATCTCCGCGATGTAATCTAATAGTTCTTCTTTGATGTGAACTTGCTCCACAAGATCTCGGCACTCTTGGATACCCTCTGCCGAAAAAACAGGTTGAACGTTAGCTTTTAATGCCAAGCCAAAATCATTTCGAAATCGCCGTAATATTGCTTTTTCTTCGGCTAAATCGGGGTAGTCTAAATTGATTTTGAATAAAAAACGATCAAGCTGTGCTTCCGGTAGTTTGTAGGTACCTTCTTGCTCAATTGGGTTTTGAGTTGAAATGACAAAAAATGGATGCGTCATAGGATAGGTTTTACCATCTACAGTCACCTGATATTCTTCCATGACTTCAAATAGGGCAGATTGTGTTTTGGCTGGTGCGCGATTGATTTCGTCTATGAGTATAATATTGGAGAAAATCGGTCCTGCATTGAATGTGAATTCCGATTTTTTCATGTTGAAAACGGTAGTTCCAACCACATCACTTGGCATCAAATCTGGAGTAAATTGTATCCGTGAAAAATTAATCTTTAGAGATTGGGCTAAAAGTTTTGCGGTTAATGTCTTTGCAATTCCAGGTACACCCTCTACTAAAACATGACCGCTTACAAATAGCGAAGCCAACAGCAAATCCATCATGTCTTCTTGCCCAATAATGACCTTTCGTAGCTCGTGTTTTACCATGTCTACTGCAGTACTGATTTTTGTCAAATTAAGTCGATTGCTATTCCATAATGGACTTTCGGGTATTGGGGGAACCTCCGTTGGTTCTTCAAAATTTGCTGATTCTAAAGATGGATTATTTTGAGGTTGTTCCTCATTTAAGTCATTGATTTCCTCTGGTGTCATTATTTATATTTTAACGTTTCACTGCTTTTGGCCTTGTCTTCCTACTTGCAATTTTTATAAAACCGCTCCATTTCATGGTGAAAATCGATTAAAGTATTTTCGGAAATAGAACTAGCCTTTTTAATATTTTGGTAGATTAATAAAATCTTATCGACTGTCGGTTTGGGTATTTCTGATTTTGCAACCAATTGATTTACAAATGTTTCATTCAGGTCTTTTGTCGGTATATGATAGTGCTCGCGTACAAAACCTAAAAATAAGGTCATCTTTTGCAAAGCTAATTTTCGGTGATTATTTTGAAGGAAATATAACCTTCCGATTGTCCCAATAAATTCTAAGGAGGTATTCGTATTTTGTTCTAATATAGGTATAATTCTTTGCTTTCTTTTGGCTCTAAAAATAACATATAGTAATGCTAAACTAAGCAATAAATACCAAGCCCATGCTAAGGGTGGTTGCGAAAGTATATACCTCAATGGACTTTCTTTATTTATGTTTTGACTTCCTCCTTGATTTCGACTACGTCCAATATTTTCAGGAATTCGACTGAACTGATCCCAATAAATAGTGCCTTCGACGAGGTGAGAAAAGATCTTATGAGTATATTCTAATCCAGATTCTTCAAGTAATGAGATATTAGTAAACGCAATGGGAGTTGTGTGAAAATAAAATGCTCCATCTCCATAAATAGCCTTGGCAAAATTTGGAGTAGATTGATTGATATAACCCAATTCGATAAACGTAAAGTCTTCCTCGCAGAAAATTTTAGAATCGATATAAGACCAATCATAGTCAACAACCTCCCCAAAGCGATAATATTTATATTGAAAGCCGGTATCCGTTTTCAGGTTTGGATGTTTGAAGTTTAGCGTTACTAAGCTGTCGTTAAAACTTTCATAATCGTCCCAAAAAAAATCTGGGCATTCGTCAGCATAAATTTGCTCAAAAAGTTCAAAAGGAATGGTTTTACTGGCAATAAAGGCGGTGTTTCCTCCTGACACAAAATCTAATATTGCTTCATTATCGATGGAGTCTAAATAGGTTGCTTCGCCGATAAAGATATAGTTTAAACCAGTAGAATCTATTGGCAAAGCTTGATTTAGGCTGTCTTCTAAAACTAAAAATGCTTCGTTTTTGAAATAATTTTTCAAAAGATTTTGGATGACATAAGTGCCGTAGGGATCTTTTACATCCTCTTTGTAATGCTCTGACCAATTTACTTCTTCATCGCCCCAGAAGATAAAAAAAATACCTGCCCCCATTAGGAGTGTTAGTATTAGAAGTCCAATATTTGAGCGATTGGGTTGCATTAATTATTGGGAATAATAGTGGTTGATGAAACTTGTGAAAGTCGATTCATTAAGGCTTGAAATTTTGGTTCGATTTTCTTGAAGTTTACTTCATTTATTTTGGCATCTCCAAACCAACTTCGTTCAAAAATGGAAGTTAGTTCTTTAAACGAAGAATGAAACTTTGAGCCTTGTAGTTCTTTCAAATATTCACCATTCGTTTTATCCTTTTTCCATTTGATGGCTTTTATCAAAGACAGTTTCTTGATTATTTCCATATAATATAGTCGGATTGCCATTGGAAAATCTCCATTTTGAATGGCTTGATATATGAAGCCCTCTAATTCGGTTTCATGTATATTATCCTCAATGTCTTCGATATTTATTTCGGTTGAGGTTGTTTTTATTTTTTTGTTTTTTGGTGCAAATAGATTTTCTGTTCCCATCAAATGAAGGATCACTAAAACGGCTAACGCAATAGCTATAAGAATTGCAAGAAATTTAAAGAAGCCGGTATTTTCAACACTTTTTTGGCGTTTTTTGGGTTCCTCTTTTTCTGGTTTTCTTATCTCTCGACTGTCTGAGAAATCTAGATCTTTAGTAAGGTCTTGCCATTCACTTTTGTCAAAAGTACGGGTCTGCAAATCCTTTTTTAAATAATCCTCACGTGGGTTATTTGAATAAGCATTTGAGATAAAACTCAATATGATTAGAAGGAAATATATTCGTAAATAATTCAAATTTAATATGGATGTTTTAGTACACTGTAAATTAAATAGGTTTCTTTTTTTGAAGAAGGTAGTTTTTTGAGAGAACGAGGCGAAAAAATCAGGAATAGCATTAGCTCTTGCTTATTTTTTCAACGATGTAATTTCGAAAAAGAAGCCTTCAAAAGAGTAAGATATTTAGTTTACAGGGTATTTAGGCTTATATTCCTAATTGATTAACTCTCTCTCAATAGTCCTCTAATTCGTTTTTGACTTCCTATAAATTGTATCTGAGCTCTCAAATTTTTTGCTTCTTTCATTTCGACCAAGGAATAATACATTAATGCCATTCCAGTCACAAAAAGAACTATTTCGAGGTATAACAAAAACATAGTAGAGAAGGTCATTAAAATAGCGATCAATGAATTCATTCCACTGTCGCTCAATGAAAAATTCATGGCAATGACCTGTATAATGGATCGCAGAAATGGAGTATCTAATAAAATCAAAAATAAGAGGCTCAGGATTGCGAAAGTGAGAAATAAAGCCATCATTCGGAACAGGTTTCCTGAGGCTAAATAATGAGCTCTTTGATATCCCTTAAAAATGGTTAATCCTTCCTTTTGTAAGATAAACATCCACAAAATAATAGGTGGAAAAATCATTAAAATAATAAAAGGCAAATAGGCTCCCGAAGTTGTGATAATGCTAATTAAAATAATAGAACCAATGAATATCTTTAGAGAATCTAATAACTTTTGTAAAGGAGGCTTTATGGTTTTTGTCTCAAAGAATGATTGATCTTCTTTGATCACAAGGCTAAAAATGAAATAAGTTATTGTACTGAAAATTAAAATATTGAAAGCAGGTAATAAAGGGATTTTAGAATTAATGAAAAATTGATCTAGATTGTTGAAGGTGCCAAATATTTCCCATCTAAATCGGAATAACTCATTCATTGGTGCATTGGAAAATGCAAAAACGAGGAGGCAAAAAAGAGTGGACATACTAAAGATAAGCCAGAAAATCAACCCGATTTTTTTTCGATAAAGAACAAAAGTATCGGTGAAGAGTGAGCCTCTATTTTTGATAATTGAAAAATCGATTGATTGATTATTATTGGGAATTAACTTAGTATCATAATGGCGATTTTCTTCGCTTTTTCTTCCACGGATGATAGGTAAGATCACAAAATAACTGATTACATAGGCTAAACAGATTAATATAAAAAACAACCTTATGAGATCGGGAACCTCTGTATGTCGAGTGATATAACCCTCAATAAATCCTGCCGTAATAAATAGAGGGACAATACCAATCATTATTTTTACCCCACGTCGAGCCGAAATTTGAAAAGCGTTTAATCGTGAAAGTGTGCCAGGGAAAACTAAGCCTCGTCCCATCGTGAGTCCTGCTGCACCAGAGATGATTATGGCAGAAATCTCAAAAGTTCCATGCATCCAAATAGTCAAAAGAGATTCAGCATAGATACCTTGTTGAAAAAAGAAGAATTGGAAGGCACCTACCATAATTCCATTATAAAGCATGATACCCAATGTGCCTATAGCAAAGAAAACCCCAGAAACAAAAGCTCGAAAGGCTACGAAAAGATTATTGGCGGTTATGCCCAAAAAGCCACCAAACTCACTACCTTCTTTGTACACTCTCATCGGGTCTCCCGATTTAATGTTTTCTAGTGTCATATCTACATAACTATCACTCAAAATAATACGAACAAACTCTGCATCATTCATGGAGGAAAGTATGCCAATACCCATTGCTATAAGGAATACCCAGAAAGCTAATCGGAACTCATTTTTTGCTTCATAAATTAATTCAGGCAATTCATGTGTCCAAAAACTTAAAAGCCGACTTCGATGTGATTTTTTATTTTTATAAATACTGAAAAATACTTTTTGGGCTAAACCATTGAGGTAAACACGAACGGATCGATTAGGATAAAACGTACGCGAATAGGAGAGGTCGTCTGTGATTTGTATAAATTGATCATTGAGTTTATCGGGGTCATTCGATTTCTGTTCTAGATTTTGCTCAAAATCTTTCCACTTTTCTTTATTTTGTTTAATAAAACTAGTTTCGCGCATTTGATAAAATTAGATTTGTGCACCCAATTCCCTAAACTGAAGTTTCCTAGAGGGAGTTAATTGGGAAAAGACCTCCTTTTGATGAGGTTAGTGCACAGGTGGCGAAGTTTGCAAAATATTTGAATAAAAACAAATGCAAAGCATCGAGATACGAACAACCCAAAATGTAACGATAGAATATGAGTTGGCGACACTTCAGCAAAGAATTTTTGCATTTATTATCGATGCGTTTACGGTATGGTTGATAAGTGTCGGAATCACTTTTATTATTGAAAAAATTGCAGGAGATATACTTTTTGAAGATCATTTTAGTGAACTCTTCATCTATTTTTTCTTGCCGGTATGGGGGTTTATTTTTTATCAATTAGCTTCTGAGGTATTGGCAAATGGGCAATCGTGGGGAAAAAAAATAATGGGTTTAAAGGTAGTTCGATTAGATGGGCAAGAAGCGGGGTTGAGTGATTATTTGTTGAGGGCTATTTTTCATATTGTGGATACGGGTATGTCTCTTGGAATTTTGGCAGCGATGTTGGTTAGTTCGTCTCCGAAAAGACAGCGTTTGGGAGATATGACCGCCAATACAACGGTTATTCGAATGAGGCAAAGTGTTAGATTTAACTTGGAGGATATTTTAAATTTGGATAGCCTTAGTGGATATGAACCTCAATATCCGATTGTGCGTAACCTTCATGAAACAGATATGCTATTCATCAAAAATACGATAGCGCGTTATTCAGAATTCAGAAATGAGGCACATGCTGAAGCCATCAATGAATTAGTAGATCATCTTCAGAAAATTTTAGAGATTGATGAAGTTCCAAATAATAAAATCGAATTTTTAAAAACATTGATTAAAGATTATATTGTCTTAACACGTTAAAAAATAGTTGTGTTCAAGCACTTACTTGGGTCAATAAATATTTTTTAATGGAGACTGACAGGTGAAAATAAAATAATGGCACGAAGAAAAAACAGAGTTATTTCCGCATTAGATATTGAAATTACTGGTGTAGCGGATAAAGGTAAGGGCGTCGGTAGAGATGAGGAAGGGCGTGTGATTTTTGTAGAACGAGTAGTTCCAGGTGATGTTGTTGATGTTAGAATTGTCAAGAAAAAGAAAGGTTTTTTCAATGGCTTTCCTACAAATTTTAAAAAACTTTCTGAAGACCGAATTGAGCCTTTATGTGAGCATTTTGAAGTTTGTGGGGGTTGTCAATATCAAAGTTTGAGCTATGAAACACAACTTAAACATAAAAGTATCGCGGTGAGTGATGCATTAAAGCGTATTGCGAAAGTTGAATTCGAAGAGCTATTACCTATTGTGCCCTGTGAAGAGATAACGTATTATAGGAATAAGTTAGAATTTGCCTTTTCAAACAAACGATGGTTGACTCAGGAGGAAGTAGATGCTGGAGAGATTTCAAATGAGGAGGATGTTTTGGGTTTTCATAGAGCAAGGGCTTTTGATAAAATAGTAGATATTAATCATTGTTGGCTACAACCGGATCCTTCCAATGATCTTCGAATCGGGATAAAAGAAATTGCAAAAGAGCAGGGCTTACCATTTTTTGATATTAAAAAGAATGATGGTTTTATGCGTCATATTTTGATTCGAAATACAACGCTTGGAGAGGTTATGTTGATCGTCAGTTTTTTTAGAAATGATCAGAAAAAAATTAAAGCTTTCTTTGATGTTGTTCTAGAGAAATTTCCTCAACTCACTTCCATTTTTTATTGTATCAATTCTAAGCAGAACGACTTTCTCTTGGATTTGGAAATGGTCAATTATCATGGAAAAGCTTTTATTGAAGAACAATTAGGGCATGTACGATTTAAAATTGGACCAAAGTCTTTTTTCCAAACCAATTCCAAACAGGCAAAAATCCTTTATGATAAAGTTGTTGAATTTGCTGAATTGAAGGGGACAGAGAATGTATATGATCTATATACCGGAATTGGGAGCATTGCTCTTTACGTAGCTAAAAATTGCAAACAAGTAGTTGGAATAGAAGAAGTAGCGGATGCTATAAAAGATGCTAAAGAAAATGCAGCGATGAATCAGACTGAGAATTGTGTCTTTTATGCTGGGGATGTTAGAAAAATTTTGACGGACGAGTTCGCAGAAAAGCACGGTAAACCCGATTTGGTTATTACGGATCCTCCACGGGCAGGTATGCATAATAAAGTGGTGGATATGTTTCTAAAATTAGAGGCACCAAAAATTGTTTATGTGAGTTGTAATCCTGCTACACAAGCCAGAGATATTAACTTGTTAAGTGAGAAATATGACTTGGTAAAAGTACAGCCTGTAGATATGTTTCCACACACTTACCACATCGAGTCAGTAGCGCTCCTAAAATTGAAAAAGGGAAAGGAGTAGGGCTGAATGAAGTTGTTTAAGAATGATAAAATAAGTTGTATTACTTCAAGCTAACCTTTGTTCCAAGATAAAAGGAAACTGAATAAATTTTATCATCATTAGGACCAACGCCTTTTTTGGTAATATAATGTTGATAGGTCGGTTGCATGAAAATACTCCAACGATTATTTAGAAACCGTTCAACTCCAAACCCTGTATTCAAGGTTGTGTAGGTATTATCTTTGAACTTTCCGCCATCTAAGATTCCTTTAGGAAATTCTTTAATACTGGGTAGGCAAGTGTCGCAGTCTCCTTCAAAAGGTGCAGGCATAGGAGGTACAAGCCAAGTTCTTTCCAATTCATAAACAGGTGATAAAATCATATGCATAGATGCTCCTGCATTGACATAAAATCTCCATTTGCCATTATTTTTGACGTGATATTGAACATTAAAAGGGATCTGTAAGATATCAAGTTGAACACCTTTGAAGTCTTCTGTAAAAAGGGAAGTTGGCTGGAATGGCTCATCTGAGAAAGGCTCAGGAATATATCTTTTGAAAGAGTATAGACCACCAGTTTCGAAAGCAATTCTCTTCATTTTCATCGCGACCGTAATCCCTCCACCATAACCACCAGCAAAGGAAGTATAAGCGGGCGCCCCAAATGTCACGTCATAAGGAGTATCAACGTTATTGATATCCGTGGCTGAGAAAAAACTGATTCTCCAATCAGGTTTAGCCGGTTCAATTTTTGGCTCATTAAATTCAAAATCTGGATCGTTTTCTTCGACGTTTAAAAGTGAGGCTTCCAATGCAATCAAAGTATTGATCATTGGAGCAAGCGAAGCAGTGGCTGTTGAATTATTTAAAAAACCATCCCCAAAAAACTGATCAGAATTATAGCTAATAGGGGATAAACTGGTCGGAAGAGGATTGGGTGCATTTATTCTAGTCGGCACTTCAATTTTGTCACTAATGACAAGTGAATTATTTTGTGAATTGCTTGAATTTGCTTGTTTAGGATTCTTCTCTATTGTGCCATTTATAATTGTAATACTGGCAATTGGACGTTCTATGTTTTTATTTGATTCTTTATTGTTTAACACTTCACCTTGAGGGATCAAATAATTATTTTGATTCTTTTGGTTAGAAAAATCTTCAATCAAATTATTAGTATTGAGCTTCGACTTTTTAGAACCAAAATTTATAGGAAAATGATCTAAAGGTTGGAGATTGATAAAGGTGAAAATAATCAAAAACATTAAGGCAACTTCGGCGATTTTGTATTTGTACAATTTGCCTTGGATAGTTAACTCTGACTCAATCCGTTTCATCATCAATTGCCAATGAGAGCTTTCATAAGGAGCCTCAAATTGACTCAAACGATCATAGGCAAGTTGATCAATTTCTTCAAAATCAGCATTTTCAGAGGCATCCAGTTTGTCTTCAAATAAGCTCCAGTCAGCACTGGAATTGACGGAGAGATTTGCTAAATTTTGTACAACTAAATTATCGATAGATTCAGCATCACTAGGATTGAGGATGTCATCAGTGTTCAAGCGCTCCTCCAATTGATCCCATGATCTTGGATCATACTCTGGAGTGAGATTTTCAAGTGCCTCCCTTATTTTGCGTTCTAAATTGTTATTTTCTAAAGCCATAATCCGAATGTCGTGCTATAAGTACTTCTTTCAATTTCATTCTTGCTTTGACGAGATTTGAGCGCGAAGTACTTTCTGTAATGCCCAAAATTTCGCCGATTTCTCTGTGTGAGTATCCATCAATGACGTACAAGTTGAACACCGCTCGATAAGCTGGCGATAAATCTTGAACAGCACTGAGAATTTCTTTTTCAGTCAATTCACTGACGGCATCTGGTGCGGAAGAGCTCAAATTGTAGGCTTGTTCTAGATCTTCCGTTCTTCTACGCACATTCTTTCGATAAAAATCGATGGCTGTATTGACCATTATGCGCCGAATCCAAGCAACCAATGAAGTACCTAACTCATAACGGGCTAGGTTTTTGAAAACTTTAATAAAGCCTTCATGTAAAATGTCGAGAGCGTCATCGGAATTGTTTGAATATCTAAGACATACCCCCATCATCTTGCCGTAATGCTTTTCGTAAAGCACACGCTGCGCCCACCGCTCTTTGCGGATACACGCCTTAATGAGGTCGTGTTCTTGATATTCAATAGGCAATGCAAAATCCATGAAATGCTGATTCTTTAATAAAAATTAGAGCAAAATAATAAAGCTCTATTTTTTTCGCCGTATTCTCATTTCAAAAGCATTGTTGATACTCAGCGCTTCGGAAACGATTGAAAACGAAAAAATGCTGCGAAAGCAACGATGAAATTACAAATTAGTTTTTTAGGAGATGGTCTTTTGGGTGTCAGAATAGGAAGAAAAGGTATCTTTGAGGCTAATTCAACCACTTTGAAACAAATAATTCTTTCAATGCAAGACAGTACAAACATTTTGTTTAAAAATGTATTTTTTATTACTTTTGTGAGTAAATTTAAATAAGAATTAGAAACACGAAATTAAATGGACGATACTAAAGAAATCACTTCCCCAAATAATGAATATTCCAACGGAAGCGGTTCGGATAATATTATTTCCTTAAAGGGAATGTACAAAGATTATTTTCTTGACTATGCCTCTTATGTTATTCTGGAACGAGCCGTTCCCTCTATTGAAGATGGTCTGAAACCTGTACAACGTCGGATTTTGCATTCGATGAAACAAATGGATGATGGACGTTATCATAAAGTTGCTAATATTATTGGTCAAACTATGCAATACCATCCTCATGGTGATGCTGCAATTGGCGATGCTTTAGTCAATATAGGGCAGAAAGATTTAATGATTGATTGTCAAGGGAACTGGGGTGATAACCGAACTGGTGACCGTGCAGCGGCAGCACGTTATATTGAGGCGCGATTGACGAAATTTGCGTTGGAGGTTGCTTTTAATCCTCAAACAACGGAATGGCAAGTTACTTATGATGGACGGAAAAGGGAGCCTATAGATTTACCAATGAAGTTTCCTTTATTGTTGGCACAAGGTGCAGATGGAATTGCGGTAGGACTTTCGACAAAATTATTACCTCATAATTTTATTGAATTAATAAAAGCCTCCATAAAGATTCTTCAGGAAAAACCTTTTAAAATATATCCTGATTTTCAAACAGGTGGTCTGATTGATGTAAGAGAATATAATGACGGAAAAAGAGGTGGTAGAGTGAAGGTTAGAGCCCGAATTGAGAAGGTGGATAAAAATACTTTGGCGATAAAGGATTTACCTTATGCCGTAACGACTGTCAGTTTGATGGATAGTATCGTCAAGGCGAATGATAAGGGCAAAATTAAGATCAAAAAAGTAACCGATAACACAGCTGCCGAAGTTGAAATTTTGGTTGATCTAGCTCCTGGCATTTCACCAGATGTGACAATGGATGCATTGTATGCATTTACTGATTGTGAGGTTTCGATTTCTCCGAATGCTTGTGTGATAGTTGATGATAAGCCCCATTTTATTACGGTTTCTGAAATCTTGAAAGTTTGTACAGCCAATACAAAACGGTTACTTCAGTGGGAGTTAGAGATCGAAAAAGCAGAACTTGAAGAAAAGTGGCACTTTGCAAGTCTTGAAAAGATTTTTATTGAAAAAAGAATTTATCGCGAAATCGAAGAATGTGAGACATGGGAAGCAGTCATTGAAACCATTGATCGAGAATTGAAAAAATTTGTTGCGACACCAAGTGATCCTGCAAAGCAAGGAGATGGTAGAGTGACTTTGATGCGCACGATAACTGAAGATGATATTGTTCGATTGACGGAAATCAGAATCAAGAGAATTTCTAAATTTAATTCGTTTAAAGCGGATGAAAAAATTGCTGAAATTGAAAAGGCATTAGCAGTAGTAAAACATCATCTTGCTAATTTGATTGATTACGCAGTTGCCTATTTTAATAATCTTTTGAAAAAATATAGTAAAGGAAGAGAACGACGTACTGAAATTACCTCTTTTGATGCGATTCGCGCAACCCAAGTAGTTGCAAACAATGCAAAATTGTACATGAACGCTAAAGAAGGTTTCATTGGATCAGGTCTGAAAAAGGACGATTTCGTTTGTGATTGTTCTGATATTGATGATGTGATTGTTTTCTTGAAAGACGGGAAATTTAAAGTTGTTCGAATTGCAGATAAAGTCTTTGTTGGAAAGAATATTATTCATGTAGCTGTTTGGAAGAAAGGAGATGAACGTACCACATATAACCTAATATATGTAGATGGTAAGACGGGGCGTTCGATGGCAAAGAGGTTTAATGTAAAGGCGATAACGCGTGATCGTGATTATGATTTGACAAAAGGTACTGATGGATCAAAACTGCTTTATTTTACGGCAAATCCGAATGGAGAGGCTGAAATACTGAGCATCCAATTGACTCAAGGGTGTAAGGCTAAAAAGAAATTATTCGATTTCAATTTTGGCGAATTGACGATCAAAGGACGTGGTTCTGGAGGAAATATTGTTACTCGATATCCTGTTCGAAAAATCACCCAAAAAGAAGTTGGTCAATCCACTTTAGGGGCGATCAAAATTTGGATGGATGATGTAAGTGGACGGTTGAATATGGCGGATCGAGGTACCTATTTGGGCGCGTTCGATACGGGGGATCAAATTTTGGTTGTCTACGCTGATGGTTCCTATGAAATTACTGATTTTGAATTAACGAATCGCTTTGAAGCTAAAGATGTTGTTTGGATTGGGAAATTTGACCCAGAGAGCGTGATTAGTGCACTTTATTATGATGGGATTAAGAAATGGTCGGTTGTCAAAAGATTCAAAATAGAAACGAATAAAGCCAAACAACGATATAGTTTCATAACTGAACACCGCATGTCCAAATTGATTTTTGCTTCTACTAAACCGAATCCGAAGATCAACTATTCAATGAAAATTGATAATAAAAAGATGACCGGTGTTTTAGATTTGGCTGAATTTATAGATGTAAAAGGATGGAAATCGTTAGGGAATAAATTAGCTGATCATAAGGTGACTGGAGTTAAGGAGATTGAGGATGAAAAACCTTCGCCAAAAGAAGTATCTAATGAAAAATTACAAACTGGAGATACTGTTGATTTTGATTTAGATGATAAAGGACAAACAAAATTATTTTAGGAAAATAACTTTTTGATTTTCAATTAATTAATTGAGGAGATTACGTGTAGTGATCTCCTCAATTGTTTTTTAAGCGTATTGTTTTGCCTAAGTAACGCCGAAAGAATAAGTTGGACAATTGGACAAAATTATTTTGGTTCTAGTTTTTCTAAAAAATCCTTGCATAGCAGGGCTATGGAAGGATTTTTTAAGGAAGAATGGGGGCAAAAGAAGTCGTCCAGATGATCAAGTTATTTTTTTGGCGTTAAGTGCTTGGACAGAAATAACTCACATATATTATGACGGACTATTTTTTCACCATATTTTGTTAAAAATACTCGCCATATCTAAGGATATGCCTGTGCTTTTTGCCTCGTCTGGCAAAAAAATAGTTTTCGTCAAATATGGAACTTATTTATGTCCAAGCACTTACTAAAAGGAGGATTTAGTATTTTCGCTAAAATATATCTCCAAGTAAGGCTCTTAATGACGAACGACCAACTATGAAATTATCAAATCGAGCTATAGCAATTCTTGTGGGTTTATCTCTTTTAGGTATCCTCTTTTATTTTTTTAGTAATATCATTGGCTATGTACTAGTGGCGTGGGTGCTTTCAATGATAGGTCAACCCTTCATGCGTCTTTTTCAAAAAATTAAGTTGTGGAAATTTCAGGCAGGAGCCAATACTGCGGCTGTGTTGACCCTATTCAGCTATTTTATTTTACTGGGATTATTGATTCGAATGTTTGCGCCACTTATACTCACTCAGGCAAATAATTTAGCGGAGGTGGATTATAAAACTGTTGGAGAAGCACTCGAAGAACCTGCTAATCAACTGAAGCAAAAAATGGTGGATTATGGAATATATCAACCAGATACTGTGTTGATAAGTTACCCTGATACGGCTGCTCTTTTAGCAATTGATTCGAATGCGGTGTTCAAACCAGATACAGTTTCAGTGATCAAGCCTGTTTCGGTTGAAAAACAACTTCAGGACAATTTTTTTAAATGGTTTGAGCCTCAAAGAATTGGAAATTTTTTCAGTGATATTTTAGCAGCTGCCGGAAACCTTTTATTTACATTGTTTTCCGTTATTTTCATCACCTTCTTCTTTTTAAAAGAGCAAGGATTGTTTGTCAATTTTTTGGCGGCCTTAGTGCCTGGAGAACATGAAGAAAAGGTACGACGTGCTATCCAAGATATTAGTTATTTGTTGAGTCGCTATTTTAGGGGAATCGTTTTTCAGGTAACAATCATTACTGTTTTTGTGTCACTTTCTTTAAGTCTTTTTGGAATAAAAAATGCGCTTTTAATTGGCTTTTTTGCTGCCCTAATTAACGTCATTCCTTATCTCGGACCACTTATCGGTGCCGCTTTTGGAATTATCATAACAATTTCTTCTAATCTTGATTTGGATTTTTATACACAAATGTTGCCTTTACTTTCAAAGGTGGTTATTGTTTTTGCAGGTATGCAAATGTTAGATAATTTTCTACTCCAACCTTGGATATTTTCAAATAGTGTTTTAGCACATCCACTCGAAATTTTTATCGTCATTTTAATGGGTGCACAGAT
The DNA here is from genome assembly GCA_024743405.1 of Bacteroidota bacterium. Lineage (GTDB taxonomy): Bacteria > Bacteroidota > Bacteroidia > Chitinophagales > Saprospiraceae > JANSWP01. The sequence goes on from JANSWP010000006.1 coordinate 82,369, forward strand.
TAATGGAATTATAGGAATGGTCTTGGCCATCCCTGTTTATACGGTGTTGCGGGTTATAGCACGTTCTTTTCTTAGTGAATTTAAAATTGTTCAGAAAATAACAGGAGGTCTCAACGAGACTTGATGTTGTTGCCGATATTTTCTTATAATCCTAAACCCAAAATCGATCATTAAACCATTTACAAAGCTTGCTGTTAGGTCATTCCTTTTTATCAACCCTATCAACTAACTTTGCAAATCAATAAAGCATGACTTTTTTAATGGATAGATTGGATTCAAAAACGGTAGTTTCTCTTCAAAATGATGACCCAACCGCAGCTTCGCGAAAAAAAGATCATATTGAATTGGCTTTCAAATCTCAAGTTGGATTAGGGGAGTTGGACGGACGGTTTTATTATGAGCCATTGCTTTCTGGGCATCCTAAAAAGGGAAGTTTACCCTCTTTGCCGTTTTTGGGCAAAACAATGCGAGTGCCTATGTGGGTATCTAGTATGACCGGTGGCACAGAGATGGCGAATACTATTAATCATAATTTGGCGCGAGCATGTAAAGATTTTGGTATGGGTATGGGGTTAGGTTCTTGCCGGGCATTGCTTTATGACGATGATACGCTAAAAGATTTCGATGTTCGAAATTTAATGGGTAATGAACTACCCTTGTTTGCAAATTTGGGTATTGCTCAATTAGAGCAAGTGATAGAGATGAACGAACTTTGGCGTGTTAATCAACTGATTGATAAACTTTCTGCCGATGGTTTAATTATTCATGTCAACCCTTTTCAGGAATGGCTTCAACCAGAAGGTGATTTTTTCAAAAAACCACCGATCGAGACAATTCAGATTTGTTTGGAGAAATTGAATATGCCAATAATTGTCAAAGAAGTTGGGCAGGGCATGGGATATGAAAGTTTGAAGACTTTATTTCAATTACCTTTAATGGCAATAGACTTTGCTGCTAATGGAGGGACCAATTTTGCGAAATTGGAATTATTACGTAGTGATCCAATCAAACAACAGATTTATAGCCAACTTGCCAATGTTGGTCATAGTGCAGAGGAAATGGTTTTGATAGCCAACAAAATTTTAGAGGAATTAGGTGACCAAGTGAGATGTGAACAAGTTATTATTTCTGGAGGAATAAAAAGCTTTTTGGATGGATATTATTTGATAAATAAATTAAATACATCTTGTGTTTATGGTCAAGCTTCGGAGTTTTTAAAACATGCTAGAGGCGATTATGAAACTTTATATAAATACGTAGAATCTCAAGTTCAAGGGTTAGAATTGGCAAATGCTTTTTTGAAAGTTCGATAAATCGAAAAAATGAAATCGAAAAAAACAATATCAGGCTTTTCAAAATTATCAAAAATCGATAAGATAAAATGGATAGTGAAGCATTTTTTCACTGAGCCTGACGTAGTAATGCATGAGCTTAAAAGTTATTGGCTTGCTGATGATGAACAGCAAAGAGTTTTGGATGGATTTAGTGAGAATACTATAAGTAACTATTACATGCCCTATGGAGTGGCGCCCAACTTTGTGATAAATGGACAAACCTATTGCGTGCCTATGGTCATTGAGGAGAGTTCTGTAGTGGCAGCCGCTTCAGCCGCAGCAAAATTTTGGATGGATAAAGGAGGATTTAAAGCGGAAGTAATTGATACACAAAAGGTTGGACAAGTTCATTTTTCTTGGAATGGAGATTTTCAAAAATTAAAAAGTGTTTTTGAAGAATTAGAAAATGCGCTAAGAGAAGAAACGACCCATATTACCGCTAATATGCAAAAGCGGGGCGGAGGTATCTTAAATATTGAATTAATAGATTATACCGCAGCCGAAGAGGATTATTATCAGCTGAAAGCAACTTTTGAAACTTGTGATAGTATGGGCGCGAATTTTATTAATTCTGTCCTCGAACAATTTGGTCGAACGCTCACCAGTTTTGTAGCTACTCATTCGGTTTTTAATGATTCTGAGAGAGATTTGACGGTTATTATGGCTATTCTTTCGAATTATACGCCTGATTGTTTAGTGCGTGTTTGGGTAGAGTGCCCCATTGAAAAATTAGGTAATTTCCCAGAAGGGATGGATGCAAAGACCTTTGCTGAAAAATTCTGTAAAGCGGTTCAAATTGCGCAAATTGACCCATATCGAGCGACTACCCATAATAAAGGGATTTTTAATGGAATCGATTCTCTTGTTTTGGCAACGGCAAACGATTTTAGAGCCATCGAAGCTTGTGGTCACACTTATGCGGCTCGCGACGGACAATATCGAAGTTTGAGTAATTGCTCGGTAGAAAATGGACGATTTAAGTTTTGGATGGATTTGCCTTTGGCAGTAGGAACCGTTGGTGGATTAACGAAATTACATCCGATTGCAAAACGTTCTTTAGAGCTTTTAGGAAACCCTTCTGCCAAAGAATTAATGGGGATAATTGCGGTGGTTGGCTTGGCACAAAATTTCTCAGCCTTGCGATCTCTTATTACCACAGGAATTCAGAAAGGGCACATGAAAATGCATCTCTTAAATATTTTAAACCACCTCAATGCGACAGATGCTCAAGTTGAAAAGGTAGTTACTCACTTTGAGGATAAATTGGTTTCTTTTACAGCCGTTCGCGAATATTTAGCGACAATTTCTACGTCTGAAAAAATGACTATCTCTTAAAATTTAATATGCCGAATCAATCTTTTCATGCCAACGGCAAGCTCCTTCTCACTGGTGAATATTTTGTATTGGATGGCGCAACAGCACTTGCTCTATCTACTAAATTAGGTCAATCTCTATCTGTGGAAGATAATTCTATGATTAATTGGCTTCATTGGGGGAGTTATGATGAAAATGGAAAAATGTGGTTTTGGAGTGGCTTTGAATTTAAAACCTTAAATATTCTTGATACGAGTGATAAAGAAATTGCAGGACGGCTTCAGATCATCTTAAAGAATATTCAAAAGATTAATCCTAAATTATTTAAAAGGAAAAAGGGCATTGACTTTAAAACAGAACTTCAATTTCCCCGAAATTGGGGACTTGGGACAAGTTCTACTTTGATATATAATCTTGCCAAATGGGCAGATATAAACCCATTTGAATTATTGAAAATGACATTTGGAGGTTCAGGCTATGACATTGCTTGTGCTGGTGCGCAAGGTTCAATTTTATATCAGATTTCAAATGGAAAACCACAATGGGAAAGTTGTGATTTTAATCCAATCTTTTCCGAAAATTTATATTTTGTTTACCTAGATAAAAAGCAAAATAGCAGAGAAGGAATCGCTCGATATCGGGAATTAGTCAAAAAAGAGCCAGAGTTAATTGAAAAAATATCTACTCTTACCAATCAATTTTTGACCTGTCAGACACTTCATTTGTTTGAAGAAATTATTTTAGCACACGAAGAAATTATTTCCAAATCCTTGCAGGTTTCAAGAGCTAAAACATTGTATTTCGCAGATTTTTGGGGTGAGATAAAATCGCTCGGGGCATGGGGTGGAGATTTTGTTTTAGTGACTAGTGATCGGTCTGATCAAGAGACGAAAGAATATTTTAAGAAAAAGGGATTTGATACTTTTCTGAAATATGAAGAGCTTATCCTGAATTCATCAGAATAAGCTCTTTTGGTAATGGTTACAATTGTATGTTATTATTTTTTATATCGCTCAAACCATCCTAAAATATGTACGACTTTTGATATCAAATAACTAGGTTTCGATGCGATTCCATGCCCAGCCTCCGGAATTCTTACCATCGCCGTTTCTACTCCACTCAATTTTAAACCCGCATAATATTGCTCTGATTCGGACATGGGGGTTCGATAATCGATTTCGCCTGTGAGCAGCATGGTAGGTGTTTTGACATTGCCAACATAAGAAATTGGGGATCGCTTCATGTAATGTTCCAAATGATCCCAAGGCAATCCTGGGAACCAATATTTATGGAAAAATCCAGGTCCATCAGCATTCAAAACAAAACTGTACCAATTGATAACAGGTTTGGCAACGACAGCCGCACGAAAACGATTCGTATGACCAACAATCCATGCCGTCAAAACGCCACCACCACTTCCTCCTGTGACAAATAAATTATCCTCATCAATATAACCTTTGGCAATCATTTCATCGACACCTGTCATCAGGTCATCATAATCTTGGTTTGGGTAATTGTGATGAATTAGATTTCCAAACTCTTCTCCATAGCTTGAACTCCCTCTCGGATTTGTATATAGCACTACATAGCCTGCTGCTGCATATAATTGAACTTCTGTAGAAAATCGATCCCCATAATTGGCGAAAGGGCCTCCATGAATTTCTAAAATGAGGGGATATTTTTTATTGGGGTCAAAACCTGGTGGCTTGCAAATCCATCCTTGAATACGACGTTTATCGAATGACGATTCATACCAAATTTCTTCTACCTCTCCCAATTTTTTGTGTCCAAAAAGGTCTTCATTTAAATTAGTTAATCGATTACTTTTTGCCCCTTCTTTTGTGTTAGTTGCTAAGTCAGCGAGGTGATCGGGTGTTCCATGTGTAAATGCAAAATTACCATTACTAGCTACCGAAAAAGCACCACCACTGTATGGGCGTCCTAAAGACAACCCACCCACATTACTCGCTAATTCAGATAGAGAACCTCGTAAATCGACGAAACCAATTTTCCCATTTCCGTGGCTAGAGTATTGAAAATAAAGCCCACTTCCATCGTGACTCCATTTAATATCACTCACATTTCTGTCCAAATCTGGAGTTAAACATTTTGAACCAGAGCCATCCATATTCATCACATACAATTTGGTGATTTGGAAACCTTTATAATTGTCATCAAATCCTAAATAAGCGATACTTCTTCCGTCTGGTGAAACTCTTGGTGAATTGTCTGGACCTTGCCTATTGGTTAAGGCGATTGGGGCTCCACCATTGACAGAAATTTTATAGACCTCCGAATTATTAGTTTGAAATTCCCAATCTTCATTTCTATTACTACTAAAAATCAATGATTGACTATCTTTTGTCCACGAAAAACTGGTTAAACTGCCGTTTTTACCTTTAGTTATTTGGCGAGGAGTTCCACCATCAATAGAAATGACAAAAAGCTGCCGATAGCCTGGTTTCAGAAACCCTTGCCCATCACTCTTATAATTCATGTCATCAATATATTTAGCAGGCGGAGCCCACTTTGCACCTTTTGGGGCTTTGGGCATAGAGATTAAGGACTTTGGTGCATCTGGGACAAACATGGTGAAGGCAATCCACTTCCCATCAGGTGACCAGGTGATGCCTCCGGGTGAGTTTTGGAGATTGCTTAGTTTAGCTTCCGCTCCATTATCCAACCATCGTAAATACAATTGAGACCCCCTTTCCTTATTGGATATATAAAGTAATTTTTGCCCATCGGGGGACCATTTTGGTGAACGGTCATTATGATTGCCAGTTGTCAAAGGATGATTGTCTGAACCATCAAATTTGGTAATCCATAAATTCGATAAATTCTTATCTGTCATAATATCTTTGAAATTTCGAACATAAATAATATGTTGACCATCAGGCGAAATTTGAGGATCAGATACGAACTCTAAATCGAAGACATCAATTGGCTCAAATTTTTGAATTTCTGGGATTCCATTTTGAGTATTACCAATTTGGAAAATAAAAAGTAATGCAAAAAAGAAGACTGTTTTTTTCATGATGAATTGATTTTCAACTTTATTTATCAAAAGTTACAAAGCCTGAAATTAACTTTTTATATAAAAAGAGAAAATGTTTTCTTTGGTTCTCAAAATGATTCCTATATCTGTTGTGGAACCAATTGATGTTTTGAAAGCGGCAACTTCTGTAAATGCGGATATTTTTCTTTTAGAGAATGTGGGTAAAATTAAAACTGAGTTTTTAGCAGATATAATTGTTATTGAAGGCGATTCTACAGTAAATAATTAAGTATTAAGAAATATAAAAGTGGGGATAAAAGGCGGTCTATTATTCACAGAATAATTGAATTATCTTTGCCAACCTAATTATTAAAAAGTAAAATTTTCTATGATAATTTATAATGTGACTGTAAAAATTGATCATGATGTTCATGAAGATTGGTTGGATTGGATGAAGAATATTCATATTCCTGATGTGATGAAAACCAATGTATTTTCTGAAAATCGTATATGCCGTTTGCTTACAGTTGATGAAAGTGACGGAATCACCTATGCGATTCAATATGGCTGTAAAGACATGGCTACTTTTGACAAATATCAAAAGGAATATGCTGGAGAATTACAACGGGATCATACAAAGCGATACCAAGGAAAATTTGCCGCCTTTAGAACCCTTATGGAAGTTGTTGGCTGACAAAGTATTGGGTAAAGAATAACTCCATCATTTCATCAATCATCATTTGTTTTAATCTGTCATTATTTTTTTCAGCAATAGCTTGGAATATTCCTTAAAAAAATGCCGAGTGTTAGAACAAAATCTCGATATCCAAATGGTAGACTTTTTATTTGTGGATTACTTAACAATATTTTTTGGTTGTTTTTAATCTTTTCATAAAAATTTTTAATACTCCATTCATAAGCCTACCTTTGTACAAAATTTAAAAATCATTTATTAGATATGAAGAAAGTATTGAAAATCAGTTGGTTAGCGATTTTGTTTCTTGGGATTTTCGCAACCACATCGTTTAGCCAAAAATTTGGCTACATAAATTCTGCAGCAATTCTAGTTCAAGTTCCTGAAACTAAAGTAGCGGATGAAGATTTGAAAGGTTACCAAGCAGAATTGGTCAAGAAAGGAGAAGAGATGGCTAAGGCTTTTCAAACAGATTATGAAGCCTTTGCAACGGAGTACCAAAGTGGTAAATTGCCTCCAGTAGAAGCACAAAAAAGACAACAGGCTTTAGAAAAAAAACAACAAGAAATTGGAGCATATGAGCAAGAAGTGATGGTTAAATTAGAGAATAAGAGACAGGAATTATTTGCACCGATTTTGAAAAGAGTTGAAGAAGCGATTCAAAATGTAGGGAAAGAAGGTAGTTATACTTTTATATTCGATACAAGTGTGCCTAACACTATTCTTTTTGTTGAAGAAAAAGATGATGTTTCTTCGTCTGTTTTAGCAAAATTGGGTCTATAAAAAGCCTGATAGTGCTTTAATGAAAAAGCGGCTAATCTGTTCATTTTGAATGAGTTAGCCGCTTTTTCACATTAGGGTTTGGGAAACAAATAAGCTACACCCTTAGGTTTATTCCTCGTGTTCTTTCATTTTCTCAGCATTTTCATAAATCGAAAGTGCTTCGATGATCTCCTCAATATTACCTTCCATAATTTTATCTAAACTATACAAAGTTAGATTGATGCGATGATCAGTGACCCTATTTTGAGGGTAATTATATGTCCTCACTTTTTCCGAGCGATCTCCAGATCCAACTAAGGATCGGCGTGCTGCGGCTACTTTAGATTCATGTTGTGTTCTTTGAGCTTCATAAATTTTTTGATAGAGTCGTTGAATAGCAATTTCTCTATTTCGGATTTGGGAACGTCCATCTGTACTTTCTGCCACAATACCTGTCGGAAGATGGGTAAAACGGACGCCAGATTCTGTTTTATTTACGTGCTGACCTCCTGCGCCACTAGATCTAAAGGTATCTACTCTTAAGTCAGACTTATTAATGTTTATATCCTCCATTATCAGTTTAGGCATAACCACAATTGTGGCTGCAGAGGTATGAACTCGACCTTGAGATTCCGTTTTGGGAACTCGCTGAACTCTATGAGCTCCAGATTCGAACTTTAAGGTTCCGAAAACATTTTCTCCATTTACTTCTAGTACTATTTTATTATATCCACCAACTGATCCTTCATTTATATTAAGGATCTCTACTTTATACTTTTTATGCTCAAAAAACTTAGAATACATTCTATATAAATCACCTGCAAAAATAGATGCCTCATCGCCTCCTGTGCCGGATCGAATTTCGAAAATCACGTCACGTTCATCCTCGGGATCTTTTGGAATTAAAAGAATTTTCAATTTCTCCTCTAATTCATTTTTTTGAGGATTTAACTCTTCTAGCTCCATTTGAGCCATTTCTTTCATCTCTTTATCTTCCTCCTTGAGCATTTCTTTTGCGGTCTCAATATTGCCAAGTAGTTCTTTATAATTCCGATAAACGTTGACTACCTCTTTGAGGTTTTTATACTCTTTACTGATATTTTTATATTTGTCCATGTCGCCCATTGTCTCCGGATCAGACAACTGTTCCTCCAAATAATAATAGCGATCTTGAATTGCTTCTAATTTATCTAACATGAAATTTTATTTTTGCACAATGAATAGAATAGGTAGAGTAGTATGGAAAGAGAAATTTGAAGTAGCTACCAGAAAAGATGATGATTAATAAAAGTCATTTTCAGTTTTAGATTTTGGATGGCAAAGATACAATCCGAAGTCAATTGAAGAAATTCTTCAAAGGAAATTGAAAAAATGAGTTTTTTTTTGTTAATAATTGCTCAAATTTTTGTTACAAAATGGCATTAATTTTAAATATTGAAACAGCGACTGAATTATGCTCTGTATGTATTAGCGATGAGAATAATATCATTTCTATAAAAGAAACGAATGAACCATATGTTCATTCAAAAATGATAACTCACTTAATAATGAGAGCAATAGAGGAGGCAAAATTGCATTTAAAAGATCTGGATGCAGTGGCAATTAGTGAAGGTCCAGGTTCCTATACTGCTTTAAGAGTAGGTGCTTCGGTTGCTAAAGGTATTTGCTATGCTTTAGAAAAACCGTTAATTGTTATTGATACGCTTCAGGCGATAGCTTGGGCTAGTAGAGAGAAAGAAAATATAGAGGGATTGTATTGTCCTATGATTGATGCACGACGCATGGAAGTTTATTGTAAATTGTTTGATACTGAAAATAAGGCTGTCACAAAAGTTGAAAGTCGAATCATAGATGAGTCCTCATATAGTGATTATTTTGAATCCAATAAAAGAATAATATTTTGTGGCAATGGCGCTGAAAAATGCCAACAAGTCATAAAATCTCCATTAGCCATTTTTAGTCAAGTTTATTGTTCCGCTTCAAATATGGCTACTCTTTCCCAAAGATCTTTTCAGGAACAACAATTTAGCGAGTTAGCATATTTCGTTCCCAACTACCACAAATCGCCTAACATAACAACTCCCAAAAAGAGAGTGCTGTAAAATATATGAATTAACTTCCGAAAGTGCATTTAAAAATATTATATTAGTAAAAGAATTACGTAATAAGATATTTTTTAAAGTGTAATAATTTTTTTTATTTTTGGCTCAAAGTCAGGGGGGTTATATATTAAAACATATCGTAATTTCTATAATTGGTATAGTTTTGGTAAATTTTGACATGGATTATTTAATTAAAAAAAACATAGATATGAGAAAGCAAAAAAACGAAACAGTTGTACTTAAGAAAGGCAATCAAGATATTGCGCTTGATTATGCGGAATTAAGGAAAGCTGTTTTGGTCTTACGAGCAGTTAACCACAAACTTCGTCAGCGTATTATCGATCTTCTTGAAGAATTTGAACAAATGACTGTAACTGATATTTACATCAAACTCCGATTAGAGCAGTCTGTAGCTTCCCAACATTTAGCTATTCTTCGCCGAGCGGGTGTCGTCGCAACTGATAGACAAGGAAAATTCATTTATTATTCTTTAGACAACAATAGACTATCTCAAATTTCTCGTTTAGTTGAAGAGCTAGCAGCGTAATTTTTTTTGTAAATATGAAACATGTATTCTTTTTTTGTAAATGTTTTTCGCATTTACGAAAGCCTATTTTGGCTTGTATTTAATTAAACACACTGCTATGATCCCATGAAAAGATTTACAACGAAAACCACTGAATGACAATAACTAACATATGGTTATTTTGTTTATTTTGATTCAAATAAAACTTTATTCATCATAGTTGGGAATGCTGTAAGTCAATGTATTTACAGCATTTTCTCATTTATAATTTTGAAAAAATAAATAAAAAACTCATATTTGCTAGGCACATTGTTCATTCACTCCAAATAAATAACTTCTATGAGAAAGGCTAAGGTAAACATTAACAATGAGAAGCTACAGGAGTCGTCGGAGATACTAAGAGCGCTAGCGCATCCGCTTCGTATGAAAATCCTGGAGTTTATCGATCAAAATGACATTATTAATGTCAACAAAATTTACAACACTTTAAAGTTGGAACAATCTATTACTTCGCAGCATTTAAGAATCTTGCGATTAGCAGGTATTGTGTTGACCGAAAGAGATGGCAAGTTTATTCATTATAGTATTGACTATGATAAATTGGCAGATTCTGTGGTTGCTATTAACAGCTTTTTAGAACTTCCGATTGAAAATTAATTTTAAATCGGATTCTCTTTATAATTAGGAAGGGCGATGTTATTTTTAATAACATCGCCCTTTGTATTTTAATGCAATCAATTAATTGATTTTCAATTGATTAGAGATGAATTATCCCTCGACAAATAAGGCAGAAATCGATCGATGTTCATGTGTATTTCTTATCGCTCGCGCAAATAGTTTTGCTGTAGAAAGCACTTTTATTTTACTTGATTTTTTATTTAACGGCTTTGTATCACAAACAATCAATTCTTTCAACTTTGATCTTTCAAGATTCTCATAAGCTTTACCCGAAAGAACGGGGTGCGTACATATGGCTCTTACACTTTTTGCACCTTTATCCATGATTTTATCCGCTGCTCGACATAATGTTCCCGCAGTATCAACTAAGTCATCTACTAAAATTACATCCGCGCCTTTGACCTCCCCAATGACTGTCATCTCTGCAACTTCGTTGGCTTTTTTCCTGTATTTGTCGCAAATAACAAGGTTCCTCCCGAAATGCTTTGCGTAGGTTCGAGCTCGTTTTACGCCTCCTACATCAGGTGACGCAAATATGGTATTCGACAAATCTTGTTCTTGTAGATATGGGATATAAATTGCCTCACTTTTCAAATGATCAACAGGAATATTAAAGAATCCTTGAATTTGGTCAGCATGAAAATCCATAGTCATAATTCGATTGGCTCCAGCAGCTTCTAAAACATCCGCAATTAATTTCGCGGAAATTGGAACCCTAGGCTTGTCTTTACGATCTTGACGGGCATACCCAAAATAGGGAATGACTGCTGTGATATAGTCAGCTGAAGCTCTTTTTGCAGCATCAATCATTAGTAGCAACTCCAATAAATTCTCGGAAGGGGCAAAAGTTGATTGAATTAAAAAGACATAGGCTCCTCTAACTGACTCATTGATAATGGGTTGCATTTCCCCATCACTGAATCTTTGGAGCGTTACATCTCCTAAAGGATAGCCATAATAATCTGCAATTTTCTCAGCTAAATAAGTAGACTTTGTACCAGAAAAGAGTTTTACTTCTTGATGAATCATTTTGTTGTGAAATTGGAGATAAGCAACAGACAGATTTTGGAATAATTAATAGTAGCCTCCTTTGACTGTTAATTGCTCATAGATTTAAGATGTAAATTTAGGAAGAAATGAACAAAGGATAGTGCTTGACTTGTTCATTTTATTAATCAAGTTATTCTGCCTGTTATTTGAGCATTTTTCTGCTATGTTTAAATAATTCTAGCAATATTCACCCTATGCAGTTAACTTTGGATTTAAAACAAAAATATTTTTAATGAGACACCCTTTGAAATTAGCTGTTTTTTTATGCTCCTTTTTATTAATTATAAGTTGCCAAGTTAGAGAAGGCTCGATTTCCTTAGCCAAAATGGTCAGTGAACAAACCAACGGTAATTTTCATGATTATTGGTATCAAGGCGTAGCCGAGGTAAATAGTTATGCTTTATTGCAATCCAGATATGGTGAAGTTAGAGAGGGCGATGCAATTTTGGTTTTTGTTACTGAAGATTTTTCAAAATCTAAGCAGGTGAAATTAGATGATTCTTCAAAAGTTCCAGAGGATAAAATTTCAACATTGAAACTCAATTCTATTCGAAAATTTAAAACAGGGATTTATGATTATTCGATGATGCAATCTGTCTTTACGCCTATTGACTTAAAGAGTTTCCCCAATACATTAAAAACAACTGCCTCTTCTCAAGACTGGTGTGGACATTCTTTTACACAGTTGAATTTGGAAGATAAACAATATCGTTTTTCGCAAAATTCTTATTTTGAACAAGAAGGTGATGAACTAAGGGAAATAGAAAATTCGATACTTGAAGATGAGCTTTTTACAAGAATACGAATCGACCCTAGCAGCATTCCAACTGGAAATGTGGAGTTGATTCCGGGACTTTTTTACTCAAGACTTTTGCATGAAAATTTAAAACCTAAACAAGCGCGCATCAGGATGGAAAAAAAGGAGGCAATGAATTTAATCGTAGAATATCTTCATTTCGAGAGGACGTTGGTTATTCGGTTTGAAGAAGAATTTCCTCATCGAATTCTATCTTGGACGGAAACCAATGGTAAAGATTGGTCCGCGGGTGGTGGTTCAAAAGCGACTTTGAAAAAAACTATCCGAAATGCTTATTGGTCAAAGAATAAGAACGTGTATGAGTCTCTTCGAGATACCCTTCAATTAGGGTTTTAGTGGTGCCCATGATATTGTTCACCGGCAGTTATTGATATTGAAAGTCGATTTTGAGAAGGCGGTAAAAGGCAAGTTGCGAAATCCGTAAAACCACAAGGTGGCGTATAGGCCTTATTGAAGTCAATAAATGTTTTATTGCCATTCTTAGGGCGTGGACTATACATATATCGGCCACCCCCATAGGTGTCATTACCAGTCGTTTCATCAGCGAATATGACGAAAAAGTCCTCTGGACCACCATCCAAAACATCTAATGCATACTGTTTCCTAGCAGTGTTGAAAATCAATCTACCTTCAATCTTTTGATCAACCTCCATGTCAAGTACATTTTTAAACTTCATATCTTTTCCACCTTTATAAGGTTCAAATGTAGCTTCAAGTTTCCAGTTTTTGTCAATTGGAAAATATTCAATACCCTTAAAATTTTGTCTGTTCTCATGGAGTGTATCTCGTAATCTAATACCATATTTCTCGCCTCTTTTTATCAGATTCCAATTTAAAGATTGATGGTTTAATATGGTTGGATTTCCATAGATATCGGCGACCAAACCCATTTGGGAAACTAGGCTATCCTTGCATTTTACGTCTATATCAGGATAGATTTTCACTTGAACGGAATCATTTTCTAGCTGAAAAGTACCCATCCTTTGTGGTGCTTTTTTTGGGAAAATGACTTTGTTTTCTTTGTTTGATCCAAAAGTGTTTTCGCCATTTTCTAGCCAAAATAGTCCAGCTAAAGCAGTCCAACCATTCGCTGAAATTAAATTATTAACTCGATTAGTACGCCAATTTTCAATTTCAGAAATGTATTTAGTATTTACTGATTTTTCCTCTGTCTTCGAATCACAATTAATTAAAAGGAAGGTTAAGGAGATTATGATTGAAAATAAAATAGAATTTTTCATGAAAACAAAATTTGGAAATAAAACATACGGTGAAAGGGGATTCAAAATTCGCTAAATCTGCCCCAAAAATATGAATTCAAAAATAGAGTTGCATTTGAGAAGTATTGAAAAAAGTGCAACTTTGAGAATATTTGATTTTTCAAAACTAAAATATGTCAACGAAGGAAAATAATACAAAGCATATTGGCTCTTTTATTAAAGGTGAAAAAAAACCAACTAACCACCCAAATGGAAAAAATTACCTTCTAACTATTGCAATTGATGATTATGAATATTGCCCTAAATTGCACAATGCGGTCAAAGATGCTAAAGATTTAATAAATGTTTTGACTTCTCGGTATCAATTTGAATCTGAAAATATTCTCACCTTAATCAATGAGAATGCTACCGAGGAAAATATTCTTCTTACTTTTAGACAATTAGCTAGCTCTATCTCTCCAGCAGACAATTTGATTATCTTTTTTTCTGGACATGGTGAATACGATCCTATTTTTAAAGAAGGATATTGGGTGCCTGTGAATGCTAAACAGGGTGCTATTCAAGATTATGTATCTAATAGTAAAATCAAAATGGTTTTAAATGTCATTAAATCGAGACATACATTTTTGATTATTGATTCGTGTTTCTCTGGAAGTCTTTTTATGCAATATCGAAGTACAGGTGTAGCTGAGAGATTGGAACGAGACCCGTCTCGTTGGGGGTTAACAGCTGGTCGAAATGAAATTGTAGCGGATGGAGAAGCTGGGAAAAATAGCCCTTTTGCAGATAGTTTGATCTATCATTTAAAACATAGCGAAAAATCTATTGGGGCAAGCGAACTATGTAATAAGGTGATTGAAGATGTCATCGCTAATGCCAACCAAACGCCTAGGGGAGAACCATTGAAAGTAGAAGGTCATCGAGGTGGGCAATTCTTTTTTCATTTAAAAGGAGCTATTACAAGTTCTTCAATTTCTGTACCGCAGGACCGTTCAAGTAGTGCCCCTTCTACACCTTTAAGCAAGGAGGAGAAGAAATCTTATTTGCCTTATATCATAGGGTTTTTCGTATTGGTTTTTGCCGTCTTTGGGATTAATCAGTTTTCTAAAAACATGAAAGTACCTGTAGAAGTTAGGGAGCGGAGAGTGCCTATAGATTCAAAAAACAATACAACTTCGAAATTTGATATACCTGAAAAAAAAGAAGAGCTATCTAGGTCGGATCGAATTAAAGAAGCAACGAATAACCGAATACAAGATGAAACAATTACCAGAACAAGAGAAGTGACGCCTCAAAAAGAAGTTACTTCAGAGGTTGGTAAACCGAAATATGGAAATATTACTGACCGTCGAGATGGGCGAAAATATAGAACCATAAATCTTTTTGGAAAGGATTGGATGGCGGAGGATTTAAAATATGAAGTGACGGAAGGTTCGTGGTGTTATGATGATCAAAATAAATATTGTGAAAAATATGGTCGCTTTTATACCTGGGAGGCTAGCCAGAAAGCATGTCCACAAGGTTGGCGTCTTCCAATGCAGATTGAATGGCAAAGAATGATTCAGAAATTGAGTAATGGAAGTCGAAGCAAGGGGTTTGACAAATTGATGCAGAACGGAGGAATCGGTATGGATATATTACTTTCAGGTGAAAGAGGAACAGCTGATAATTATGCCAATCTGAACAAAGTATCTAAATATTGGACGGCTTCGGAGGCAAGTAGTTCTATGGCACATCAAGTAGTTTTCAATACGCTTTATTCAGGAGATAATAGGCTTTATTATATGAAGGGAGACAAAAGAAAAAACGCTGCACTTTGCCGTTGTATTAAAAAATAACATTTTCAAAACAAGATCCTTTGAATCAAAAGTGTCAAAAAAATTAATTTTGTCCCAAGTAGCAGATCTTTAATTGATGGAGTTCAATTCAGTGCATAAAAAATATCATTTCACTTTTATAAAACATTTTGGTGAAATGAATGTATATCCTGAGAGAAATTGAACTAATAAGCTACCAAATTTAAACCTAGTACACAATCATGAGAATTGGAATAGTTTGTTACCCAACATATGGAGGTAGTGGTGTTTTGGCTACCGAATTGGGTCTTGGACTTGCTAAAAGAGGACATCAGGTTCATTTTATTACCTATCGCCGTCCGGCACGATTGACTCATTTTCACGAAAATGTTTTTTATCACGAAGTTTCTGGAGAAGACTATCCATTGTTTGAATATCCACCTTATGATACAGCTTTGGCGAGTAAATTAGTGGATGTAGTAAAGTTTGAAAAGTTAGAATTATTGCATGTACATTATGCAATTCCACATGCAACAGTGGCCTATTTGGCGAAGAAAATTTTATTACAACATGGGCAGTATTTACCAGTCGTTACCACACTTCATGGAACTGATATTACACTAGTTGGAAGCAATTCTACTTTTTCACCTGTGGTAGAGTTCTCAATTAATAAATCAGATGGCGTAACGGCGGTTTCGGAAAGTTTGAAAAAGCAAACCACCGATATCTTTAATATTGAAAACGAAATAAAAGTCATATACAATTTCATTGATTTTGAACGATTTAGGAAAATCGATAAGGATCATTTTAAGAAGGCGATTGCGCCAAATGGAGAGCGAATTCTAGCGCATGTTTCTAATTTTAGAAAGGTAAAGAGAGTAGAAGATGTTATTCAAATTTTCAAAAAAGTATATGAAAAGACACCATCAAAATTATTGTTAATTGGTGATGGCCCTGAGCGGCATAATTTGGAAGAACTCTGTCGGAAAATTGGGCTTTGTCATGAAGTACGATTTTTAGGAAAACAGGACGCAGTGGAAGAATTGCTGGCGGTTTCTGACTTATTTATTATGCCTTCAGCAAGTGAGAGTTTTGGTCTAGCGGCGTTAGAGGCAATGGCCTGTGAAGTGCCTGTAATATCATCAAATGCTGGTGGTTTGCCAGAAGTAAATATTCATGGGAAAACAGGTTTTATGAGTGATGTCGGAAATGTTGAAGAGATGGCACATTTTGCCAATGAAATAATTGCAAATGAAGATACATTAAGAGCATTCCGTAAGAATGCTCTTGAGCATGCAAAAACCTTTGATATTTCTTATATTTTGCCTCAATATGAAGCCTATTATGAGGAGATTTTAGAAACAGCTGTTTACTAAAAATTTAAAAAATCCTTACTTGTCTAAAAAAATAAAAGCTCACATTGCTTTATTTGCGGTTGCGTTGATCTATGGTGCTAACTATACTATTGCAAAAGATGTGATGAACAACGAATATGTGCAACCTTCGGCATTCATTCTTATGCGTGCTTGTTTTGCGGCACTTACATTTTCTCTTCTTCATTTTTTATTTGTCAAAGAAAAAGTTGAAAAACGTGATTTTAAAAGGCTATTAATTTGTGGCATAATAGGAGTTACCGCCAATCAGCTATTGTTTTTTGAAGGGTTAAAACTGACTTCCCAAATCAATGCTGCCTTGATAATGACGACCATTCCCATAACGGTATTGGTGATGTCAGCGATTATTCTAAAAGACAAAATTACGAGGAGTAAAATTTTTGGTATCGGACTGGGTATCGTTGGAGCTATTCTTTTGATCACTTATGGCAAAAATTTTGCATATAATAAAAGTGGAATATTAGGTGACGTCCTAGTTTTTATGAATGCAGCTTGCTATGGAACTTATCTTGTCTTAGTTAAGTCCTTAATGGAAAAATATCACCCCATTACTGTCGTTAAATGGGTTTTTACTTTCGGAGCTATTTTTGTCATACCATTTGGGTTTTCTAATTTTTTGCAAATTGAATGGAATACTTTTCCGACATATATCTGGATGGCGGTATTTTACGTTTTGATTTTTACGACGGTATTGACTTATTTATTAAATGCATTTGCGCTAAAAGAGGTCAATACTTCTGTGGTCAGTATTTACGTTTATTTGCAACCTCTTTTAGCGACGATTATCGCTGTAGTATTAGCTAAGGACATTTTGACAGTGGATAAAATTGGAGCTGGGCTACTTATTTTTATAGGGGTTTATTTTGTCAGTCGACGTGAAAAGGAAGGTTGAAAAACAAAATAATTTTATTATGATATTTTTTATATATATGAATTGGAAAACTGCCAAAAAAGGAATGAAAAATTCAAAATGTGCTTATTAACAGGCTAATGTGTATATTGAATTAAACAATACGAATATTTTCAAATAAATGATATTTTTAAATTATTAAAAATTAATATTTTATACAAAAATGACCTTTCCCTAAAAAAAACCTACCGTTTCGTCATTTGTTAGCATTTTGGCGTGAAAATAATCTTTTGACAGCTTCAAATAGAAGTACCTTTATTAGAGTTTTTGTATTAAACAACAACTATGAGTCAGAAAGATTTTAACAATAAGCAAGCTATCTTTGATCTAGTTTCTCGATTCGAAGATATGTGCCAGAATGGCAAAGTTTCTTTTCTTGATGAGCAATCTTATCATATGCTCATCAATTACTTCCAAGAGGAGTATCTGATTGATCGCGCCTTGGATGTAGTAGATTATGCTATTGCTCAGCATAATTTTTCCTCAGAATTTTATATTCGTAAGGCTGAATTGTTGATTGATTATCAACGTGAAGAACTAGCTATGGGCGCGCTTGATAAAGCAGAGATATTGGCTCCGAATGAGTTGAAAATTCCTCTGATGCGTGCAGAAGCTTTGGCTTCTTTAGAACTTTACGACGATGCATTACAAATATTGGAAGGGTTAAAACATTTTCAAGATACAGAAGATTTGAGTAAAGTATTCTTAACGGAATCTTTGGTTTATGAGGCGATGGAAGAATATCAGAGAATGTATTATGCTCTTCAAGCTTCATTGAAGGAGAATATAAAAAATAAAGAAGCCCTAGAACGGATGTGGATTTGTGTGGAATTATCCAAAAAATTCCGTGAAAGCATAAAATTGCATGAACACATTCTTAATGAAGATCCATACTCTTATTTAGCATGGTACAATTTGGGCGCTGCCAAGTCTTATTATGGACATTATGAAGAGGCGATTGAAGCCTA
Source organism: Bacteroidota bacterium (assembly GCA_024743405.1). Classification (GTDB taxonomy): domain Bacteria; phylum Bacteroidota; class Bacteroidia; order Chitinophagales; family Saprospiraceae; genus JANSWP01. The sequence goes on from JANSWP010000006.1 coordinate 100,932, forward strand.
TGAATATGCCTTCTTAATAAATGATAATTTTGAATTAGCGTATAAAGATTGTGCAGAGATTTGCTTTGAAATTCAGAATTATCATAAAGCATTGAGTTGTTATCAGGAGGTTTTGGAACACTTTGAGCCTGATTATTATCTGTTCCAAAGAATTGGTCAGTGTTATCAAAAACTATCTAGTTTCGCTATTGCGAAAACATTTTTTGAAAAGGCGGCACAATTAGATCCATTCAATGATGAAGTTTTCTTCCATTTGGGAGAGTGCTATTATAAAGAAGAAAATTGGGCAAAAGCGATTCGTTATTTTAAGCATGCCATTCGAATTGAGGACAAAAGAGAAGAATACTTCTCTTCTTTAGCAGATGCTTATTTTCATTTAGGTAATTATGATAAAGCAGGTCCACTCTATCGAGAAGCAACCGAAATCGCACCTGAACAAAGCGGATATTGGATAAAATATGCACGATTTTTAGTGCAAATGAATATGGTCGAGCAAGCTTTGGAGGTTATTGATGAAGGAGAAGAATATACTGGTGATACCAATTTAATGTACTATAGAATTGGTTGCTTATTTCTCTTAAATAAACGCCAAGATGCATTCATGCTCTTGAGTAATGCTTTGGACGAAGACTTTTATCAACACAATTCTTTGTTTGATATCTTGCCTGTTTTGCAGGAGGATACTGAAGTCCAAGCCATTATTGCTACTTATCAACCTTTACATTAAAAGCATTTAACCTTTATAAAACGTTTTTTATTCTAACTTACTGATACTAAATCTTTAGCTCTATCTGCTCTCGTAGTAGATAGAGCTTTTTTCATTTTATACTTTAGGTTCCCATCCTTTTTCATATTCTCGCTTCCACATTTTCATAGCTTTTTTGTCTTTCAAAATCTTCCCAGTTGTAGAGTCAATCTTTAAGGTTCGATTGAGTTTTTGTGAAATATTACCCAAATGACACATCAATGTACTTTTATGAGCCTCTAAGACTGGTGAGTTTAAAGCGACTCCTATTCTTACAGAATCCACAAAATTATCCATATGGTAAGCATCTAGTGCACCAAGACCCACGGTATTTGTTGTTTCAGAATAGGTCTTTTCATCCACTTGTTTCACCAATTTTCCTCCTTTGTCTTTAACGATATAGGTATTTCGATCTAGCAAGATCGTACCATTAGTACCATGAATTGTTGCTCCTCGCCCTCGATTATGAAATGGAGAACCATTGCAGGATCTTCCTTCCCAAGTAATCATTTTACCTCCGTTAAACTCAAAATTCGCAACTTGAGTATCATAAAATTGCCAGTCATCTTGGAAATGATAACGACCACCAGCTGAAGTGACCTTTGTTGGGTAGTCAACACCCAATGCCCATCTGCATATGTCCATTTCGTGTAGCCCATTATTGTTGATTTCGCCTGTTCCCCAATTCCAGAACCAATGCCAATTATAATGAACCCAATTGTCTTTATACGTTTTTCGTGGCGCAGGTCCTTGCCACAAGTCCCAGTCTAATTCAGTTGGTACAGGTGCTGTTTTACCAACTCCGATTGTTCCCCTTGTATTAGCATACCAAGCTTTGCCATAATATACTTCTCCAATAATACCATCCTGAATATCTTGAATGGCTTGGATAGAGGTGGGTGCAGATCGTTGTTGATTTCCGATTTGTAAGACTTTGCCTGTTTTTTTTGAGGAGGTAATTAACCATTCTCCTTCCTGAGGATTATGTGAACATGGTTTTTCCAAATAAACGTGCTTTCCTGCGTTCATTGACATAATTGCCATAGGTGCATGCCAATGATCAGGCGCTGCGATCGAAACCGCATCGATATCTTTATTTTCTAATAGTTTTCGAATATCAATATAGGTCATGACTTCTCCAACACCACATTTTTCTAGCGTTTTATGACTTTTTTCAAATGTTCGAGTATCCACATCACAAAAAGCAGTGACCGTCGAATTTTTTCCTAATGCGGCGGCAATTAAATGTCCTTGCCCTCGACCATTCAATCCTGCCACTCCAATATTTAGCCTTTCATTAGATCCTAAAATTCGCGCATAGCTACTCGCTGAAACTGCCATTGCTGTTAAACCAATAGATGATTTTTTTACAAAATTTCGTCTTGTAATATTGTTTTTCATGATTGGAGAATTTAATTCGGTTTTAAGTCAATAAAATTAATGCTCGTTATGAATGAGTTCTCAAAACTCACGAATTTTGATACTTCGAAAATGTACCGTATCGCCATGATCTTGCAGTAAAATATGCCCTTTTGCCCATTGTCCGAATTCTGGCCAAACTTTATATTTACTATAAGCTACTAATGCTTTAAACATTTGAGACCATCGGTCATATGCTACTGTTTTTTCGCCGTTGAGCCAATGTTCTACTTTTCCATTACGAGAAACAATTCGCGCTTTGTTCCATGCTCCAACACCTTTAAATTGCTTCCCACGGCCTGGAATAGAAAGATTTTCAGCTTTAATTAAATCATATAAGGAGGCAACCGTCCGATTACTATTCACGCCTTGTTTTGCATCTGGATGATTTTGGTCATCCAAGATCTGGAATTCACAACCGATTGCCGAACCTACCTGCTTATTTAGTTCAGGGTCGACAAAATATTTAATACCACTATTTGCTCCTTTGGTGATGTTAAATTCTAATTCTAATTCAAAATCACTGAATTGTTCTTCCGTAATAATATCCCCGGGTCCAGTTGCCTCTGCTCCATCTGTAGCTAGGATGGTGAGCACACCGTCTTTGATTTCCCAACCTGATTCAGGAAAATTATTTGACTTAGCACTACGCCAACCATTAGTTGTTTTTCCATCCCAAAGTAATCGCCAACCTTTTCTTTTTTCATATTGAGTTAGTTGGTTTACTAAAAAACTCAATTGAGGAACTTCAGGATCCTCTTTCCATGTATGGTTGTCAAAGTCAGATTCCAAAATCCGAAGATTTTTCCATCGTATCTCCTTATTGGCGTGTTCAGGATTGCCAATTCCATGCACTTGCAACCCAATAAAACCAGAGGCTGTCATATCATCTACTAGATTAGTACACTGAACACCATTCAACCAAACTTTCAGTGTATTTCCAATGGCTTCAATATGAAATTTATTCCATTTTCCATTTTGAAAAGCGGCTCTTGCCTTTGGATTTCTTGAAAGAGGGTACATCCACCCACGCCTACTTTCATCATAAATACCCCCACTAAAAGCACGAGGACTTGGATCTAATTCTACCTGATAGCCGTGTACTCGTCCATTAGAATATTCAGGAAGACTATTACTTCGAATTTGGACACCAGAATTCATAACTGGATCCACGAAGACTTCATATTCTAAAATGAAATCACTATAGTGTTTTTTGGTTGTCAAGAAACTGTTGGGAGTGTTTGATTTACTGATGCCGACAATACAATCGGCTTCAATTTTATATTCGGCTTTACCACCTAATTGTTGCCAATCATCTAAGTCTTTGCCATTGAATAAATCAACCCAATTGGTGTGCTGAGAAAAAGTAATTTGGGAAAAGAGACAAAAAATGATGAGCCATGAATATTTCATAAATCTAAAATGATAGTTTAAAAGAATTAGAGTGTAAAATAAAATTTTGTGAGAGAAATAGTATTATAAATCAAGGGAAGCAGTATAATTTATTCAAAAAAAAGCGGCTAATCCTGTATTAGCCGCTTTGCAAGTACCAAGATGGAATTATGTATATCTAAAATTTCAGAATTGTCTTGGTACTTATAAGACTTTATTCTGAAAGTATTTATAAGAAAGATTACAAATTAGTTGCTGCGAAGGTATCTCCCTCATTCAAATTTCCGGACTTCACACCTTTCGTAAACCATCGCATTCTTTGTTCAGAAGTACCATGTGTAAAAGAATCAGGAACGACGTATCCGCGCGTTTCCATTTGAATTCGATCGTCACCAATTGCATGAGCAGCATTCAATGCTTCCTCTATATCCCCTTCTTCTAAAATATTATTCATCCGGTGCGCATGATGCGCCCAAACTCCAGCGAGAAAATCAGCTTGTAACTCTAATCGAACCGATAAATCATTATATGCTGTTTTGCTAACGCGACCTCTTTGGCTATCGACTTGACGTGTGATACCTAATAAATATTGAACATGATGAGCAACCTCATGAGCTACAACATAAGCCATTGCAAAATCTCCTGGAGCTTTGAAACGCTCTTTTAGTTGACGATAAAAACTTAAGTCAATATATAATTTTCGATCACCAGGACAGTAAAAGGGACCAGTAGCTGCACTTGCATATCCGCAAGCAGAAGTTGTTTTTCCATCAAATAATACGAGTGTAGGTTCTTGATATTTCCGTCCTAGCTGTTCGCGAAATAGTTTATTCCAAACCTCTTCGGTTTCTGCTAAAACCACCGAAACAAATTGACCAAGTTCGTCGCTGTCACCACCTGTTGTTGTTTGAGTTTGTTGAGTTTGAGCTTGCCCTCCTCCGCCAAATTGTTGGAGCATTTGAGCGGGATTTTCACCCATTAAAAGAGCGATTATGATAATAACAATGGAACCGAGACCTAAGCCTGTTCCCACTTTTTTGGCTCGACCACTTCGGCGGTCTTCAACATTTTGGCTTCCTTTTCTGCCTTGCCAACGCATATTAATATTTTTTGTGTAGAAAAAAATTGTCAATCAAAAGTATTACTTTTTGCGTAATCCTTTTATTCAAATAAATAATTTTCCATTTGACGTAGAAAATAATAGAAGAGTAACCTTTTCGTTTTCAAATTAGTCTTTTGAAAAAGCTGTTCATTTAATAATTTTCAAACCTTATTTTTGCACCATGAATAGAGTCCTTTTTTCCCTTTTAATATTCGGTAGCCTTTTTATGTTTTCGTGTAAGACGACTAGAAATGTTGAGAAAGTCAAGAAATTGAAACCTAAGTCGAGTAAGTTTTTGATGAAGAGATTGGTACAAAATCAAGTGAATGTGGATTGGCTGAGTTCAAAAGCTAAAGTGACGTATCAAGATGACTATGGAGTACAGAAATTTACTGCTAATATTAGATTTCGAAAGGACAGTTTGATTTGGTTAAATTTTAAAAAAATGAGTGTGGAGGGGGTTCGGCTTCAAATAACGCCCGATTCTATTTTTCTTATTAATCGCCAAAGTAAGGAGTATATAATGGATTCATTTGAGAAGGCACAACAAGCATTTGGTTTCCCTACCAATTTTGCTGGTTTGCAAGCTATGCTCATCGGAAATCCTGTTTTTTTTACTCAAAAATTGGATTCTAAAGTTGATAATCAACGATATCGTTTGAAAGGTAAAACAGATCGTTATGATACTAAATATTGGTTAGAGGCAACTGAATATTTTTTAAGTCAAATGTTAATTGATGATTTTCGAAATAAGCGAAGTATGGATGTTGCCTTCAAGGATTATCAACAATTGCCTGATGGACAGAATTTTTCGTATTTTCGGCATCTTAATTTTAATAGTCGTGAGTATGGTGCCATGTCCATTAAAATTGATTTATCAAAGGTCGAAATCAACGTCCCAAAGAGCATCAGATTTGAAATTTCAGATAGATATAAAAAGGTTGAACTATAATATATTGAAAGACTTCCCTTCCGTTGAGAAAGTGTTTTACCGCATTAGTAAGCTGATGTTATTAAAATTTAGCTTCTTATTTGGGCAGATGGGGTTTCTGACTTCCACCCATTGGAAATACCTTTTCTTTTTGTTCTTGTTCCTTCCGCTTTCACTCTTTTCTCAACAAAGAAAGGAGCTATTAGAACAGCAAAAACGCTTGCGAAATGATATTCGTTTAACCTCAAATTTGCTTAAAGAAACTCAAAAAAATAGGGAAGCCACGTTAGAACGATTTCTTGCTCTTCAACGACAAATCAAGGCGAGAAAACAGTTGATTAATTCCATTCAGAGAGAAATACAAATCTTGACCTCTAATATCGAACGGTCATCCGAAGTCGTAGAATCATTGACAAGTGATGTTGTGCGATTAAAAGAAGAATATGGAGCGTTATTGCGGTCTGCTTATCGGCAAAAGTTGAATCAAAGCGATCTATTGTTTCTTTTTTCGGCAGGTAGCTTTAATGAAGCTTATCGACGATGGCAATATTTGAAACAATATGACGCTTACCGCCAAAAGCAAGCCCGTTTAATTTTGGACACTCAAAATATGTTGCATTCTAAAATAACGACTTTGGATAGTACAAAGGTGAAACTTTTGCAAAAGTTGGATAATGTAAAACGTCAGGCCTATTTAATGGAAAGTGAGATCTCTCAAAAGGATGAGTTATTGCAAAGTTTAGAAAATGATGAAGCTAGGTTAGCAGCGAATCTTGAGGCAAAAGAGCAAGAAAATTCTCGACTGAGTGATGCAATTGAAAGAATTATTAGGACAGAAATGGCCCAAAGAAGAAAATCCGAGCGGAATAATACTAATTTTCCTAATGTAGATAGAGATGCTGTTCCAGTAGAGAATTTAGGGAATGCTTTCTATAAAAATAAGGGTAAATTACCTTGGCCAGTGAAAAATGGAGTTGTCACTGGAAAATTTGGAAGGCAAACACATCCAACAATCAAATCGATTGAAATTTCTAATAATGGTATTGATATTCAGACAGATAAAAATGCGGATGTACGCGCCGTTTTTGGAGGAGAGGTAGCTGGTGTTCAGTTCATTCCAGGGTTTGATTATATGGTAATTGTTAAACACGGGAACTATTATACCGTCTATTCTAATTTAAAGGAGGTATTTGTTAAAAATGGCGAAAATGTAAAAATTCGCACTTCAATTGGAAAAGTGAGTACGGATTCCAAAACAAATGCGTCAGAAGTACATTTTGAAATATGGAAAGAAAAAAATCGTCTGAATCCCTCTGATTGGATAGCAAGAAGATGATTTTTTTGAATAAAAAAGACTTGTTCGGAAATAATAAATTAGCATATGAAAAAATCTTTTTCCCTCCTACTTCGGCTATTTTTCCTCCCGTACCTACGGGTACGAAACTCAAAATGAGCCTCGTCTGAGCAAAAAATCTAATTTTCATATATCCAATTCTTATTTCCGAACAAGTTTAAAACTAATAATTAAATAATATATGACGAACGATTGGAATGTAAGTAAACATTCGAAAAAGGGATTTAAGAAGGAAGAAAAGGCTATTTTGGTCGGTCTGATTCAGCGTAAACATACTGAAGAACAGGTTCAAGAGTATTTAGAGGAGCTGGCTTTTTTGGCATTGACAGCAGGAGCTAAAACTGTTAAGAAATATGTGCAAAAATTAGATCACCCTGACTCTCGGACTTTTATTGGTAGTGGAAAATTGAAAGAAATACAGGAATATATAGAAGAACATGAAGAAGTAAATTTAGTCATATTTGATGATGACCTTTCAGGAAAACAACTCAGTATTATTGAGGAAACTTTAAAGGTTAAAATTGTTGACCGTAGTTCTTTGATCCTCGATATTTTTGCTAATCGGGCACAAACTGCCCAAGCCAAAACTCAAGTCGAATTAGCGCAAATGCAATATCTTTTACCTCGACTTCGAGGGCTTTGGACTCACTTAGAGCGCCAAAGAGGAGGTATCGGAATGAGAGGTCCGGGTGAAAAAGAAATTGAAACGGATCGTCGGATTGTGCGGGATAAAATTTCTTTACTAAAAAAGAAATTAGATAAAATTGATCTTCAAAATACCACTCGTCGAAAACAACGTGGACAAATGATTAGAGTCGCATTTGTTGGTTATACGAATGTTGGAAAGAGCACCTTGATGAATGTAGTTAGTAAATCTGACGTTTTTGCCGAGAATAAATTATTTGCGACGCTAGACACTACCGTTCGTAAGGTCGCTTGGGAAGGTATGCCATTTCTTTTATCAGACACCGTTGGATTTATCAGGAAATTACCGCATCACTTGGTTGAAAGTTTTAAATCGACCCTAGACGAAGTGCGCGAAAGTGATATTTTGATTCATGTAGTTGATATTGCCCATCCTTTGTATGAAGACCAAATTCGAACAGTCAATGAAACCTTAAAAGACCTTGACGCAATAGAAAAGCCTACTTTGTTGGTTTTTAATAAGATAGATAAATATCGAGTATTAAACTATGATGAGTTATTAGAGCCAGAAATTCGAGAGAATTTGGAGTTGGAATTGAAAGAAGCTTTAAAAAACAATTTTGAGCATGATAATGTCTTTCTTTCTGCTCTAAAACGCGAAAATATCGAAGAGTTTAGAGCTAAAGTCACAGAAATGGTTCGGCGTCAATACCACATTCGTTATCCTTATCAAGCCAAGCAATGGTAAGGAATGCGGATAGAAGTATTCAGCGTTCAGAATGGTTGTATTTATATAAATGGGTCACTCTGAACGCTGAATATTTATTATTCAAAAGGAGCTGGGTCTCCGTCATTTTCACTTTTTAACTTATTCTTTTTAACTAAGGCATTTTCACGATTTTCGAAATATTCTTTTCGATTACGAGAGACATCTATCGCCAAAAACAAAGCATTTCTAAAGGAAGATGGATCGGCAGCATTTTGACCTGCTAAATCATAAGCTGTCCCATGGTCAGGTGAAGTTCGAATAAATGATAGACCGGCAGTGAAATTCACGCCACTTCCGAAAGAAAGTGTTTTGAATGGAATCAAACCTTGGTCATGGTACATCGCCAAAATAGCATCGTACTTTTTAAATTGACTAGAACCAAAGAAACCGTCAGCAGGAAATGGACCATTTATTATCATGCCTCCTTTCTTTAGTTGTACAATGGCTGGGCGAATAATTTTTTCTTCTTCATCGCCAAAAATACTTCCGTCACTTGCATGGGGGTTTAAACCCAAAACGGCTATGGTTGGTCTGTCAATTCCAAAATCTTTTTTCAAGGTATGAGCCATGACCTTTAACTTGGTCGTGATTAGCTCTTTTGTAATACTGTTCGCAACATCCTTAAGCGGTATATGGTTGGTAGCTACGCCAATACGTAAACCACCGTTTACCATCATCATTAGGCTCTCGGATTCTCCCATTTGAGTAGTCAAATATTCGGTGTGACCAGGATAAGGAAATGATGCCATTTGCATGGCTTTTTTATTAATGGGTCCCGTGACTAGGGCGTCCAAAATTCCATGTTTAAGATCACTAACTGCTTTTTCTAAAGAAAGAAAAGCGTACTTTCCTCCATCTTCGGTTGCTTGTCCAAGCGTGATATTCACGACTTCATCCCAGCAATTGACAACATTGACTTTTCCTGTATGAATTCTTTCTGTACTTTTTAGTGGCTGAAAATGAAAATCATCAATGCCGGTAATGTTTTTATGATAAGAGACGACTTTAGAAGAGCCGTAAATTATTGGAACACAAGTTTCTTGAATTCTTTCATGATTTAGCGTTTTCAAAATCACTTCTAAACCAATGCCATTTATATCGCCTATACTAATCCCGATTTTTAATTTCTCCATGCTTCGTCCAGTATTTTGGGCTAATGTTTGAGTTGATTTTTGTTCGACTTAAAGCAAATGATACCTTTGTCGAACAATTACCATGTTAAAAAAGAGCCGCTAAGTTAATGAAATGATTTGAGGCTAAAACTTTTACCTACTGAAAATGGGGAAACGTAGTGGAAAACCCTTTTTTAAATCTATGTTATGAAAGCAAAAAAATCGTTTGGACAGCATTTTTTGATCAATGAAGATATGGCAAGCCGAATTGCTAGTGGTCTAACTTTACATGATGCTTATAAAAGAGTAGTCGAAGTAGGACCAGGAAAAGGTGTTTTGACTAAATATTTATTAGAAAAAGACTTTGAATTATGGGCAGTGGAAGCCGATAGAGATATGGTGCTTTATTTAAATGGAAATTATCCTGATTTAAAGGATTCAATTATTCCTGCTGATTTTTTAAAAGTAGATTTAAATTTATTTTTGAAAAATGAGCCATTTGCGTTGATTGGAAATTTCCCCTACAATATTTCCTCTCAAATTCTTTTCAAAATGTTGGAGCACCGTGACCAAATTCCAGAAATGGTAGGCATGTTTCAAAAAGAAGTGGCTGATCGCGTCGTCTCAGGACCAGGTTCAAAAACCTATGGAGTCATTAGCGTTTTAATTCAAGCTTATTACGAGGGAAAGGTTTTGTTTGATGTAGGTCCTGAAAATTTCAGTCCGCCTCCCAGAGTAGAATCTGCAGTGATTCGAATGGTAAGAAAAGCAAATGCGGATATAGGCTGTGATGAAAAATTATTCAAACAAATTGTCAAACAAACTTTTGGTCAGCGTAGGAAGATGCTTCGAAATACGATGAAATCATTTTTGAAAGATAATCCAATTTTAGAAGATGAATTTTTCAAAAAGCGCCCTGAACAATTATCCTTAGAAGAATTTATTCAATTAACGAAATGGGTAGAGGCAACCCGTTAAAATAAATCACCTCCTTCCTCGTATCGGCGAGACATTTTAGCAAATTTTTTGAGCATCCAATTAGGGAAAAAACGAGATAATCTATCTATCCAAACTGCATCGACTCCAATTCTGACTCGAGGGTTCTTTTTTTGAATTCCTTTTATTATTTGTTTTGCAGCATCTTCAGCGGTTGTACGTGCATTTTTTTCAAAATGGGCGCCAAAATTTTTGTCTATTTCTTTGTTTGCATGACTATGTCGGGCATTTTTAGCAATATTAGTTTTAATGCCACCTGGGTGAACCTGCATTACGAGTACCTTAGAATCCATTAATTCTGTTCGTAAGGCTTCCGTAAAACCACGAACTCCAAATTTGGTAATACAGTAGGGAGCTTGTTTATAAACGCCGACCAAACCAAAAACACTTGATATATTAATAATTGCAGCTTCCGGTCGCGTTTTTAGATGAGGTAAAAAGGCTTTTGTTCCATAGATGACACCCCAAAGATTGATGCCAATAATCCATTCTAGTTCGTCATAAGTTACATCTTCAACTGAGATCAGACCCAGTGCAACCCCCGCATTATTTATGACAAGGTCAACTTGGCTATATTTTGCTAAAACATCTTCTGCTAATTCATAAATCAATTCTTTTTTGGAGACATCCATCACCTTTTGAAATACTTCTCCGCCGTTTTTTTCGATTAAACTGGATGTTTCGCTTAGTGCTTCTTTGTTAAAGTCAACCGCTACTATTTTGGCACCTAAAGTCGATAATTGAATCGCTAATGCTCGCCCAATTCCAGAGGCTGCTCCTGTTATCACTGCAACTTTTCCGTTAAAGTTTTTCATTTTGTTTGATCTGCAAGTTTAGAGAGTTGGCAAAAAAATGGGTAAGTTATATCTTGCCAACTACCAAAAATGAAATAAAAATAAGAGTGAATGTAGGGTAAATTCAGGACGGATTAGAAACAGACAAGAAAAATCATTGAATTAGACGGTTCTGATAAGATTATAATCTTAAAGTCTAATAAGTAAGTTAGCATTGAGCTTTATTGGGAAAGAACAATTTATTGAGAGATTAATTTTCAGCGTTTCCTCTTTTCTCCTCGTAGGTTTCGAGGTATTCAGAGACAATTTCATTTAAGATATCTTTAAGATAAGCTTTTTCAATTCGGGCGATTTTCTTGAGTTTATCAATTTTTTGCTTCTCAAAAACAAAAGTGACTCTCTTTTTTAGATTTGAATCAATTTCTATACTACTGCTCTCAACGGTTCTACGGATTAATGCATCTAAGCCCGTTAATGGTTTCCTTTTACGGGTTTTATTTTGGGTTGACTTGGTCTTATTATCTAGTCCTTTTTCGCGTTTTTGCGTTTGTTCAATAATCGTTTCTTTCAAAACATCTTCAAAAAGAGAATCTAGATCAGTGGTGAAGTTTTTTCTAGATTTTGATTTTCGAACTGGCTTTTTTGCGATAGCCTTCTGTTCTTTGGGTTCTTCCACAGCTAAGAGCCCACCACTTCCGAAATCTTCATCCGAAGTGTTACCAAAAATACTTTCCAATCCTTCTGTGAATCTTTTCTTACTCAATGTTCTAAGTTATTTATCCTGATTCAGAATTGTCTTTCTAAATTGGGTGATTGGTAATTAGTGGGTACAATTTTATAATTAAGCGAATTAATCAGATCCAAACTATTTACTTAAAGAGGATCTTTTAAGCTTCAACCATTGAGGTGCGCTCAATTAGCTCTTTACACAAGTTGAGGTAATCTTTTGCACCGGGACTATTTCTGTTATAACCAAAAATATCTTTCCGTTGAGCAGGAGCCTCTGCTAAAGCAACATTATCACGAATGAGGGTATTGAATACTTTCTCACCGAAATATTTTCGGATGGTTTCGACAACATCTCTGTTTAAAACCTTACGTGCATCGTACATAGTAGCAATTACGCCGCCAATTTCCAATTTCTTATTCAATCGGAATCGAACTTTATCAATGACTTGTTTGATTTTTGCTAAACCCTGTAAAGCCAAAAATTCAGTCTGAAGAGGAATAATTACATAATTACTGCTAGTTAATGCGTTTAGTGTGAGCAAACCTAATGAAGGAGGGCAGTCAATAATGATGAAATCATATTCTTCTTTTAAAGGCTCAAAAAGTTCACGTAAAATAAACTCACGTCCAGCTTCATTGATGAGTTCCATTTCTGCCCCCGAAAGATCAAGTGTAGACATGACAACATCCATCCCTTTTTTGACAGTATAAGGGACTAATTCAGACTCCCCACGGAGAGCTTCATATATGGTTTCGCTTTGTCTTGGAATGCCGAGGGAAAGGCTGAGGTTAGCTTGAGGATCGAGGTCTATCAGAAGAACCTTCTTGCCTAATTCAACTAGACCAGCCCCGATATTGATGGCACTAGTGGTTTTGCCAACTCCTCCCTTGTGATTTAGAAGAGAAATAATTTTTCCCATATTGCTTATGCTCGTTTTATCAGTTTTCTCAAATGATGAAGGTAAAACTTTTTTTTCGAAAAAGACAAATTGATTTCAAAATTGAAAAATTAGTTTTCCACATCAAATATATTGAAAATAATTATAATGTATTCAAAAGTTATACCGAATTTACTCGGATAAAACATTAGACACAAAAGACCTTTTTAATTAATAGTTTCAATCGGACATTATCTTTGAGCCCTTTACAGATTTAGTAACGCTGATTTTTTTTTAAATTGAACGACCATGAAATCCTTCTTAAAAGTTGATGATCAAATAACCATTCATTTACCAAAACTTGAATTTGCGGAAGAGATTTTCGAAATAATATCTAATCAACAATTGTACTTAGGGGAATGGCTTCCTTGGGTCGAACGAACTAAATCGGTTGAATATCTAAGGGCATTTTTGAAGGATGCGGCTCGATTTAATCAGGGAGGGCAAAAGTTAACCACTTATGTATTATATGATGGAAAAATTGCTGGGTCTGTAAGTTTTGTAAAAATTGATAAAGAAATGCGGACAGCTGAATTGGGGTATTGGCTTCGTGAAGAATTACAGGGGAAGGGAATCATGACAAAAGCTTGTCAAAGACTTATTGATTATAATTTTCGCACTAAAGCCATTAATAGAATTGAAATAAAAGTGGCTACAAATAATGGGAAAAGTATTAAAATTCCGGAACGAATGGGGTTTTTGCATGAAGGTACCTTAAGACAAGCTGCCTTTTTTTATAATCAATATTTTGATATGGAATTATTTTCCTTACTAAAAGACGACTGGCTAAAAATGAAAAATGAATGATTTTGGTTAACACAAATTAAAACATTAATAATAAAAAAAGTAACTCCTTTATCAAACATTTCCTACTGAAGATAGCCATTTTAACTGAAGTTTTTATTTTAAAAACAAAAAATATCAAAACAATTTGGTTTAAAAACTTATTTGTTTTATTTTTACGACCAAATAATTGAATATTGTTTTAAAAAATAAAACAGACTAAAATGATTAGAGAAGACCGTTTGGAATTAAATGAACGATTTGTTAAAGTATTTGACCTTTTAGAGGATAGAGGTGAAATTGTAAAGAATGATCGAGGGGGTAAAGGGATGGGTGATTTCGCTGAAAAGATTTTGGGCAATAGAGGTTATGGTCATATTATTCGTGCTTTTCTCAATCCTAAGGATAAAAGAGTTATTAGTTATTCTCAAGCAAGAACTTTATGCCGGGAGTATGGCGTCAGCGAAGCTTTTATGCTTGACGGGGTAGGTACTCCCTTTGGTTTTGATATCCCGAATAGTCATTCTTTTATTAATAATGATGCGCCCATTAATGGAAACATTCTGTATACATCCACAGAGGCATTTGCGGGCTCCACAGTAGAGGCTGGTTCATTTGCTAAAGAGGATCACTCTTGGTTTGCTATTCCAGGGGTTGCTGGTACTGGTTTAGTCGCATTTCCAATTAATGGAAATAGTATGGAACCTGTTATTCATAACGGTGATTTAGTGATTTGTCGTCAAATTGAAAGTTTAGAAAGTATCCATGATAATGATATTTATGCGGTAAAGAATAATGGTTCTCTTTGGGTAAAGTACGTCCAAAAGATTCGTCATGGAGGACGTGTCACACACCTCAAATTAATTTCAGCTAATCACCTCGAACATGATCCTTTTGTAGAAGAGGTGAGTGTACATACCCGATTGTATAGAGTTATTCGAAGACTTAGTGATCTTTAGAGCTTGCGTATAAATATACGTTACACTTAACTTAATGGTGTCTTTTTGACTTTATATTTCGTTGTAAAATTGGTCATTTATCCAGATGGTCTACCAATTCCACGTCTAGTCTGAAATAATAAATTCGCTCCTCAACTGCGTCGTAATATTTATACGCAAACCTTTAATGTTTCGAGATAGGCATTTCAAAAGATAGTTTTGTGTTAGTTTCTCATAGGCATGTCGTCAAAGCATGACCTAATATCCTGCTGTTTTAAATTCGCTCTCCCGGATGATTGATTATCCGGGAGTCCTTTTATTCTAGAGATAAGGAATTTATTTGAAGGGAAAAACTAAAGTCTTTGTCTCAATACTTCATATAGAATAATTCCTGTAGCAACCGAAACATTGAAAGAATCTGTTGTTCCAACTTGAGGAATGATGAAATTTTGATTGACTTTTTTTAATACTGGAAAGCTTACACCATCACCTTCTGAACCAATGATCACAGCGGCTGGTTGTGTCCAATCTAATTCGAAAACTTTCTTCGAAGCGTTTAAGTCACTTGCATAAGTTTGAATACCTGAAAGCTCTAAATATTCCATAGAGCCAATTAAACTCTTTTCTCTACAAACAGGGATTCGAGTGAGTGCCCCTGCCGAAGTTTTTATTGCTTCTTCGTTAATTTGGGCGTTTCCTTTTTGAGCGATAACAATCGCATGAACGCCACAAATTTCTGCAGATCGAGCAATAGCACCAAAGTTTCGAATGTCAGTGATGCCATCTAACAAAAGAATTAAGGGTGTTTCCGACTTTTCGTAAATCATAGGAAGCACATCCTCTAACTTATAATACTTTATACTTGAAAGAAAGCCTACAATTCCTTGATGATTGCCTTTTACAAATTTAGATAATCGTTCTTTTGGGACAACTTGAACGGGTATATTGTTTGATTTGGATAAGTGACGAATTTCTTTTTCAAATTCTCCACGAATGCCTTTTTGTAATAGAATCTTATCAATGGAACTTCCAGAATTGATGGCATCCACAATTGGATGGCGTCCATAAATAATAGATTTTTTGATGCTATTTTTTGTCATAATGTGACTTCCAAGTATTTTAGAATAAATGATAGCTTAGAAAAGAAAAGGATCGAGCAAGCTTCGGCAAGGTATAAATTATCATGCTATTTTTTAATATCACTTGATTTTGTTTTACTTTGCCGGCTATTTCTAAGAGGAAAATTAATTATTTCAGAAGTTAACGATTTTAGTGAAAAAGGAAGTGACCATAGTAAAGGTCTTAACGAACTCCTATCTTTTTCTTTTCAATTCAATAACAAGCAGGATTTATTTTGAGATTTTCATTAATAATATCATTCTTTTTTTTTTTGGTGAATTGGAATTTATATGCCCAAAACCCTTCAATTAACACCTCTTCAAAAGAGTATGAAAATACTCCTCTTTTAGTCGAATATTTACCTAATGGAGGTGTTTTTTCAGATCAGCAAATGGTAGAGTTATTTGCGCCAGGAGCCTCTATTTATTATACCATAGATGGGTCTACTCCTGAACGAAAGCAGGCCTTAAAATATGAACGACCTATCTTTATTGATAAAACGACCGTTGTTAGAGCGATTGCTTTCAATAGAGAAAATAAGAGTAATATTTTTAGCCATACTTATTTTATTAATGAGCCTGAATCTACCTTCCCAATTGTCTCTTTATCTTTAAGTCCCAATATTTTATTTGATTCTGAATATGGACTTTTCATGAAAGGGTCAAATGCTATTGATTCACTTTGGAAATTGCCAGGTGCAAATTTTTGGAGTCGAAAAGAATTTCCTATTAATGCTGAGATCTTTGAAACCAATGGTGATTGTATTTATCGTAGCCTTTCTGGGTTTCGCTTATTTGGAGGGATGAGTCGGTTGTTTCCTCAAAAATCATTTACACTCGTTGCCAGAAAACGATATGGTCAAAAGAGAATTAAGCATGCTGTTTTTGGGGAGAATGGGTTAGAAAAGTTCAAATTTTTGGTTCTTCGAAACTCGGGAAGTGATTATGGGAAAACCCATTTTCGGGATGGATTAATGACTAATTTATTAGAAGACTGGGATATTGAAAAACAGGATTTTCGCCCAGCTCATGTATACATAAATGGAGAGTATTGGGGTATCTATAATATTCGAGAAAAAATAAATAGATATTTTATTGCTGATCATCACAAAGAGGTGGATAAAGATAGCATAGACTTTTTCGAACATAGGTTTGTTCGAAAAAGAGGAAATATTAAGCATTATCGTGATTTTCTAAAATTTTTGAAAGAACAGGAATTGACGAATTCAACCAATTATGCTTATGTGAAATCTCAGATGGATGTAGAAAATTTTATTGATTATCAAGTCGCTCAGATTTATTTTGACAATCAAGATGCTGGAGGGAATATAAAATTTTGGCGACCTCAAAAGCCAAATGGAAAATGGCGATGGATTCTTTATGATACAGATTGGGGGTTTGGTTTGCATAGGTCTGAGAATTACAAAAAAAATAGTCTTGCTTTTCATACCAATCCTGACGGACCATCTTGGCCAAACCCGCCTTGGAGTACGTTTATCTTAAGAAAATTATTAGAAAATAGAGCGTTCGAGAATGCTTTTATCAATCGATTTGCTGATCGATTGAATACTACTTTTACAAGTGAAAATGTAAAGAATGAAATTTCGGAAATATATAATGATTTTCTACCTGAGATGCCTCGACATTTGAAAAGGTGGCGTATGAGTAAAACTCGATGGCAAGAACAAGTGCAGGTTTTAAGGACTTTTGCTAAAGAACGCCCAGCATATGTTTGGGCACATTTAGAGGAAAAGTTTAACACGGGGCCACAAAAAGATCTAGGACTTGAGGTGACTCATGGAGGATATGTTTTAATTAATGAAAATCTTAGGATTGAAGATCAATTTTCAGGGAAATATTTCCAAAACATACCTATAAAAATAGAAGCAATTCCAGCTTTAGGATATCGATTCTCTCATTGGGAAGGTATCAGTATTGATAAAGAAGAAAAGAAAATAGCACTAAAGTTGAGGCGGAAAAAATATAATTTGAAAGCTGTTTTTGAAAAATTTGAACATCCTTTGGTTCACCAAATTATGATAAATGAAGTCAGTCCAAATAATAAAAAATCAGGAGATTGGTTGGAGATTTACAATAATTCTGAGAACTCAATAAACCTTGAAAATTGGATATTGGCGGATTCAAAAAATGAGTTTCTTTTTCCAAAAGCGATGCTTGCACCTAAAGATTATATTATTGTTTGCGAAGATTCTGTGTCTTTTGAAAAATCTTTTCCAAATGCTTACAATTACCTTGGCGGTTTAGGATTTGGACTTAATAAAGTATCAGAAACCATTCAACTTTTTTCACCGGAAGGGGCTGCTATTGATAGTGTCGGATATCACAATATCGAGGCAAGAGATTCTGTGTTTACACTTAACCTTTTATTACCGTGGCTAAATAATAGTGATTTTGAAAATTGGGAAATGCTTTCTGGTGAAGGTACGCCCAACTCCGCCAATCGATATTATGTTGAGAGTACTATACAAGCGGAACGTGAATTGTGGATGCAAATTGGTGGTGCGATTGCTGTCATTTTACTTTGTGTCATGATGTTATTTTTGAAACAAACTGGTAAAATTTAAAATGGCGGGCATATATATTCATATCCCATTCTGTAAACAAGCTTGTCACTATTGCAATTTTCATTTTTCAACATCTTTGAAATATAAATCTCAAATGGTAAATGCCATTATGGCTGAGATTGATATTCAAAGAGATTACTTGAAGGGCGAACAAATTGAAACGATTTATTTTGGAGGTGGTACACCGTCTTTACTTTCTAAAGAAGATTTAGATCTTTTTTTTGAAAAAATATATGCTGTTCATACTGTTTCTGAAAATCCAGAAATCACATTCGAAGCGAACCCAGATGATTTGACTCTAGAAAAGTTAAGAGAACTCAAGCAAACGCGGATTAATAGGTTGAGTATAGGGATCCAATCATTTTCTGAGGAGGATTTACAATATATGAATCGAGCGCATAATGCGAAAGAGGCGGAAAATTGTATAAGGTTTGCTCAAGATCTAGGGTTTGAAAACTTGACAATTGACCTCATTTATGGATCTCCTACAACCTCCGATTTGCAATGGGAAACCAACCTTCAAACCGTTTTTGACCATCAAATTCCACATATCTCTTGTTATTGTTTGACCATCGAGCCCAAAACTGCTTTAGCCCATTTTGTGAAAGTTGGAAAAGCAAAACCTGTCGACGAACATCAGTCAGCTCGGCAGTTTGAAATGCTTATTCACGCCATGAAAAGAAATGAATATGAGCATTACGAAATTTCTAATTTTGCAAAGGAAGGCTGGTATTCCAAACATAATTCGAATTATTGGAAAGGGGCAAAATATTTAGGTTTGGGTCCTTCTGCACATTCATTTGACGGTGAAAGTCGGCAATGGAATATTGCAAATAATGCGCAATATTTGAAAGCAATTCAGAATGGATTTTCGAGCTTTGAAAAAGAAATAATTTCACCAGAAACGAGGTATAATGAATATGTAATGACTTCATTGAGAACAAGCTGGGGATGTGACCTGAATGAATTGAAAAAGATTGGTGGGGAGTTTGAAAAATTCTTTTTAAAAAATGTAATTCCATTTATCACTAATGAGTTGGTGGAGGAAAAGAGGAATAGGATTTACATCCTCACTGAAAAGGGAAAATTACTTGCTGATAATATCGCTATGGAGTTGTTTTGGGAATAAAAATCCTTATTCATTTGATTCATTTCCTATTTTTACAAAAAATCCAATTATGAAAATGAATCAATCACTCAACCTTTCGAAAATTGAAAATTCTATAAAGGTTATACTTACCACAATCTTTTTTCTCTTCAATATTGGAATTTCTTTTGCTCAACCCATTTCAGAATGGGCGCCATTTTTTCATGGAGTTGCTTCTGGGGAACCATCTGAAAACAGCATTATTCTTTGGACGAGAGTTACACCCGATTCAATGATGACGGGAAATATTGAAGTTGATTGGAAGATCGCCACAGATCCGGAGTTGACGAATATTCTTTTTTCGGGAGTGACAGAGGCAGAACAAATTAAGGACTACACTGTAAAAATTAAAGTTGAAGGTTTGGCTTCTGGGGGTACTTATTATTATGGTTTTTCGGCTTTAGGTAAAAACTCTTTAACAGGAAGAACGAAAACTACTCCAGCGGGAGCAGATGCCGAACATTTAAAATTTGGAGTGGTCAATTGTGCGAATTTTCAAACTGGATATTTTAATGCGTATCAACAATTGTCCAAAAGAAATGATTTGGATGCGGTAATTTTTTTAGGCGATTTCTTTTATGAATATGGAAATGGGGTAGTCGCAAATCCAGATATTTTGGCGGATCGACAGATTGAGCCAGCTAATGAAGTAGTTACTTTAGATGATTACCGAATGCGCTATTCAACTTATCATTTAGATACTAATATTATTCGATTGCTTCAGCAACATCCATTAATTGCGGTTTGGGATGATCACGAATTTGCCAATAACGCATGGATTGGTGGTGCAACGAATCACAATCCTGGAGAAGGAGAATGGGAGGATCGAAAAGCCGCTGCGAGCCAAGCTTATTTTGAATGGATACCGATAGAAAATAATCCTGACAATCGAATTTACCGAAGCCTTAGATATGGTGATTTGATGGAGTTAATCATGCTAGATACCCGAATTACAGGCCGCGAAGAACCTTTCGCTAGCCTTCTTGATCCGGGCATTCAAAATCCAGACCGAACCATTTTAGGTACTGAACAAAAAGCCTGGTTCTTTGATAAATTATTGAATTCAGATGCTAAATGGAAAGTAGTAGGGAATCAGGTTGTTTTTTCCAAATTCAGTATGGGATGGTTAACTATTTTGAGTCCTACTCAAACCTTTTATGGATATGAAAATTTGTTTTTAGACAATTGGAAAGGATTTCCAGCGGAACAACAGCAAGTCCTAGATTATATTGAAGAGAATGAGATTGATAATATTGTCATTGTTTCGGGTGATATTCATAATGCATTCGCACAAGACGTTCCGAATACACCAAATGAATTCATTTTGGTAGATACGGCAAATTTGACACAGGTTCCGCTATATACGCCGTCAGATACTTATGATAGCGTGACCGGAGAAGGTTCCTTAGCGGTCGAAATGGTTGTACAGTCTGTTACTTCTGATAATTTTGATGAACTATTTGGAGCAGTAGTAGCGGCATTTGTAGCGCCTTTTATCAATAAAGACGTTGTGGCTGCAGCGGGTTCGATTAATTTAGGGAATCCGAACCCTCAACTAAAATATGCTGATTTAGCGAATCATGGATATTTTATTTTAGATGTAAAACCGGATAGCGTTCAAGGAAATTGGTATTATACGCCCATTTTAAATCCTTCTCAAGATCAGACTTTTGGACAAGCTTGGTATACTTTGGATGGTGAAAATCGGCTTCGTCAATCAATGAACGATAGTGAACCTAAATTTAATCAAGATACTCCAGCCCCGCCGAACCCTTCAGGGCTAGTTAATGTCGAGTTTTTATCGAAAAAGACCTCTCCTTTTACTTTGTTGGGGCTTTATCCAAACCCTTTTAATGAATACCAAGTTTTACATTTTGGACTCAATAAGCATTCGGAAATTGAAATAAGTTTATTAAATGGAAATGGGCAGACGGTAGAAATTTTATTTTCGGGCAATCAGCCTGAGGGGGTATATGCTGTTGATTTAAAAAATATGGATTTAGCGACAGGAAATTACTTTTGGAGAATTCAATTAGGTGACTTTATACAACTCATAAAAGCTGTAAAACAGTAGTTTTTTAAAATACCGACAAGCCCGATGTATCCATTTAAAGACACATCGGGCTTGCCAATTCTGAATCTATTTCTGTTTAATTCTACAGTTATCTCAAAACTGTCACATCTCCCACATATCTTTTCAAGTTGTTATCTCCATTTGAGCAACCAATCCAAATTACATAAACATAAACATCACTTGCGGCGACTTCGTCTTTGTAAGTGCCATCCCAAAAAGCGTTTGCGCCAGTTCCCTCATAAATCTTCTCTCCCCAGCGACTCCAAATCTCCATAGAAATCAATCTAATATTATTTCCATCTTCTAATTCAACCACAGAAAATGTATCATTGATTTCATCGCCATCAGGGGTAAATGCATTTGGAATTTGAACATCGGTCACATCACAAAAACTTAGAACAGTAACTGCCAAACTTGCAGAATCTGTACACATACCTCTAGAAACAAAAATGGTATAAATAGTTGTTTCTTCAGGAAAATCATGGGTACAATCTGGTGAGCCAAAACAGTCATTCAATTCTTCATCATTGGCTAGCCATTCATAGGTGTCATAAATATCTTGAACGGCTAGATCAACAGGTTCTCCAAGCGGTACTTCTGTAGGACCATTGAGGATGATTGGAGGAATATCATTGACTGTCAAATCAAGCATTACAATACTATCACAACCATTTTGGCTGGTTAAAATATCGATATAGTTACCTGATTCTGTGTATGTGCTATTCCCGAGTTCGATGGATTCGCCTTGACAAATCGTTTCTTGTAAATTGGTTTCTGAAATAGGTAAAACAATAAGGTCTATACAAGTCAAGCTTGTACAGCCTGAATTTAAAATGAGGGTATCGCAATAGGTTCCAGCTTGATTAACCCAATTCCCAAAGATCAGCGTTGAGTCATTTTCGCATATTTCTTCAGGTACTTCAAAAATGGTGGTGTCTTGTTCTACAACAATTGTCACGGAAGTAGTATCTGTACAATTCTCAGAATTCGAACCTATAATTAAGTAAGTTGTCGTGTTTTGCGGGGAAACTTCCATGATCGAACAATCATTATTTAAGCAATTTTCCTCTGGGAACCATTGAAACGAATTAGCACCTGAAGCCACTAAGCTTATCACATCACCTTGACAAATAGTATCTATATTAGGACTAATCGAAATGTCTGGTGCGGTAACAAAGCTTACTTCAATGTCATCGAAATTTTGGCATCCATTTTCGTCTGTGACGACCAAAATTAAGGTCGTATCAATTTCTTGTAAAATGACTGGATTAAAGACCGTTGAGTCATTTAAATAAGGCATTCCAACCGACCACGAGTATTGGTAATTGTCATTAAAAGACGCATTGATTTGATAGAAATCTGCTGGGCAAAATATCGTGTCATTCCCTGCATATACATCAGGTAAGTCATTTACAATAATAATCGTTGTATCTGTGCCTGTGCACCCTTCCGCATCGACTAAAACGACAGAGTAAACAGAAGTTTGAGTTGGGAAAACGGTTTGACATTGTTCACCTTGGACAATTCCAGAACCGAACCAAAAATAAGAGACGGCATCTGAGGCACAAATATTGACGGGCTCACCAGGGCAAATGGGACTTGTAGCGAAAATAATCCCTGGTTCAGGTTGGACAATTACAGTGATTTTATTTTGTATGATACATCCCAAATTATCGGAACAAGTGAGTAGATAGTTTAGGGTGTCAGCCTGAAAGTTTCCGTTATCATTTATCTTGAAAAAATTGGTTAACGGACAAGTTGGGCATTCCAAGAGATCTAAATTATCTCCTGACCATTGATAGTCATTTCCAATTTCTGGTTGTATGCCAATTTCGATTATTCCTGCTGAACAAGTAATAAAGGTTTCCTCTAAATTATAAATAAACGGCGCTTGGGCGGGAATTTCGTCAACTCCACACTGACAATGCTTTTCGGCATCAATGAGTGCGATTAGGTTACATAAATTTCCTATGGGTACTTCGAAATTTCCAGTCAGCGTTGTGATTGCTCCTTCATTTATTATTCCCGAAATCGTACTTGAACTAACCTGAGTGTCACCGACTCCATCTCCATCTGTGTCCAAATAAAAATCAATGATTATAGGAGGTAAAGCATCTGCATTTCCTTGATTGGTTACATCGATTGAGAACTCTACAAGGTCATTACCGCCTGTTTGAAAAGCATTAATGTGAAAATTGGATAATTCAAAAATAGGGCGTTCGATATCTAATTCATACAATAAGAATCCAGTCCCAACTTTAGTCGAACAAGAATCATCTATTGCTATACAATTGGCAATGGTTTGACTGGCTGTTTGGAAAGAGAGAAATTCAGGTTCACAACCTAAGTTAGAAAATCCTTCGGCTTGAAATTCAAAACCAATTAGTGATCCCGCCGACACTCCAGGAGGCATGGTGCAACTTAATTGACTATTTTCATAGACACAATCGCAAACAAAAGGCAGAAATGGGGAACATGAATTTTCGATATATTCGATGCCAGGCGGGAAGTTGACAATTATGCAATCACCCGTTTGGGTTAATCCGGTTGTTTCGATGGAAACAGTAAAATCTACTATATCATTACATTCAATTTGTAGACTTTCTTCCACTTCTATTGTGGAAGTATAGGGTGGTGAAACACCATTGGTGCAAAGTGGGTCACCTGATTCGGCAATCGAGTTGGTAGGTATGCCACAATTTTGCATACCAAATGCTGTGAAAATGGGGAATCCTCCAGAAACAAAACTACACGAATCCATACCCAAAAATCGAAGATTGACCGCATTAAAGGGAGCACGATCGAAGCCTAATAATTCGTCTATGACATTCCATTTGACCTTGTTGCCTCCTAAAATAATAGGGTCGGAAATTGGTGAAAAATTACCACTTCCCGCTGGATATTCAATCTCACTTGAATTGGAAATGACACCAACTCCGGGTGGAATGTTACCTGTTACCATAAGATCAAAAATAGAGCCTCTATCGGCATTGAATATTTGAATCTGGTGATAAGGGATCGTATCGCATAAGTCACTACAATCATCAGGGCTTTTGACAAACATATCCAAAACACCTGGGAATGTAATCACCTCATATGTTTTTTCTTGACTGTAACACGGTAGGTTGATAGGGTTCGTAAAGGGGGTACAATTCCAACCGTATTGTAAGGTTAATTCTTCGTTTTCACAATTTTCATTTAAGGCAATTAATTGAATTTGGAGCGTATCGTCGGGCGGAATTTGGTCGAGTTGAAAAATGCCATTTATTGTAGGCATGCTTACTCCTGTATTCATATTTATAACTTCAAAGTCATAAATATCACCACTTGGGGAAGTTGGATAAAGCCAAACATTTTGCGCAGTATCGCTTTGTTGAGATGAAATAGTCGTTTGAATATTATAAATTTGAAAATCGAGTACGTTTTGATTTCCCGCAGTCGTGTCAATACAAAAAGTATCAATTAACACTAAATTGGGTATTAATGCTCTTAAAGCATTAGTACCAGGATCTGTTACCAGAAAAGTATCCAATAGGTTGTTCATTTCATCATTGAAATCCAATTTGGCACAAATAGGCATATTGAAAGTTCCTGAGACCATACAATTGCCAATAAAACGATATTGAAGTAAGGCTAGAAACCCTTCTTCGGGAGGATTGGGCTCTTGAAAGTTTGAAAGGTTATAATTGAAATTATTGCCGTCTAGTGTAGGTGTAATAGGTTTTTCTGCTAAATAATTTAAGCCATCTTGAAAACGAATATATTTTAAGAGTGCATCGACCGGTTGGACTCCATTCGGCATTTTAAGTTGCCATTCTAAAATTTTGGTGACATTTCTATATTCATAAGGGAAGAAATTGGGAAATTGTAGTTGAATTTGAAGCAAACTGGCACCCACTAATTCCGAAGTGTCACATGGCGGAATAGCGAAAACGCCAGGCTCGATTCTCAAATCAATTCCAGAAACTTCAAATATTTCCTTGGAACAACCGCATTCAAAAAGCGTGTCTCGTTCTACGGGCATTCCCGTTGGATTATTATAAATGGGAATACTTGGATTGACAGTCAAAAGACCCATCAATTGCCAACCGACCAATTGTGGATCGACACGGATTAAGTTATAATTGATTTGATAACCTCCTTCAAAAAGAATGGAGTCGCCGTTTTCTAATACAAAATCAGACGGCGCGCCACAATCGATAAGTGTGTTTCCAGTTAATTTGTAGGAGTATCGGAGAGGACTATCTCTGACGATAGGATTTAAATCATCGCATTCATACCAAGTATTTTCACTGGCATCATAGACTTTTAAATTGGCAAATGAAGCCAAAATACCTGTTGGAGAAATCAATCCTGTATTGATAAACCCTAAATCAGCACCCGAAAAACCTATGTCTATATAACCTTCGGAAAAAGATTCATTTGGATCTTCTGTGATGACGATCCCTTTTAGTGAGGTCCCAATAGTATCACCAATAATGAGTCGATCTTTTCGAATCAGATTTAAATTTGGAGAGGGACCATCGGGAAAGTGGTCATTATCACTATCTTCTAAACCATAGGTGATTCTTTCTGCATCAAACTCCATCGAGACATAACCAGAAATAGGTTTCACACAGACAGAATCATAGCATTCTTGAGGAAGGGTCAATGTATTACAACTTCCTATGCCACATTGATAGGAGGTAGGATCGCAATTTTGAATAAAAGTATTAATGGGAATGGATACTCCTAATTTAGTAACAACAGTACAAGAATCTATGCCCATACAAGAAGTTGCTAAAGAATCTCGACAGGTATCAAAGCAAAAATCTTCGCAATTGACCTCAAAAGAAAATTGAGTAGAATCAATAGAGGAAGAAAATGGCAGGTCATATTTTGCGATAAAAAGAGTAGAGTCACCAACCGTAATTGGGCCTTGAATATTGGGCGTTTGTCCGTTTAATTCTAGGGTGTTTCCATTATCCCAATATAAACCACATGGCAGGTATATTTCTAAAACCAAAGAGTCATCAATATTCAATAATTCATCATAATTTACCTTATAAAAAACGGTGTATGTTTGATCGTCCAGTAGAGGAGTAGTGTTAATTTTGAGATTAGTCTTAATACCTTCTTTATTTTCAAAAACTAAAATCGTGTCGGGTAGTTCATAAAATTGGTCAGGTGGACAAAGCTTATTGTATTCATATCGATAAGACCACATTTCTCCAGGTTGATTACAACCTTCTTGGCAAAAATAGACGTCCCAAAATACAGTTACGAATGCCCCAGGGCTGAGTTGAGGGATTTGAATGTCCACCAATTTTGATAGACTATCAGGTAAGAGGCAATCAGGAAATGGCAAAAACGCAGAAGATAAAGTGGGGCTTTCTAAAGGAATAATTATTCCAGCACTATCCATTCGAAAAGAAGTCAAATCAATTCTACCCATGGGAGAGATTTGATCGATTTTTAATACAAAATCGAATGCCGAACCATCGCCTATATTGGTTATTTGCATACTTTGAGTCACTGGGTCAGGTCCACAGAAACATTCAGGGATTTCGATAGATGGCTCAAAAACTAATTCTGGAATGAGATCGGTTGGCTGAATTTCAACGATACCGGTACCTATCTCCATTTGACAAACTTGATTATCACATCCCCAATCAACTACTATATCTGAAATGGTCGAAGTCGTATCATATCCGCAAGCAAGCACTAAAATATTTTCATTGATGACAAATGACTCATTAAAATCAAAAGTTTCGCCGATTCCTTGATCTAAGAAATCATCTTTGTCTAATTCTATTTGCCAAGTGTTGTAATTTGAAAAAACGAGATTGCCTTCATTTGTAGTTATATTTATACCTCCTTGATGCTCATCAAGAAACATGAATTTCTCTAAAGAGCCTTGTCTCGTATTTTGGATGGTAATTTTTCTATTTAGAATATTCCCTTGGCTTCCTGATAAGAATGTATTTGCTATATTAGTAATGACTAAACGTGCCGTTCGAATTTCGTAAGGTAAGGTTGAAACTTGCTCATCACAATTGGAAGAAGTTAAGGAAATTACATTTTTAAATAGCTCAGCATTATCAATACAATCTCCTGCGGAACAAGGTGCAAAAATTTCTAAACATAGAATCTTTGATTCGCCATCGGCCAAATCAGCCATTGAGAAAACTGGATTTTCTAAGTTGGAAATATTGGATTCCATCCCGCCATTAACGGTTCCAGCTACATATCGAAGACCACATGAAATACCAGATTCAGTCGTGAATTCAACTGAAATATTAATGTTTTCCATGTTGGAGCCATTCGAATTAGTAATCAAAATTTCCAAGGGTGCACTTTGGCAAACATTAAATGTATCGGGAAGCGTATAGGAAATACATTGAGTGAATGTCTTTTGGACAGAAAAAAAGAGAAAGAGAAAAATAAAAATCAATGTTTGAATTGATTTGGCGTGTTGCATGAGAATAAACGGACTTTGGTGAAAATGTTGGTAATGTTCAGTTTAGTAAACTGCAATTATTGAATGAATGAAGGGATTTGTTCTAATCCATCGTTTTTTAATAAGGAATAGCCCAAGCTATTCTTGACAAAAATGCCCAGTGTTAGAACAAATTTTTTATCTCCAAATGGCAGACTTATTATTTGTTCGTTACGAAAGCAAATACCTCGCACAAATATAGTAAAAATAAAAATACGTAAATTTGAAAAAACGGAATTGAAAAAAATATTAATACGGAAAGCCTATTGTGATCAAAGCGAAAGGAAGGTAATGGTGAAGGGAGGTATTGAGTATTAATTGGTCTGTATAACCAGAGAACTTGAAGAACGACAAATAATATTATTTTTCTAATTCGGCAATCATTTCTTTTCGGAAGACCAGTGTGCGTAGAAAGAGTTCGATATCAGGTTGCCATTGCCCATAAGTTGGGGCATGATAGTTCCATCCAGATTTAAGAGCATCGTATAGAGTTGGGTTGGCTTTGTAGGCTGCAGTTTGGAGTATTTTTTTGTAATAGGAGCTATCCCAATAAAAAGTAGTGGTATCACTTAACCAGTATTGAAATCGCTTGATTACTATTAAGGTGAGTTGGTCGTCCCATTCATGTTTTCCTAGTCTGAGCAATTGAGCTGCGGGAGAATTTTCTTCTGGAAGTCCTTTAGTTTGTTCTAAAGATTTTAAGGTAAATTGATTGAATAATTTATTGGGAATCATCCCTAATAATTCCTTGGCTGATGAGTTTTGCCATATTGGATAATCTTCATTTTGAAGCCATAATCCCAAAATGGCTTCCATCCAATGTTCATTTTTATTTAAAATTGTAGATTCAATAACGGCTTGTATCAATAACGCTGTCCAATCACTATGAGCAAAAATCTGTAGAATTTCTATAGGGCTTTTATCGAAAAATAACTCCAACCGTCTTGGGGGCACTTTTGATAATATTTGACCAAAATAACCTGCTTTTAACCCACTTCGATAGGATGCCATTTTAGGATTGATCCCATCGCGGAGGGCTGTTTCATCTATTTCATCAGGTAATTCGATTTCGAGTTTCTTATTTTCAAATTTCATGGACATCTCAATACGCCAGTACATTCGTTCAACTAATTCAGAATGGGGTATTTGTGCTAATAAATTAGCTGCGATTTTTCGGACTTCATTTCGAGAATCATAAAGACAATTTTCTAAAAAAGATTCATCATTTTTGGACAAGTTGATTTTAAAAATTTTTAAGAAATCAACCCGATTTTGGTAACTTTCTTTTTCCCAAACACCTTCCAATAATTCAATGCTTTTTTCAGGACTTTCTTTTCGGAAATACTTCAATAAAGTGATTCTTTCTTCTTTGTTTCCGCTCTTCCATACTTCCTCATTGGGTAAAGCAATTAAGCTTTTCCATTCTGGATTTTGAGTCATTAACCAATATCCTCTTTTCCCAATGGCAGGGTGAATTTTGTCCCAAAGGTTTTTATCAGTTTTGCATTGTTTCAAAAGGTCAGGCAAACTAGATGGAGGAAGCTGTTTATTGTTAAAATTCAAATGAAAAATGAATTCAGATAAGGCTTCTTCAAAAGTGCCATCCAAAATCAGTTTTAAGTGATGAGATGACCGAGCCGTACAGGGTTGTTCATCGTCATCACCTACAGATGGCGGCATTTTACCTTCCAGCTTTTTCAAAGGGAATCCTGCTTTATTCATTTGAGAAAACAAAGCTGCTGCCTCTAAAATGACTTCCGAAGGGTCTTTTTGAGTATCGAGTCCCTGTTCCATTAAGAATTGTAAAACTTCTTTTGGCAGGGCACTTCTTTCAGTTCCAAGAAGGGCAGTTTTAGCCAATGATTTCCAATGCATAATTATAGTAATTCTTCAGAGGGATTCCAATAGATTTCTTTATAATTAATGACCTTATCATTCTCCACTTTCACACCTTCTAATTCCAATAGTTCTTGCATCATTGTGGGTGACGGAAACTGATGACGACCAGATAATTCACCTATTCGATTTAGTACTCGATGTGCAGGAATTCCATCTCCAGAAAAGCTGTTCCTTAATGCCCAGCCAACCATTCTAGCGGATCCCAAAGCTAAAAAATCAGCAATGGAACCATAATTTGTGACTCGACCTTCTGGAATTTGTCGGACAACATTATAGACTTCTTCAAAATAAGGTTGTGGCTTCATACCATGATTTTAGTTTGATGTTCAAAGGAATAATATTTATTTCGGTTTTAAAAATGGTCATCATTTTGGATTGAACTATTATTTATTTTCAATGTTTAAACATTAAATTAATTTAAACCAAATAGAATGGCAGTAAAAATCATT
Organism: Bacteroidota bacterium; assembly: GCA_024743405.1. Classification (GTDB taxonomy): domain Bacteria; phylum Bacteroidota; class Bacteroidia; order Chitinophagales; family Saprospiraceae; genus JANSWP01. Next base: position 131,329 of record JANSWP010000006.1, read on the forward strand.
TCAAAAGAACAACAGGGAAGTGGCGCATTTAATGGGGGTGAAATAATAGAAAACCACCCTATAGGCTTCCCACAAAATGGTGGAGAAGGTAAACCTTTTTCTAGCCTTTTTTATTGGGCACATGCAAAAGCGCAAGTAGACAGTACCATTGGTTTACACCCGCATCAAGGGTTTGAAATTATGTCTTTCGTTTTGAAAGGGCATATTCGGCACTATGATACGAAGCTCAAAGAATGGCGACAACTTGAGGCAGGGGATGCTCAAATTATTCGGGCTGGAAATGGGATTAGTCATGCAGAGTTTATGGCAGAAAATTCAGCGATGTTTCAAATTTGGATGGATCCAGATTTGACAAAAACAATGGGTCAACCAGCTTCATATGATGATTACAAAAGCGATCATTTGCCATCTATAATAGAGGGAGATGTGACGATAAAAACATATGTTGGTGGAGATTCTGTTTTTAGAATGGATACCCAAGGCGTTGAAATTCAGCAATTGAAATTTGAAACGGCCAATTATTCAAGAGCTATTTCAAAAGATAAAGTTTATTCGATTTATGTTTTGGAGGGTAGTGCGAAAATTAATGGCATGACTGCAGATCTGGATGATTTTGCGATAGTTTCAGATTCGGAAGAACTGAAAATAGAAAATGATTCAAATGGAGTATTATTTATGATTGCTACGCCAAAGAAGTTGAATTATCAAACTTACTCGGAAATAATGAAAGCTCGAATGAGTGCTTGATTAGTGAACAGGTTGCAGTAGGCATGTATAAATAGGTCTGCCTCCTGCAACCTGAAAAGAGTTATCGTCTTGGTCTTGGAATCAAGCTCGTTGGAAAAACAACCAAACTTTCACTACCGTCTTTTGCCACTGAAGCTACTCCAAAAAGATAGTTATCAATCACAATGTTGGTTAGTGTATAATCATCGACGTTACCTACAAATTTTGAATATTGCCATTGAGGTGAAGTCGTTTCTCTCCAGTAAATTTTATAACCTAGTACATTTGGATCTTCGATTTTGTCCCATTTCAATCGGGTAGAAGGTCGCACTGCACCACCAATCATTACATTATTTGGAGGAGGAGTTGCCCAAGCTAAACTGGCAAGTGTAATTGCATTGACACCAGTCAATTTCGCAGCATATTCAAAGTTTACTTTCTCAATCACATCACCATATTTAATGCCATTCTCTGTGCGTAAATCTTGATGTTGCCGTTCATAATGTTCATGTGTTTCCATAATTCGAACGCCAGGGAAACCTTCATCATTAAAAGGACGATGATGTCCACCTCTTCCAAATCGGTCAAGTCTATAAATCATCATTGCATCTAAGTTAGTACAATATTGATCCGTCAATCGATCCACATATCTCGCAATTTGACGAGAGGGTCCATCTACTTCACCGCCATAAAACCGATGCCAAGTTTTCATTCTTTCATCAGCAGTAGCAGGAGTTGGCTCTGAGAAAACTCGGAAAGAGGTATTATCAATTACGCCATCAATTCCTTCGATATTTCCAATCATGTCATTATTCAAAATACCGACAATATCCCAACCGTCTTCTTTAGCGACTTTAGCCATGTGCTTGCCTCCAAAAAGGCCCTGTTCTTCTCCTGAAAGTCCTGTATAGATGATGCTTGTAGGAAATTGATACTTAGTCAAGACTCTAGCCGCCTCGATCGTACCTGCCATTCCTGAAGCGTTATCATTTGCACCAGGCGAAGCATCTTTCCCATTCAGGGCATCAGAAATTCTAGAGTCAATATCACCACTCATTATCACGTATCGGTTTGGATATAAATTACCTCTTTGTATAGCGACTACATTCACAACCCAAGTATCTTCTGGGATTCTCCGGTTTCCTTCAGAAGGGACTAATGATTTTTGAAAAAACACCTCTAGGCAACCATTACAGTCCTTAGATATTCTATCAAATTCTTCTTTAATCCAACGTCGAGCTGCACCAATTCCTTGGGATTTCGAAGTTGTATCAGATAGGGTATGTCGAGTACCAAAACTGACCAATTTTTCAATGTCTTTTTGAATTCTTTCTGGAGAAGGCGCATTCGCAATATCATATAATCGTGCATCTGCCTCAGGCGGGAATTTGATTTCTTCTTGAGCAAGAATTGTATAACTGAACACAATGAAAAGAAAAGGGGTAAGCGTTTTTAGTATCATTATATAAAAATATTTGTTATAGGTATTTAATATTAAAGTAATAACAATGTTTGAAGAATCAAGCTTTGCCTTCTAATTTTATTCCATGCATTCTGCCTGTCATTCGGTAATATAATCCAGCTAAAATACCAAAAATAAAACCTCCAATATGTGCCCACCAAGCTACACCAGCTGTTTCAGCAGTCTGAATATCTAAGGAGGCAAAACCACTATTTAGTTGTTGAAAAATCCAAAGTCCAAGAAAAATAAATGCATGAATACGAAATGGGAAAATTAAGAATAACACTTTGACTCTTGAGGTTGGAAACATGACTAAATATGCGCCCATGACAGCTGATATGGCCCCACTTGCACCAATAGTAGGTATGTCGCTTTCCCAGTTAAAATAGATATGTGCTGCATGAGCTGCTAATCCACCCAAAGTATAAAAAATCAAAAAACTCAAGTTTCCAACCGTTGCTTCAATATTGTCTGCAAAAACCCAGAGAAAAAGCATATTACCAATTAAATGCATCCATCCTCCATGTAAAAACATGCTTGAAAAGAGTGTAAACCAATCTTGACCGCTTGTGATTTCTTCTGGAATTGAGCCATACTCCATTACGAAAGATTGTAATTGACCAGAAGCCATTTGGGCTTGAAAAATAAAAATGGCGATATTCATTAGAATAAAGGCATAGCTGAAAGTAGGAAAATATCCACCTTTTACTTGATCATCGCCTATAGGAAAAATCATAGAGTTATGTTTGAGTATTGATTTTCAAAATAAGGATGGAAAGTAAGGAAACTTATTAAAATTTGGGTTGGCGACTAATGTTTTATGGAGAAATTTAATAGAGGAAAGAAGTTGAATAATTCAAAATAAGAGAAAAGGAGAAAGGAAGTTTATTAAAGATTAGTAGATAAGATTTGCGATTAAACTGATAAATAAAAGATGCTTGATTCTATAGTATTTTACTAATTTATCTTCAATTCATTCCTTTCTCGTTCTTCTTTAAGCCCTTGAATCTTCCAAGGGGCGCGGCGAGGCTAATATGTAAGCCATCAAAACCACGATGATTGTTTTGATAATCATGTGTTTAGGTATTTAAGTTGTCAATTAGAAAATGTGAAAAGGGAGTTTTCGTTTGGCTGGTTATTTATTATGTATTGTGCAAATATAACACTATTCAATCGATAATATTCGAAATAGACGAATTTTATTCCAAAAAAAGTATGTAGTTCGAAATATTTAACTAAAATATTACATTCCAAAAATTATTTTGTTTGGTTTTAACTGATTAATTCTATTCTAACTCAATTGAAATTATCCTTAATTTTGCAAAAAAAAAACATACACATGAAGAATGGGATCAAATTTTTGATTTTTTCAGGTTTACTTCTTTTTAGTTCTATACTATTTTCCCAAACGAAAAATGCCCCAAATCCAACTCTTGAGAGCCCTTTCAATTCCATGTGGGTACATTTATATTATCTACAAAATGAAACCTATTCGCCTGAAATCTCTGCAAGAACGATATCAAATACTGCTGATACGGCTCTTGCCATTCAAAGAGCAGTGCAGTTAAAACAAATCTTAGATGGAAAAGGACTTTTTGTGTATTTAGAAAATATTACCCAAGATTCAAACTTTATTGATTCTACTACTAATAAACCTTATTACACGCCTTTCCCAAATGAATTACCTGAAGTTTATTTGGAGAAAATAAACAGTCAATGGTTTTATTCTCAGGAAACAGTACGCCTTATTCCAACTTTACATAAAGAGGTATATCCATTAGGGTCTGATATTTTAGTGAATTTAATACCCCATCAATTTGGGCAAAAAAATATTTTTGGTATTGCAATTTGGCAGGTGATCGGAGGATTAATTTTCCTAATCCTTTTAGGTGTTTTTGATTGGATTCTTAGTAAACTTTTAAAACCTATTGTTCGAAAAGTTAGCCGATCAAGGTTAAATCCTAACTTAATTCCTTCAGAACTTATATCAAAGATAGCGCGCTTAGTTAGTATATTATTTTCCATACAATTATTGAAGCTTTTTCTTCCTGCATTACTTTTTAGTCCCGAAACAATGGAAAGCCTAACCAAAGGGCTAAAAATCATTTCTACTATAGTTCTTCTTCTTCTTCTCATTAGAATTTTGGATGTGGTGACGCTATATCTTAATAGATTTGCTGAACAGACGACTAGTAAACTAGATGAACAACTAATTCCGCTTCTTAAAAAATTGGCCCAAATTATTTTTGTAATTATGGGGGTGATTCGAGTTTTGAGTTTGTTGGATGTGAACGTTACTGCATTGATTGCAGGTGTTTCGATTGGAGGTTTGGCCTTGGCATTAGCAGCTCAGGATACTGTCAAAAACCTTATTGGTTCGGTGATGATATTTCTAGATAAGCCTTTTCAAATTGGAGATTGGATAGATGGCGGAGGAGTCTCTGGATCTGTTGTTGAAGTGGGCTTTCGAACTACCAGATTAAAGCAAACCGATAGTTCAATTATTTCAGTTCCGAATGGGACGATAGCCAATATGGCTGTAAAAAATTTGGGCGTTCGAGTATATCGACTTTTTCAGTTTTCTATTGGAGTGACCTACGATACACCAACTGATTTACTTCAAAAATTTACAGAAGGATTGAAGGAGATCATTCTCAATCATCCAAAGACAATGAAGGAAAATTATTATGTCTATTTCAATGAAATGGCTGCATCTTCTTTAAATATCTTATTTAGGACTTCACTAGAAGTTTCTGATTTTGAAAGCGAACTAAAAACAAAGGAAGAATTACTTTTTGGAATCGTTCAGTTAGCAGAAACTTTGGGCATTCAATTTGCGTTCCCATCGACTTCTATGTATGTTGAACAGTTGCCTGGAAAGGATGGTAATGCTCCAACTCTTGAAACCGACTCTGCTGTTTTGGATGAAAAGCTAAAAGCATTTATCGCTGGTTTTAAATCAAAGAACGCCTAACTTCACCTATCTAAAAATGACATTATGGAAATGAGAAAAATTGATCCAAAAACGACTCCGACGCGAGATTTTCATCAATACTTATTAGGTGCGGTAGCGCCTCGCCCTATTGCGTTTGTAAGTACAGTCGATGAAAATGGAAATCCGAATTTGGCCCCGTATAGTTTTTTTAATGCTTTTAGTTCTAATCCACCAATTTTGGTTTTTTCCTCAAATCGACGAGTAGTTGACAATACAACAAAAGATACATTGGCAAATGTACAGGCAACGAAGGAGGTTGTGGTGAATGTTGTCAATTATAATATTGTCCGACAAATGGCGGTAACAAGTGTTCAATTTGATTCTGACATTAGTGAATTTGAAAAGGCAGGATTGACACCCATTCCTTCTGACTTAGTAAAACCTTTTCGAGTAAAAGAATCGCCAGCTCAAATGGAGTGTGTAGTCAAAGAGATTTTGACACTTGGTGAACATGGTGGGGCAGGGCATTTGATCATTTGTGAGGTTGTTAGAATGCATATTGATGAAAGTGTTTTGGATGAGAGAAATAGAATTAACCCACATAAAATTGATCTCATGGGGAGAATGGGCAGGGCATATTATTCACGTGCGAGTGGTGATGCGATCTATACTATTGTACAGGAGGTCACTCAATTAACAATTGGGTTTGATCAATTACCTGCGAGTATTAAAAATAGCGCTGTTTTAACTGGAAATAATTTGGGACAGTTGGCTGGTTTGAAAAAAGTCCCAAATAAAGAAGAGGTGTTAGCATTAAAAGAGGTGAAAGAAATCCAGGCTCTTTTGGATTCAGAAAACGCTCAAAACGCCCTACATACTTATGCAAAGGAAATTTTAGACGCAGATGATTCAAAAAGAGCTGAAGCTGCAAGAATAGTATGGTTATCCGAGTATATTTAGTCGTTTATCGGACGTGCTTTAGTTCCCATTAATTTGAAAAGGATAAACTTTTGTAAATTAATGGGAACTAAACTTAATACGATATGAAACGATATCTATTTGTTCTCACACCAATGTTCTTATTGGTAACTTTTGGTTCCTTTGGCTGGAACTCCTGTAATTCTACAAAAGCAATTCAAACTTCTAATGAAAAAATGGTTCAGGATACGGCTTTTGATGAGGCAGCAGCCATTGCTGCCATAAAAAAGAAAATCGAAGGGCGAGAGCAAGAACCTGCTGAAGCTGTTTTTGAAAACATTCAAATTATGAAAGGTTTTCCTGCAGGGCGAGTTCTGGACATTATGCAGATGGCTTTTAGCCGTTCTCTAGGCGTTTCATGTGATCATTGTCATGTTCCAAATGACTGGGGAAATGAAGAAAAATTGACCAAACAAGTAACTCGAGATATGTGGATGATGATGGGGGAAATAAATGGAGAATTGCTGAAAAATATTCCAAACCTTCAAAGCGAACAGCCTGTTGCAAACTGCACGACTTGCCATAGGGGGCAAATTAAACCTGCCACAAGCTTGAAGTAATTGGCACTTAGTAACGGCTAAAAAATAAGTCCGCCAATTTGAAATAGTAGATTTTGGATTTTAGTAAGGCAAAAAACACAGGCGATGCAGGGTATCAGCAAGTATTTTTAACGCCGCAAAAGTTCAAAAAATACATAGGCAAATGTCGGAGTTATTCTTTAGGCGTTACTTAACTTAATGAAAGGCATCCTGAATAATCTTAAGACTATCTTTTGGGAAATTGGAAATGTTTAAAGAATCTAAGTGGTAAAAAGCGATAGTAATTTTAGGGTTTTTTATTAATTGATTCAATTCATTTACACTTGCTTCGAGTTCATATTGTTTAATACTTTCCAAACGAAATAGGTCACCTTCGTACAAATAATGCCCATTTAGATAAGTACTTTTAATGACCTGAAAACGATTCTTTTCAATTCTCCTAAAACGGCTCTCATCTTTTAGGTCTATCTCAGAAAGATTATTTAAGATTCGAATCATTTGACCGTCTCTGAAAAGAATACCCCAATGAAAAATAGGTAATGCGACATCCAAATCAAGTGGATACTTTTCAAAATTCTTGAAATACTGCTTTCCAATTTCTAAGTCCAAAATGGAGTTTTCCGTTAGCCAATTTTCAATATCCCCCATGTTGTAAAACATAAGCATACCTCTGTCAACTGGTGGTATACCCGTTTTTTCAAAGAATTTTATTTGATGCAGTCGAATCGTTGCAGAGGAAATAACCCCTTCTTTTGAAATATAATTATTGAACTGATCAATAAAGTCGAAAAATTTTTCTTTTGTACTCAATGTCCAATCACAATCTAATTGGATTTCTCTAATTTTCAAACCTGGTATTTGAGTTGACAGCGCAAAGATTTTCCTTTGAGTTTTTTTAGCCAATTCCGGAATTTCTTTTTCCGAAATATTTTCAAAAGTTCGATTGGTAATAAATATAGTGGGTATGATATCTATGTTATCGAGAATGGTCTTAAAATTAATATCTGCCTTAGGGATAGCATCCTTTTTATCAAAATCCCAGTCTACGTCAAAAAACTTGATATAGAGTTTTTTAATCTTGAAAGAATCTAAATAATCTACTTCTATATCAGATAACTCAAAATTTGTTTTCCAATGATAGAAAGTAGGTATGACCTGCTTTTCGATCGGTTTAGAACAACTATAAATCGAAAACAAGAGCATGAGAAATAATAATTGACAAAAGACATGTATGCCACAGCAAATGGAGAATTGCCGATTGGAAATACTCATATAAAACCCTCTTTTATTAAGTCATGTATATGGATAATTCCTTGATAGCGCTTATTTTCAGTAACGATCACTTGTGTAATACTATGATTACGCATGATCTCAAAAGCTTTGACAGCAAGGGTATTTTGATCAACTGTCTTAGGGTGGAGTGTCATGATTTCGGCTGCTTTAAGCTGAGAGATATCTTTATTTTGGTAACTTTCTAACATTCTACGTAGATCACCATCCGTTATGATACCACAAACTTCTTCCTTTTCATTTAATACTACAGCACAACCCAACCTTTTAGAAGTCATTTCTAAAATGGCTTCATGGACGTTAGTTTTCAAATAAACTTTTGGCTGTTCATTTTGAAAATAGATATCTCGGACACGTAGGAATAATTGTTTTCCCAAAGCACCTCCTGGATGAAATTGGGCAAAATCTTTTGGAGTAAAACCTCTTAGGGCTAAAAGAGAGGTAGCTAAAGCATCACCCATTACCATTTGGGCTGTAGTACTTGCTGTAGGAGCGAGATTGTTAGGATCTGCTTCTTTTGAAATGGGGGTATGAAGGGTAAAATTAGCTTGTTGGGCAAGAAAGGATTGTAAATTGCTAGTCATTCCAACGAGTACATTACCCAAATTCCTAATTAAAGGCACTAAAACTTTTATTTCGGACGTCTCTCCGCTTTTTGAAAAACAAATTACCGTATCATTGGTTTGAATCATTCCTAAATCACCATGAATGGCATCAGAAGCATGCATAAAATGAGAAGGAGTGCCGGTGGAGTTGAGGGTGGCAACAATTTTTTGAGCAACAATAGCACTTTTTCCAATACCAGTGATGACAACTCTTCCTTTTGAATTGAAAATATGGTTTACAATAGACTCGAAACTTTCATTAATACTTGATTTTAAGTTAGTTATGGTGTTTGACTCTATTTCGATGGTTTGTAGGGCAGTTTCGCGGATGAGTAGGTTTTTATTCACGATAATTTTTGTATTTTTGTCAACTTTTTGAAAAACAAATTAATTTAGAATTAATATGTTCATTTTTTTATTAGTTCATTTTTAAAAAAATAAGTAGTCTAACCTTTAATATCTTCCTCCCTAACCATAATGCTTAACCAGATTTTTTTACTAAATTTAAGCATACAAATGTTAATTCCAAGATTCCGACGTTATACTAATTTTCACAAAATTAATTTTTTGACACACAAACTAACTACTTAATAACAACCAAACAATAACTAACTCGACCCATGATTGCGACTAAAGATGGTTTACATGAGGAACTTCAGAGATACTTCGGTTTCGATAAATTTAAAGGAACCCAAGAAGAAATCGTTCAAAGTGTTCTAGACGGCAAGGATACCTTCGTAATTATGCCGACTGGTGGAGGGAAATCTCTTTGCTACCAACTTCCTGCCATGATGATGGAAGGCACTGCTATTGTTATTTCTCCTTTAATTGCCTTGATGAAAAATCAAGTTGATTCTATGAGAGGATACAGTCAAAAGGATGAAATCGCTCATTTCCTCAATTCCTCTCTAACGCGTGCGCAGATGAAAACGGTTAAGGGCGATATTGTAGATGGCAAAACGAAAATGCTGTATATCGCTCCAGAGACACTAACAAAAGATGAAAATATTGAATTTTTTAAAAATGTAAAAATATCCTTTGTGGCGGTAGATGAGGCTCATTGTATTTCTGAGTGGGGGCATGATTTTCGTCCAGAATATCGTCGAATTCGAACGATGATTGATTCTATTGGACAGGATATTCCTGTCATTGCATTGACTGCGACAGCTACGCCAAAGGTCCAGTCTGATATCGTGAAGAACTTGAATATGGAGGACGAGCGTAAATTTGTTTCTTCCTTTAATAGAGATAATCTATACTATGAAATCCGACCTAAAGGCAAAAAGGAAACCGTTTTTAAACAAATCATTCAAATCATTAAGGGAATTCCTGATCAATCAGGGATTATATATGTACAGTCTCGTAAATCAACAGAAGAAATTGCCAAAGTTCTGACCGTAAACGGTATTAAGGCAGCACCCTATCATGCCGGGTTGGATGCAAAAACTCGTTCAGGTACTCAAGATGCCTTCTTGATGGAAGATATTGATGTGATTGTTGCGACGATTGCATTTGGAATGGGGATTGACAAGCCGGATGTACGTTTTGTTATACACTATAATATTCCTAAAAGTATAGAGAACTATTATCAAGAAACTGGACGAGCTGGACGTGATGGATTGTCTGGAAGTTGCATTTCTTTTTATTCGTATAAAGATATTTTAAAGCTCGAAAAATTCCTTCGAGACAAGCCTGTTTCAGAAAGAGAAATGAGTGCCCAATTGATGCAAGAGGTAATGGCATATGCAGAGACTACAGGATGTCGTCGTCGATTTTTGCTCCACTATTTTGGAGAACAATATGATGATTCAGATTGCGGAAAAATGTGTGACAATTGCAGGCATCCAAAAGAAAAGGTTGAAGTTACGGAAGAAATGAAACATGCTTTGTCTTCAGTAGTTGCTTTAGATGAAAATTATAAAATCAAAATTTTAGTTGATTTTATAAGTGGCAAGGAAACGAAAGAAATGAAAGATTTTCGTTTTACTAAAAAGCCATTATTTGGAGTTGGAAAGGAAAAGGATGATACCTTTTGGAGTTCTATTTTGCGCCATGCTTTGTTAAATGATTTGGTATATAAAGATATTGAGAGTTATGGTTTACTGAAAATGACCGATAAGGGGCGTGCTTTTATAGAAACACCAGTACCAATTAAAATTCCGATTAATCACAATTATGAAGAAATGAATGCAGAGCCTGATTTTACATCAGGCAGAACGGCTGTGTTAGATAAGGTTTTGATGCGTTTGCTAAAAGATATGCGTCGGGATGTTGCCAAACAAAAGGATGTACCGCCATTTGTCATTTTTCAGGATCCTTCTTTAGAGGATATGGCGACTCAATATCCTATCACGATGGATGAAATGGCGAATATCACAGGAGTGAGCAAGGGTAAGGCGATGCGATATGCTCGACCTTTTATCGAAATGATTAAGGATTATGTTGAAGAAAATGAGATAGAACGCCCAACAGATTTTGTAGTTAAGCAAGTAGCAAACAAATCAAAAGTTAAAGTCAATATTATCCAAGGAATTGATAGAAAAATTCCTTTACATGACATCGCTTCCTCTAATCAACTTTCAATGGAAGATTTGTTAGAAGAATTGGATGCAATTGTTCTTTCAGGTACCAAATTAAATATTGATTATTATATAGAAGATGGTGTTGATGAATATTCTAGAGATGATATTTATGAGTATTTTATGGAAGCAGAAACAGATTCTGTTGAGGAAGCTTATAAAGAGTTAAAAGAGGATGATGTTACTTTAGAAGAAATTCAATTAATGCGAATTAAGTTTATGTCTGAAATGGCGAACTAAGCCTGCTAACCATCGGTAATTTTTTGTTTGTACTACTTTGCCGATGATATTTTGAAACTTATTAGTAGATGATAATATATGGGGCGGTTTTATATCGCCCCTTTCTTTTTTATAAATGGCCAGATTTAGGTTGACTCTTTACCGTTGTTTTTCAAATCTGCTGAATCAAACTGTGAATTATTACCTGAAAACGGCCAATTGAATGGGGTATTATGAAAATAATAATTATCAATGGGCCAAACCTCAACCTTCTTGGTCAACGTGAACCTACAATATATGGTCAAAAAACATTTGAAGCGTTTTTTGAATTTCTTCAAATGGAATTTCCAGGTGTAACGCTCCATTATTTTCAGAGTAATTATGAAGGTGAAATCATAGATAAACTACATGAAGTGGGCTTTACATATAATGGAATTGTATTAAATTCAGGTGCTTATACACATACTTCTATCGCTATTGCGGATGCTATTGGAGCGATAGAAACACCTGTCATTGAGGTGCATATTTCAAATGTATATGCTCGCGAAAAATTTCGGCACCATTCTTTTAGCGCGCCAAAATGTATAGGGAGTATTATTGGGTTGGGATTGAAAGGGTATGAATTGGCAATTGATTATTTTTTAAAAGGATGATATATTGGAGACATTAAACATTATCATCTTTGAAAATCTCTTTTGCTAACTTCCAAATCTATAATGCGCAATCGCCATCTATTACTTAGCTTGTTATTTTTTTGAAATTTATAAGTTCTCGATTTAAAAATTAGTCTTGTCAATATGCCTACTCCTGCTGCGACCCCCATAATTATAAAATCGCCTTTCCCAAAAGAAATTTCATCATCTACCGCCGAAGCGATTGCTGTATACCCTGCCCAAACAGGTGCAAAAGCAATCATTTGATTACCCAAACTTCTTGACCATTTTCGGTTGTTGAAGGTTTTAAAAGCGGTAATATCTTCCAACTTTACATGTCCATTGCTAAAAAGCAAGTATTGTTTTTCATAGTTCACATCTTCAATGACTCTCGTATACCATTGCCCACCTTCTAATTGGAAAGTTACTTCATTTCCAATTTGAAATTTATTAGTTTTTGGAGAATTCAATTTCTCAATTTGAATAAATTTTTGACTAAAAAGAGAAAGACTAATAAAAAGGAAAATCAATGTAGAAAGGTATTTCATAAATTATTTTTTGAGAAAGAGAGTGATTTATTAGGTTGGGTTGGTTGTTCGATTAATCAGCAGTAATATTGAAGAATAAAATGGGTTTATGGCTTGATAAAAATCAGTTTTGAATAAATTTAATCACGCCCTAATTCCTTTTTTATAAATCTTTTGATCATTCGTTTCATTGCTTCTTCAATTTTATCATACTCAAAAGGTTCTTTTGCTGTATATAAAACCATAAAGGCAAAATGACGGTTTTCATCTTCTAATTTTTCATATAGTCGATGTTTATTTAATCTCCAAGTTTCTCGAATCATTCTCCTAATTCGATTACGATCTACTGCTTTTGAGAAAGCCCGTTTCGGAACACTCAAGGTAAATTGAATTGGAAACTCATTCTTAGTGTTCTCCATTTCTAGATAAATGAGCCGCAAAGGAAACAATCCAAAAGATTGTCCTTTTCGTTGAAACATTTGTTCAATCAGAATATGGCTCTTTAGTTTTTCTTCCTTTTTGAATGTAAAATCTGGCATTAGATCAATAAGTATTTTGACAAAGGTAGTACAGATTTTATTATCTATGGGCTAAAATTTTGAATATAAAAACACTATTCTTACATTCACTTAAGTAAACGAAATAGCAAGTAATCACGCATTTAAATACGCTCTATGAAAAATAACTCCGAAACCACTTTCCCAATCACGTTGTGGGCTGAAGAAGACCGTCCCCGTGAAAAATTACAAATCAAAGGCAAGCAAAGTTTATCTGATGCTGAATTATTGGCAATCTTATTGGGTTCAGGCTCACGAGAAGAGACCGCAGTTGGACTGTCGAAATTGATTTTAAAAGGATCTGGAAATAATCTCTACGAATTAGGCAAACGTACTACCGCTGAATTGAAAAAATTTAAAGGAGTAGGAGAAGCTAAAGCTATTACGATAGTTGCTGCAATGGAACTAGCACGTCGTCGACAGTTGTCCAATATTTTAGAAAAACCAAAAATTGTGAGTAGTCGAGATGCCTTTAATTTAATTGCTCCTATTTTGGTCGATTTGCCTCATGAAGAATTTTGGATATTGATGTTGAATAGAGGGAACAAAGTCATAGGAAGAGAAAAAATTAGTATTGGGGGAATGGCAAGTACGATTGTTGATTCAAAAATCGTATTTCGAAAAGCGATCGAAAAGCAGTCAACCTCAATTATTTTATGTCACAATCATCCTTCAGGAAATTTATCCCCAAGTCAAGCAGATATTGATTTGACGCAAAAACTGAAAAAAGGAGGTGCTATTATGGAAATTCCAGTGATAGATCATTTGATTATTTCGGATAGGGGGTATTATAGTTTTGCAGACGAAGGTATTTTGTAAGTTTTATGGGACAATAATTTTTAGTGCTTTTTCAATTATTTCAAATTGTACAGGTGTTTCACCTAAATATTCACCATCGACTTCTAAGTCACAGGGTAGGTTCTCTAATGACTCTATTACAATACGTTTTGTTTTGTGGAGACTGACTACGGGTAGCCAATTCAATTTGCCATTATAAAAAAATGGTGTCAATAAAAGGACTAACCATTTTGGTACTTTACGAACTATGGTCAAGGCCATTTTTCCATCGGTTGGGTTTCCATGGGGTACAAACAACATCCCTCCGCCTGAATATTTACAAATTCCAATATTTATAGTGTAGAAGTAGCCTTCGATTTTTTGATTATTAAAATTAATTTGGGTTTTAGTCAGCTTGTATTTGAAAAGCCATGAAGCAATTGCAAAAAGATAAAGAAATTTATTGGTGATTTTTTCTGAACGTTTGCTCAATTTTTTACCCAAAAAACCATCATAAGCCATACCAGCGACATTAAAAAAATATCGTTGTTTCATTTCTTCATCCAAATGATATTGAACCAAGCCGATATCTTGAAATATTGTTTTTTCCTTTTTAATTAATGGCAACCATCGCTTAAAATCTTTTGGAATCTTATGGGTTTTTATCCAATCATTTCCGGTTCCAATTGTTAAAAGAGTGAATAAAATTTCAGTGGTCGGGCATTCTTTTTGTTCAAAAATCCCATTCACCACTTCATGACCTGTACCATCTCCACCGATTGCCATTATTTTCCGAAAACCTTTTTCAATGCCCTCTTTGGCTAATTGGATGGCATGTCCTTTGGTCTTTGTAAAGTGAAATTCGAATTCAAAGTCAAACTGTTCCAACAAAGACTTTAGGTACGGCCATTTTTTTTCTCCTTTACCGTTTCCTGCAGCAGGGTTGATGAGAATTAGCCACTTTGATAGATTGGTATTTTGATTAATCATAGATGATAATAGGGAACATTTAGGTCGAAATTATTTAAATCGAAGTGGATTTGGTCATTTTTTTATCGAAAAAAATGAAGATTCGATATATTTTGAATCAATTACTTACATTTTTGACCTATTTTCCCGACCGTTTTTATCATCCGAAGTACAATTCAAATTTTTTAATAACAATCAGTTTTTAGTTCGCTCGAATCTATTTTAAAACACTTCTCTTAATTGCGGACTGCCAACTGAGTATTGCCAACTGAATAATGAGTATTTTAAAGCTTGAAAATGTTGTCAAGACTTATCAAAAACACATCGCGGTCAATGAAGTAAGTTTCGAAGTTAAGAAAGGAGGAATTTTCGGTTTACTTGGTCCTAATGGCGCCGGTAAAACCTCTTTAATTCGAATTATTACGACTATTACTGGTGCTGATGAAGGCACTATTTTCTTAGACGGCGAAAAATTAAACAGTTCACATCCAGGTAAAATTGGGTATATGCCTGAAGAGCGTGGATTGTATAAGAAAATGAAAGTAGGTGAGCAAATTATGTATCTCGCTCAACTCAAAGGGCTCTCTAAAAAAGGAGCAAAAGAGCAAATCCAATATTGGTTTAAACGATTTGGAATTGAAGACTGGTGGGACAAAAAAGTAGAGGAGCTTTCCAAAGGTATGCAACAAAAAGTTCAGTTTATTGCCACTGTGATTCATCAACCCAAGCTCCTTATTTTGGATGAACCCTTTTCTGGTCTAGATCCAATAAATACTAATTTGATAAAGGATGAAATACGTCGCCTCAATTCAGAGGGGGTTAGTATTATTTTTTCGACTCACCGAATGGAACAAGTGGAAGAGATTTGTGAAGATATTGTACTGATAAACAATGGAAAAAATATCCTGGAAGGAAAAGTGAGTGAACTAAAACATAGATTCAAGGAAAATTTATTCAGAATTGAATATGAAGGGAATCTTCCAAGTGACTTAAATGCTATGGATGAAGCCAATGATAATTTTGAGATTGTTTCAAATGAAAGTAATGTTCTGACGATAAAAGTAACGAATGAAACAGTTTCAAATCAAGTTTTAAATCACTTAATTCAAAATGGTGTTTTCATCAATAATTTTAATGAAATACTGCCTTCTTTGAATGAGATTTTTATCAAGCGGGTAAACGCGGAGGCGTAATTTTTATCCAATATTTACAAATAACAAATTAGCATAATAATGAATAAACTTTGGTTAATTATACAACGAGAATATCTAGTGAGAGTGCGCAAGAAGACTTTTATTCTCACTACTATATTAATGCCTTTACTTGTTGTTGCTTTGTATGCACTTCCCGTACTTTTTGTCAAAATGTCGGAAGATCAAAAAAAGATTGTTTATACAGATGATTCAGGGTATTTTGAAAGTATCCCTTCTTCAAATTCTGTCCATTTTAAAAGAGATAATCGAGGTAAAGATGCCTTGCGAAAAGTATATAAAAATGAAGGGTATGATGGGGTTTTATACATACCTAATTTCAAAAGCTTGAACAATGACTTGAAAGTTGAATATTTTTCAGATCAACAAATTTCTGTTACGCGGAGAGAATCAATTGAACGTAGATTGGAAAAGCGGATAAGGAATAAAAAAATGGAAGATGCTGGATTGACGCAGGCTCAACTCGATCAATTAGAAACGAGTATTTCTTTGGCGGAGGTTAAAGAAACCATGAATGATTCGGGCGAATTGGAACAAAAGTCAGGGAAAGGAAATGCAGGATTAGCTACAGGAATGGGCATGATGATGGGGATGTTTATGTATATTATTTTATTGATTTACGGGTCGATGGTTATGCGCTCTGTTCAGGAAGAAAAGATCAATCGAATTGTGGAAGTAATCATATCTTCAGTTAAGCCTTTTCAATTAATGCTTGGAAAAGTTATTGGAGTGGGTGGGGTAGGATTAACTCAAATTTTAATTTGGATCATTCTTTTGGTGGTTTTCCAAACTTTTGCTTTACCGCTTTTAGGGTTTGGTGCTGCAGGGGCGATGCCTGATCCGAGTGCAATGGGTGGCGTAGAAGGTATGGATATTGATGAAGTACAAGGAGAAGCTCAAAAAATTATGGAGGCTATCTTTAGTTTGAATTGGGGTTTTATTATTCCGGTATTAATCATTTTCTTCTTAGGTGGGTTTTTTATTTATTCTTCTCTTTTCGCAGCTGTGGGTTCTGCGGTTGGCGATGATTTGGGTGAAAGTCAAACATTGATGTTTCCTATCATGTTGCCCATTATCATTTCGATCTTCATCACGATGTCTATTATGAATAATCCGAACAGTGGAATTGCCGTTTTTGGGTCAATATTTCCATTGTTTTCACCGGTAGTTATGCCAGCGCGACTCGCATTTGACCCGCCTCTTTGGGAAGTTCTCTTGTCCATTACCTTGCTACTCGCTTCAGTCGTATTCTTTATTTGGTTATCGGGTAGAATTTACCGAGTAGGGATCTTTATGTATGGTAAGAAAATTACATTTAAAGAGATTTGGAAATGGTTGTTCTATAAGGGATAGGTTGAAATATGACTTTGTATTTATTTAAAGAATGAGGATTTCTACTTGAATGTGGAAATCCTCATTTTTGGATAAAAATCCTCATTTCACACTCTGCTATAAGTGTTCCATTTTGCCATACTTCACCATAGACAATACCTATATTCATAATCTGATTTATGACTCGAACTTTGGTCGTAATATCAGTGCCGACAGGAGGTAATTTGTGAATTTTTAAACTTTTTATTCCA
Organism: Bacteroidota bacterium; assembly: GCA_024743405.1. Classification (GTDB taxonomy): domain Bacteria; phylum Bacteroidota; class Bacteroidia; order Chitinophagales; family Saprospiraceae; genus JANSWP01. The sequence continues at coordinate 148,939 of JANSWP010000006.1, forward strand.
GCTAAAAAACCAAGAGGTATAGGTTTTTCATTTGAAAGAGCTTGATACCCCGCACCTGCTGCGACAGTTTGGGCGATGTTTTCGACCATGCCAGGAGGTGTAAAAGCACCATCTTCCACAAAGACATTACTTGATTGAATGGTTAGGCTAGATTCGATTGACTTTTCTTCATAAGCCAATAATCCGTCAACCATTATCATAGGCGCTCGATGTGGTATGTATTGAATTATCGTTTGTTCTTGAGCGATCATAATAGCGAATTTATACACACTACAGGATTAGTCTATGTATCCCCCAAAAAATTGCTATTTTTTAGAAAGGTTTAATGTTTTTCAAAGAAGAAGTATAGAAATGAAAAGTAGCTAGCAGTTTATTCTTTGACCAGTATCACGATATGTTGGTGAGGTACTACGTTTTTCTTTAAAGAAATCAGAAGAGTGTTGTGTATAGAAAGAAAAAAAGGTGAAAGATTTTAAAATATCTTTCACCTTTTATAGCATTTATCAATAGGCTCGTTCATTCCGTCCTTCCATATAATTAATGAATGCTCGATTTACAACCATATTTCCACCTTCAGTTGGATAATTTCCTGAAAAATACCAGTCGCCATTATGGTTTTCGCAGGCGTTGTGGAGTCCTTCAATAGTTTGATAGATCACTTCTACCTTTGGTTTAATTCCCCTCGGTGTTACTATTTCTGCAATTTTATTGGAGATCTCTTCATAAGAAAAAGTTGCGTAAAGAGCCTTAACTCGATTCTGGATTTTGCCTTTAGGCTTCTTTAATTCTTTTATACAATTTTGATAAGTCTTTTGAAGTAAGTCTTCTTTTCCATGTTGCTTTAAAAGGGCAACTAAGGCTTTAAATGCTACAAAATTTCCCATTTTAGACATGTCAATCCCATAACAATCTGGGTATCTGATTTGTGGTGCTGACGAAACAATGATGATTTTTTTCGGACGTAGTCTAGCAACAATACTTATGATACTTTCCTTGAGAGTGGTCCCTCTTACAATTGAATCATCTAATAATATCAGCGTATCTTTTTCATTTTGGACAATTCCATAGGTGACATCGTATCCATGGGCAACCATATCGCCACGTGAATCATCAGCGGTAATGAATGTTCGCAATTTTTCGTCCTTCACAATAATCTTTTCAACACGAGATGTTTGGGACATTATCTTTTCAACCTTTTTCGAACGCAACTTACCATCCTTACAAAGCTTGGTAACTTCTATTTGTTTTTTAACATTTAGTGCTGCCTCTACACCCTTTATTAAACCTAGAAAGGCGGATTCAGCCGTATTTGGAACAAATGAAAAAACAGTATTGTCGAAATCATAATTTACTGCTTTCAATACACGGTCAGCCAAATTTCTACCCAATTCTTTTCTTTCCAAATAAATATCTCTGTCGGTGCCACGTGAGAAGTATATTCGCTCAAAAGAGCATGATTTTCTTTTATTTTGTTCAATAATTGGTTCCAAACTCACGGAGCTGTTTCGCTTTATTATAAAAGCATGACCGCGTGGAATTTCTTGAACTTTGTTTATATGGATATCAAAAGTAGTCTGAATAGCTGGACGCTCAGATGCGACTACTGCCACTTCGTCATCATAATAATAATATGCAGGTCGTATTCCTGAAGGGTCACGTAAAAGGAAAGCATCTCCATGTCCAATCATTCCTGCCATGGCATATCCTCCGTCAAATTCTCGAGTTGCCCTTTTCAGCAACCGCGGGATATTCATATTGTCACAAATCAAGTTTGTTATTTCATTTCCTGAATCATGTTCTGCTCTGTACCAATCAAATAAGCGTTGAACTTCGTCATCTAAAAAATGTCCAATTTTTTCTAAAACGGTTACCGTATCCATCTTTTCATTTGGATACTGACCAAAACTCACCAATTTTTCAAAAAGCTCGTCAACATTAGTTAGATTGAAATTTCCTGCTACCACTAAATTCCGGTTAATCCAATTATTGCGCCGATGAAAAGGATGACAATTTTTCTTGGAATTTTTCCCATGGGTACCATAACGTAGATGTCCTAAAAGTAATTCTCCAGCGTAAGGGATATTAGTTTTTAACCATTCAGAATCATTGCGTTTCTTCTCTTTGACTCCCTTAAAGTTTTTATATACTTCATCGAATATTTTTTTAATCGATCCATGCCCATCCACTCGCTTTCGGTCAATGTATTTCATTCCAGGCTTTGGATGCAATTTTATGGTAGCAATCCCAGCACCATCCTGTCCTCGATTTCGCTGTTTAGTCATCAGCAAATTCAGTTTTTGGATGCCATAAAGTGGAGTGCCATATTTTTCAATGTAGAAATCTAAAGGCTTGAGCAAGCGAATCATCGCTATGCCACATTCGTGTTTGATAAAATCACTCATAAGAGGATTTGTGGTTGTTTTGAATTATAAAAAAAACTCGTTTTCAAGCGGTTTTTTGTAAATTAAGAAGCAAAGGTAGACGGTGTTAACTATTTCGACAAATTGCCAACACGCTATATTTCAGTTTGTTGATATCTTTCTGTTTTTGTTAAAAACTTTTAAAATAAAAAGCGAGGTAAATCAAGTGATTTTACCTCGCTTTTTAGACAATTATATTGACGATATAATTAAATTCTCAGATCTTCCCAATGGCAATTGGGACATTCCGATTTTTGAAATTTAAAAAGGGTATCAGAATAAGGTTTATTAGGAACTACATCTTTTAATATAAATGTATAACGAGAACCATCTTTGCTAAAAGCTTTTATTCGAAGTATTTCTTGTGTTTTTTTATCGACGGTTAGGCGTAGTTTGGAATATTCTGAATCAGAATCCAATGGTTTGAATTCTATTTGTTGAATAATTTTTCCATTCTCTGCCATTTCGTTCGTCAAAAAATAAACATAGTCTTCTGACTCATAAATACGCATCAAATCTTTAGGAGACATCACTTCACCTTCACTCTCTTCGACATCATTTATTTGAACTTCTTCTCGCCTTTCAGAATAATACCATAATGATGTGCCATCAGAAACGATGATTTGTCCTTCCAAATTCAAGCGATATTTTTCGCCCATTTGCAAGAGCTTCCCTTTTTGAACCTCTTTGGCTTGTTCGGGAATTTCAATGATGATTTCAAAATTTGCTTCTAATGTTTTATAAGCATCATATTTTGTCTTCATCTTTTCCAAAACTGCAGTCGCTGCAGGATCCGTATCTGATTTTTTTGTAAAATCTTTTGCTTGAGCAAAAGTAGTTGTGAATAGGCTTCCTAATAGCAGGATCAAAAATATCTTTCTCATAAGAATTAGTTTTATTGAGTATTTAGTATTAGAAGGAAACTTCCTTCTCTACAACGATAAAGACGAAATCAAATTGAATAAGGAACAAAGGTAGGTGGTTAAAATTTCTTTAAGGAATAGAATTAGAACATAAAAAAACCGGAATGCTTTTTTAATCAGGCATTCCGGCAATGCGTAACTACTTATCTAAACAAAACTATCTTATGGTCGAAGAATATAATGAGGAAGTGCTTTTTGAAATTCCTCCTAAAATACACTTGGATAGACACGGATAGTTGAAAGATAGTTGCTTGACTTCGACGAACAGTATTAAATCATTGCCGAAACTAACGTTGAGTATCTAGAATGGGAAGCTTGTTAAAAATCGCATTGATGACCATTCTTCTTTAACCAAATTTCTTTTTCGCGATAATTAGGCATTGCCTTTTCTACAATTGCCCAGAAGTGAGGAGAATGATTCATTTCAAGTAGGTGAGCAAGTTCATGAATAATCACATAGTCTATTACGTCATCCGGAGCAAAAAGTAATCTTGTAGATAGATTTATATTCCCTTTTGTAGAGCAGCTGCCCCAATTGGAAAGATTATATTTTAAATTGACGCTTTTAATCGGTTTTTGAAAATACATATGATTTAACTCCTGTACCCGACGTTGTATTCCAGGTAAAAAATCCTGGGCTATTACTCGACTTAATAAATGCTTAATGGATTTTTGTCTATTAAGCTCTGTATCGTTTTGGGTCAATCTTAGACAAATTACATTGCCTTTGATATTCGCGCGATGCGATTTTAGCGTAGTGTTTTCAATCTTTATGATATAATTTCGATTTCCGACATCTAACGTACTTCCATTCTCATAGCCTTTTCCAAAAAAACGGTCTCCCAAAGAATTCTTTTTTGAAAATTGTTTGCTCACCCAAATATTGAAGTTTCCAATCTGAATTTCTTGTTGACTTTTAGATAATTGAGTAGGCATTCGTAAGATGGCACCTGTTTTCCCAATTGAGAACCGCACGCTATTCCGCCACTCACGGTAGATTTTGGCTGGTACCTGCTTACCATCCACGTCCACAAAAGTCTTTTGAATAGATTTCTTAAACATGTCGGAAAATTAGAAAGGCTTCCCGAAATTGGAAAGCCTTCTGTTGTTTTTTAGAAATTTTTAATTCGATTCAATACACCATATATACTATAGTGTTAGTTTTTACCCATGCTTCTGAGTAAAATCTTTCATCACATCCACCAAAACTTGAATACTTTCTTTGGGCATCGCATTATAAATAGAGGCTCTAAAACCACCAACCGAGCGATGACCTTTTATTCCAACGCAACCTGCAGAAGTGGCTCTTTCTAAAAATGAATCACTCAAACCTTCATTACCTTTTGACATTACAAAAGTTGCATTCATCAACGAACGGTCTTCTTTTGCTGCTGCACCACTGAAAAGTGGGTTCGAATCAATTTCGTTATATAATAATTGTGCTTTAACTTTATTATGGTTTGCCATTGCAGAAAGCCCACCCATTTCTTTTACCCATCTTAGCGTAAGCATACATATATATATAGCATAAACCGGTGGGGTGTTAAAAGAACTCTGTTTACTGATATGTGTCGAATAATCTAACATTGTCGGAATCACCCGATCTGCCTTAGAGAAGGTATCTTTATTGATAATAGCTAACGTCGTCCCAGCAGGTCCCATATTTTTTTGAGCACCAGCGTAAATCATCCCGTAACGATCAATATCAATTGGGCGGCTGAATATATCAGAAGACATATCACAAATAAATGGCACATTCGTTTCTGGCCAAATATGCTGTTGAGTCCCAAAAATAGTATTGTTACTAGTTAAATGTAAGTATTTCGCATTTGAAGGAATATTATAGCCCTTAGGGATATAGGAGAAGTTTTTGTCTTTAGAGGAGGCTATCTCTTCTATATTACCAAAATGCTTAGCTTCTTTAATAGCTTTTGTTGACCAACTACCTGTATCCACATAACCAGCTGTTTCTTCTTGATTAAGGAAGTTCATAGGAGCCATAAAGAATTGAGTACTTGCACCACCTGTTAAGAAGAGTACTTCATGATTGCTTCCTAATCCTAAAATATCTTTTACCAATGAGACTGCCTCATTCATTACAGCCACGACCTCCTTTCCTCTGTGAGACATTTCTAAAATAGATAAGCCGGTACCATTAAATTCTTTTGCTGCCTCAGCTGCTTGTGTAATAACACTTTCTGGAAGAATAGCTGGACCAGCACTGAAATTATGTTTTTTCATATTTTTTGAACTGTTTTTGAATAAATTTTGGGTTATTTTAGAATGAAGCCGCAAAAATAGGCCTTTCAATAACATGATACCACTATATAATGAAGGTTATTTTAGAATAAGAATCACTGATAATTACGGTTTTCAACACTGAGTTGGATTTTTATTTATTGATTGTCAGGTTGTTATGGGTGCAGTTATGATTTAAACTGTCGTTATCCACATCGTTTTGTACACAATGTGAATAAAGGGTGGAAAATTTATTTTCTTTTTTTTTCAAAAGAGCTTGTGAAAAATGAAATGTCATATTACCTTTGCGCCCGCTTTAAAAGTGAAGCATTTTATATAAACAACCAACCTTCCAAAGGTTATTTTGAAAAGAGTATGTTGAGAGCTAGTGAAACAAAATATTTTTAATTTTTTTTTGTAAAAAAAGCTTAAAAATTTTGTGTGAATTAGAAATGGTTGTATCTTTGCAGTCCGCTTGAAAGAAAAGCGATTTATTTTTGATTTTTTTCCATTTTTATGGATTAAGGATATTGAGACAAATTATTGGTTCATAGTTAGTTATGGATTTAGATTTTTGATCTCTAAAAAGTTCATTGACAATAAGGGAGAGTAGAATAATAGTTGTGATATTATTGAAATAATAGATTTGTTTTTAATTTATTTTAGTTAGAATTTATCTAGTTAGGAGATTAAATCTAAGTAGTG
>JANSWP010000063.1 GCA_024743405.1 Bacteroidota bacterium
ATAATTCCCCGATTTGGACGGCTTCTTTTGACCTCATTTTTCATTTAACCTCAGTCAAAGTATCAACAATTATCCTTCATTTAAATAAAAACTGAGACCAAAATAAACTCGTCGAAATCGTGAACTTATTATTTGTGCGTTACTAAGTAACGCCAAAAAAATAACTTGATCACCTGGACGACTTCTTTTGTTCCCATTCTTCCTTAAAAAATACTTCCGTAGCCCAGCATGCAAGAATTTTTTAAGAAAAACTAGAACCAAAATAATTTTGTCCAATTGTCCAAATTATTCTTTCGTCCTTACTAATCATCCAATTTATGCAAAACCTATACAAAATGAGAACTTTCCAAACACTACTATTTTGCTTTTTTAGTACATTTATTTTTGCTCAAACTTTTGTAAAGCTTGATGCAGTAGGAACAAATGACGGCTCTTCCTGGGACAATGCTTTCACTGACTTACAAGCTGCCTTCGATAATTCTGCATCTGGAGAAATATGGGTCGCTGCTGGAACCTACACTCCGACTTTGGTCGATACTAATTCAACTTTTAGAATCGCGAATGCAGTTGATATTTATGGTGGCTTTGTGGGCACAGAGGTGGCTTTAGCTGATAGAGATGTTCTAACTAATGTAACTATTTTCAGTGGAGACACTAATGGTGATGACATTCCAGGAAATACAACTTCTAATAGAACTGATAACACACGACATATTATCACAGTTGATAGTTTGATCGCGGGGGTGACTGTTTTTGATGGAATCACTTTTTCCGGAGGACATACTGGAGATAACGGGGATCTAGAATTGTGGCATAGAGCAGGTGGAGGTATATATAGTTATAGTCCTATTCTTGTTAACCAGTGCACCTTTATTGATAACTTTGGTAGGTCTGGTAGCGGAGTATATGTACTTAGAGATGGACATGGATCCTCTTGTTCCAATTCATCATTTTCCTCCAATCGTGCCACCGCACAAGCTGGTGGATTTATGGCAAATGGAATTGAAAATTTGATGATTGAAAATTGTCAATTTGTCTCTAACACTACCGTTCGGGGGGCTCTTTATACTTTAAATTGTATAAATGCAACAATTACTAGTACTAATTTTATCAATAACATTAACACAACTGGTTTTGGCGGCGCTTATTTTAACTGGAATTCTATAGGTGTACTTCTAGAAGATTGTGATTTTACTCAAAATATGGCAAATAGTGCCGGAGCTGTTTATCATGATGGGCGAAATTTGGACAATGAAACGCCAACCAACTTTGTAATGAAAAATTGTAGTTTTATTGGAAATTCCTCAACCAATAATACTGGAGCTCTGCAAAACTGGCAAGGGAGTGTAACCTTTGAAGATTGTATTTTTTCTGGTAATACCACTGGTGGTTCAGGGGGACATTTGTCTTTATCTGCTGCTAATGAAACAGTTATTATGACAGGCTGTACCTTTGGAAACTCTGTTTCAGGAGGCTGGGGTGGTGCTCATACAGCCTATGGTGATAATGCCAATTTTCAAATTACTGATTGTATGTATGTAGCTAATTCAGCAGCTCAGTTGGGGGGAGCAGTGAATTGCGGTTTTAATGCTAAGGTTCTTTTCGATGATTGCCTTTTTCAAGAAAATACCTCAACTTCTTCTGCTGGAGGAGCTATTTCAATGCAAAATGACTCTACATCTTTGACTGTATTGAATTCAGAATTTGTGAGTAACGTATCCTTCTCTTCAAGCGGTGGAGCTATTCATGGAAATGACTCTCACGAAGTGGTAGTAGATAATTGTTATTTTGAAGCAAATAGCGCCAATTTTGGAGGGGCTATTAATTTGAGAGAAAGTAATGATGAACCTGAGGATGATTTTGCAAGTCTTATGGTCTCGAATTCAATTTTTAATTTTAACCTGGCCAATGAACAAGGGGGGGCTATTAGTGTGGTAAATAATGATTTAACCGTTTACAATGCTGTTATTGTGAATAATATTGCGAGTGATCCAGGAACTGGAGGAGGAATCTCCTTTAATGTAGCAGACGAAAATACAGCAACAGCGAACATTTTGAACTCTACATTCGCTGATAATCTAGCAAACATAGGAGGTGCCATCGGTAACTGGACGGGTACCATCAATGTCCAATCAGACATGACCATTCAAAATAATATTTTTAGAGGTGATGGTGTACCGAATTATGTTATCGAAGATGGGACTCCAAATTTGATTTCAAATGGAGGTAATTTCAGTGATGATAATACTATATCAGATATAGCTGTCTCAACCGATATTTTTGAAGATGATCCACTTTTTGAGGACGCAAATAATTTTGACTATCATATTCGAGGAGGTAGTCCGTGCATTGACGCTGGTGTTGATGCTGGTGCTCCTGAATTTGATTTAGAGGGAACTCCTAGAGTAGGTGCAGTAGATATCGGAGCTTATGAATTTGATCCTAATTCTGTCAGAGAAACTATCCTAGACAATGAAGGAATGTTAAATGTTTTCCCGAACCCAACTCATGATTTTACGAAAGCTGAAATTAACAATCATTGGAAGGGAGATATTGCGATCCGATTATATAATGTTTTAGGGCAAGTTGCTTTAACACTTCAAATTGAAAAAGGGGCAGAAACGGTTCTTCAAGAAATTGATTTAACCAGTTTGAGAAATGGGGTATATCACCTGGTTGCATCAAATGGGACAGAAGCAATCGTTCAAAAAATAACTAAATTCTAAAATAGCCTTTCTCAATTACTTTAGCCTCGAATATCAATGACCTTTGTCTTAGATGTTCGAGGCTATTTTAATTGGTTCTGTATTTCTGAGTTGTTATAAATGAAACCTACAAAATCTTTTGCCCATATTTGATAGGTAAATTTTGAAGGATGTACGCCGTCACTAAAGAAATCTGAAGGTTTGCCCGTTAAGTTTAGTCTTTGGAGCCAGTCATTTAAATTTATTCTTTGAGCATTGTAATAAACATTCTCTTGCCCTTGTACAAGGTTTTCTAACTCGTCACCTAATAATTCTACTAGATTTCCAATAGTAAATTTTATTAATGGAGTAAAAGCTGGAAACTCTTTGATGGGAGGCATATTGGTGAATACAATTGGGACATTGTTGAATTTTTTCCTAATGATGGCTATTATATTTTTTATGGCTAATGCCCATAGCTTGGGGTTATTTAATGTAAAAGCATCGTTGCCGCCCAAGCCTATTACAACCAAGTCAGCTGTTTTTTCATCTATTTTTGGAATGATATTTTTATATACATCTTTAGCCTTTGATCCACTTTTTGCAAAAACTTTCCAGGTAATTGATCTGTCAAATTTTTTAGAAAGTTCTTTTGCAAAGTTTCCAGCAAAGCCATCTTCGTGTGTCCGAACTCCAACACCGGCGATAGTACTTTCTCCTATAAAGATTACACTTAATGGTTTTTTGAGATTCCTGGAAATTTTGCCATGTGGTTGTTGGGCTTCTGGCAAATTTGGGATCCTTCTTCTAATTTTTATTCCCTGATAAAATAAGATAGGCAATAAAGGAATCACTAATAGAGAACCTAAATAATATTTATATCTCATGACTATTTTTAAACATACTCTAACAATATTTGGAGGTTCCGTTTTTTAAAAAGTAAATGACCAAAATGAAAAAACGAACCATACCAATTTCAAAAAATGACTAGCTTTATCCCTAAATATTAACGTACCAAATGGAAAAATTACAATATCCGCTTTTGTATTACCAGCTTAATGAATCTCTTATCTTAGGGATTTTGGTTGGTACAGAGATTCAATTGATTGAGAGCGACTTAAAAAAAATGAAAACCGTCATCGGTACTTTTTTACAACGCCAATACAAGAAAAATGACGAATACCCTTATGTTGAAATACAAGACCCTAAACTTAAGATAATTGAAGTAAATATACGACCTACCTATAAAGAACAAAATGGATCTTTTCCCTTGTCTAAAAAATTAATGGTGCCTATTCCTTTAGTTTACGGAGCTACCACTCAAGGTACTTATGAATGTTATTTACCCCTATTTGAAGAAAGCTTTTACTATTATGATCCAAAGCAGTTTGAAGTACTTGCGCGGCATATCTGTACTAACATTTTAAATAATAAAAGCCCTAGGGAACTCTATAGGTTAGTAAATTATCCTAAACCCAAACTAGATAAAGTGCCATTAAAGGTACATGAGGATCGAGAAATTGATTGGGACAATTGGAATGCTGGACGTCGGTTTGAAAATTTAGAACGGTTGGCAGAAAGACATCCCTTGCCAAAATCGGCACGTCGAGGAAAGGGAGCTTTTCCAGAAGCGGCTTGGGAGATGGACGAAAAAGTAAGTGAGATAATAGAAAAGATAGTCAATCAGAGAGCCAATTTATTAGTTGTTGGAAATCATGGAGTTGGGAAAACTGCGGTATTGAGACAAGCTATTCGGAAAGTGACTAACAAATCCCCAAAAAGTGAATTGGACTATACCTTCTGGCGCATTATGCCTCAAAGAATTACAGCGAGCGCTAAATATTTGGGAGAATGGGAAGAGTCAGTAGAATGGCTAATTGAAGATTTGAATTCCGCTAATGGTATTCTTTGGACAGTTGATTTGATTCGGCTTTTACAAACTGGTGGTCGAAGTCCAGAAGTTAGTGTTGCAGCCTTTTTGATACCATTTATGCAACAAGGAAAGTTGCAATTGATCGGTGAGGCTACCCTGCAAGAATTAGAAAGTATGCGCCGCTTTTTACCGGGCTTTGTAGAGAATTTTCAGATTGTACAAATTGATGAGCTATCAGATAAAATTATTCAAAAAATTTTAGATAAATATGCTGATTTTTCTTCTAATAATTTAGGAATAGAAATTCCAGAAGCTGCCCGAGCACTTGCTTATAGGTTATTATTAAGATATTATCCTTATGAGAGTTTTCCAGGTAAAGCAGTAAAATTTTTGGGGCAATGTGTGAGTATCGCTCAAATGAACGATCAAAAAATCGTAGGAAAAAATGAAGTAATTAAGAATTTTATTCGTCAAACTGGTCTGCCAGAACTATTCCTTCGGGATGATTTATTATTGGATCAAAAGGCTTTATCTGACTTTTTTAATAACCAAATTATTGGTCAGCCAAATGCTATTGAGAAACTCTGTGGTATCGTGAAAATATATAAAGCTGGCTTAAATAACCCTTACAAACCCATTACAACCTTGCTATTTGCAGGGCCAACAGGAGTAGGAAAGACGGCTAGTGCAAAAGCGTTGGCTGACTATTTCTTTGGAATTGGGAAAATGAGGTCTCCTCTTATCCGAATTGATATGAGTGAATTTCAATATCCGGATCAGATAACAAGGTTGATAGGTTCAGGCGGGCAGGCGGGACAGTTGGTGAAAAACATAAGGGAACGACCCTTTGCCGTTTTACTATTAGATGAGGTAGAAAAAGCAAACCCTACCATTTTTGATGCATTATTAACGGTTTTGGATGAGGGGAAATTGGTAGATGCATTTGGGAGAGTAACCAATTTTAGGAATACCATTATTATAATGACAACCAATTTGGGTGCATCAAATCGAAAATCAATAGGGTATAGTCAAACGGTTGATGAAGAGACTGTTTATTTGTCAGCGATCAAAAATTATTTTAGGCCAGAGTTTGTAAATCGAATTGATGGTATTGTCATGTTTAATGCCCTAAAGGAAGAAGATATCCGAAAAATTGCCAGGAAAGAATTGGAAGATTTGAAGCATAGAGAAGGGTTTATAAAAAAAGGATTGGTCTTGAATTTTTCTGATCAGGTTGTTAACTATTTAGTGCAGATTGGATTCCATGAAAAATATGGAGCCCGACCATTACAAAGAGCGCTTGAAGACCATTTAATTAAACCTCTGTCTGGGTGGCTTTTGAATAATAGAAATAGTAAGAATATGGAATTGAATATCGATTTTAAAGAGAAAATAATAGTAAAAAAAGGCAAGAAGCAGTTGAAGAATGAGGGTGAGAAAATGTAAACTAGAATTAAATTTTCTCACCTTTAATGGCTAGTCAGCCGCTTCTTTTTTTGCCCAATAGCGTGCTAATCCTGCAACACTCATCCATGATGGATTTGCGCCTTCGTATCTTGCTAAGTCTTCACCCTCAACTCCTCCGGCAACCAATTGTTTTTTTACATATTCTTGAAATAAAGGGGTGATTTCTTTTTTAGATAGGTTATTGTCTAGAAAAGGTTTTATCCAATTTGCCCAGTTTTGCAGCCTCCCTTCTAGTTCGACTAGATGAGTTTTAACGGCTGTTATTTTCCCGTAATGGGTCAAATAAAGAGCGTCAAACCGCCGAGTTTTGATAAGCCGTATGGAGGCTTTCCAGTCTTCTATATTGATATCAGGAGGTGGGCATGGTGGGACAACAATACCATTACCAATTTTACATCCAGCGACATCCCCTGCAATAAGTTCATTACCGATTTGCCAAGCGATATGATGAACAGCATGTCCAGGTGTATGCCAGGCTTTGACCTTAATATTTCCAATCTTAACTTTTTCCTTGTGTGGTACTGTCCAGATATTTTCTTGAGGTATTGGATGTAGTTCCCCCCATAGTCGATCCATATCATCTTGATAAATTCTCTTGGCCGAGTTATAAAGCTTCTCAGGATTAACCATATGCCTTTCGCCGGCTGGATGCATATAGATTGTCGAACCGTTTTTTGCAAAAGCCCAAGCAGCACCTGCATGGTCAAGATGAATATGAGTTATAAAAACGTGTCGAATATCTTTAATTTGATACCCATGTTCACTCAACCGTTTTTCTAAAATCGGTAAAGTGGAGTGAGGTCCAGTTTCGAATAAAATTGGACCCTCAGATGACTCAACCAAAAATGAAGCAATGGTTTCAGAGTGTCCCAAAAAATTTAAGTCCATTACCTTTATCATGATTCAGACTGAAATTTGGTGTAGCAGAATAGGAGCATAAGACTAAGGCGTTGTTATTTTAGAAGTAAAGTAAATCTTAATGCGCCTTTCAGCGTTTGTTGATAAAATTAACACAAGTGGTCAATATTATGGGATTCAATATTATCATTATGGTTCACCGAGGAGCAGATTTGCAAAGCAATAGCAATATAAAAAAGGCTTTTTAGTCCAATTTATAACTTGTACGGTCGTTTTACATTTGGATTCAATTTTTTGGAATTTCAAGACCTTTCAATTTTTTAGAAGTCTTGATTTTTCTGAACTGAGCGTCAGAGCGAGGAAAGAATTTCGTAGCAAAGATACTAGGAAATAAATCAATTGTGTTTTTCGTTTCGCTCTTTATTGTGTTTTACCGGCTCAAATTACGAAATTTCCAAAAATCAGAAAAGAATTACGGGTCGAGTTTATTTTTTTTCTGTTTTAATTGGATCAGTATTTGGATTTATGGTCTTTTTGAAAATAAAACCAATGTCTTTCCCTCAAAATCATTGCTTAAAAATATATTTGCATAAAATTTCAAAACTAAAGACCCTGAAAATTCATTGTTATTTTTTTAATTTTTTCATATTGAAATAAACAAATCATAAAATATTAAAAAATGAAATACATTTTATCCTCTTTGCTGATTGCATTCTTGATTTCTTCTTGTGTGGATGATTCGACAGGACCAAGCGATTCTGAAAAAGGAACAAATCCTCCTGTTAGTTCTTCCCAAAATTGCTATAATGAATTAGATTCTGTTGAAAAGAAAGTTTTTGACATATTGTCTCATGATTTCTGGGTAGTTACTGGTTTTCATAAAATTAATGATAAAGAAGCTTCTAAGACGAATAAAGGAAGATGGTATCAGTTAAGACCAGATTGTACTTTTACTGTTGGTCATTTTGACAAAGAACTATCTACTGGAACTTGGAACCTTGAACAAACAGGTACACATATTCGGTTGAATGCAGAGGATGTATCAGAGGATGGACTTTGGCGAATGCAAATTAAAGCGGATGGTTCAATGTTGGTTTTTGTTGGAACTGAAGCTTACTCCACAACGGGAGTTCAACAGCGTATAGAAAACTTGTTATTTGCGCCGAAAAGCCCAAAAGAAATGGGTTGGCACGAATAATATACGCATTAAACTTTCGCTGGTATTTGCAACTTTTTTACAGTTTTTTTATTAATTGAAAGTGTTGAATTTTGAGCGCTAAAATTTATCCATGAAATTGAGAAAAGGTATAGTTTTACTAGTTTCAGTATTCAGTTTGTTTACTGCTTGTGACGAATCAAGCAAAATAGAGCCGCCGATTGATACTACAAAAAAAAATGAGGCGACTCCTGTACATTACAATAACTCTAATACCCCAGATTGGGCAAAAAGTGCGAATATTTATGAAGTGAATATAAGGCAATATTCAGCAGAAGGATCCTTTGATGCTTTTAGTACGCAGCTACCAAGACTCAAGGAAATGGGCGTAGATATCCTTTGGTTTATGCCTATTTTCCCAATTAGTCAAATCAAAAAAAAAGGAACAATAGGTAATCCCTATGCTGTTGCAGATTACAAAAAGGTTAATCCTGATTTTGGTTCTTTGAGTGACTTTAAAGAATTGATAAATAAAATTCATGATTTGGGTATGTATGCAATTATTGATTGGGTGCCTAATCATACAGGGTGGGATCATTCATGGATTACGCAACATCCAAATTGGTATTCTCGAGATAGTACGGGAAACATTATAGACCCTATTAATTCAGAGACCGGGAAAAGTTGGGGATGGACAGATGTTGCTGATTTGAATTACGATAATGCTGACATGCGCAAAGAAATGATAGATGCGATGTGTTTTTGGGTGAACGAATGTAACATAGACGGATTTAGATGTGATGTAGCGTCCGAGGTGCCGTCAGATTTCTGGGCAGAAGCTATTAAGGTTCTAAATGAATTGAAAATGACTTTTAGGTTGGCTGAATCTGATAAACCAGGCCTTCGAAATGATGGTTTTTTTATAATGGATTATGGTTGGAAGTTGCATCATTTAATGAATGATATTGTAAAAGGGGATAAAAAAGCCTTGGATTTAGATCTATATTTGGTTGAGGACTCTAGAAAGTACTATCAGGGTTATCATATGAATTTTACCTCTAACCATGATGAAAACTCCTTCAAAGGATCTGAATTTGAGCGAATGGGGGATGCCCATCTTACTTGTGCCATTTTAACTTATACGATTGAGGGAATGCCACTAGTTTATAGTGGTCAAGAATCAGCAAATAAAAAAAGACTCGCTTTTTTTGAGAAGGATTCTATTGATTGGGGCAATTATGAATATGCTGATTTTTATAAAACACTGAATGAATTAAAACATCAAAATCCAGCTTTATGGAATGGTCAAGATGGTGGGGAATTAATCCGTATCAATACGGATAAAGATCAAAAAGTGTTTGCTTTTATGCGTCAAAAAGATAAAAATAAGGTAGTGGTTATCTTAAATTTGTCAAAGATTCCGCAAGAATTTAGATTAAAAGGCAGCGATTATGTAGGGGAATACAATAATATCTTTGCAAAAGGCACAACTGCACTTTCTGAAGATATGATGATGAATCTGGGGGCTTGGGAATATATGGTCTTATCCAATTATTAGGCGTTTAAGCTCATAAGAAATTCCATAGTGTCCAAACCATCTGCATAATCTGTTAATTGAGGTCTTTGTGCTTCTCCAAAGGCAACGGTTTCAAGTCCTATTTCTTTTGCTTGAGATACGATACATTGAATTTGCTCTTTAGAATTATGTAAGTCAATCGCTAAATCTGCAACGTCTTCATAAAACTCATAATGTAATGAAGCTATACGAGATTGAATGGCTTTATCTTCTCTTATGATGAGGCATCCATTGTTTTTAAAGGGTTCTTTATTCATTAAATGAAGGGCATAATTGTAGTCGAAATTATGCTTGTATTTTTCGTTGAGTATGATATTCTTGTAATCGTGAAGAATTTCTAAAAAGGGTTCAAAATCAAAACCTTTTGGCACAAATATTTTTGAAACATTGCGACAACCCAATCCATAATATTTGAAAATATCGGCTCCTAATTTTCGTAAATCAGCTTCACTTTCCTTGCCATTTAAAACCGCAATACTGTTTCTGTTTTTTCGGATAATATTCGGAAACTTACCAAAGTAAGCTTCAAAATATCTAGCGGAGTTATTACTCCCCGTAGCTATCACTGCGTCGAAATCCTTTAATTTAGCAACGATTTGAAGATAATTAGAAGACTGATTATCAAATTTATCTAATAACTTAATTAGATAGGGGAGCAAAAATTGATCTTTTTCTGATAACTTGATTTGAGAAATATGACCAGAAATAAATACACACAAAATATCATGAAAACCAACTAAGGGGATATTCCCAGCCAAGACCATTCCGACTGTTTTGGGAGTATTTGGGCTTGTTAGTGAATACTTTTTTGCCCATTGAGAAAGTTTTTCCTTTTGCAGAAAATTAGATGCAATCGCATGGATAGCCTCTTCCTGATTTTCTATAGTAAACCATTTATTTTTATAGTGCGTTCGATGTAAAATTGCCTTTAAAAACTCATCTTTATTTTCT
The DNA here is from genome assembly GCA_024743405.1 of Bacteroidota bacterium. Lineage (GTDB taxonomy): Bacteria > Bacteroidota > Bacteroidia > Chitinophagales > Saprospiraceae > JANSWP01. The sequence continues at coordinate 10,566 of JANSWP010000063.1, forward strand.
AATAAATGGGCACCCAATTGTCCCATAACTTCAATTCTTTGTTCTAATGTCATTTAATATGGCTTTTATTTTTTGAAGTCCCAATGTTCGCATGATTTCCATATTTATCTCAGGGATTTCCTCCGGATTTTGATAGTTTTCAATCGCTTTTTCAAGACTATCTTCTCTCAATAAATGAAACATTGGATAAGGAGATCTATTCGTGTAATTTTCAACATCATCAATGCCTGAACCTGCAAATTGGTATTTTGGATGAAAGGAAGCGATTTGAATAATACCGTTTAACTTTAATTGTTCCAATAGCTCTTCTAATGAACTAAGCGCATTTAAATAGTCTTCAAAACTAGCAAGAAAATTAGGCGTGATGACTAGTGTCGTTTCAACTTCTTCCGCTGGAGTCGTTATTAAATGATTCAATTCAATAAGCACCTCCTTCATTAGTTTTTCTAAATTTTTATCGGCTACAACTTTATATTTAATTAAGTTTTTATCAAAAGGAAATTTAGCAAAAGGACATAAGTTTAGTCCAATAACTACTTTATTTATCCATCTTTTTGTCTGATCTATTATTTGATTCATATCACTTAAACAGGCTCTTAAATAAATGTGCCCTTTTGAGCTTTTTTAGCGTGCACATATTTGCGCCATCGTTCCAAACATGAAGACATATCTTCTGGTAATTCTGAGTCAAAAAACATTTTTTCATTTGTAGTCGGATGAATAAAACCCAACTCTTTTGCATGTAAGGCTTGACGTTGGCATAGTTTAAAACAACCTTCTACAAAGGTTTTATATTTGCTATAAACGGTACCTTTTACAATAGTAGCACCACCATATTTATCATCATTAAAGATCGGATGTCCTTCGTGTTTCATATGAACCCGAATTTGATGGGTTCGTCCAGTTTCTAAATTACACTGAATCAAACTCACATAATACATCGGCTCAATGACTTTCCAATGCGTAATTGCGTGTTTGCCTTCATTTTCTTCCGTAAAGACAGTTTGCATTTGACGATATCGAGGGTGGCGTCCTAGGTTTTTATTGATTGTACCTTCTTCTTCATCTGGTTGACCCCAAATGATGGCTTGGTAACGTCGATGAATCGTATGATCAGAAAATTGTTTTGCCAAATGGGTCATTGCAAAATCGGTCTTGGCAATCAATAATAACCCCGATGTATTTTTGTCAATTCTATGCACCAATCCCATCCGGTTATCAGGATTCCCAGTCATAACAGGCAATTCTTTATTTTCAAAATAACCAGCTAAAGCGTTGACCAAAGTTCCACTATGATTGCCTACGCCAGGATGGACGACCATCCCTGATTTTTTATTTATTATCATCAAATCGTCATCCTCATAAACAATGTCCAAAGGAATATTTTCAGGGATAATATTCTCAGAATAGTCAACATGTCGCGGAATCACAATTTCTGCAACTTCATTAGGATTGATTTTATAATTGGGTTTTATGTTTTTCCCATCTACCGTCACTGCTCCCGCTCGAATCGCATTTTGAATTCGTGTTCGAGAAACTTTGAACATTCTATCCAAAAGGAATTTATCCACCCGTAGTGGTTCCTGTCCTGGATCTGCTTTGAAGGTTTTTCGTTCAAAGAATCCTTCTTCTTGACTAGTATCTTTTGTTTCTTGATTCATATTTTTTTGTAATCGCCCAATTTATTGAGCTGATTTGAAAAGTCTAAATTATTGATGGGGGTAATTCCCATTAAGAAATTGAAAAAATAGTATTCCACACTCATCTCTACTACCAACTTATTTTTTCGCCGTTATTAAGCAATCGTATATCCTTCGCCAACCTCTCCTTCTGCATTCACAAAAGTTAGATTCCCTTCCCCATCTTCAGCTGTCAAAATCATCCCTTGACTTTCGACACCTCGTAATTTACGAGGGGCAAGGTTTGCCAACAAGAGCACTTTTTTCCCAATAATATCTTCTGGTTTAAAATGCTTAGCAAGCCCTGAAACGACTGTTCGAGTTTCAAACCCAACGTCAACTTTCAGCACTAATAATTTATCTGCCTTTTTCATCTTCTCAGCCTCCAAAATGCGCGCAGTCCGTATGTCCAATTTGGTGAAATCATCAAATTGAATTTCAGCTTTTAGGGCAGGTCGCTCATTTGCTTTTTCCTTTTCCAAGATTGCCTCTAATTTAGCTTTTTGACGGTCGATTATTTCTAACCGAGATTTATCTTTTCTGTCGTGAATCTTAGCGAAAAGGATCTCGGGTTCCCCTATTTTGTGACCTGATGCAATGATGGGTTTCCCACTTTTTAAATTATCTAAAATGGATTGTAATTCTCCATTTTGAGATTCCTTTAAATTCAACAATCGACGCAATTTAGGCGCTGTAAATGGAATAAAAGGTTCACTTAAAACACTTAACAAGCCAACTATTTGAAGGCTGACAAACATACATTCTTTAATGACTTCAGAATCAGGTTCCGCTTTGAAAATTTTCCATGGCGAAACATCTTGTAAATAGGTATTCCCCCAAGAAGATATCTCCATCAAGGATTGGATAGCCGTCTTAAAATTATATCCTTCAATCGACTCAGTTAAATTCGAAATTAACGTCTGTATTTTCGCTAATTTTTCACTCAAGTCCAATTGAATATCAGGGACTTGCCCATCATAATACTTATTCGTCAAGACGATCACTCGATTGATATAATTGCCCAAGTTATCTGCTAATTCCTTATCATAAAAGTCTACAAATTCATCCCATTTAAAATCTGCATCTCGATTCTCAGGCATATTTCGGATAAGTGCGTATCGAAGTGCGTCTTCCTTATTTGGGAAGTCTTTAAATTCTTCCAGGTATTGATGTTGTTCTATGCCCCACCCTCGAGACTTTGAAAATTTCCGACCTTCAAAATTTAAAAATTGATTGGCTGGAACATTGACAGGTAAAGCAAAGTCGCCATGTGCTTTTAACATAGCTGGAAAAACAATACAATGGAATACAATATTGTCCTTTCCAATGAAATGGACTAATTCCACATCATCACCTTTCCAATAGTCCTCCCAATTTTTACCGTTCTCTTTTGCCCATTGTTTAGTCGATGAAATATATCCAATCGGTGCGTCAAACCACACATATAAAACCTTGCCTTCTGCACCTTCTACTGGTACTTTTATCCCCCAATCCAAATCCCTTGTAATTGCTCTAGGTAGCAGTCCACCATCTACCCAAGAGAGGCATTGCCCGATAACATGTTTTTTCCAGGCTTTTGGATCATGGTGTTGCTTTCCTTCAACCTTTCCTTCCTTAATCCAATCCCGAAGCCATTCTTCATGTTTATCTAATTTAAAATACCAATGAGTTGTTGATTTTAAGATAGGTTTACTACCACTTAATGTAGATTGAGGATTAATTAATTCAGTAGGAGATAGGGTAGAGCCACAATTTTCGCATTGATCACCATATGCCTCGGCGTGCCCACATTTTGGACATTCGCCTTTTATATATCGGTCAGCTAGAAATTGATTATAACTTTCATCATAATACTGATCAGATGTTTTTTCTTCAAATTCTCCACCTTGTTCATATAGTTTCTTGAAAAAATCTTGTGCAGTCTCATGATGTAATGGTGAACTTGTCCGATGATAGTAATCAAACGAAATTCCTAGTTGCTCAAAAGTTCCCTTATTTAAATTATGATATTTATCAATTATATCTTGTGGTGAGATTCCTTCTTTTTTCGCCCTCATAGTGATAGCAGCACCATGTTCATCAGATCCACAAATGTAAACAACATCTTTGCCTAGGAGGCGAAGGTATCGGACATAGATATCAGCCGGTAAATAGGCACCAGCTAAATGTCCTAAATGGAGCGGCCCATTCGCATATGGAAGGGCTGAGGTAACAAGAATCTTTTTAGAAGTACTCATTATTTATGTTTAATCATCTAATTAATACCAACGAGGGCGCAAATATACGCCAACCCAACTGTTTTGGTCTGATATTGGTTTCAAATGTGGAAAATGAATTTCAGAATTTTTGGAATGAGGTATATTCATTTAATTTGCATCTTTAATTTAAGTAAGAGAGCAATATTAAGTTTCGAATAAATTTTTGAATTATTTTTTCCTCTCAAAAGGCAAAAAACACAGTTATAGCCTAGCTCTAGCGAGTATTTTTAACAAAGTGAGTGAAAAAAATAAACTAAAATTTGCTATAGATAATATTGCTCTCTTAAGTGCTTGGACAGAAATAAGTTCCATATTTGACGAAAACTATTTATTTGCCAGAAGAGGCAAAAAGCACTGGCATATCCCTAGATATGGTGAGCATTTTTAACGAAATATGGTAAAAAAATAGTCCGTCATAATATGTGTGAGTTATTTCTGTCCAAGCACTTACTTTAAAAGGGTAGTACTTCAAATATTATTAACGGTAGACCATCCTTTTTTTATAGATTATTGAACATCAAACGCCCAAAATAAATGCCGAAAACTGCGATTATTTTTATTTCGGTTTTTCTGTCCTTAGGTACTTTCCTTAATGCACAAACAGGAGATTCACCATTTGATATTCTTCCTGAGAAATTGGGGGATGCTTATCGTGATGCGGAACAAGCCTTGATATATAGAGATTTTGATGGAGCTTTAAAATTATTCACCAAAATTTTAAAAAAATATCCTGAGTTTGTCCCTGCTTTGCGCGGGATTGGCGCTTGCCATATCCTCATGAGTGAATATGATTTAGCCGCAAAATATTATGATAAAGCCCTCGAATTAGGTCCTAGATTTTCTAGAGCTCTTTATTATGAGACCGCTGATGCTCATTTCAAAAGTGGAAACTATTATTTAGCCCGTGAAATTTTCATAGAATTTGATTCCCTTTCCAATTTGCCAATATCAAGTTTTAGCTATAACGGTAGTGCAGAACAATTTGCGGAGCAAGAATATTATGATAAAATAGAAAGAAGTATTCGAGCTTGTAATGTCGCAATGGATTCCATTAAGTTTTTGAATATTGCAAAGGTTGAAAACCTAGGAGAAAGTATAAATACCAAAGGGGATGAATATTTTCCTTTTGTTTCTAATGATCAAAAATTGATATTTTATACTGCCCGAAAAAATGAAAATGCGGATGAAAATCTATTTTATTCTTCAGCCCCTTTTGGAAAATGGCGGATCGGGCAAAAAGTGAATAATGATTTTAATACCGATTTCCATGAAGGTATGACAACATTGATCCGAGATGGTCGAAAAATGATTTTCACCGCCTGTCAGCGAGAAGGTATACTAGGACCTTGTGATCTCTGGCAAGCTGATGTGAAAGGAGAAAAAATATTGGAACCAAGACCTGTAATCGGATATGTCAATTCGCCAATGTGGGAGTCTCAAGCAGCTATTAGTTGTGATGGAAGTGAGTTGTATTTTGCTAGTAATCGAGAAGGAGGGGAAGGTGGAACAGATATTTGGATTTGTACAAGATTGGACGATGGGAGATGGGCTGAACCTAAAAACTTGGGCCCAAACGTCAATACGGAAGGAGACGAAGAAGCGCCATTCATTACCAATGATGGTAAGGTTTTATATTTTTCTTCTACCGGTCATTTAGGAATGGGGGAACAAGATATTTTTTTCACAAGAAGAGGAGCAGATAGTACGTGGGATTTTCCTGTCAATTTGGGGACTCCTGTAAATTCCTCATACCGCGAATTGGGCTTTTTCCTTTCTGCAGATGGAAAAACTGGTTATTTAGCGTCCAATAGAAAAGGAGGAATTGGAGGGATGGATATTTATAAATTCACCTTATCAGATCAATTAAATAGTGATCCCATCACTTTTGTGGAAGGACATGTGATTGATTCAATATTGAAGACACCTATTCCTAATGCCACCATACAGTTTGAAAATAGAACAGATGTTCAATCAGATGAGGAAGGAAGGTTTTTCATTTGTGTAAAGGGTGACGATATGATCGACTTTGAGGTATTAGAAAAGGATTATCATAAATACAAAAGAAAAAAAACGATCCCGATATGGGATAATAAGAACTTTTATAAGCTAGAAATTATGATGGATCCCTTGTTTAGGTTGCCTGTCTATAATGAACCCTTAGATATTGATTTGGAAACGCCTATTTCCGATGTCAGCTTCCCAAATTCTAAGGAAATCAAGCATCAGCTCTTTTATGGTTTTGATTCGGATGAATTAACTGCCGATATGAAAGATGACTTATTGGGTTTTCTTCAAACTACCTTCAGTGGGAATCCAGTTATGAGTGTCGAAATTGTCGGTTATGCCGATGATATTGGCGCTGATTCCTACAACCTCATTCTTTCAGAAAAGCGAGCAAAGGCGGTTGGCGTTTTCTTAAAGGATAAGGGAATTAGAGTAGATAAGATTTACATAGAGGGAAAAGGAGAACAAAAATCAAGTGGTAAACCGAAATGGAAAAATCGAAGGGTGGAGGTAGTTGTGCGTGTCGATGAAGGATAGTTTGCTAATTGGACTATCTATGTTTGAGTAGAATTTCTTCCATAGTATGCCTTACTTTTTTTATTAATTCAGGAATATCTTTTGAAGTCATTCCTTTGGTGGAGATAGGTTCCGTCCATATCACCTTCACTTTTCCAGGACATAAATCAATGGAGGCTGCAGTAGCACTTACTTTGTCGATACCAACAATCGTCTCCACCGCAATGGGTGTTTGGGTTTCTATAGCTATTCTAAATGCCCCCTTATGGAAGATTCCTAATGGTTTGCCACTGGTGTTTCGAGTACCTTCTGGATAAATGAAAATAGAAAACCCTTCTTTAATTGTTTTTTTCAAATATTCGATACTCTTCATTCTGGAGGAGGGGTCTGTTCTATCAACCAAAACGCATAATTTTCTGACAATAAGCCCAAAAAGAGGAACCTTTGTTAATTCTTTTTTAGCTAAAAATTTGTAAACCCCAGGAAAAGCAAAGGCATTGATCATAAAGTCAATAGAGGATCGATGATTACTTATTATTATGTAGTTTTCCTTTCGACTCAGATTTTTTCGACCTTCCACCTTAATATTGATAAGAACAAGAGAGAAAAAAATACGTGTATATATGTGGTGGCTAAACCAAATAACTTGCCGATACCAGCTTCGAGGAAAAAACAAAAATGCAATTAAATAAAATGGCATGAATACAAACCAAAGTATGAAAAAGATTAAGATGCCATATATTGCCCATATTTTTCTGAAAATCGACATGTAGTTTCTGAAATTTTTGAAAGCCAAAGGTGAAAAAATATCTCTTTTGAATGAGTAATTTCGCGATTTTTATTCTATAGAAATATTCAGTTCTTATTTTCGAACAAGTCTATTAGACTTGTTTCTAAATAATAAATTGACATATGAAAAAATCTTTTTCCCTCATACTTCGGCTATTTTTCGCCCCGTACCTTCGGGTACGAAGCTTAAAATGAGCCTCGTCTGAGAAAAAAATCTAATGCTCATATATTCAGTTCTTATTTAGGAACAAGTCTATTTTATAGAAAAATCTGAATTTATACGTTTTTTTAAAACAATAATATGAAATCCAAGAGATTAGAACAGCTCTATAATTTTTTAGAAAATAGTCCAAATGATTCATTCTTATTATTTGCAATTGCAAAGGAATATGAAAAATTACAAGATAAGGAGTCCGCATTGAAATATTATTTAAAACTGACGAAGGAAGATCCGGATTATGTAGGTACTTATTATCATTTGGGGAAACTATACGAGCGTTTAGATCAAATTACAACTGCTTTTTTTACCTATAAAAGAGGTATGGTGATCGCCAAAAAGATTAATGACCAACATGCTTTTAGCGAATTGGCAGGAGCGAAAATGGAATTGGGAGACGATGATGATTTTGAAGACGTTTAGTGAATGTCAATAGTACCTTCAAAAACTAATTCTGCTTTACCGCAAAGCCATATATTTTTAAATCCACCATTTCCGTTTTTTTCAAATCGAACGCTCAAATTTCCACCTTTTGCTTTTATATCAACTTGATTAGCTATGTTTTTGAAGTTTCTTAAATGCCATGAAAGTGCAGCAGCAGTAACACCGGTGCCGCACGAAAGGGTTTCATCTTCTACACCTCTTTCATAAGTGGCAATTAAAAGGTTATCGTTGTTTTTTTCTACAAAATTGACATTGATTCCTTCTTCTTTAAATCGCTGAGAATAGCGAATCATTTGTGCACTTTCCACAATATTGAGATCATCTAAATCTTCAACGAAAACAACATAATGAGGAGAGCCTGTATCTAAAATGAAATAGTCAGAACCTATTTCGATATTACCAACATCCGTCATTTTTAATTCTACCCAATCATTGTCTCTAATGTAAGCTTCATGTTCTCCATCAATCGCCCAAAATTTGCAATACTCTTCTACTATTCCTACCTTTTTGGAAAAGGCAGCAATGCACCGACCTCCATTTCCACACATAGAACTTTCTCTCCCATCTGAATTGAAATAAACCATCTCAAAATCATAACTAGGCTTATTTTGTAATAAAATCAGACCATCAGAACCTATACCAAATCTTCGATTGCAAATCCGTTCAATTTCTTTAGTATTACTTCTATCTAAAAACTGGGTTGCTCTGTTATCAATCATTACAAAGTCATTACCCGTGCCTTGATACTTAAAAAAAGGAATTTTCATTCTCTATTTAAATTTAAGGTGTCCACACCAATAATTGCTTCTGTTTTTTCTACTTTTAAAACGGTTTCACCTAGCACAAAATGTCGATAAGCCATTATGCTAGACATAAAGACGATTAAAACCAATGAAAAAATGGAGAATTTCCAGCCCCAAATATTTCGAGAATAATCTTCTTGAGGGTCATCTGGGTCATTTAATAAAAAATTTCTTCTTGCCATTACGTATAAAATGGATTAATAAATCTAGTCAATGAAAAAAAATCTAAGTGTCTAACTGATATAGATCATATTTTAAACACCTAAAGGTATTGTTTTTGGGACACAACTTTTTCCAGATTTATCGTTTAATCTAATATTAGGGGGGAGGAAATAAATATTCTACCCAAATTTTAGGAAGTTAATTTTTCTTTTGACGAGGCAAAAAAACCAGATATACCCAAAGGTATGGCGAGTATTTTTAACAATGCATAAAGGAAAAATAACAAGTAAAATGGGTAGGGTCTATTTTTCCTCCTCCCTTAATTGAATTTGTGAAATTGACTTTCTATCTTGTTCCCTTCAATTTTTTTGCTCAAAAATATTGGAACAGCATCATGAAATAGATAATCCCGACTTATGAAAAATTATTTACCGTTGTTTTTGACGTCTTTATTAAGTGCGCTTTTTGCGATTGCTATATATCGGTTTTTCGAAGAACCAAAAGTTATTATTCGAGAAACAACTGCTAGCGCTCAATACACTAATTTTGAGGATGAAGAGTCCTATACCAATCAAAAACAACGTCATTTTGTCTCTTCAGCTCCTACTAATTTTATTGACGCGGCATCAGCTGTTACTCCTGGGGTAGTAAACATTAAGGCAGTTGAAAGTGCTGGTTTTGACTGGTGGAATGGTGGTGGTTTTGGCTCTTCTTCAGGGTCTGGAGTGATTATATCTCCAGATGGATATATTGTCACCAATAATCATGTGATAGAGGAAGGAGATAAGTTTAATGTAACTTTAAACGATAATAGAGAGTATGAGGCCAAATTAGTGGGGACTGACCCTACAACTGATTTAGCATTATTAAAAATTGATGAGAACAAATTGCCCTACTTGAATATAGGAAACTCAGATTCTCTAAATGTCGGAGAATGGGTTTTAGCTGTAGGAAATCCTTTTAATTTAGAATCAACCGTTACGGCTGGTATCGTTAGTGCTAAAGGTCGTGATATTCAAATTTTAGAAGGAGATTATAGTATTGAGTCTTTTATTCAAACTGATGCTGCGGTGAACCCTGGTAATAGCGGTGGAGCACTAGTTAATACCAATGGAGAATTAGTTGGAATTAATACAGCAATAATCACACGATCTGGTAGATATGAAGGGTATTCTTTTGCAGTACCAGTTAATTTAGTTCAGAAAGTGATTCGAGATTTGAGAGATTTTGGAGAAGTTCAGCGAGGACTTTTGGGCGTCCGTATAGGATCTGTAACGAGCCAACGAGCCAAAGCATTAGGATTGCCTTCTATTGAAGGCGTTTATATTAGTCGAGTTACAGAGGGCGGTGGAGCCGCAGAAGCTGGCATGGAGGCGGAAGATGTAATTGTTGGAATAAACAATATAAAAATCACCAGTATTCCCGAATTACAAGAGCAAATTGGGAGGTTTAGACCCGGTAATGAAATTAGTATCCGGTACATCAGAGAAGGTAAAAATTATGATGCTAAGGTTATTCTACGCGATCATAACAATTCCACTAAACCTAAATCCAAAGTCAATGTAAATACTAAGGTCGGCTCAAAAAAAGATGATTTAGAAATCTTGGATCACCTAGGTTTTGAATTACGAGATTTATCAAAAGAAGAAAGTAGGAGTTTGAGAGTCAGTGGAGCCTATGTTAAAAGAATTATTCCTGGAAGTACGATAGAAGAAACCCAAATGGATCCTGGTTTTATCATCACTAGAGTGAATGATACAAAGGTCACTTCTGTTAATGAAACCGTAGAAATGCTAAAAGATTTAAAAGGGACAAAGGTTTATTTAGAAGGGTTTTACGAGAATTATCGTGGCGAATATTTTTATACTTTTGTTGTCAGGTAATTGACTGAAACCCAAAGAGTTAAAAAAAGGTCTAATTGAGTTTTATTTTCAATTAGACCTTTTTTTGTACTTTCGTCACTTCTATTTGTAAAGCTTTTGAAAAGTAAAATTAATGATTGATATCGAAAAAAACCGGAATGAGGATCACATGAGAATTTTAGTATCCAAATTGAATCATCAATTGGTTAAAATTAGGCTGGGTGGTGGAATTAAAAAAATAGAAAAGCTCCATAAAAAAGGTAAAATGAGTGCCCGGGAGCGAATTGACTATTTATTGGATGATGGAACGGAGTCTATCGAAATTGGAGCTTTTGCAGGTTGGGAAATGTACGAAGAGTATGGTGGATGTCCTGCAGGTGGAGTGGTGGTGGTTATTGGTTACGTTTCTGGAAGACAATGTATTATAGTTGCGAATGACGCTACAGTAAAGGCAGGGGCTTGGTTTCCAATAACGGGAAAAAAGAATTTAAGAGCGCAGGAAATTGCTTTAGAAAATAAATTACCAATTATCTACTTGGTCGATAGTGCAGGTGTGTTTTTACCAATGCAAGACGAGATTTTTCCAGACAAAGAACACTTTGGACGAATCTTTAGAAATAATGCTGTTTTATCAAGTAAAGGAATTCCTCAAATATCTGCTATTATGGGCAGTTGCGTGGCTGGTGGGGCTTATCTGCCGATCATGTCTGATGAGGCTTTGATTGTTGATAAAACAGGCTCCATTTTTTTGGCAGGACCTTACTTGGTTAAAGCTGCCATAGGGGAAAATGTTGATAAAGAAACTTTAGGTGGAGCGACCACCCAATCTGAAATTTCTGGGGTGACTGATTATAAGATGAAAGATGATGCAGAATGCTTAGATACAATTAAAGAATTATTAGACAAATTTGGAGATTTTGAAAAAACAGGATTTAATCGAAGGGAAGTTGTACCTCCTAAAATAGAGGCTCAAGAAATCTTTAAGAAATTGCCAGAATTGCGCACAAAACCATACGATATGGTTGATATTCTGAAGTGTCTTGTCGATGATTCTAAATTGACCTTTTATAAAAAAGATTATGGGCAAACCATGATATGTGCTTATGCTCGCATTGATGGATGGTCAGTAGGGATTGTGGCAAATCAACGTAAAGTTGTAAAAAATAAAAAGGGCGAAATGCAGTTTGGTGGTGTCATTTATTCTGATTCTGCAGATAAGGCAACTCGTTTTATTCTGAATTGTAATCAAAAACGGATTCCACTTATTTTTATGCATGATGTTACTGGTTTTATGGTTGGAACACGCTCTGAGCATGGAGGGATTATTAAAGATGGTGCAAAAATGGTCAATGCGGTTTCCAATTCTACGGTACCAAAAATTACGGTGGTTATTGGTAATTCCTATGGAGCGGGTAATTATGCCATGTGTGGAAAAGCTTATGACCCAAGATTAATTGTAGCTTGGCCTACTGCTAAAATTGCTGTAATGGGTGGGGCTCAAGCGGCAAAAGTCTTAACCCAAATTCAAGTATCTTCTCTAAAAAACAAAGGTGAAGATCCTGATCCTGAGGCGGAGAAAGAGTTGTACGAAAAAATTAAATCGAGGTATGATCATCAGACCTCTCCGGAATATGCTGCTTCACGCCTATGGGTAGATGCGATTATAGATCCAAAAGATACTCGAAAATGGATCTCTATGGGTATCGAAGCGGCAAACAATGCACCAATTGAAAAATTTAATGTTGGAGTCATTCAAACTTAATTAGGAAATGGAAGAACCAAAAGATTCAAGATTTAAATTGTGGTTTAAAAGAGTTGGAGTAGCTGGACTCATTTTCTTCACTGTGAAGGGCTTAATTTGGTTGGTTATCATTTTTTGTGCTGGTAAATGTGTGGCGAATTAATTTGAAATATTTGAAATGAAATTTGTAGCAAAAACAATTTTTGGATTAGAGGATATTTTGGCTGGGGAACTAAAAGCTTTAGGGGCTGAAAACATCCAGAAACTAACTAGAGCAGTTCAATTTGAGGGTGACATGAAGTTACTTTATCGAGCCAATTTAGAACTGAGAACAGCCCTTCGTATTTTATATCCTTTTCGGACTTTTAAAACAAAGCATGAGAGCCATTTTTATAAAAAAATGCGCGAAACAGATTGGTCAAAATATATGCAATTGACTGATACTTTTGCTATTGACGGTCACACTCAATCAAAATATATTACCCATTCTAAGTTTTTGGCTTTAAAAGCCAAAGATGCCATTGTTGATCAATTTCGAGACAATACCGGTGATCGCCCTAATGTGAATGTCAAATCACCTACGATGAGGCTAAATGTGCACATTTCTTATGAAAACCTGTGTACCTTAAGTTGGGATAGTTCTGGTGATTCTTTGCATAAAAGAGGTTATCGGTCGGTGACGGGTGAGGCACCAATTAATGAGGTTTTGGCAGCGGGCATGATTTTCCTTTCCGGATGGGAAAAAGACTGTGCTTTTATAGACCCTATGTGTGGTTCTGGAACACTTTTGATTGAGGCTGCGATGATTGCAAAAAATATGCCTCCACAATTAAATCGAAGAGGCTTCGGTTTTCAGAATTGGTCCAATTATGATGATAAACTTTGGAGAGACGTGGTAAGTGAGGCAAAGAGAAACATTAAAGATTTTGAACTTCCGATCATAGGTTATGATATTGATAGTGAATCGGTTAGAATCGCTCAAAACAATATTATGAATGCCCGATTAAGAGGAGATGTTTTAGTGGAGACAAAAGATTTTAGGAATTTGACGACCGATTTGGAAAAAGGTATGTTAATGATGAACCCACCGTATGATGAGCGCTTAGAGATTGATGATATCAATGCCTTTTATAAGAGAATTGGTGACCAAATGAAAAAGGAGTTTTCGGGATGGAATGCATGGATTATTTCTTCAAATATCCCAGCTTTAAAGCGTGTTGGATTGAAACCTTCCAGACGGATTGCTCTATTCAATGGTTCATTAGAGTGTAAATTTTATAAATTTGAAATGTACCGTGGGAGTAAGAAAGCAAAGAAAATGGAAGTCAGTGAATAATAAGGAATTTGAAAAACTTTGAATTGATGAATGATAAATTGTTGATGATTTTTTTAGTTTCTTTCTTTGCCAGCCATATGCTGTTTGGGCAAGTTGGTGTTCATATGGAAAAGACTAGTAATTCAGATTTCAATCTAAATATTCAACAAAATCATAAGACAAACTCTTCTTTTCCTTTTCTTTCCTCGTTCGTTTTTTCAGTTGAAAATAATACCAAAATAAAACCGGCCAAAATACCTTTGGCATATTCCTATCGTGATCTCGCTCCTTTTTGTAAAGTTGAAGTGAAGATCGAAAAAGCGCTTAAAAAGTCTTTCAAATTTCGACTAGGCACTTTGGATTATGTAAATTATTTGGAACAGAAATAAAATATTTCTCTACCGTATATTTATGAAACCGCGCGCTTAAGGCGCGAAAATTTCTTTTGGAGAGAGACTTTTGATGAAAAAATCTTTGATTTTTTCATCAAAAGTCTCTCTCCGTATTATTCTTTCGCCATCATTGACGGCGTTTTCCAAAACTTTCATTTTTTCAATTATCTAAATACTTAACGGGCGCATTTGTATTATAAAAAACAAAGGACCAGATGTCAGCTTGTTCATCCAATACTTTCGAAATTGGCTTTCCAGCTCCGTGACCTGCCTTTTGTTCTATTCTAATAATTACTGGGTTTTCGCCTTTATGAGATTTTTGTAATTGGGCCGCAAATTTGAAAGAATGAGCCGGAACAACACGGTCATCATGGTCAGCTGTGGTGACCATTGTAGCTGGGTATGAAACACCTTCTTTTAAATTGTGTAACGGAGAGTATCCAATTAAATTTTTGAATTCCTCTTCTGACCGTTCTGAACTTCCATATTCTGGAATCCAACCCTTTCCAACTGTAAATTTATGGTATCGCAACATATCCATTACGCCTACAGCAGGTAATGCAACTGCAAATAAATCAGGTCGTTGAGTCATACAAGCTCCAACCAAAAGTCCACCATTTGAGCCTCCAGCAATTGCTAATTTGTCTGAGGAAGTATATTTCTCATTGATTAAATATTCTCCTGCTGCTATGAAATCATCAAAAACATTTTGCTTATTTGAAAGCATTCCAGCTTTGTGCCATTCTTCTCCATATTCACCCCCCCCTCTAAGGTTGGGCATAGCGAATACACCTCCATTCTCTAAGAATACAATTCTGATTGTACTAAAAGAAGGGGTTAAATTGACATTGAATCCACCATAACCATAAAGATAGGTTGGATTATTACCGTCCAGTTTTAAGTCTTTTTTGTGCACGATGAACATGCTTACCTCTGTACCATCCTTACTTTTATACATGACTTGTTTTTCCATGTAATCTTCAGGATCAAATTTTAATTCAGCTTTTCGGAAAAGAGAAGATTCGCCTGTTTGTACATCATATTTGAAAACAGTTGGCGGATAGGTAAAGGAGGTGAAAGTGTAAAATAGTATCTGATTATCTTCACGACCACCAAGTCCACTGGCACTGCCTAACCCTGGTAATTTTATTTCCTCTCGACTGGAACCATCGTATTCGCTACAATAAATTCGAGTGGTTGCTTTTTCTAAATAAGTGGCAAATAATTTACCACCACCAGTATTTACATCTTCCAATAAATTGGTTGTTTCAGGAATAATCTCTTTCCAATTTTCTTTTGAAGGGTTAGCCAAATCAACTTCAATTAATCTATAATTTGGTGCATCAATATCAGTTTGAACTAGGAATTTCCCATTCTGGTGATGAACCACACTACTTTTGTTTTTAAACCCTCCAAACAATTCAACAAAATCATCTCCTTTTTCCAAGTCTTTATAGAAAGTCGAGAAGCCATCTGTCCCAGGCTGTTTAAACATGACAAAATACTTTTCATCTTCGGTCACACCTCCAAAATGATAATAATCAGGATTTTCATCATCTCTATATATTAGTTTATCCTCAGACTGAGAAGTACCCAATTCATGGTAAAAAATAGAGTGATATTTATTATCGCCGGATAATTCTGCTCCTTTTGCGGGCTCTGGGTAACGACTATAAAAGAATCCATTTTTCCACCAAGAGGCACTTGTAAATTTGCACCATTCCAACACATCATCCATTTTTTGTTTGGTTGCTATTTCCATTACATGGATTTGTGACCAATCAGAACCAGCATCACTTCTGGTATAAGCAACATATTTATAATCATCAGAAAAACCTGCTAAGCCTATAGAAGCAGTACCATCTTCTGACATTGTATTTGGGTCTAAAAATACTTCTGGTTCACCATCCAGACCTTTCTGGATATAGATTACTGATTGATTTTGTAGACCATTGTTTTTATAGAAAAAGTAATATTCACCTGCTTTATACGGAGAAGAAAGTCGAGGGTAGTTTAATAAATCCTCCATTCTCTCTCTAATTTTATCTCTAAAAGGGATTTTTTCTAAATAATCAAAAGTTACCGCATTTTGGGAATTGACCCAAGCTTCAACTTCACTTGCAGTATCGATTTCTAACCACCGATAGGGATCAGCTACCTCATTTCCAAAGTAGTTATCTTTTTGGTCGACTGTTTCAGTGTTGGGATAAGTTAATTTCATTTTTGGATTGTCCTTGAAAGTAGTTGTAGCTTCGTTATTTTCATTCGAAGAACAACTATAAATTAATAAGGTGATTAGTATGAATGTAAAAATTCGCATTTTCTAAAAGTTTTTTTTGAATTGGTTTGAAAAAAATACCGATTATAAATCGTTTTCCTATCTCATTTGGTGATGGTTTTTTCTGGTAACAAGTGCTACTGTAAAGAATAAATAATCTAGCTTCTTAGGTAAGATGCTCCATTGACATCTAAAATTGCACCAGTTACATATTCACAACCTTCTGAGGACATCCATAATATGGCTTTAGCAATTTCCTCAGGGGTGGCAGCCCGATTAAGTGGACTTTGTATTTTTATAGCTTCTCCTTCTGGTCCATCCAAAAATTCCCTAGCCATATCGGTTTCTACAAAACCAGGAGCAACCGTTGTTACATAAATATTGTAAGGAGCTAATTTTTTGGCTAAGGATTGACTCATGGCATTTAATCCAGCCTTACTAGCCCCATATGCTGGGTGATCTGGTTCTCCTCGAAAAGCGCCTCTAGAGGAAATGTTTACGATTCTTCCACTTCCTTGTTTCATCATTTGTTGCGCGGCGCAATAGCAAACATTGGCAGCTCCAGTCAAATTTACCGAAAGGGTATCATGCCAAGCTTTCCCCCAATTTTTAAAATCTGTATTATCAATGGGATGAGCAATATAGACGCCTGCATTATTGATGACGATATCCAAAGACCCAAATTCATTGGTAACCGCATCAACCAATTTCTCAACTGAACTCGGATTTGAGATATCTGCCTTAGCGGCGAAATGTCCCTCACCAGGAAGGCTATTGATGGTATCTTTTGCCGCTTGACTATCTGACCGGAAATTGATAGCTACTTTGGCCCCTCTCTCTGCAAAGGCTTGGGCAGTGGCTCTTCCGATTCCTCTGCTTCCGCCTGTGATTAGGACGGTTTTATTTAAAAAGTTCATAGTAGGTTGGGTATTTATTTTGATCGACAAAAGTATTAAAATTGCTGGTTGTTGAATTATTTGATAGCTATATTATTAGTTGAATTTGAAATAAAAAGGATGATTTCGAATAAAGACATCGAAATCATCCTTTCTAAAATTAATACAATAAAATTAATCTGATAATCAATTATTTACAATGAGTTTCCGAGTAATTGATTCTTCAGAGACAGTTATTTTTATCAAATATATACCATCTGGAATTTCTCCAACATTTAGTTTAAATACTTCTGGTTGTGTTTGATTAATAACTAGGTTCAACGTTTTCCCTGTCAAGGTCAACAGCTGAATGTTTGCTTTTTCAACCAATTTAGGTAATTCTAAAAAGGCAATTCCACTAGTAGGGTTTGGCGTTATTGAAAGTTCGTTAGCCCATTCTGGTTCGATTGTTCCAGTAATCCCTTCTACCGTAATTATATCAGAAATTACAAAGCAACCATCTCCATCTGTAACTTCGACTAAATAATCACCAGCTACTAAATTAGATGGATCTTCTTCATTTGAAATTACGCTACCATCTAGTGACCAGGAGTAATTATAATTTCCAGCACCACCGCCAACTGTAATTTCTATCGCCCCTGAATTGGTCATATTTACATCATCATCAATATTGTCTACTCCTATGATTATTTGTAGAGGTTCAGGCAAAGTCATATTTGCAACAACTTCACATCCTTGAGCGTCAGTGACGGTGACATCATAATCACCACCACCTAGATTCGAAGCAGTTTGAGTGGTTTGACCATTACTCCATAAGTAAGTATAATTATCAAATCCACCTTGAGGGAAAACGGTCAAATCACCATCACTGCTACCAAAACAGCTAACATTATTAGCTTGAATTTCACTAATAATTAATGGCTCTGGAGCAGTTACAGAGAAGGAACAAGTCGTTGTATTCCCATTCAAATCAGAATATTCATAGGTTACTAAAGTTATTCCTGCAGGGAATTCGCTACCGCTAGGCAGACCTTCAATAAGACCTAGATTTCCATTATCACAATTATCAATAATGTTGGGCATATCATACTCTACTAAATTTGTACAATCAACCACTTGAATATCCCCTGGACAAGCCAAAATAGGTGCTGTGTTATCGACGACAGTAATGATTGCAACTGCAGAGCTAAAATTACCAAAACCATCGACAACGGTCAATGTAACCGTATTGTCT
Organism: Bacteroidota bacterium; assembly: GCA_024743405.1. Classification (GTDB taxonomy): domain Bacteria; phylum Bacteroidota; class Bacteroidia; order Chitinophagales; family Saprospiraceae; genus JANSWP01. The sequence continues at coordinate 29,156 of JANSWP010000063.1, forward strand.
CCAATATTGTCACAATTAAAAGTTTGATTATCTAAGCTAAGAGATTCAATACCACAATTATCTGAACTTCCATTGTTTACTTCTTCCGGTGTAATAAATGCATTTCCATTATCATCCAAAGTTAGGCTAAGGTTTTGAGCGATAGCAACAGGATTTACGTTTTCTGTTACGGTGACAATCGCCACTGCGGTACCAACATTGTCATTGACATCTCTTACGGAAAGGGTAACTTGATTATCTCCTACGTTCTCACACGTAAAGTCAAAGATGTCGATAGAGTAATTTTCGATTCCACAGTTGTCAGTTGAACCGTTTTCAATCATATCTGCATTGATGCTTGCATTGCCATTCCCGTCTAAAACAATGGTGATGTTTTGAGCGACAGCATTTGGAGCCAAATTATCTACAACTGTAACTATTGCTACTTCTGAATTTGAATTACCATTGACGTCAAGAACCATTAACGTCACTTCATGGGTTCCAATTCCATCACAGTCGAAACCAGTGACATCAACATCCATAGTTTCGATTTCACAGTTATCAAAGCTGCCATCATCTACCATTTCTGCAGTTAAAAATACGAAGCCATCGGCATTCAATTCAAGAGTTAAATCCGAAGTAATAACTGTTGGAGCTTCAAGATCTTGAGCTTCTATATTTACGGAAATAGATTCCGCACATCCGTTTTCATCAGTAATAGTTACGGTATACGAATCTGGCGCTAAATTACTAGCAGTTGCCCCTATTTGACCGTTTGACCATTCGAATTCAAAATTCCCTGTTCCACCTTCTGCACTTACAGAAGCTTCTCCATTTTCTCCATTTTCACATTCAGCAGGAGTAATCGATTCTACTAGGGGAACTATTTCGGTTGGTTCACCTATCGTTACTTCATCAATGGCTGGACAATTATTGTCATCAGAAATAGTGACAGCATATGTGCCTGGAGGCAGGTTTGTAATAGTAGCAGTAGTTTCTCCATTTGACCAATTGTAATTAAATGGAGCCGTTCCTCCATTTAGACTTATAGTTGCCTCACCATCTGCTGCTCCTTTACAAGAAATATTGTTGAAGCTAATATTCGTAAGAATCGTACAGCCAAACTGTAAAACAGTAACTGTTTGAATTTCTATACAATCGTTTTCATCCGTTATCGTAACCGTATAATCACCAGGTGCAAGCTCTTGTATAGACCCAGTTGTTTCCCCATTTGACCATTCGTAGGTATAAGTTCCTGATCCACCTGTAGGAGCGGCAGTTGCTGTACCATCATTCCCGTTTGCAATAGTTTCATCTGTAGCAGTGGCATTAACAGAAAGCGTCAATGGTTCAGTAATGGTAATATTTACAGAAACAGGACAGTTATTGTCATCAGTTGCAGTAACGGAATAATTTCCTGGAGCTAAGTTGGAGATTGTTTGGGTTGTTTCTCCATTTGACCATTCAAAAGAAACAGGATCTGATGCATTTTGAAGATTAATGGTCGCCTCTCCGTTGGCTGACCCATTACAAGAAACATCTTCTGAATCTGCTGAACCTTCAACTGTACAATTGAAGCTATTGACAGTTACGGTTTCGATGTGCTCACAATTATTATTATCTGTACAAGTCACCGAATAAATGCCAGGAGCTAAATCAATAATACTTTGGGTTGTTTCTCCATTTGACCATTCGTATGTATAAGGGGATGTTCCACCATCTGGTGTCGCTTCTGCTGTTCCATTATTGGCGCCTAAACTTGTTTCTCCGGTGGCAACAGCATTTGTAATAAGCTCATTTGGCTGTGTAATTTCAACAGATTCAGCCGAAGTACATCCTTCTCCATCTGTAACGGTAACACCATAATTTCCTGCATTCAAATCTGAAATGGTAATAGTAGTTTCACCATTTGACCATTCATAAACATAATTTTCATCTCCGCCATTAGCAGAGATGGTTGCTTCTCCATTTGAATTGCCAAAGCAATCTACATTACTTTGACTACTTATACTTGAAGTTAATTCTGGCGTTTCGGTGACTTCTGCGGTAGAAGTTTCTGTACAGCCATTATTGTTATTTGTCACGGTTAACGAGTAGATTCCAATAGCATCAACTTCTGGAGTTTGAGTATTTTGACCCTCAATGATATTTCCATTTGTGGTCGTCCAGTCATAAGTAAAATTAGAACCGCTTGAGGAATTAGTTCCATCCAAAAAGACGGTAATATTATCGCAATTTAATTTTTCATCCTCTCCTGCGTTAGCAGTTGGTGTAATAAGATCTTCATCGACATCTGTTTCCGTTGAGGAAGTACAACCGTTTGATCCTGTTACGGTAAGGGTGTAAGTTCCTACATTTTCTACATTAGGGTCTTCCTCTGACGAGGTGAAATTATTTGGACCTTCCCAGGAAAATACGGCATTAGGGGTCGTAGAGATTCCATCAAGAGTAATGCTAGTGGTTATGCAATCCAAGGTTCCACCTTCTGCTTCTGCGTTAGGTGATTCAATATCTTCAATAACCTCTGCGTCTTCCAACGTCGTACATCCATTTTCTCCAGTTACGGTCAATGTATAAAGACCAGATTCATCAACTAAAGGATCTTCTTCTTGGGAGTAAAAATTATTAGGACCTTCCCATTCAAATGTAGCATTTGAACTAGTAGAGCCACCTTCCAAGTTGATTTCAGTTACATCGCAGTTTAGTTCCCCACCTTCAGCAGATATGTTTGGAGGTGTAAAATCTTCTGTTACCAATGCCTCTGATTCAGCTGTACAACCATTTGAATCATCTGTTACAGTAAGGGTATAAGTTCCATTTTCATCAACTTCTGGCTCTAAGGTATTTTCACCTGAAATGATATTTCCATCGTCAGTTTCCCACAAATAGGTAAACCCTCCGCTACTAGAATTGGATCCATCCAATGTAATTTGACTTTCCAAACAATTTAATAATCCATCATCACCTGCATCTGCCGTTGGTTCAGTTAAGTCTTCATCAACAAATACTTGATCTGAATGATTACAAGTGGTAATGACATCAAGTACAGTTAATGTATAAGTTCCACTTTCATCAACTTCTGGTTCTAAAGTATTTTGACCTCCTACAATATTCCCATCCGAAGTGGACCATACATAATTAATATTAGCTCCTATGGACGAGCCGGTTCCATCTAAATCTAATGAAGATTGTAGACAATTAATAACGTCACCATCACCAGCTTCTGCGGTAGGTGCTAATGGAGGGTCTATGACAATATTAGGAAGCTGTGCCGTACAGCCGTTTAAATCGGTGGTAGTTACTGAATATACACCGGGTTGAAGAGCAAATGCAGTTGCACCAACTTGTCCGTTGCTCCAAGAATAAGAATAGATACCTGTTCCTCCTGTTCCAAAAACTGTGGCAGATCCCATTATGCCGTTACATCCTGCGTGGGTTACATTTCCAACATTTAATGCAACTGGGCTGGTTGGTTGACTAACAAGTATTGGACCTAACTCTTTCGTTCCTCCATTGGATCCTGAAACGGTAACGTTATATATGCCTGCGGGAATATTATATATGTTTTGAGAAGCCATTCCATTACTCCATTGGTAATTGTAAGGTCCAATTCCACCGGATACATTAATCTCAATTGCACCTGTATTTTGTCCAAAACAATCTACACTAACTACATTGACTACACTTGCTTGTGGAGGTAATGGCGGACAAGCTTGGGCAAAATTGTACAAGCCAGTGGTGCCTATTTGTCCTACTTCTGTAATGGTTCGATCCGGACATATACCATAGATAGTAGGGTAGTAATTAACAGCATAAGGCCCCGGAAGACTTGCATCATCAATAATAGGGTAGGAAGTGCCGCTAGTCCAATTACCGATGGTATTTGGGCCAGTTCCTAAAATATCGGCTAAAGTAGTGCTTCCATCTCCTTCAATGGAAAAAGTCATGACTTCATAAGAGCCAGGAGGTCCATAACTTTGGTACAAGTTTTCAAACGCATGGGTTTGGTGATAGTTCCAGCATGGCCCACACCAGGTTGCAAAAAAGTCCAAAAAAACGACTTTATCTTGATCAAGATAATCTTCATAAAGTCTGTGAGTCTGACCATTAATGTCTGTTGAAGTAAAATTGGGCGCCGTACTACCAGGAGGTAGTTGAGAATAAGCAGTAGTGAAAAATGAAAGTAAAAGACAGGTAAATAAAAATCGTTTCATGAGTTATCAAGTTGGTTGAATAAATATGAGAGGTAGAAAATTAGGTACTTGCAAGTGCACAATAGGTGTCAAATCCTATCGGTTACAAACTATCCGTTCACAAATCTAAAAAAATGTATTGTATATTTTAATATTTAATAAAAATGGAGAAGAATATTTTTCAATTTGGTCAATTATCCATCATTATTTTGGTAGTCGCCACCCTTGAGGAGTTCCATATGCATGAACAATTTCTAAAAATATACTTCTAGACATACTACCTGGGTTAAGCCCAGGCTGACCTTCTGGTATTTCAATATCTAATTCCTTAAAATAATCTTCCCAGATATTAAAGGTTTGATTCGTTTTTGGGTCTTTGTAGGTCATAGGGCGTAGCTGAAAAATGGCTTGATCGTCATTGGCTTTTTTGAAGGAATGATAAATTAACTCAGAACAATAATAGGCATCATTATTTATGTCAAATACTTCATCATATGGTTTGCCAGATAAAGATTTAGCTTTGAGAATGGCAGGTTTTATTAAGTTAGAAAATTCAGATTTTAACCTCCCAACCAATATTTTAGGGGCTTCATTTTTGTCAAAACTTCGACTGAAAAAGACATCGAAATTCGTTTCGACAACTCCTTCTGAAATGGCTTCCAAAACGACTAATCTTCCAGTCGTATCATTTCTAACAACCATCCCCACGTGTGACAATTTAGCTCCATTTTTTCCGAAAGTCACTTGTTCAATAGCGTCACAAAATAGACCACAATCACTGTCCTGAAACAATAAATCGCCAGGTTTTAATTTAAATGCCTCCCATATTTTTACCTTTTGAATTTGTGGTGCTAATTTTTCATTGGTATTCTGGGAATTAATGATTTCGCAACCAAAGAAAAGGGAGAGAAGCAGACAGAAATAAATAAGTTTTTTCATTTTGCTAGAATGATCTTTTTAACAAACATTTGGTCTTTTTGACTAACCTTTAAGAAATAAATCCCATTAGGTAAGTGCGATAAATCAAAATAGTTCGTTGACAATGAAGAGTTTATGTTTGGATGGGTCTTGAACCCATTTTTATGGATAAGTTCAAATCTTAATAAAGAAAGGTCTGTTTTATTTCCAAAATTTAAATTTAATATTCCTAAAGAGGGATTTGGGAAAACGGTTAGGTTAAGCTCTTTTTCGAATTGATTGGTACCCACTTCAATACATCCATTTGATGTTAATAATCCTGCACGTGGACCATTTAATGTTGCTAATATTCTCATTTTTTGTCCTTTAGTAAACATCGCCATACAAGCATCATTTGTCCAATACATAAAGTTCATAAACATATCATTGGAACCGCAAGAAACAGAAGGATGTACAGGGCATTTTCCAAGATAACTCTGCGATGAAATTGGGGTGTCCAATACTTTGTCATCTTCACAATCATTTGTCCAAACATGACATAGGTTGAGATAGTGTCCTATTTCATGAGTTGTGGTTCGACCCAAGTGATAAGGAGGTTCGACCAAAATATTACCAAAATTTTGATAATTGATTTCTATACCGTCTTCTTCTGGAATATCTTCACCCGGAAAAGATCCAAATCCTGCTATACTGTTGCTATTAGCTACCCATATATTCAGGTATTTTGAACTGTCCCATGCATCAGAACCACCTTCTGAATTATAATGAATACTTGTGCTTCCTAAAATTGCAGGGGCTTGGGTAAAAGTTCTCGTGATCCCATTTGTTGGTTCTCCATTGGGATCTACTTTTGCTAAGCAAAACTCAATTTCAATATCCGCAATAGTATTTTGGAACTCAGCTGGAACAGTTGACAAGTCTGTATTTAATGCTCGAAAATCTTTATTCAATAATTCAATTTGAGATTGAATTTGTTCGGTTGAAATGTTTTGAACAGTTTGATTCCAAACGACGTGTACTACAACAGGGATTGTAATGATGGATCTATTTTGGAGTGTAAATTCATTTTCTGATATCCATTTTTGGGTAAACGCTTCTAATTCAGATTGGTTTGGAATTTGAGAAGGAGTTGGGTTAGACCCACATCGTAGGGTTTGAGAGAAATTAATATTGTTAAACCAAAATATAAATGATAATAAAAATAATCCTCTGAACATCTAATGAAAATTAGTTTCAAATTTTAAAAATATAAATTTATTAACTTCTGAAAACAAACCATTAAAATAGGAAACTAATTTGAGGAAAAAGAAAGACATTGTTGGAATTAGGGAGGAGGAAAAATATAACCTGCCAATTTTACTTGTTATTTTTCCTTTATGCATCGTTAAAAATACTCGCCATACCTATGGGTATTTCTGTGTTTTTTGCCTCGTCTAAAGAAAAATTAACTTCCTAAGAGTATGTTTGGAATTTGTGTTTGAGTGATTTTTTGAGGAAATATTATTTTGAAGGAGGCATTTTTCGCAGTCAAATGCGGGCAATTTGAGGAGAAAAATAACGCTGTGCAAAATGATAGTTGACGAAAAATCGCCAAAATCAAAATTCAAACATACTCTAAAATTTGGGTAGCTTATTTATTTCCTACCCACTTACTAAAATTGGTCTGATCCAAAAATAGATCAGACCATTACGAAAGTAATCTATTTATCAAACTGATACAGGTCAAGCGTTTCAATAATTTGAATCAATTTTTCACTATAATTTTTGTCTGTTGCATACCCCGCTTTTTTTACTCCTGTCGCCCAACTCTTATAATCCTTTGTTCCGAATTTTTTTAAATGCTGGTACCTAGGAGAACTCAACAAAATTGAATGTTCTCTATAACTATCCCAGGCGGTATCAAAAACTCGGAACATGTCAAATGCGTCATCGTCTGAATAGTTCCTGCAGGTACAACCCTTGCATTTTGATCTACATTTTATTCCAAAATGATTATTTGATTCTTTGACAAGTTTGCTTCTTCCAGCATCTGTTTCCATTAAACCTTGTGCCAGTTTTATACTGGCAGGAATACCATATTTTTCCATCTCAGAAATAGCGAGTGTGGCGAATCGTTCCACATAGGTTCTACAATTATTGAGTTTTTCATTGACTATTTCTTGAGCAACATCCTTTTTTTCGGCATAATTGGGGTGGAGCACAAAAGTTAAATTATTGAAATCAGCAGATTTCCACTTTGACTTTTTTATTGCTTTTGATTCGGTAGTTTTTGGCGATGTATATGGTAAGGTATTAAAGGTAGTATGTTCAATTTGGTTCGTGAATTTTGGATTTTCATCATTTTTTATAAGCCCGGCAGTGCTTTTGAAATTTCTGGATTCAGTATTTTTAAAAGGAGCCTTGTCGTTAAAATTTATTTGAATATTGACATCCTTATTAATAAAAATATGAATGGCGAATAAAATCAGGATGATTTGGAACCAATTTTTTCCTACCCAATCCAACATATGGATACGAGTATTTTGTTTTAAAAAGCTATCATTGTGTAATTGATATTCCATTGGACTGAATTTTTTATTTTAATTTGCCTTTGATTGTGTAAAAATAAAACAAAATGTACTATCAAGTCAAGGTTTATTGAAACTATTTGTTTTAATTTATTTTATGGTATGTGTAAATAAATGAAAATCAGTTAGTTGTTTTATTTTATTTTGTCAAAATGTTTTAAGAGATTAAAAAAGGAAACATATTTGTACTTAGTGTTAAATTTACACTACCTTTACCTCAAAATAATTAATTATGTTAGCAATAGCAGATAGCGGTTCTACAAAAGCGGATTGGAAAATAATCAATGATCAAGGGGAAGTAACGGACATAAGTACGATGGGGTTCAATCCAAATTATCATAGTAAGAAGATGATAATAGAAGCATTAGAAAAAGGTTTTGCTTCAAAAATTAATACTGAAATGATTCATAGAGTTTTATTCTATGGTGCAGGTTGTTGGGATCCTGGAAGAAAAGAAAAAATTGCTTCCGCCTTACGCCAAGTGTTCATTAATGCTGAAATCGAGGTGGATCATGATTTATTAGCGGCGGCAAGAGCAACTTGTGGTGATCAGCCTGGAATTTCTTGCATTTTGGGAACAGGGTCAAATTCAATCCTTTTTAATGGTGAAAAGGAAATCGATAATATCACTAATTTAGGCTTTTTATTAGGCGATGAAGGAAGTGGATCGCATTTGGGTAAGAAAATTATTAGATCCTATTTTTACAGAGAAATGCCTGATGACTTAAAGGAAGATTTTAAGAAATGGGTACCTGGAGGAAAATCTGAAATTTTGGATAATATATATGGTGAAGGTTCTCCTGCTGTCTATTTGGCTTCCTTTGCCAAATTTTTGTCTGATAATAGAACGCATCCTTTTATTCAGGAAATAGTTTATTTATCATTTGATGAATTTATTACACGGCATGTATGTAAATACGAAAATCATGAAAACCTTCCGATCCATTTCATAGGATCAGTTGCCTATTATTTTAAAAATATTCTGGCTAAAGTGTTGAAATCCAAAAATCTAACTTTAGGGGTAGTTATTAAAAAACCCATCAATAACCTTTCGAAGTTTCATTTGGAACAAGGAGATATTAAAAAGTCCTTTGCGAAAATTTAAGTAATTATAAACAATGAGTAGAGAAATTAATCGAATTGCTGTTTTTACTTCTGGAGGAGATGCACCAGGGATGAATGCTGCTTTAAGAGCCGTTGTTCGTACTGCCTCCTTTAATGATTTACATGTTTTTGGAATAAAGAAGGGCTATGAAGGTATGATAAATGGGGAGTTTGGTAGAATTGAAAAGCGGTCGGTTGGAAATATTATGCAACGAGGTGGTACTATTCTCAAAACCGCAAGAAGTGAACAATTTAGAACTAAAGAGGGGAGAGAGCAAGCATATGAATATTTGCTGGCATTTGATATTGATGCTTGTATCGCCTTGGGCGGGAATGGTACTTTTACTGGAGCCGAAATTTTTTCTAAAGAACATAACATTCCCTTTATTGGTGTTCCTTGTACCATAGACAATGATCTTTTTGGAACAGATTACACGATTGGATTTGATACTGCCGTTAATACAGCGATTGAGGCAGTTGATAAAATTCGTGATACAGCAGAGTCTCATAATCGATTATTTTTCATCGAAGTAATGGGACGAAATTCAGGATTTATTGCTCTAAATACTGCCATTGGGAGTGGTGCAGGGAGTGTTTTGATCCCCGAAACTGAAACCTCTATTGAAAAATTAGTTGAGAATTTAAAACTCAGCGCTCGAAGAAAGAAAATGTTCAGTCTGGTTATTGTGGCAGAGGGGAATAAGAATGGCAATGCTAATGAGATAGCAGAAAAAGTAAGAAAGGAGTTAAGTATGTTTGATACACGGGTGACCATAATTGGCCATTTGCAAAGAGGGGGCTCTCCAACGTTCAGAGATCGAGTTTTAGCTAGTCGATTAGGACATGCCGCTGTTAAAGGGTTGATTGAAGGCAAAGGAAATGTAATGGCTGGGATCGTAAATGATAAAATAAAATACACGCCATTTAAACAAGCCATTACAAAGCCTAAATTGGTAAATGAGGAGTTGATTCAGTTAGCTCAAATCTTGGCGATTTGATTATTTTTTAATAATAGAATTAAAGCTAGAGGGATCAGAAAATGGGGAAACCTCAAGATTGTCTCATGAGTCCATTGATGTAAACTCTCGATCCAAAAGTCTGCATAAAAATTTGACCAAACTCTTGCCAAGGACGTAGCCAATCCCCATAAAGCGGCGTAAGCTAAAAATGGAATAACAATCTTCTTATTAAAGAATAGGCTTATTGTGATTAGAAAATCCAAAATGGCTGCAACTTTCAAAAATAGAATGGCATTCTCGATATTCAATCCTAATATATTGGTGGTCATTGCAATAAAACTCTCTGGTCTAGGATAATATCCTATGGCGTATAGACCATGACATGAGAAGGTTACTCCAATTCCAATTTTCATTAGTTTGATTAACCTGTTTGTTGTAATTAGTTGATTAACAATTAGGTAAAGTAATATTGGACTTCCAAATTGGAGGACATATTCAAAGAATTGTCCAAAATGGAAAAACTTCTCTTTCGAATATAAAAAAGCTAAAATAATTAAATTGAGGGCTCCTATGAGCAGGATGTAATGAAAGGGTTTAGGGAGTTTTTTTATCCATATCGAAATCAACAAACAAGCTACATATAACCAACCGCTAATAATGATTAATAACTGAATATTTTCATCGACCTCAGGGCTTGTAACATATTCTTTCCAGGTTAGATCAGTAAATAACCGAACCCAAAAACTCATTATAGTTTCATCCCAAAGAAAAGACCTGTAGGGTGCATCAAAGTTGAAGTGTTGCCACGCTCGTCCTGCAAAAACACAAATGCTTGATAATTGAACAAGTCTGAATACATGGGTTGAAATAAAGGATTTCATCAATGAGATTAATAGAAACTATAAAATTTTTTATTAGGGAGGAGGAAATAAATATGCTACCCAAATTTTAGGAAGTTAATTCTTCTTTAGTCGAGGCAAAAAACACAGACATACCCAAAGGTATGGCGAGTATTTTTTAACGATGCATAAAGGAAAAATAAAAAGTAAAATGGGTAGGTTATATTTTTCCTCCTCCCTTACCCTATTTTTTTCGCCGTTTGGGTCAGTTATTCATAAGCCAGAGCGTTTTTTATCAATTCCTAACATCGGCTTAATCTGCCGTTTCGTTCATCAAATAAGCTTTTAAGAATGCCGTAAGGTCACCATCTAATACTTTATCAGGATTCGTCACTTTATAATTTGTCCTTAAATCCTTTACCCATCGATCATCCAAAACATAGCTTCTAATTTGTGAACCCCATTCATTTTTCATTTTTTGAGCTTCCACTTGGTCTTTTTCTTCTAACTGTTTCTGCAATTCGAGTTCGTAAAGTCGAGATTTAAGCATAGTTAACGCTTTTTCCCTGTTTTGGTGTTGAGATCGTTCTTGTTGGCATTCAGCGGTGAGACCAGTAGGAAGGTGTCTAACTCGAACAGCAGATTCGGTTTTATTGACGTGTTGTCCCCCAGCTCCACTTGCCCGAAATGTATCCCATTCAATATCTGCCGGATTAATTTCGATTTCAATTCTGTCATCTACCATTGGATGCACAAAAACTGACGAAAAGGAAGTCATTCGTTTGCCTTGAGAATTAAAAGGACTGATTCTTACTAATCGATGTACACCGTTTTCTCCTTTCAAAAGACCATAGGCATAATCACCACTTATTTCAATAGAAACAGATTTTACACCTGCTACCTCACCTTCTTGATAATTGAGTTCGGATACTTTAAATCCTTCTTTATCAGCCCACATTTTGTACATTCGAAGAAGCATTCCCGTCCAATCATTAGCTTCAGTTCCACCTGCTCCAGAGTTGATTTCTAAAATAGCGTTGAGTTCATCTTCTGGTTTATTAAGGGTAGAACGGAATTCCAGATCATCAACAGCTTCAATTGCTTCAGCATATTTTGTATTAACCTCTTCTTCAGTAGCTTCGCCTTCTCGTTGAAATTCAAAGAGTACTTCTAAATCCTCTACAATAGCTGATACATTAGTATATTTTTTGACCCACCCTTTATGCCCTTTCAATACCTTCATTATGGATTCGGCATATTTGGGATCATCCCAAAAGTTGGGGTCAAGAGATGCTTGTTCTTTTTCGTCAATTTGAATTAACCGCTCATCGACGTCAAAGATACCTCCTTAACGAAGCCAGGCGGTCGTTCAATTTCTTAAATTGATCGTTTGTCATTAGTGATTGATTTGTTTTATAAGAAATTGGATTGAAATTGATAGAACTCCAGATCCAATTCTTAAAAGATCGGACTTGTTTCCCTGGCAGAAAATCAAGTTATGACCTTATTTTTCTTTTGAAATAATTTCCAACACTTTAATATCATAGATTACGAAATCCGCATCTTGAAACCCATTCGGTTTCTTGGCACCTTGTTCTAACGGATAAAAAAGGGAAATACTATCACCAGCTGCCATTGAACTGACACCGGCAAAGAGCGGTGTTTTCGTTTTTACAAAATCAGGTGGAAGCGTTACTGAGACAGGTTTATTTTGATATTGGGTACAACTGATTACCTTTTCCTTATTTCTTAAGCAATAATGAAAAACCACGGAATCACCTCCTTGAGCAATTCTACTATTATTTTTCACATGATGAAAATATTCATAATTGCCCTTTTTCGTATAGGTTCTCACAATTGGTTTTGGCTCATTCTTACAAGCAATAGCCATAAGGAAGGTCAGCGTAATGATGCCTAATAATAGAGTGCTGTTATGAAAGAAATTTTTCAAAGTATTTTAGCTTAAAGCATTTGGAATTTGATCCAATTCTACAATTAAGAGCGTATCTAAATTTTTACTTCCTAAAAACCAATGCTTTATGAACCTGCCTTTCAAATTATTGGAGTCATTTGCCTCGGCAAACTCCCTTAATAATTTATCGCCAGAACCATAAATCATTGATTCTCAATTTGTAAAATTTTTAGACATACTCTAAA
>JANSWP010000108.1 GCA_024743405.1 Bacteroidota bacterium
AAAAATTTCACAAACTGAGAATCAATGATTTATGGTTCTGGCGATAAATTATTAAGGGAGTTTGCCGAGGCAAATGACCGCAATAATTTGAAGGCAGGTTCATAAAGCGTTGGTTTTTAGGAAGTAAAAATTTAGACATACCTTAATTTAGAAACAAGTCTAATAATAATAAAACTTATTTCCGAACAAGTCTATTAGAATAAAACAATAAAAATGGATGACATCAGTATAGGAATTATCACAACAATCGTTGGTTTAGTTATTGGGTTTTATAGTAATTACTTCATCGCGAAATTCAATGCTAGAATTGAGTTGAAAAAGTCAATCTCTGAAAAAAGAGCGGAATATTATATTGAGCTATGGAAGTTGTGCGATATGGACATAGGGACGCAAAAGAAACAAAAAGAACGTTTTGATAAGTTAAGGCTTTGGTACTCTAAAGGAGGTGGATTATTACTTCCTTTTAAAGCAACAGATCGGTTCGTAGGGGCATTGAATTTATTGGAAAATTCAAAAGACAAAAAGCTGGTTGAAGAAGAATTGGAAGAATTAAAAGAAAATTTATCTTGGTTAAGAACTGAAATGAAATACGAAGTTGGGGCGTATTCTAGAAGAGAAGCAGAAAAAAAATTGCCTAATATAAAAATCAGAGAAGAAAAAGAAGAGGAAGAAAAAGAAGAGGAAGAAAAATTGAAGGAGTTGACAAAAAATGAAGAAAAATAAATTTTAATCTAAGGAATTTACCCTCCAAAACCACCATTTACTTGAGCGAGCCACTTTGCAGCAATGCTCCAGTAATCTATAACATGATTTTGTTTGATTAATTCGTCTGATAATTTCAAATGATCGGATGATTTGAAAATGAAAAGGTTGATATTGGACTTTTAAGTTGGGGCATTATGTTAATAGTCAGTATTTGATCTAACCGACACTTCTTTCAATATTAAAGTTAATCTAATAATTTCCCCAATTTGTTACCTATTTTAGGAGTATAGCTACGAGAATGTCTAAATTTTTACTTTCTAAAAACCAACGCTTTATGAACCTGCCATCAAATTATTATGGTCATTTGCCTCGGCAAAGTCCCTTAATAATTTATCGCCAGAACCATAAGTCATTGATTTTCAGTTTGTGAAATTTTTAGACCTACTCTAAAATACTCCTGCAATTGCAATATCACCGAGAAAAATCACCATTCAAAATAGATAGGCTGACAATCCGCCTTGCTGATAAATATATATAAGAAGTGCACCACCGCCAACACAAAAAAGGAATCTCTGAAATATTATTTTGAGATATCTCGACCAATTAACCTAAAGGCTGGGATTCTTCATTAACTTAGATGATTCATTGGTGGGGCAACCTAACGAAAACCACTTCTTTACCCCAAAAAATGTATAAACATGAAAAACATTTTAACCATACTATTAATCCTAGGAAGCCTCACCGCTTTCTCTCAAACCCTATCCCTTGACACTGGCGAGACCTACGCTGTAGTCGTCGGCATATCGGACTATCAAGACGAAGATATTCCCGACCTCCGTTTTGCCGATAAAGATGCAATGGCATTTGCGGGTTTTTTGCAATCGGAGGCTGGTGGTAGTTTGGATGGCAACCATTTGAAAGTATTGCTCAATGAGCAAGCGACGCAGGCTCAGATTATAATGGCGCTGGACTGGTTGATAGAAATGGCTAAAGAAGGAGATAAAGTGATTATCTATTTCTCAGGACATGGTGATGTGGAAGCTAAGCGAGTTACTCAACCTGGGTATTTGTTAGGGTGGAACGCTCCTCCTAGAGTGTATATGTCAGGTGGGGCCATTAATTTGCGAGATTTACAGATTATTTCTTCGACACTCAGCATTGAAAATAAAGCCAAAGTGGTCATCATAACGGATGCTTGTCGAGCAGGAAAATTGGCTGGTTCTGCTATCAATGGGGCTCAGATTGTAGGGTCTAATTTATCACAAACGGTTAATAATGAGATCAAAATCCTTTCCTGCCAGCCTGACGAATTTAGCATCGAGGGGGAGCAATGGGGTGGTGGTCGAGGCGCCTTTAGTTATCATTTGCTCGATGGTTTATATGGCATGGCTGACGGCAATGATGACCTTTCGGTCAATCTGTTGGAAATTGGTCGGTATTTGGAAGACCATGTTTCCAGGGAAGTTGCCCCTCAAAGTCAAATCCCGATGACAGTTGGTGGTCGAGGAGAAAAATTGACCACTATTTTTCCGGATATATTAGACCAACTAAAAGAAGGCAAAAGGGGCCAAATGCAGCTATTTTCCCCCACTGAATCACGGGGCATCGAAGACGATGTTTTGGCGACAGCTGACTCGAATATTGTGGAGATGTACTTTGCATTTAAAAAATCATTGGAGGAAAAACAATTTCTTTTTGCCGAAACGGGTCGAGCGGAAAATGATTATGCGGAGTTTTATTATGAAAAACTGAGTGTGGAGCCAGCTTTGGAAAGCTTGTATTCTTCCATGCGCAGAAATTATGCAGCAGCATTGCAGGACGATGCACAACAAGTGATGAATAAATGGCTACAAGATGATGCGAATGAAATAGCTTTATCAAAGGTTAATCGAGCCTTAAAATACAAGCGGTATCCCCGTTATCTGCAAAGGGCAATAGAATTGTTAGGATCTGCACACTATATGCACCCCGTATTAAAAGCTCGCATGCTCTATTTTGAGGGATACCTTATGCATATCGATGACCTTCGGGCCAACAAAATTTTGGGAGAACAGATCTTATCAAAATACAAGGAAGCTCTTCAATGGCACCATGAATTACCACACATATATAAATCGATGGGAGAGGTACACTTCTATCAAATGTTGCAACCCGATTCTGCGGAGCACTACGCCCAAAAGGCAACTGAATGGGCCCCTTCCTGGACGTCTCCCTACTCAGATTTAGCAACTATGTATAGTGGTGTATCCATTTTATCAAATCTGAAAAGGGCTAGGTACTTTTTAGAACAGGTAGACCAAATTGATTCAACCGCCTTACAAACCAACTATTGGCATATCAATAACTGGGGAAGATATTTCTTGAGTTCCAATCAATTTAATCAAGCTGAAGAACAATTCAAAAAGATAATTCAACTGGATTCAACACTTATTTCAGGTTATCACAACCTTGGGAACGTATATTTTAGAACAAAGCGATTCCCACAAGCAGAAGAACTTTACAAAAAAACGATCCAAATGGATTCAACGAACCATGGCGCTTACTCCAACCTGGGAACGATTTGTCTCTATACCGGGAAATTTGTCGATGGAGAGAGCTATTTCAAAAAGTCCATTGAATTGGATTCAACAGATATAAAATCCCTGTCGGGATTGGCCAGAATTTATATCCTTACTGATCGCATCGAAAAAGGAGAAGATTTATTTCAGGAAATCATTGAAATGGACTCCACTAGTATCACTGTTTACATGACGGCAGCAAGTGCCTATTTGATGACCAATAAACCTGACAAAGCAATACAAAAAGTTCAAGAATTGCTGCGCATTGACTCTCTCAACATTGATGGCATCCCCTTCCTCGCCAGGATTTATGTTATGATAGGAGAAAAGGAAAAATCAGAACATCTTTTTCAAAAGGCATTGAATATAGGACTTGATTTTGCTAGGTCAGGTGATTACAATAAAGCAGATAGAATCTTCCAGGATAACGGGTTAAAATTCTTTTACACTAAAAAGCAAAACGTTCAACTCAGCTATGCCATCCTCTATAGTTTGCAAAACCAATTGGACAAGGCCTTCACCTCCCTGGACAAAGCTTTTGAAAATGGATACCAACTTGAGGACACCTTTATAGATATAAAAAAGGAACCTGGCCTCGCCCCGTTGAGAGCACAAAAGAAACGCTGGAAAGCACTCCTGAAAAAATACTTCCCAGATCAATACAAAGAATAAAAGGAGCTAAATGAATTAATACAGTGTTCTATCAAAAGAAGTCAAGGAAATCTTAATCCTAAATTTTCACCTGATGCTCAGGAGGATGTCACATCTGACCACATCAAATTTGGTCGCATGTGACATCCTCCTGAGCATTATTTTTTAGTCAAAAAGTCTAGTGCTTGAGTCAACTACCTTTATTAACCTGACCAAATGAATTCATTTAGAACCGAATAAAAGAATGAGGTAAAATACCCTTCTAAGGGAGGAGGAAAAATATAACCTACCCATTTTACTTGCTATTTTTCCTTTATGCATCGTTAAAAATACTCGCCATACCTTTGGGTATGTCTGCGTTTTTTGCCTCGTCTAAAGAAAAATTAACTTCCTAAAATTTGGGTAGGTTATTTATTTCCTCCTCCCTAATTCAACTGCTGAAGCGATGGTTAAGGCTTCGGAGGAGGGAATTGTGTAAACAGGTGATACTTTATGAAAAGCTATTGGCAAAAAATTGCAATATTTCTTTCAGCCTCTTTAAATCGATCCTAGTGCTTTTCCAATTATTATTATCTGTCAATGATTGCCCAGCTGATAATTTGAATATTTTCATATTGCTGATGGCAATATTGATAGCATTTGGTTGAATGGAAACTCGAAATTTTCCAGGGTACAATTGATTAAATTCCAATAATTTTTGAATCATTTCCTTGGATAAAATTTTTCGGGCGGAAGCTTCTTCACTACTATATACAACAAACTTCTTTTCAAAATTTTCTTCTTCTTCAAAGTAAACCATCTTCATCTTGCGATGGGAGTTCATGTTTTGCAATTTTTTACCAAATGATTTCCCTAAAATTCGTTGTGCGATATCTGGTAAAATTACGGTCGTACCTTTTAACTGATTTGGAGCATTGAGTTGAATAAATAGGCCTTTGAAAATTTGTTCTTGTGATTTTCCACCCCCTCGCGAGCAATCCAGAATAGACATTCCGAAAGGGATTGAGTCAAAGCTACCCAGAACCAAATGATTTCCTGAATAATTGGTTGGTTTGGAACTAAACAATCGACTATTTTCAAAATAAGGTTGCTCTAAATAGTTTTTAGGCTCATAACTCCAATCAAGTTCTTCGATTTGGAAAACTGTTTTAATGGCTTGTTTTTTTATTTTTCTAATAAATGTTTGGGTCATCATTATCCAATTGTAAATACAAAAAATCACCCCCGCAATAGCAATCCCTCCAAGAAAAATCACTACCCAAAATGGATAGGATGACAAACCACCTTGCTGATAGATATATATAAGAAACGCACCACCTCCAATACATCCTAATAATAGCATTTGGTATTGCCGAATTTGCTGAAAAAGTGCGTATCGCTCATTTTCAAGGCGTTTGATTGTTGGATTAGAGGAAATGGAAGATGTCATAAAAGTAGATTTAGGATTTATAACTAAATGTAAAGACTTTATATCATTTTCATCGCTGATTTTCTACCGCACACTTGGATTTTACTGACAAAGAATGCCTAATTCCATTTCGATATTGATTTTAAACTTGATAAAACATTTTTTGAAAAACAGGATTAAAACTTAATACTACTAAAACAATTAGGTCGCCTACCTATTATCTCCTCGAAATCACAATGACTACCTTTTTGCCCAGAGTGAAAATGGATAAATCCATTCTGTCTTTTCGTGTGACTTTTACAATGGGATTGACAATAATAAACGCATCAACTGTCGAAAGCGACATTTGATTACCGACACCCTAGGTTTATTATGGGGTGTCATCGTACATGCTGATAATTTACATGATGAAACAACGGCTCATAAAGTAGTTGAACCATATATAGGCTACCTTCATCGCTTGAAGAAAATTCTTGGGGACACCGTATATGAAAAAATATTCAGAGATTGGGTTTATGAGAATATGCTGAGTGCCGAACAATCTAAACAATATTTAATTTCAATAAATATCCCTTGTCTTCAATCTAATCTGTAATTAACCAGTGTAAAATGAGAAAATATATCTGTTTAATTATGTTCTATGTTGGCAGACTTTAGAACAATTACCGAGAATTTGTTGAGCAGAAGCAGATGATTCTTCGACTTTATTAGCCTTCTCTAATTTAGAGAATTGGCAAAAAATAAGACTACTTTGAGAGGATAAATTGATTATATAGTTTTTTTATAGATCTGGGTTTACCAGTTATTGTGAGAACATCATTTTCAAGAAGTATGGTATTCCCTTTTGGTGCAAAGGAGGTATTTTTTCTGTCTATAAATACGACTAAAACATCTGGAGGCAGGGCTACATCCATCAATTTTTTATTAATGAGTATGCTAGACTGTTCATTCATTGTCAATGTAAAAGATATATACCGATTGTCACGCAATAGATACTCAATAACTTTTCTTTCCGTATCTGAAGAAAGCATATCTTTAATAAAGTGGTCGCGTTCTACGATATTCATGATGTTTGACAACATACGAAGTTGCTGTCTTGGGTTGTTCTCATCATTGACGAGAAAGAAAAATATTTTTATTCTTTCCTTGTTTAATACACCAGCCTTTTTAATCGTTCTTTCGATGCCGTCTTCACACAATACAATATGAAGCACAGGTTGAGTTAATCCAGCCTGACTTGCATAAAGCAATGAAACTTCAGGAATGACCAAAGCAGGATCTATGGGAGTTGGTTTAAAGAACTCTTCCTTTAAATTATCACCATTAACATTCAATTGAGAGGCAATAGAATTCGAAATATCTTTTACCAAATCTTCAAATTTCGCTTTCTTAATAAAATGGGTTTTTGAACGAGCAATGGTCAGATTGAAAGGATCACCCTGCCGTAATCCTTTTTCCCGTAAAATCATCATAAACTCATTTTCCAATTCATCATGCTGATGTTTACCCAATAAAGCAAACCAGTGAAAAATGGCACCCTCTCGTTTGACTTTGGATCGAACAAAGTAAAGATACCATACGATTGAAAGAATAATGGTAACTAACGTAAATATGAGTGCTCCCCAACCCATATAAAACATCAATGCAAGTGAGGAAATAATACCGAATATTTGCATCCATGGATAAAGAGGGGAATGGTAACCGGGGTCATAGGAGGCAATTTTACTGTTCCGAAAAACGATAACGGAAAAATTTATGACGATAAATATGAACAACTGAAAGGTACTTGCAAGTTTGACAATGCCCTCTTCTGAAAGGACAATAATGCATAACACTATTAATCCTGCGGTAAGTAGAATTGCCGGAATAGGTGTTCCCCGTTGGCTGATTTTACTGAATTTTTCCGAAAATAATTTGTCTCTACCCATTGCCAGCGGATAACGGGAAGTGGCGAGCATTCCTGCATTTCCAGTAGAGGCAAAGGCTAATAGAGCAGCAATAACAACGATATACAATCCTGTTTTTGGAGGCAACCAGCTAAATAACTGCTCCCCTGCGGTGGCAGCAGGCGAAAGATCTTTAGCGAGTGATTCATTGCCAATTACAGATACCATAACAAAAACCCCAAGCACATAAATCAATCCAGTAACCAATAGCGACAATGCCATTCCTAAGGGTATATTCCGCTCAGGGTTTTTAATCTCTTCAGCTACACTTGCAATTTTTGTTAATCCCAAATAAGAGACAAAAACGAAGCCTGTTGTAAAAATAAGTCCCTCAATTCCTCCGGTAAAAAATGGCGTATAATGGTTCTTATCAAACTCCATGGCGGTCTGGTTCCCTGAGAAAATATTCCAAAAACCATCAATGATAAATGCCCCCAATACGACTACTAAACCAACCACTAATATTTTTTGAATACCTGAAGATTTGCTTGTCCCAAATATGTTCACAACAGCAAATACGATGGCAAAAGTCACCGCCGTTTCTTTTATCGGAATATCCCAAAATATAGAAGCATAAGCACCAATACCTACAAGTGCAAAAGCCGTTTTTAAAAGAAGGGAAATATATGTTCCTATCCCGCCAATCGTTCCCATCATTGGACCCAAACTTCGGTCAAGGAAGAAATAGGCGCCGCCTGATCGTGGTAAGGCAGTGGATATTTCAGCAATGCTGAACATTGCAGGCATTATCAAAAGACCAGCAAGAAAATAAGCCAAAATAACCGACGGTCCAGTGTGCTGAGCAGCCAAACCCGGTAACAGAAAAAAACCAGAACTAAACATAGCCCCAGTACTTATAGAAAAAACATCAAATAGTCCTAATTCTTTTTTTAGTTTCATTGTTGGCTTTTATGTAGCTTCTTCTATTTGGAATATTTGCAAGTCTATTCTTCAGGCAAAACTAATAATGGCACTTGATTACTGAACACCTGAGCCTTTGTAATACTTCTTTGAAAAATACTTTGAAAAAAGCTTTTCTCTCTTCTAATCATACACAATAAATCATAATCTCCCTTCTCAATAAATTCATTAATGGTCTCATTAATGTTGTTGTTCATTGGTACTTCACGAAAAGAAGTTTCAATTCCCTCAAAGGAAATATTAGACACTTGTTCCGTTTCTTTTTTAGTCTCTGAATTAACATTAAGTATAATAACCTTTGCTTTGAATTTGATCGCTAGTTCTTGTAATGGAAATAGAATATGTTTGGAAATTTTTTTACCATCTATTGCAATAACAATCTGTTTAATAGGACGAAATGAGAGTTCAGGCGGAATCACCAAAACAGGAACTTTTGCCATTTCTAATGCCGTTGCTGCAACACTTCCGAAAATAACCTTGTTCAGCCCTGAAGCACCTTTACTCCCCATTACTATTAAATTAACTCCCTACTTTTTTGCTATTATTTTGAATAGAGCGGGAATATCACCTCGCTCTACAAAAGTTTTAATGGATAATTCTTTATGCTTT
Source organism: Bacteroidota bacterium (assembly GCA_024743405.1). Lineage (GTDB taxonomy): Bacteria > Bacteroidota > Bacteroidia > Chitinophagales > Saprospiraceae > JANSWP01. The sequence goes on from JANSWP010000108.1 coordinate 8,799, forward strand.
ATTTTTTCACTGAACTTCAGTTCCGTTAGACCCATTTTTCGCTCTAACCGTTTTTTGAAAGGTTGTTCATCCTCTGATAAATTTAGGTCATAATCAACTTTATTGATATAATATGTATGATACAAATAGAGCATACTTTTAAATTCAGCTCCAATTTCAATAGCATATTGCAGGGCATTATCTGCTACAGGAGAGAAGTCAGTAGGAATGAGGATTTTTTTCATAAAATATTATATTTAAAATCAATTGCTTGAAAGCAAAATTTATAAGGCCACAAAAAACAATAATAACTGATGTTACGCAGTATGTTGTATTTGAAACTGGAATGACCTTTTTCATTTCAGCGAAGTGGGTTCAAAATTCCGTTAAGAACTATCCATTGTTTGAGCGTAGTGAGTTTGGGTAGTTTAGGGATTTTGAATCCGCACAGCGTTTAGAAATGAAAACAGTCTTGATTTTTTTGGTTCTTTTTTTATTAATAAAAAAAACAATGGTCTGATAATCAGTATTTTAGATTATTGTTTTACCTGTTCTTTCCCTTGATGGAAAGAACCAAAAATCAAGACTGAATTTCTTTTTTAACGCTTCAAAGAACTCCAAAATCCTAAGCAAAATCAAACTCGCTGCTCTCAAACAGGATTTTGTTTTTAACGGATTTTGTAATCCTTTTCCTCTAAAATAAATTAGGTCAAAGCATTTTGCGTTACATCAGATAATAATTTTCAAAAATTAACTAAACCACCTTTAAATCCTTTTTTCTTGAAAAATTGGGATGTTAAATTCATCCTCTCAAATTACAATAAAATCTTACAATGTCATAATTCTACACCCTTCGTTTATGAGAATCAAAATATTCATAAAAGGCAAATCTCCGTCAATTAATGAATGCCAAGATGCAAAAAAAAAATTAGACTCAATTTTGTCCTACTCACGTATCAAACAAAACATCATTAATCCTACTTCAAGTAAAAAAACTAGTTTATAACAAGGAGAATTTGAAAATTGATTTCTTAACAATCGGACTCATGTGTGTTGGAAGGACAGAATGATGTTAGATACACTGAGGTATCAACAGATAGGAAATGTGGTCACGGTTTAGGATTTATATCTAAAAGTAAAGACTTTATATCATTTTCAGGGCTGATTTTCTAACGCACTCATGGATTTTACTGTCAAAGAATGAGTATTTCTATTTTGATCTTGATTTAAGCCTAATAAAACCCTTTTGATAAAAAGGAGTAAAATTCCATACTACTAAAATTAGTAGGTCATCAACCTATCTTCTCCCTTAAATTTGTTTTCGAAATCATTCGACTACCTTTTCAAATTATTTGAAAATCAGTAATAAAACACGACGTAATGACCGAGTCAAAAAGTTTTAGAGGCAAAAAAAGTGACTTACTTACAAACCCGACTTTTATCGTGAGTACCATTCTAGGCACAGTCTTTTTAATATTGCTTATGGGCGGCATTGGTTTTTTATTTGGACTCGCTGTCTCTCTAATACTGTGAGCCAAAGGCTCCCTACAAAAGAATTTTTCGTACCGCATGATTGTGGATTTCCGTAAGTGTATGGCAGAGGGTTTTTTATCAAAAATTACTTAACAGTCCAAAATACGGTGGTTTTGGCTTGTCTCAAAACAATAAAAATCCAAATGAAAGAGAATATTAATTGGCTCGAACAAGCCGTTTCCCTTTTTGTCACATTCATTAGCTGCACAGAAATTATTGGCTTGTGAGTACCTGTTTGTCCTTTATCAACTGTTCTTTTAATAGATCGAAAGGTAATTCCTGGACGGCTACTTTACCATCAAGAGCTAAACTAGCGGCTGTGGCGGCTGATTGCCCCAGGATCATAAATACCGGCTCCATCCTTATAGATCCGAAAGCGATATGTGAAGCTGATAAACAGACAGGAACTAATAAGTTTTTACATTCCTCTTTTTTGGGAATAATGGACTGATAACTGATGGGGTAAGGACCCGGAACAGAAGCTTCTACATTTCCCTCATTTTGTACAAAACCGTTGGCATCCACATAACGCTGCACTTGATGGGAGTCCATTCCGTAGGCCGCCATTCCAACCGGATCCTTCACTACTTTCAAGCCTTCACAATTTTTTTGTGTCATTACGTAATCGCTCACCATCCTACGGGCTTCCCTTATATAGAGTTGCTGCTGCCAGCCGTCTGCTCGTTCGTATTCATCTTTGCAGGTTCCCCATTGTGAAACCACCTCCCGTACTTTTTGGGGAATGCGTGGGTGATAAGCCAAGGTCCACATTAATCCCTGTTGGTAGTTGCGATGCCTTTCAATAATTTTTTCGCGTTCCTCATATGATTCCTCAGGATAGTTCCAGTTCTGTCCGATAAAATCGGTTGAAAAACCTTTTTGATTATTGGTATCGGTTTTTCTATTTGGCATTTTTGAGTTTATCCAGGGTACCAACGGATCGCCATAATGATACATTTCTTCAATCGGTCCTATTGCTGCTTCATAATTGCGGAATAGCAGTTCGTATTCCAGCTCATTATAACTTTCCGGTTTTTTAAACGAAATGCGATTTTCAGGATGATCGGTCAGAGTCATCCGGAAACAATAGGCTTGAATACCTTTATCGCCTCGTCCTTTGATTCCAGGACCTCCTTCTTTAATAAAAGGCAAAAGTCCGCTCGATGGATCGCCTTTTATAACGTAAGGATCAACCCCATCAATAAAGTTGTGGTAAACACTGTTTCGCGAAACAGTGCGACGAAGGGTAATGCTGTAGTCATTAGCCTGCACGCCATTTAGGGTCTCTTCATATGCTTTGTTCGATTCGCGACCATAGGTATATGTAATCCCTGCTGTTGCCATCAAATCGCCTTCATAGGTGGCATCGATGAACATTTTACCGCGATATTTTTCGCCACTTTCCATTTCAATTTCGACGATTTCTTGTCCCTGTTTCTTAACACCACCTTCCCGGTTCAAACGTTGTTTGTATGCCACATCAATATTTTCAGCAGCTATCATTTCTTTATATACTTCTAAAGCGGCTGATGGTTCAAACTTCCACATGGCATCCTGATTCTCGAAACTCCGACCATGTTGATATGCTTCCCGCTTTTGCCAAATCCAGTTTTCCGGTCTCTCATAATACCGTTTAATATTCTGGTAAAATTCACGTGAAATTCCGCCAATAGCCTGTTTATTGCCAATATCAGTCTGCCCCAGACCGCCAGAGGTTAATCCACCCAAGCGGGTTGAGGGTTCAATAATCAAAACAGATTTATCCATTCTAGAACTTTGAATGGCTGCAGTGATCCCTGCCGATGTACCGCCGTAGATTATAATATCGTATTCTTGGGATACACTTTGTGCCTTTGAATAATTGCCTGAAGTAAAAAAGATACTAAAAATGATGATGATGAAATTTTTCATAAAACAATTGCCTATTTTTTAATTGCCATTAACGGTGATCATATGCTATCATCGCCTAATGCTTTCGGTTCGTAGTTATTTCTAACCAGTTCTTTCTATTTTGCATCCTTTTACTTCCCAAGAATTTATAGTTTTATTTAGCTGTGCAATCATATAGTATGAATCAAATTCGAAATCAAATCTTCTAGTTTCTCCATTTATTAGTTGAAGTGTCAAATAATTTTTGATTGTCTTTCCAGTTAGTTCCATTCCAACGTCTTTTATCGTTTCTTGAGGCATTGAATAGTTATCTTTTATTAATAGTTTGTCGATGTCGGCTAATTTGATGATTTCTTGAGTATTTCCTTTCCCAGATATTATTCTAATTTTCTCTGCATCCATTTCAATACGCTTATTTCCAATAATTTGACCTATCAGTTTTTGATTTACATTCATTAGATATATTAATACAATGTAGACTCCAATCATTACGGTGGTTAGCCAAATTGGAATAGTATAAAAATTAACTAACAATCCAATAGGCACCGAAGGCAGAAGCATTAATAGCAATTTTTTACTTCTTAATTTATAGTAACTTTTACTTTCAATCAAATTAGATTTGAACATTCGTTTTAATTTTTCTTAATGACCGACACTATTAATTATTGTTCATGCCATACCTCTCCAGTTTACCCAGAATCATAGATCATCCAATTGTCGTAAACAATTGACTTCGTCGAATCATTGATTTTAGTTGAACGGTCTTCCTTCATTTCTTTATTACGTCTAAAAGCTTAATAAGGAAAAAGTTGGGAAGGCTACGTTTCGGGGTGTTATTTGGGTTGTGACGTTTCAAAACTTGGTGTTAAAAATAGAACTTTGAAATGTAAAATGGAGATTTTTTAGGATGTTTTTTGTTAGGTGGGTAACGCTGGTCGCGAATTCATTCGAAGATTTGAAATACCTATTCTACTCAATAAAATTAGAAAAGGCTGCTCGTTAGGATTATTAATCTAAAATGCCTTGTACAACTAATCTCCAATTAGATTTTATGGTGTTTTTGTTCTGACAAATCCTTAAGAGTACTGGAGTATATTGAAATCTTTTCTCCTATACTAATCTCCTATACTAATTTGATTAGATTCTATTGTTTGACCAATGAGATTGGTTTGAATCAGTATTGTGAATATGTATACTGTATATTTCATTTTCATAACCTTGGGCTATATGACTTAGCTGGTGGTGTCGTGTTTTGCGCGTTTGATCTCACAACCAGCTAGGGCGGTTGTAACCTTATGTGTACCTCGAATAGCCATCGAAGATGACCAAGACGAGTTATCGTCAAAGAAATCAAGAAAAGGATATTTTCTATTTTTTAGGAAGTACTCTAGGGAGATGCAAATTCTCCTATCGCAGAAGTGGTTGACTTCCATATCCATAGACAAACCGCTGCCGCCTTGACATGGAAGCTACCGAAACGTGGGTTTAGAGCCTTTCGCCAGTTGGGTAAGCCAATATGCCTATTCCCGAATGGGTGATGGCAAATTGTGTGCAGTCCAATAATGGTCAAAACAGTCACAGAAGAACGGCTCAGACAAAGGAGCTATATCCCATTCTTGGAGTATTATCTCAAAGTCAAATAGGTTAAGCTTCCACATCAAAACCTAAAAGAAAAAGGTAAGTTGCTCTGTGAACCACCTGCTACGCGATCTGCATTGCAGGTTGTGTGTGTGCTTTGGAGTGGCGGTTATTTGTCACTCCAAAGCCACTCGATTAGCCAAAGGCTTTTATTTACTTTCAACAAGGCTTTTGTGATTAGTTTAAAACTTTAAACCAAGGTGTTCAGTAAACCAAAAATATTCGCCGCACCAAAACAAATTCAAACATAATGCCTTGGGTTATTTGTTTATTCGGTTTCCCATCAACTGCCATGCTTATCAACCTACCTATAAAAAATCCAAGAAAAATTAATGCTCCAATTACAAATGAAGTGAAGGTCAAACTTGGAAAAAATATACCTAATGAAACTATAACTCCTCCACTAAGCATTAATGCGCTTACTCCCCTGATTTCATTTAGTAAGTTGACATCGTTTTCAATCTTAATTCCGGAATTATTTAGATAGGTTTTTATGGGTTTGATTAACCTGCTTGCACCTACAAAGAGCAACAAAAGAGCTGATAACGACAGAATGACAATTTTGATAATTTCCATTTTACTTTGTTTTAAGATTATTAAAGCTCAAACATATAATGGACTTGTGAGAGAGGTGTGTCAGGGGTCTTTTTTTTTCTCACATAATCCTCAAAATACTTTTGAATTGTCATATTGTGTGGAGTAAACTTTTCATTTTGTGAGATAAGCATTTCTTTATCAAATGGTTTTTTTTAAGCCAATTTCTCCAATCTTCTTTATCTTTAGGACAAAAACTATTCATTTATTATTGGTAACTATTCAGCAATAAAGATTGCTGATTAAAATTTGAGGGATATACTCATTGGTAAACAAGCTACGGATTGTATCAAACGCATTATTGCAAAATATTTTGCACCATTGAGACTTCTAAAACAACCTGAGATTTATTCTGGTTTTGAATACTCGATTAACTCCTCTATATATAAAAAATCATCTTGAGATTGAGTAAGTTTAATAAAGTTCTTTATCACAGGTGCATATAACCAAACTTCCTCTTCAGTTGCACTATATCCTCTCGAATTCGTTGTTTTACCTGTGTATTTTATTGTGTAGGCCATAAATGTTCCCGCTCTTACCTTTTCTTCTTGGTAGGATAAAATCTCCGCATTTTGACTTTGACTTCCTGTTGTCCCGTCTTGACTTGTCCAATTGTTCTCATATTTCCACTTTTTGCCCACTTGCAGAGGCCAGGCGTACTTAGGTGTTTTGCTTTCATCCTTCTTCACAATATCAGTAACGGGAATGGTGTCCTTTCCGATAGTCATGCCTAAAGCTCCATTAATACTGACTATTTCTCTTGTATCTTCTCCATCCGAGCGGACTTCTCCTTCTGTCGTTACTCCTTTATATTTCCAGACCCATTTTTCGCCAATTTGATAATCAGCTAAAGTAGGTTGTTGCGTGATATCAGATTTCGTTGGACTATTACAAGCACCAAGCATTACTAACGCAAATAATATAATAATTTGACCTTTCATGTTAAAATATATTTCAATGTACTTACTTCTCTTTATTGCCTTTTTTCAGCTTGTTAAGGCCGTTCTTTAGTAAATGCTAACGGAAGCGCCAACGCAGCCGGTCTTTGCCAGTTGAAGGTGGCGCTGTGTTGAACAAAAACCTCTGGTAGCTAAGTGGAAAAATCATCATCTTGGAAGCATTAAATAACAATCAAAATTTCAAAAGATGAAAAAAACACCATAGTTACCAGCGATTGACGTGAAGTTACAGGCTTCACAGAGATGTACCAAAAATTAGAGCAAAAAGTAATTCTAAGTGGGACTTCTCAAGCAACTTTAAAAAATTTGTTGCATTGGAATTTCTTTCATGCGCTCCTGTCATTCCAATTGTTGATTTGTAAAGCAATGAGAATTCCGACTACAACAAGTAATATTTCGCCAATAGCATACAGCGCATATTTACTAAATTTGTATTCAGTCACCAGCTTTTCTCTAATCTTTCTAAAGAATTTTATCATTGGTTTTCTTTTTTCTAATAAGGCACAACGGTCTAGTGTATGAGTAGTGGCGAATTTCTATTCATTAACCTTTCAGTTTTTCTCCTCCCTAACTTGAATTGGCCATTTGTTGCTCAAATGAAAACACAATAAATTTAGCTGGATGTACAACCGCTACCTTTACAGTAACTCTCATAAAACCAATTAATAAATCTTCTGAGGTCATCGTACTACCAAGTCCGCATTCTACTGAAAAAGCTGCTGCAGGAGTTGCACCTTGCAAGCCACCTTGTTCCCATATAGAAGTCAAAAAACTACTAGTCATAGTCCTAACTCCTTCCCAAGTATTTTTTGTATTGGGTTCAAAAACATAAGCCTGAGCTGCCAGTTTACATGACTGTTCTAAAAATGTCATGGTTCTTCTGACAGGTAAGTATTTCCAATCAGAACTATTTCCATCAAGGGTTCTCGCCCCCCAAATAAGAATTCCTAAACCATTGAAATAAAGAATTGAATTAATAGATTTACTTGAGACCGTATCCATATTTAATCCTCCTCGTTGTACTTCAGATAGTTTGATCGGTAAATGCACAGCTCCAACAATTGAAGTGTTCGCAGGAGCTTGCCATGGTCCAACTTCATTATCAGTTTTTGTAATTACTCCTGCAATTGCACCACTTGGAGGCAATACATTTGCGACAGATAAAACGTGCTTAACTATCGTTGCATATGTTTTACTTGCACTCACTAATGCATTGTTATATTGAGAAACCGTAAGCGGTGTACCGGAAGGTTTTTCTATGCTTGAAAGAATTATAGCAGCATCATGATTTGGTGCGGCAGGGGGATTCAATAATGGCTCTAATTGTTTAACATCCCCACCAAAAAGATTCGTGTAATCTATATCTTTAGACTGCATTATTGTGGTACCAATAAATGGATAATATGCAGTTCCAAAATCTAAACCATATACTCCAGTATTATTTCTGAAGGTTGTGATATCCTCTGTCCACTTATTTGGATCAGGATTTCTACCTCCGATTATATCAAAGATGCTCACTGCAGTTTTCATTTCAGTGTTTTGTAAAAGCATCTCTTGCATCAACATTCCATTCGTATCTATTGATAGGAGCGTTGCTTCTGGACAGATGTACATTGTTGGTTCTTCTTCATTCTTTAACAAAGCAAGTCCATTGGTAAGATCGTTCAATTGTACATTTGGATTTACAATTTGATCGCCTGGTGTCATTGGATTTCCTGAAGCAGGTCCGTACGTTCCAACAGAGACAATATATGCGTCTCCACCACCATTTTCGTAGAACAAACGAACGCTATTGAATAAATAGTAAATAGTGTTTGCATCTGGAACAATAGTATAATAAGTTCCAGCAATTTGCATATAGTCACCTTTTTCGGGTGGACTTTTTTCTGCTACTAAATAGTAATGCGGACTATATTGCTTGGCAGGATCTGCAGGCGCTGCTGGACTTGGCAGCATAAATATTGCCTGAAAATCTGAAAAAGACGTAATTTTCGTGGGTACATTAATATACGATTTCCCTTCGTACATTGCTTGTGGTGTATATCCAATAAAAGCGGGAACTGCAGTAGGTACTGGGACAACAGAATTTGGAAAAGCATTTATCTCATTAATATAAACACCTGGGGATTTTATGATTGATTCATTCATAGGTATACTTATTTGTTTTATTTAGTCCAACATCTTGCATGCCCTAATTTATAGCGGATATCCAGTTTAATATTAATTTCATATTGCTAATTAGGTAGCGATTCACCTGCAATGCGAAAAGTGCCAAACTAGATATATGTCTATATACACCCTGCAGATATTTAACCCAAAACCAAAATACCTAATAAAGATGAAAGGAAAGTGGGTTTTTTGATCGGCTAAAATCTTATTTGAATTATAGATCATATAGGTTAAATATATTACATGTGACTTGATTAATTAAGTATTTTGTTAGAAAATCCTAAAAAAAAAAGCCAGACTCCTTCAAGGGTTAGCTCAAAACATAGAAACTAAAAGGTTCCTATACTCATTGATTAAGGTGAGCAAGTAAATAAAAAGGCTGATTCGGATAGAATCAGCCTTTTTGAGATATTAAATTCATTGAGTTCCTTCGGAGACTTGTTCGGGTTAAAGAATACTATAACTCGTTTAGCCCCTCTTCGTTTAACAAAGGCTGAACGATGGGTGTAACCACGACTTTCAGCATTTAATATTGGCTAACGTTATTAATTTTCAGATGAATATTTCTCTTTAATAGAAGAAACATCTTCTATTTTTTTCCATTCCGTTGGTCTCTCAAAATCTTGACCAGATTTTAGAACTAAGGCATTTGGATAATTGTCTTTTATGTATTTCCATTTAACATCCTTCCAATTACTTTTATCCATTTCTAATAGATGGACATTTTTTAAAGGTCCAGATACTGCTTTACCAATTAGTGGCCACCATAGACTTTCTGTTTCTCTATCCCAAAGCACAAAACCATCTAAACCATTCCACACTTCCTTGTCAAAATATGTATAACCGCTTAAAGCAAAAGTTAATTCTTGATTGCCATAATTTCGTTCATAAATTGCGCCTAAATCGGCAAGTATGCAATAAACTGCCATAATAGGTTTTCCGTTTAAAACATCATTTACAACTTCATGTCGTGTAAGGTCTTTGACTGAATATGCTTTTACGTCTTTTCCAGAATAAGCTAATAAAAACCTTGTACTATCAGCCCAAATAGAATCTGCTTCTCTGACTGATTCAAATGCTGGCTTCAGTAATGCTGGGAATTTTTCTCTACCAATACCATAATGGAATTGTTCATCTTTTAGTAAATAACCACTAATGTTAAAATGTTGGTTTTCATTTTCTCCACCATATAGCATTTTTTCACCATTTTTATCAAAGAACTTTCCATTCTCAACTGATACAGGTCGTTGCTTTTTTACAATTTCCTTATTGTCTTTTGGAAATTCTTTTTCTTCGTTGCTTTTATCTTTACATCCAAATAATACAACTGCAGAGATTAATAAGATAATTTTTTTCATGAGGTTTTTTATTGTTTGCCAACCTTAAGTATTGTTTTCGTCATACCTACCCAGTAACCCACAATCACCAGTCATCCAAATGTCGTAAACAATTGACTTCGTCGAATCTTCGATTTCAGTTGAACGGTATTCGATTCATTACTGCGAAAAGCTTATTTCGGAAAAAGTTCGGAAGACAGCTTTTTAGCGATATGAAGTTACAAAACTATCAAATAAAAGTAGGGTTTTGGGATGAGTACCGGGTGCTTTTAAGGTTGTTTTTTGTTTGGGAAGATCAAAAAGTTGATTGATTTCATTAAAAATAGAGTCAAATAGGCTCCTTTTCCTTTTGACCGTTTTGTTTTTTGGAATCTTATGCCACCTTTTTCTCAGGGCTTGTCGGCGGTGGTCGATTCATGAAGTTAGGCTTGATTTTTCACATCAATGCTCCATTTGGGCTCACAATAAATATCACAATATTCGAACTCCCGCAATGTGGACAAGCAGCAGGATCAATATCCAAATTTTGTTTCAAAATTACCTTGATGGCTTGCAGGTTTAGCAGCAATGGTTTGTGTCCCAAAAGTCGTTGACAAGGTGCTAATTTGGTCTTTCGATTGCTCATTGGCCATATACCAAAATACCGAATCTTTTGAAACCTTGATGGCAAAATATGCCAACAAAAACGACTCATAAATTCCATTCTTTTCAGCACTAAAGGTTTCTTTTTAGGCATTCCATTTTCATCTTGATTCCCGTAATCTTTGTAGATTAAATGAATATCTTCAATGTTCAATTCACTGATTCTACCTTCTAATATTGCCACTGAATGTGTGCAGCGACTCAGATAATTTAAGGTCTGATTGAGTCCCGGATTTGGAGATTTTGCATACACTACCCAATCTTTTTCAAAACACTCAAATAATACTCGCCACTCCACAATTTCAACATATTTTTCAGCTCCCCCTCTAAAATCAATTCCTTCAAATTCCTACTTCTTAATCAGCATTTTTTGAAACGTCCTTCGAAACAATTTTGATAAATCTTTCGCATCTACTAAAACAGAAGTCTTTCGAACTTTTACCCATTTTTCACCTTCAAAATCGAGTCCGCCCGCCGGCACAATGCAGTGCAAATGAGGATGAAGTGTACGGTTTTGTCCCTAGGTGTGAAGTACCGCCAACATGCCGGGCTGTGCCCCACACCATCTGGGCATCGCCATCATGGTCTTTAGCCTCTGCCAAGCTGACCAAAACAGAATGTTATATAGGAATTTGGGATGATTCGCACAAAGCAAATTCAACTCACTCGAGAAGGGCGGAAACAACTTGCTCTTATTCGACTATTTAGTGAAAAAACAAATCTGTGTCCATGTTGTAAAAAGGGAAAATTGGTCATCGTAGGCAGTTGGGATAGGAACAAATCACCGCCTGACTTTTTAGGCAATCTCGTAAAAAGAAAAGAATTAAGTTGAATACTCAGGCATTAAACATGATGTTCATTAATGCCCTGACCGATAGTTGGATTACCCGAAACAAAGAACTGGTAATCGATTGCTTAACAAGCAACTTTACGATGAAATACACTCAAAATAAAAGATAAATTACACGTGTTCTATAAAAACATCTTCACTTAATCTTTCCGCACCTTATTCTGTAAAATCCAAAATCCATAGCTATTCACTTGCACCGCTTCGTTCAGCAAAGGCGGAACGTCGGGTGTAACCATGACTTTCAGCCTTTAATATTATATACTGGATTTTATTTTAATTTGATGACCTTATGTTAATTCTTGAAAAATATTTGTAGGTGTTTTTAGTAATTCTAGGTTTTTTCTAAAAGAATAGTTTCAGTGATTGTTAATGTTTTAGCTTAGATTTGTAGTCTAAAAAATATATCAGAAATGAAAAAATTACCTTTACTATTTTTATTCTTTGTTTTATTTTCTTGTTCGGAAAGCGACATAGAGCAATTTGAGACAGGAGAGACAGGAGAGACTGTTGAGACAGGAGAGACTGGTGAGACAGGAGAGACTGGTGAGACAGGAGAGAAAAATATTGTAACAGATGTATACGGAGGACAATATCCTAGTCTGGATCCATCGGTGATATACTGTGGTCCGGGTTGTGGAACAAAGATGTGTCATTTTTTACATAAATATGATGAGACAATCTGGG
>JANSWP010000159.1 GCA_024743405.1 Bacteroidota bacterium
CTTGTCAGGTTGCTTCCCAGCAGAGCCTCACGCCGCTTCGCCTGATAAGGGCAAAGTTAGAACTTGCGGATTTGTGTTTTTCTAAAACTCAGGTTTTTGACCTATTTTTAATTTTATGCACAGTTCAGTGAACTATCCCGATGTTTCTAGACTCATAAACGAAATTGCTAACTCCTCTCAGAACGAGTTCTTCGAGAAAAAACTCAAGTTGCAATACTTACTTCAAAGTACCTACTTGTAAGTGTTCCTAATTTACTTTCAAAAAAAATTAAAATATTTTTCGGAATAAACGGAAATAAACGTTTTTGACCTGCTCTTTTGCTTCGTGTTAAAATGATTCTCTCACGAAAAATTTGCAACATGAAGCGTCTTCTTTTTTGTGTCTTCTTTTTTTTGACTCTCATCTGGTCTGTTGGGACTTGCTCTACTGGGCATCATGGACATCTAAATCCACTAAAATTAGAACATGTAACAATCGCAGAATTAAAGACTAAAATTGACAGATTAGCTAACAATCCAGTAGCCCTTTTTGGTGCTGTGCATTCGACCTATTATATCAGTTTTTTCAATGGTGGTTTCTACAGTTTGACAGATAAAAATGGTGACTGGTTGCTAGTTACTGTCTGTGGCATCACTCCTACTGCAGGCGCCCATACTGCCGTTATTTTGGTGCCCAAAGTTACTGTTAGATGCAACGGTCTTCTGTGTTTGACTGGCGCTGAAATTAGAAGATTGACACCCAAAGAGTTGAAGAAAATAGATTTGAAAAATCAGGAAATGGAAAGCTTAACTCTTGCCGACTAATCCAATGCTTCAAAATTTGCCGCCCTGACCTGACCACTTCGAAAAGTGTAATGGTTAGGGACGGTTTGAATTCAGCTCTAAAATCGAAACAAAACGTGAAAATCCCTTGGCTCAAAACTTTGAATGTAGGATTACTAGGATTTTTATCCTCTAACATTCGAAACTTTAGTCGCTCTTTATCAAACATTTAAAATCGTCAAAAATGAAAAACAAATCTACTTTTCAATTCGCTCGACATTTAATGGTCATTTTTTCTATGACACTTTTTGTGGATGCAAACCTTCAGGGACAAACTATTCAATCGCTTTGGAGTGATTTTGAAGTCGCCATTAGTATTTGTGATGATTGCTTGGAAGATTTTTCCATGGACTTTCATCAAGTAGAGGCTGATGAGTTAGAATCCGAAATGAACAGAATAAGAAGACAATTGAAGGATGCCAATGCCTCTGACTTGATGTCCAAATCGCTAAAATCACAGATGGACTTAGTCCAAACCCGCATATTATTGAATCGATTAAATTTTAAACAGGGTAGTTTGATTGATGAAACTTCAATAAACGACTTGAAATTCCACCTCAGAGATAAGTTGTTTCGCTGGAAGCGGTATTTCAAAACACTGGGAACAACCTGGGAGCGTGTGGAAGATTTACCTAACCGAGAAAAGCAGCTTTTAGCTGAAATTGGCGGTTTGTCAAACGGGCGAGCGTTAAATTTAAATTCGTTTAAAAGTCAGCTTTGGCCATTGTTTTCAACTGATTTGAATCAAACCATCGTAAAAGCTGAGGACTTTTTATACGGATATATAACCAAAGACCAGACCTGGTGGGCATATGAGCAATTTATGTCATTTGCTGTCTATCGGGAAGGGCATTATAACCGAAATATTACAGATGCATTTGACAATATTTATACCTTTTTGACCATGGATGGGGAGTTAATCACATTCAACCGTTTTGAAACGTACATCCTTGATAAAAAGCTAAATTATTGGAGCGAACAATTTGCAAGATTGGAAAACACGCAAGCTTACCAAGAGGATAAACAACTTGCGATTGCCGCAGCTAGCCTTCTGAATACTTCACAGTTTGTAACGCCAGCATCTTTGGAAACTTTTATCGAAAAGGCTGCGATTCGAAGAAAAGGAACTGCTTTTTTGGCACTTCAAAAACTGGTTAAACCCTTTCTGAGTAAAGGAGATTTTGAGGAAGCATTAAAGAAGACAGAACCATTCAGAGAAGTATTCACTCAAGGAAAAATGAATACCCAATTAGGAGAAAAGTATCATGCTCTCATCGGATTAATCAATCTCTTAAATAAACAGGCTGGCGAAACTAGTGCAGTAGAAATTTCAGGAATCAACACTAGTGGTGATGAAACTCAATTTATTATTCAACCCACGAAACTGAAACACTTGGCAGTTGTTCCACGGCAAAATAATAGAGATATACTATCCTATGAATTTGACGGAAATCGAGCATGGAGGCTCATTGATGAGATTCCTTACGTAGGCTCAAATGCATACTTTTTTACAAACGAAATAATAAGAAATGGAATTGAATACATTGAACATATTCCGAAGAGAGCGGTCTATTCGCATCCCGATGTTGTGGGTAGTTTTATTGGCGATGATGTTCAAAATTTTGATTTCTATTTTGATTTTGATAGAGGCATCGTACTATTTGCATCGACTTCCGATTATGAGAGATTTACAAAGTCAGAAGATACCAATGATTATATTGCGCCAAGTTCAAATGCCTCTGGTGTTAAGTCTCAATTTAACTCAGACAGTGAAGGATTTCATGGAAGACGCTACGGAAACAGCAACGCTGATTTATATGTCGCTTTCTTGGAGCCAGGTGGTCGCAATTGGAGTAAGCCTCATAATTTGGGTCAGGTCGTTAATACTCCATTTCGGGAACAGAGTCCTGTTTTAAGCACAGATGGCAATACCTTGTATTTTAGTTCGGAAGGACACGTCGGCTTAGGAGGCTTGGACAATTTTAAAGTTCCTGTAAAACGGATTGATAAAAGATTAATCATAACGGGTAAGGTAGAAAATGTAAGTGATGTCAATTCTCCTTTTGATGACTTTTATTTTCGTGAAATTGGAGTTAAATCGGATGGTACCCCGAATGTGCTTTTTTCCTCTAATCGAAAGGGCAATTTTGACATCTATACTATAGAAAAAACGAATGTAAGAACAGCAAATAATCCTAAATCTAAAAAACAAAGCTTGGAGAATTATTTTGAAAATTATGATTATGAAACTCAAGACTATGTACCTGAGTGCTGTGGTGATAATTTCAATCTTCAGTTGGTGTGTGACACCTTCGAAAATGTCAAAGAAATCACTCCTCCAGGGAAAATACTTGTTCATGGCATGGTCACCGATAGTGAAGGAAATCCACTGGCTCATGGACGAATTACTTTTTTTACCATGCTGGATAGTGGGAAAACTTCTGGACCTAAACCAATTCAACTAAACGAACGGTCTAAAGGAAGATATCAAGTATTCTTGGATGCAGGGAAGTATTATAAAATCACTATCTCAGGAAGAACTAAAGATGATGATTTTACTACGGAGTATTTGGATGACTTTGTTGATTTATGTGAAAACCGTGACGGTAATACCTATGCTCGAAAAAATTATCAGACCAATGCTGTAAAACAGTTACAGCAAGATAATGCTACCACAGGGTTTTATTTTTTCTTTGATACGAATGTGTACGCAGAAACCTTAAGTGATTTGGAGCAAATAGAGGCTGTGTATGCAATCCACTTTAAAAAGTTGAGGGAAAATCCACATTTGAATTTACTGCTGATTGGTTATGCGGATGAAAGAGGAGATATCTCTTTAAATGAAGAGTTGGCTCGTCGTAGGGGACAATATGCCCTTGGGATGTTTGCGGATTGGGGCTATACCTCAGATCAAGTTAGGATGATTCCCATTGGAGAAACAGTGCGTTTTGATAGTGATAGCTTATCAAAATACAGTACACTATTTAAGGATTCCTCAGTGATGTATTATGACTCACAGAACCAAAAATGGTTGTTGAATCGGCGGGTTCATATTAAATTTTCTGTTGAGTAGAAAAAGCCTGCGACTATAATGGTGGCGGGTTTTCCAGCCCGCCATCTTTTACAAAATTTGATAGAGGGAAAAAAGTTTATTAACAAGAAAAAATCAGGGCAAACGCATCAAAAATATATGGTGCATTTCGAGCCATTGGATATTCGTTTTCAAAACAAAATCCTACTTGACTCGATGAGATTCTCAAGGGGACAACCTCGAACTTTTCCGAATTCGAGGTTGTCCCCTTGAGAATCCTTTAGTAGCACTTCCAAATGTTGAGAAAAATGAAAAATTTCCTGATCCGCCTTGACTTAAAATCTTGATGCATTTGCCCTAAGAAAAAATTGAATTATTATGAAAAAACAAACTTTTATTAGGACAATATTTACACTGGTTATTTTCGGGATTTGGCTGTGCTTGAATATCAATAATCCATTCAATTTCAAATCAGGTATAATCGAAATTGGTCAGGATTGTCAAGGTAATTCAATGACAGTTGGAAGAGGCATCCACTTTGGACACCTCTCTTGGGAAGACTTTGTGTACTGGCACGGCTTGACTCAACAGGCACTGCCGAATTTGCAAACTTTGGAGAAGTCACGAAAAAGTATGTGTACGATAAATCCTGACAAAATTGAAGAGCTGGCCAATATGCAGGCTCGGATTTATATATTGAAAGAGCAGTTACATCTCCAAACTATCGAAGAATTAGAAAAACGGTTCTTCCAGAAGGATATGTCCTTGACTTTACAGATCATATTAGCAGTCATCTTTCTTCTAGTCGAAGTTTGGTTTTTGACCAATAAGCCCAATCTGAGTGAAGCAAGAGATTTAAACCTAAGAAAACTAATTATTGATTATCGCTTGTTTTTTATTCTGTTTTTGGCTGAGTTGCATGCCATTGCAATCATCTTAAATCAACCAAGTCCAGAGCACCTGATGGGACAATCATTGGTCAACGTCTTTGTCACTGTTGTTTTTATTGGCACACTAACTCGTTGGGGATGGCTTGCTAAGAAGTTATTTGATGATTTGTTCTCGTATTCATCTGGGCAACCTCAGTTTTAGTTGTCTCGGTCGTGTACCTTCAACATATGCCATTGGATATATCGGATCAAACCATGCCACCCATATCGGTCAAAGGGTGCCAGTCATATCGGTTTAAACTGTGCCAGGTGTAGCGGTTCAAACCGTGCCACTCAAGATTAGTTCAGGTAAGAGTTTAAAAGTAGGATAAATTTC
>JANSWP010000062.1 GCA_024743405.1 Bacteroidota bacterium
CTTATTATTTTGACAATGATAATGACAACTATGGTGATGCTGGAAACTGGTTAGATACCTGTTTGATGAGTCCGCCAAATGGATATGTTTTAAATGCCCTTGATTGTAATGATAATGATGGTACTTTAAATCCTGATATCGTAGAAATTTGCGATGGTATAGATAATGATTGTAATGGTGAAATCGATGATGGATTGACGGTCTTCACTTATTATTTTGACAATGATAATGACAACTATGGTGATGCTGGAAACTGGTTAGATACCTGTTTGATGAGTCCGCCAAATGGATATGTTTTAAATGCCCTTGATTGTAATGATAATGATGGCACTTTAAATCCTGACATCGCAGAGGTTTGTGATGGTATAGATAATGATTGTAATGGTGAAATAGATGATGGATTGACGGTTTTCACTTATTATTTAGATAGTGACAACGACAATTACGGAGACCTGAATGCTCCATTAGACACTTGTCTTGCTTCACCACCAGATGGGTATGTTTTGAATGCTTTAGATTGTGAAGATGATGATGGTACATTGAATCCTGATATGCCTGAAGTTTGTGATGGCATTGATAATGATTGTAATGGGATGATCGATGACGACATTCCATATTTCACCTATTTCGCAGACAATGACAACGATTCTTTTGGGGATATGAATAGTACTATTTCAGTATGTTTGGATACACCGCCGATTGGCTACGTAAGCAATGATCTAGATTGTAATGATTTTGATTCGACAATAAATCCAGATAGTGAAGACTTACCTGATAATGGTATTGATGAAGATTGTTCGGGTACGGATTTATTTGAACGAACAAAAATTTTCCCGAATCCAGTGAATGGGGAAATGACCGTTCATTATGTTATTGAAGGAGAAATGATTATGAAAATCTATACTTCTGACGGACGTTTTGTAGAGCAAGAAACATTGAGTTTTGAAAATAACGCTGCAACAGTCAATTTGACTCGAATTCCACCAGGCTTATACTTTTTTGAGTTCTTAGATATGTCTGAGAAAAGGCAATTTGTGGAGCGAGTAGTTTGTCAGTAATCTGATATATTTTGAATCAAAGGTGAAGCATCTGAAAGCGTTTAATTGATTTCAGATGCTTCATCTACGATTTAATGAGGCATTGTCAAACAATCAATTACGGTCTTCAATGCAATAAAAATAGGATCTCGTCCTTCTTTTGAAAGATTCAGATCTGAGTCATCCTCTTCCTCCATCGTTAAAGAATCTTCCACAAAGGCCAACAAATCTTCTTGTTCCGTGCCTTCAAAAAACACATTTAACCGTTCCCTGAAATGTTTTGAAACTACATTGTTTAGTTTTTCCCAGTTATCCTCTTCTTTTTCTGCGATTTGTTTTTGAGTAATCTCAAGATTTATTGACTCAACTGCCTCAATTGATTTCCAAATGACTAATGCCAAATACAAAAGATAATCTTTTTCTGAATCCGTCAATACCAAAAAACCTTCGGATGTAAGGTAAGCAAGGATGGCAGGTTGGTTCTGTTTAAATTCAGCCAAAAGATCTTCAATGTTTCCATCCAAATTCCCAACTGTTTCGGCGACCTCATCAATAACCGATTCTGAGATAAATTGCATTTATATTTTTTTATTTCCCACTACAATAATTTCAATGAGATTGATGTAGTGAAATTTTTGTCTATTTAATTAATCTCCTTACTTAGCCTTCAAATCTTATCATTCACTTAAAAGAATTTCAAAATTACCGCTCTTTTTCAAATTTGTCATTTCTTTGTACCATGATTTGTAATAATAAACAGTTTATCCTTTCTCTGTTTTGGCTATTTGGCGGAATTTCAATATTCGCACAACCTATTACAGAGACGATTCCAGGTACAGAAGTCACCTTCCAAATGACTTTAATTCCTGCCGGAACCTTTGAAATGAATAGTTCAGAAAGAACCCAATCGATAAAACTGGATGCCTTTTATATTGGGACACATGAGGTTACTTGGGACGAGTTTTTGATCTTTCAACAACGTGATAATGATAACGACAAATCACACCAAGAAGCATCAGTCTTTAATGTAGACGCAGTCACTCGACCGACACCTATGTATGAAGATTTTAGCAAAGGAATGGGTAAAAGAGGTGGTTTTCCGGCTGTTAGTATGACTCAGCAAGCGGCTTTAAGATATTGTGAGTGGTTGTATCAAAAAACAGGTAATTTCTATCGTTTGCCTACCGAAGCGGAGTGGGAGTATGCTTGCCGAGGTGGGACTAAAACAGATTTTCATTTTGGTAATGAGGCAGAAGAATTGGAGAATTTTGATTGGTATTATGAAAATGGAGACGAGAAATATCATAAAGTCGGAGAGAAAAAGCCGAATGCGTGGGGGCTTTTTGATATGCATGGAAATGTATCTGAGTGGACTTTAGACGATTATGTGGAACATTATTTTGGACAATTTGAAGAAAGCGTACTCGTTAACCCATGGGTGCAACCTAAAATGCGGCATTATAGAACTGTAAAAGGAGGCTCGTATTATACGGATGCCGAAGAGTGTTCTTGTTCTTTTCGGTTAAAATCGAAATCTCGTTGGCAAATGCGAGATCCACAAATTCCAAAAAGTTTGTGGTGGAATACAGATTCACCTTTTGTTGGTTTTAGATTGGTGAAACCTACCCAAGAAATGACTTCTGAAGCAATCGAAGCATTTTTTAAAAAAGCAATTATTGATTAAATCATCGTTCTTAAGCACTCTCAACCATTTTTAGCTATGAAAATTTTAACTCAAATTTTTTACGGTTCTCTTATTGTTATGACCCTATTTTGGTCTTGTGATAGTGATCCAGAAACCGTCGATACAGAAATTCCAACCGAAGAGATATCAAGATCCGGAAATGTTGATATAGATGGATTAACTCAAAAAATTGCGGCAACGCCTGATGATCCTGCCCTCTATGCAGCTAGAGCGGCTTTTTGGTGGCAAAATGAAGGGTTTGATGAAGCCATTACTGACTTAGAACAAGCTTTAAGCTTGGATTCTACTAATGTAGAATATTACCACGTTTTATCAGATTTTTATTTGGAATATTACAAATCTCGAAAGGCTTTATTGACCATTGAAAAAGCGGCGAATATGTACCCTCGAGGAATTCCAACCTGGCTAAAATTGGCAGAGTTTCAATTGATTTTGAAACAACATGAAAATGCCCTTTTTTCACTAGAACACATTCGAACCATCGACCCACAAAATGCAGAAATGTTCTTTATGTTCGGAACTGTTTTTAAGGATATGGATAAAATAGACCAAGCCTTAAATGCCTTCCAATCGGCAGTTGAACAAGAGCCTGACTTGATTGATGCCTGGATTAATTTAGGGCAATTATTTGCTCAAAAGGAAAATAAAATAGCCCTAAAATATTTCGATAATGCGTTGCGCGTTGATTCAAATAATATTGAAGCGATCAAAGCAAAAGCTTACTATTTGGCAAATGATTTAGATGACTTAACAGAAGCTGTTCGATTGTATAAAAGGATCAATGTAATTGCGCCTCAATATGAGGAAGGTTATTATGATATTGGCTTGTTATACATGGATATGGATTCTTTAGAATTAGCTTGGAAGAGCTTTGATCTTGCTATTAAAAATGAACCTACTTTTTTGAATGCTTATTATTTCCGGGGTATTGCTTCTGAGAAAAGAGGGAATGTAGCCGCCGCCATTTCTGACTTCAAACAAATTTTGAATTTAGACCCAGATTTTGATGCGGCAAAGGATGCTTTAGCTAAATTAGAAGAGTAGCGAAACTAATAAAATAAGATGTCCCAGATTTCAACAATTTGGGACATCTCATCCTCTGTATACAGTCGTAAATTTCTTACCTCAAATCTTCCAATCTTCGAATATTATTTCGCAGTCTATCCATCAATTCACCATAAGCGGCTTTGTTCATTTTGGAGGTTGCCCACCACATCAAAGGGACTAGAATAACGATTAAAGTTAGTGCTCTCATCAAAAAAGTAGAATCTTGAAGGGCGTACTCTATCGTGCCTCCTCTCATGACTTTTGATAAAAGCATGCCTCCGATGATGGCGATAGGAAAAAATATCACTCCAAAAACTCTTTCTACATTCAAAGCACGGCGCATTAATTGGTCATTCGTTTTCATTAAATCGAGCGTGGGCTGTGAGAAATCCACGTCTGTACTCATTTGGCGATATTGACTCCACATACCCACAAAACCGAGTAAATAAGCTCCAAAAAAGATACTTAGTAATAAGACTAACTCCGAATTTTGAAGATTGAAAAGGATGAAAACACCGAATCCTATTAGAAAAAAAAGTGTCCAATTCATTTTAGCTTTCAAACGTTTTCTTAATGTAGAGATAGTCGAGTTAGACTCTTGATAAATTGCGTTCATGATATCTTCTTTTTTTATAGATGATTGAATAAATTTTTCTTCCTGAAGCTTTTGCCATTCCTTACGTAAGTCCATATTTTTCTTTTTTTAGATCATTCACAATTTGAGTTTTTAACCGGTGAATTTTGACATTAATGTGGTTGACTGTTAAACCCGTGATTTCTGCAATCTCTTTGTTTTTATAGCCTTCCAAATATAAAGTCATAATCATTCGGTCGGTCTCATTCAACTGCCGAATGAGGTAATACAAGACGTCTGATGTCTCCTGTTTGTCTTGATGGTTGGATGGTGTGTTTGTATAGTTGTTTGGCAATTCATCGTATTTTTTCAATTTACGGCTGAATGTCAATACAGTATTCAAACAAACCTTATACAACCAAGTCGAAAAGCTCGAATCCCCTCGGAATTTTTGAAAAGACTTCCAAGCTTGTAATAGAATTTCTTGATATACATCGCGTCTATCTTCTGCTGAATCCACGTATAATTGAATCACTTTGTGGATGATTCCCGCATGTTTTTCAATCTGTTCTATAAAAGCTTGTTCTGAAGTATTTGGCATTTTTTGATAATTCTCAATTTTAAGATCAGACAGTTAGTATCGGAAAGGTTGAAAAAATTACAAGAGGGAAGAATTATTTTTATTTTTTTTCATAAGTTCATGTTAAGGTTTTGATTATCAGTGGTTTGTGCGATTTTTTATCTACAACAGTTTTTAAGTGGAAATCTACGGTTGACAAGCACCCTCCAAAAGAATATTTTGTTGCCGGAGGCAACGGAATATTTCACAAGAGAAACCACGGTTTAGTCTATGAAGTTTTTTATGTCCAATCACTTACAACTACTTTTAGACTAAAGATGTATAGGAACACGCCTAACTTGGCGGGCTGCCGTTTGTTTACGCGGAGCGATTTAAACAAACTAGACTTTTTTGCTTCTTGCTAGCGCCTTTTTGCCTCTGGGCAAAAGCGTACGCAAATGCAAAAAAGAAGAAGCTTTTGGGATAAGATTAAACATTTAAAAACATTCCCATTTTATTTAAAATCTAAAAGTAGTATTACTTAAAAGCTTATTTTGACAATCTAACTTCTTCCTGGTCTTCATATTCGACAGGTACACTCACTTCGATATTTCCTAAGCCTACTTTCAAGTGACCTAGAAGTTTGTATTCAATCTTTTTCTTTTTGAAAATATCGCCTAACGTAGGTTTTGCATCTTTGAATACTTCTTTTAATGGAACTTTGAAATCTAAAGGCAGCTTGAATTCTGAATTACCTTTCATTTCGGCTGAGACATCTTGATTGATGTGTGTCACTTTTTTACCGTTAATGAATACATCAAAATCCATCTCAGTCACATTGGCGCCGATTAAATTAGGATTGAAAAAGACCGCTTCGCCATTTAGAGTAACCGAAAGTCCATCTTTAAATGAAACGGATTTCAAGCTGACATTTTCCATTTTTCTAAATTCTGGATAGTCTGGTGCACTGCATGAAAACAGTTGAAGTGTGAATAAAAGTAAGAGTAGGTTTATTAGTTTCATATTCTTATTTGGCTTAAAAATGAAGCGACAAATGTAGTTATAAGAGGATTAAACAGACCTCTTTAAATAGGATTATGTTTTAAATCACTCATTGAACTTTTTATCTACTTTTTTCTGTTTAAGTAATTGCTTGGACAGAAATAAGTTCCATATTTGACGAAAATTATTTTTTTGCCAGACGAGGCAAAAAGCACAGGCATATCCATAAATATGGCGAGTATTTTTAACGAAATATGGTAAAAAAATAGTCCGTCATAATATGTGTGAGTTATTTCTGTCCAAGCACTTAACGGCGAAAGAATAACTTACTCATTTGGACGGAATCTTTTGCCCTCATTTTCCTTTTAAAATCAGTCATAGTATCAACAATAATAAACTAAATTGTCCAAAATCTAACTAGAAAATGAATATCGAGAAACTTCAAAAAGAAGTAAAATATAGAACCGCCCGAAGTGGAGGGAGCGGTGGTCAGCACGTTAATAAAGTAGAAACTAAGGTGGAACTCTTGTTTGATGTGGCGAATTCTGAGGTTTTAAATGAGAAACAAAAAGCTTTGATCCTAAAGGGGTTAGCAAAGCGAATCAATAAAGATGGGATTCTTTCTGTGGTCAGTCAGGAAAAACGAACCCAAATATTGAATCGGACTCAAGTATGGAAAAGATTTGCCAAATTGATAGAGAAGGCGTTGATTCCACCCAAAAAAAGAAAATACAAACCGATTGTTCCGAATCCGAAAGTGCGGCTAGAAAAAAAGCGCCGAAATGCAGAAAAGAAAGCTGGGCGAAAGAAAGGTTTGAAGAATCTGATAAAAGAATAAATCAGGCTGCGCCTAAATCTAGTTTACTCAATTCCTGAAATTTTTGATAGTCTGGGAATGCAATTTTTGCTTCTTTTATCGTTTCCAAAAAAGGATCATCTTGCCGCAATTGATAGTAACACAACGCTTTATTATAAAAGACATCAGGTGTCTGACCGTAGTTATTTACTGAATATTTAAAGTAATCTAAAGCCTCTTTATAATAGCCAAGGGCATATAACATACCGCCCATTTCAAAAGCCAAATCTTCTGGTTCATTCAAATAAAAATACATATCCCAAGTTTGATGCATGGTCTGTGCCAATCGATTACGATCATTGAAAGTAATACGCTGAAAAACTTGTTTTAGTCGGGGTAATACATTAACAAACATCGCCGAATCATAATAACTCATTCTGAGCATTCCGATTAGTTCGCGAAGATTCATTTCTGCAATATGTTTGTAGGTGAATTTTTTCATGCCAGTGAAATCATCAGGTCCGAAATCATCTACATACCGATGGTAAGCATTGGTCAGTTCGGTAAATGTTTCTGCTTCAGGCATAAAAAACAAACAACCTAATTCTAAATGAAAAGTCGAAAATTTGGGAAAAATTGCGTGCCCGCCATTTTTTTTACAATAAGCTCCGATAGCATGATAATTGACCCAAAAAGATATACTTCCATGAGCTACCATATCTGGTTTTTTTGCATTTTCCAAATCATGTAATTCATGGTAACCTTTGTCCATTGAAAGAAGAATCATACCCTTTTGGGACAAATCACACAAATTATCTATACACTTAAACCCCGCATTTGGGAAAAACAAATAGGTATTAAAAAGGGATAGCCTATATCCTTCTATGATTTCATTTAAAATGGTATTTTCATAAAAGGGAGACTTTATTGGATTCAAATGAAAAGTTAAGTCTAGATTTTTGAGATCTTTTACAGTTTTGTCAACTTTAGGTTTTTCTTGAGATTTAATTGAAACAGTACCAGCTGAAACCTTTGTATTATTAAAATGGAAAAGGTCTTTGGGTATAGAATCAAAAAAATAATTGGCAATGACCAATAATGGCTGCTTCAAACTGTTGGATAAAATCTGCTTGCCAGAATATCGAAGTGAAATTTCATTCCCTCCAATCGCATCAAAATAGGCGACTTCTAAAAGTCCTTTTTCAAAATAAGGCTGAAATTGAGCATGATTTTGAAAGAAATTGAGGTTTTCTTCCACAATATCACTCAAAACATAGCAATAAGGCGGCAAATTTAAATGAGGCAGCTCCGTCAGTTTTTCCAAATGTTTTAGAATGTGAAAAGCCAATCGACCATGTCCTGCTCCCAATTCGAGGATATAAACCTTTTCTTTTGTTTGCCCTTTCCGAGCAAGGTCTTTTAAAAAACCAAAAATTAATTCCGCATAGGTTTTACCGACCATAGAATTGCTAGTGAGGTGGTGTGGAACAGTCCCATCACTCCATGCATCAATGCCTTCTTTGTCATAATAATCGCGGTTGAGTTGCCAGATTAGGCTTTCTGAAAAGGGTTTTTCTGCCTCAATAACAAAACTTTCATTGTTCATAATACAAGAATTCAAGTGGTGAAAGAATACATCTTCAACTTGGCAAGCCTGTACTAAACGCCGTTCAGCAGAAACAAACAAAGAATCAAATTTTGGACAAAGGTAGGGTTAGTTTTGTGGTTTTATGAAAAAAGGGGGCATAGAAGATACTATTCTCAAAAGAACTGCATTTTTGCAATCGACCTGTTTCTGTATTAATTCAATGGAAACACAGTCTTTAAATTGCGTTTTATTCTGTAAGTAATTGATTGTAAGTTGTTTGTGTATTTTTAAATATCATTTCTATTTTATCTGAAAACTAAAATAAATCAGTGCATGAAACCTTAAAACATCCTACCTTTGCCAGCTTAATTATTCAAAAAGGTAATAATCCATGATATTGTCTAGTACCCAAAAAAATGCCGTCCTCAAGAGTATGGCAAAAATTCTCGAAACTGACCGTAATGCGATCATTGCTGCTAATCAGCTAGATCTCCAACAATTTGCCGGAAATGATAAAGCATTATTTGACCGCCTAAAAGCAGATGACAAAAAGGTGCATGGAATGATCCAATCGGTCAAAGAAGTTTTGGAAAAAGAAGATCCGATTGGAAATGAAATTTATCACTTCCGTCATGAAAATGGTATGGAAGTCATTAATCGAACAGCCCCTTTTGGAACGATTATGATTATATACGAATCACGTCCCGATGTGACGATTGAAGCCGCTTCGATTGCATTTAAGTCTGGCAATAAAATTTTATTGAAAGGGGGAAAAGAGGCTATTCATTCTAATTTAAAATTGGTTGAATGTTGGCACAAAGCTTTGACAGAAAATGGATTGACAACAGACTGGATTGATTACTTTGATTATAATCGCGAAAAAACACAGGATTTTTTGAGAAATCCGACTCAACGCATCGATTTAATTGTACCGAGAGGTGGCGAAGGGTTAATTAATTTTGTAAAAACACACGCCAAATGCCCCATTTTGGTGAGTGGTCGAGGCAATAATTTTTTATACGTTCATCCGACAGCAAATTTGGAAATAGCAGAGGCGATTATTAAAAACGGGAAATTGACTAAAATCTCCGCCTGCAATGCTTTAGATAAGGTTTTAATAGACAAAAATTTGCCAAATTATGACCTTTTTATCAATAAGATCATTGAAGATCTAGCGGCAGCAAATGTTGAAATTCATATAGAGAAAGATCTTTCAAAATTGAATGATAGTCTAATTCAGATAGAGAATGAAAATATTTGGTATGAGGAGTTTTTGGACTACAAAATTGCGATTGGAACAGTAGAGAATCTAGAGGACTCTATCCACAAAATCAATGAATATTGTGGTGGTCACTCCGTGACAATTGTGGCGGAAGACAAAACGGCTGCAGCTAATTTTATGCAATCTATAGATGCGGCAGCGGTTTATCATAATGCTTCTACTCGTTTCACCGATGGGGGACAATTCGGAATGGGCGCAGAACTTGCTATTAGTACTGATAAAATACATCATCGAGGACCTTTGGGCCTTGACCAATTAGTCACCAATAAATGGTTTATTTATGGAAATGGGCAGACGCGTTAAACAACGAATTTTGTTAAAAGTTGGCACGAGTACTTTGACTCGGGGTACGGATTCGATCTCACGCGGAAAGATTGAAGATATTGGAAGGCAGATTGTGAAATTGCAAGATCAGTACGAATTTATTTTAGTGAGTTCAGGGGCGATTGCAGTGGCAAAACAATTTGTAAACCTCGAAGGAAATGGTCAAACCATTAATGAAAAGCAGGCATTAGCGGCCATTGGTCAGCCGCATTTGATGCGTATTATTCAAGAAAGCTTTCGGGAATTGCGTCTATTGACGGCTCAATGTTTGCTGACTTACCATGATTTTGACAATCCAACTTCGCGCGATAATATCACGAATACGATAGAGGTGTTGCTAAAAAATGGATATATCCCGGTCATTAATGAAAATGACACGGTGGCTACAGAGGAAATCCAATTTGGAGATAATGATAAATTAGCAGCTTTGGCATCAGAATTATTGAATGTGGATTTGCTGGTCATGGCTACGAATACCTATGGGGTCTATGATGCTGACCCATCCGCTTCAAATGATTTCGCTACAATTGAGTTATTATCTGATGCAGAATCTTTGATTAAAGATCTGAGAGATACAAAATCAAATCAAGGCTCAGGGGGTATGAAATCCAAAATCCAAGCGGCGGCTATTGCGCAAAAGGCAGGGATAGAAACTTGGTTGGTAAATGGATCTGAAGAAGATTTTTTGATTAAAGTAATGGAACGGGAAGTATTATTTACGAAAGTACCGTCTTTTTAGTTTTTGAAGAATCATAAATCATTTGGAAAATCAATATTAAAAAGAATATAAGAAATGCCAAATAATTCAAAGAGAGGAAATGAAATCGGGGCATCCCCAATAAGGAGTTTGATGCCTTACGCTAATCAAGCAAAGGCAGAAGGAAAACATGTTTTTCATTTGAATATCGGACAACCGGATATAGAAACACCTCCAGCTGCACTAGAGTCGATTCGATCCTTAGGAAATGATATTGTTGCTTATGGTCCTTCAGCAGGGTTGCCTTCTTTGCGGAAAAAGGTGGCGAATTATTACGATAAATTTGATGCGAACTTGCAATTAGAAGATGTTTTTGTGACGACGGGAGCTTCAGAGGCTATTTTATTAGCACTTGTGGCTTGTTGTGATATCGGCGATGAGGTGATTATTCCAGAACCATTTTATGCTAATTACTTGGGGTTCTCACATATGAGTTCGGTGACGATTCGACCATTGAGCACTCATTTTGAAAATGGGTTCGCCTTACCTAGTCCATCAGAATTTGAGGCTTTGATTAATTCTAGGACGAAAGCAATTTTTCTATGTAATCCGGGTAATCCTACAGGTCAATTATATCAAAAGGAGGAATTAAAAGAGTTGATGTATTTGGTTAAAAAGCATGATTTGTTTTTAATTGTGGATGAGGTCTATCGAGAGTTTTGCTATGATATGGCATTCACTTCTGTATTGACTTTCGAATCTATGAAGGAGCATGTGGTTGTGATTGATTCGATTTCAAAAGTATTCAGTTCTTGTGGTGCACGGATTGGTTATTTGATTACCAAAAACCGGAAACTTCAGGAAGCGGTAGAAAAGTATGCTCAATTGCGATTGTGCCCACCCTATTTTGGGCAAAAATTGGCAGAAGCATGCTATGAAAATGCTGCGGAGTATATTGAAAAGGCACGACAAGAGTACATTCGACGACGCGAGGTTTTATATGATGCGCTTCAGAAAATAGAAGGTTTGGAGTGTTATTTTCCGCAAGCTGCATTTTATAATATATGTCGACTGCCAGTACCAGATGCAGAGGAATTTTGCAAATGGATGTTATCTGACTTTGAGCATAATGGCAATACAGTGATGCTTGCCCCTGCAAATGGTTTCTACTCAAATAAGGAGATTGGGAAAAATCAAGTTCGGATGGCTTATATATTAAATTGTGAGGATTTACAATCGGCTGTTGAATGTTTAGGCGTTGCTTTGGCGACTTACCCGAAACGGATGACCTTAGAATTTATGAATCTAAATTAGTCCTATTATCCATTTGCAACCAAAATTAATAATATTATTAGGATTATTTATGTTGGATATATGTGACTTTATTTAAAATAAATGGTCAGAAGTGTACATGTACGGATATTTAAGTTTAACTTTGCATGTAATTTTTTTTTATTTGAGTTAATTTTCTTGTATAGTTTAATCAGTTTTCTTTTAGAATTCCTTTTATCCTTCCTTTTAAGTTTACTCACATCTTATTTTTTTTATGAATATTTTTGTTGCAAAATTAAGTTTTGACACCGAAGAAGGTGGCTTACGTGACGCTTTCGAAGAGTTTGGTTCTGTTGATTCTGTGAAAATCATCATGGACAAGTTTACCGGTCGTTCAAAAGGTTTTGGCTTTGTTGAAATGCCAAATGACGAAGAAGCAAAAAACGCAATTAACGATTTGAATGATTGCGAATTTGACGGAAGAACTATTGTTGTTAAAGAAGCTGAACCTCGTGAAAACAGAGGCGGCGGCGGCGGCGGCGGTGGACGCGGTGGCTACGGCGGCGGCGGCGGTGGAAGACGATACTAAAATGATGCATTCGGACTTTACGTTCGTCTGATATTATAGTAAGTGAAAAGAGCCTCCCGATTTTTCGGGAGGCTCTTCTGTTTGTATAAAGCCTTGTTTTTATTCCTTACCTCATGTTTTATTAAAGAACTCACCAAACTGAGTACTCTTCCTAAAATCTTTTTTTATTAGTAATTGAATATTCATCAGGACAATTTCGCCCATATTTTGACATTTCAAATAATCCTTGTTTTTATGGTGTTTTGCCAATTCATGCTTCAATTGATTGACTTTTTCAGGAAAGGAAATAGTATCCTTAATCATGACATCAATCAACTCACGCAGCCGTTTTCGAGAAGCCTTGATTCGGGTAGCGACTAAACTACGTTCTTCTAATTGGTATTGATGAACCGTTTCTTTTGTCATACTACCAATTCCAAGAAAAACGATGGGGTTATTTTCTTTGAAATATTGGGGCAAATAAAAATTTTTGCGCCCTTCATAAGACTGTTGATCAAAATCTATCGCTCTCATTCGATATTGATTGCCTTCGATATCTGGCGTGATATCAATGACATAGTTATAAGCCCGCATATCTCCTAGTAATCGAATAAAACAACGTTCATTAAATTTAATAAATTCTTTGGCGATTCTAATTTGGTTAAAAGGGGAAATATTTTTTTCTCTTTCAAAAAAATCATCTCCTGGAATGCCTGGAATGTGTTCTTCAATCAATGTTTTCCTATCAAATAAATAAAGTAACCGATTGGGTGCTAGTAAATATTCTAACTCTAAACCATAAATTCGATTGGCATCTGCTTGTTTTACATAAAAGTGGTCGTAATTATCGTTGAGGCGATTGATGATCCGAACTCTAAAAGGTTTTGTATTCCCAAATTGGCAAAAATCAATTCGCGCTACACTCAAATGCTCCAATCCTTCCTCATCTCCATCTGTTTTTAAAAGCGCATAAATTCTCACCAAAGAATTATTAATTTCTTCTCGTGCACTTTCCGCGAAAAAGACGGTTTCCCAGAGGGTATCCTTCCCCTCTTCATTATATAAAGGAATGGAGGCTTCGTATTGCAATAAATCTCCATACTGAAGGGGAAGTTTTGTTCCGCGATTACATTTTCTTAAATAATTAGAGAATTCGGGGCTGATTTCAAAGGGTATTTTTTTGCGCGAAGGGACATTCTTTTTCATATCAAAAACAGTTTAGGATCTAGATTTCCATGGCTTGCGCCTGAAAAACCCTTGCCAAAGCAGAGGGAGAACCAAGCAGGCGAATGAGGTAAAAATTGCTCGTAATCTTTACCTCATTCGCCTCCAATAAAGATTTTTTTGCGGCGAAAGCAGCAATCTGAAAAGAAAAAATTATCGAGAACATGTTGGTTTTGAGTTTTGCCAAAGAACCTAAAATTATATTTGAAAGATTAGAATCATGGTGAAATTCGATTTTTTTTCAAACAAAAACCTAGAAGGAACGAACCTTTATTAAACTAAAACTTTCATTATGAGTTGTTTGGGATAAAGAGTCAATGATGAAATTAACTTTATTCGCAAAATAAAGTAATTTTGCTGCCATTTAGATTATTGATATTTCTAGTGATCATAACTTTTGAATAAATGAAAAAGGTCGTTTTAATAGATGGTTGCCGGACGCCATTTTTGCGTTCTGGTACAGATTATATGGATCTAATGTCTTATCAATTAGGTCAATTCGCAATAAATGGGTTAATCACCAAAACAGGTATTGATCCGAAAATGGTTGATCAAGTAATCATGGGTGCGGTTATTCCCAATATGCAAACACCCAATGTGGCTAGAGAAGCAGCGTTGACGGCAGGTGTTCCGAATACAACACCTTGTCATACCGTTTCGCAAGCTTGTATTTCTGCCAATCGAGCGATCTCAAATGGTTGTCTGGAAATTATGTCCGGGCAAGCCGATATAATTATTGCTGGTGGCTTGGATCATACCTCTGATGCACCGATTCAATATCCTCGAAAGATGCGAAAGAAGTTGTTTAGAGCACAAAAACTAAGAGGATTGGGTGATTCATTGAAGTTTTTGACGACACTTCGGTTTTCAGATTTTATTCCAGAAAAACCAAAAGTAGCAGAATATTCAACAAATCGAGTGATGGGCGCAGATTGTGATATTATGGCTGCACGATTTCGTGTGAGTCGAGAAGAACAAGATGAGTTTGCTGTTCGCTCACATCAATTAGCACATAAAGCTCATGAAAATGGACATTTGCCTGAAGAAATGACGGAAGTGGCTTTGCCCCCTAAGTTTAAACCTATCAAAAGGGACAATGGGGTTCGAGGAGATACGAGTTTTGAAAAAGTAAAAAAATTGCGTCCAGCTTTTGACCGAAAATTTGGGACATTGACTGCTGCAAATTCTTCTTTTTTAACAGATGGTGCAGCGGCAGTATTAATTATGTCTGAAGAGAAAGCTAAAGAATTGGGTTTTACGCCGAAAGCAGAAATCGTTGATTTTACCTTCACTGGACAATCTTTGGAGGACGAATTATTGCTCGGTCCTACTTATGCAGTTTCTAAATTATTAGAAAAAACAGGAATGTCATTAGAAGATTTTGATGTGATCGAATTTCATGAAGCATTCGCAGGTCAGATTATGGCAAACCTAAAAGCGCTGGCTTCGGATGAATTTGCCCAAAAACACTTGGGGCGTGAAAAGGCAGTGGGACAAGTAAATATGGATAAATTTAATCTATGGGGTGGTTCACTTTCCATTGGACATCCTTTTGGTGCGACGGGCGCAAGGCTTATGAATACCACCGCCAATCGATTGAAAAAAGAAGGAGGGACTTATGGATTGTTGGCAGCTTGTGCGGCAGGGGCACATGGACACGCAATGATTTTGAAAAGCGTATAAAAAACAAAAATTTGACTGTTAAATGAGGCTAGCTTTTTAGCCTATTTCAATATTAATAAATAATTTTGTGCCGAAAATTCATAGGTTTTCAATGTAGAACCTAACTTATTTCGCTCAAAAGAGATAACTATGCCACTCAAATTAACAGATAGTATAGATCGAGTAGAAGGAATTACTCGAAAAGAGTTTCAAGAAAACTATATGATTCCTGCTAAGCCGGTGATCATCAAAAACTTTTACGGAAAAGATGCACCATTGTATACAAAATGGACTTTTGACTGGTTCAAGCAAGAACTAGGGCATTTGGATGTAGGTGTTTTTGATATAGAGGGAGAAAAGCGAAAAGACGACCGCTCTTATAAAGGATCTAACAATACCATGAAATTTGGTGATTATTTAGATCTAGTTCAAGCAGGTCCGACTACTCGTCGATTGTTTCTTTTTAATGTTTTCAAATACAAAAAGGACTTATTTAACGATTTTGAATTTCCGGACGTAGCAGATAATGTCTTGAAAAGGTTGCCTTTTGCTTTCTTTGGAGGAGAAGGTGGCGTGACGAGAATTCATCGAGATATGGACAATTCGAATGTCTTTTTGACCGAATTGTACGGTAGAAAAAGAGTTGTCCTTTTTGATCCAAAGTATTCTACTTTATTGTATAGATATCCTTTTGGAACGCACACTTCTGTAGATATCAATAATCCTGATTATGATCGCTATCCTGGTCTTCACCATGTAAAAGGTATTGACTGTTATATTGAGGCAGGAGATACATTGTTTATGCCAGCCGGATGGTGGCATCATATTGAATATCACTCTGCTGGAATGGGATTCTCTATGCGATCTTTGAGCCCACATTGGAGTAGTCGGCTTCGTGGATTATACCAAGTGGGTGTTTTGACCCATTTGGATGAAGCTATTAGATTTTTCTTAAAAGATAATTGGCATAAAATGAAAACTAATATGGCTGACAAGAGAGCCCTGTCCAAGCTAACTTCGGTATAAAAAATAGAGTTCAAGGATCAAATTTGATCCTTGAACTCTTTCTAGTTCAAATGTCTTTCTCCTTTTTAAGTTCATCTTTGGTCAGACCAAATAAACTCCTTTTTACTATCTTTTAGAGCTTTTCCAATAAATATCGATAGGTAATTGGGCTCAGCGTTTGTATTTTCTCATCAAAATAAGATTTGTATTTTTGGCTTCTTTTTAAAATTTCATAAAAACGAACTTAATGAAGGCCATTTTATGCAAATCATACGGACTACCATCCAATCTCGTATTAGAGGAAATTTCTTCTCCTCAAGTCGGGGAAAATGATGTATTGATCCAAGTTAAAGCTTGTGGGGTCAACTTTCCTGACGTTTTAATTATTCAAGGAAAATATCAATTTAAACCACCATTGCCGTTTTCTCCAGGAAGTGATGTGGCTGGTATCGTCAAAGCGGT
Organism: Bacteroidota bacterium; assembly: GCA_024743405.1. GTDB lineage: Bacteria > Bacteroidota > Bacteroidia > Chitinophagales > Saprospiraceae > JANSWP01. The sequence goes on from JANSWP010000062.1 coordinate 16,805, forward strand.
TGGGACTAATGTTAAAAACCATAAGGTTGGGGATGAAGTTTTTGCCTTGATTTCGCATGGTGGTTTTGCAGAGGAGGCCATTGCACCCAAGCATTCTTGTTTCCCTAAAATGCCAGGTATGGGTTTTCCAATTGCCGCTTCTTTTCTGATGGCATATGGGACTTCTTATCATGCGTTGAAAGACCGTGCGAAATTGAAAGAAGGAGATACCATGTTGGTTCTAGGTGCATCGGGTGGGGTAGGGTTGACAGCTGTTGAGCTAGGAAAATTAATGGGTGCCAAAGTTATTGCGGCTGCCTCCACGGATGAAAAATTGGAATTGTGCAAACAATATGGCGCAGATGAAGTCATCAATTATACCACGGAAGATCTGAAATCGCGACTCAATGAAATCACCAATAAAAAAGGGGTAGATGTAGTGTATGACCCTGTTGGTGGTGATTATTCGGAAATCGCTTTGAGAAGAATGGCATGGGAAGGTCGATATTTAGTGATTGGTTTTGCAGCAGGATCGATACCAAAAATTCCCTTAAATCTGGCTTTGTTAAAAGGGTGTGATATCGTTGGCGTTTTTTGGGGAGCTTTCGCTATGCGCGATCCGAAAGCGAATACAGCTAATACAATGCAATTAATGAAATGGTATGGGGAGGGAAAGATTAAACCACATTTACATGGCATTTATCCATTGGCAGAGGCGCCCAAGGCTTTAGAAGAAATGATGAACCGTCAAGTAAGAGGGAAAGTTATTATCGAGATGTAAAATTATGGATAAGAGTATGTCTAAAAATTTTACAAATTGAGAATCAATGATTTATGGTTCTGGCGATAAATTATTAAGGGAGTTTACCGAGGCAAATGACCGCAATAATTTGAAAGGCAGGTTCATAAAGCGTTGGTTTTTAGGAAGTAAAAATTTAGACATACTCTAAGTAAAGGGTGATTGTCGGTTCGAAATTTGATTATTAATTCTCAAAAAAAAGTTAGAGATGGTAATAATATTCAGAATCGTAATCGCAGCCCTTATTATTTGGGGCTTTTGGACATTAGTGAAATTTGTCATCAAAAGAGTTGTTCAAAGAGATCAATGTCCTCGGTGTGAGGGTAAAGGGTATTGGTTAGGAATGCGAGAAAGAGAACGCTGTAATGAATGTTTCGGGACTGGAAAATTGCAAAGATTGAGTAAAAAGTCATAAACATTTATTTCGTTTAAGGACACGAATTTTTCATTAGATGAAGGTATCGGATACTTTAATAGCATTCGATACCTTTTCTCATTTATAAACTCAAAATAATTCGTGTAAATTCGCGCTAATTGTGTCTAAGGAATGGAACAGGAATAGATTCAGAACCCAGAATTGTTATTTTCGCTCAATCTACTTCTACTTCCATCCTAAATCACCTGTCTATGAATAAATTTTTCAAATTTTTTACATTAGTTTTCCTATTAAGTTGTTCTGAAAACCCTTCTGAAAATCAAACCCTATTCACTTCTATTCCCTCCTCCCAAACGAATATTAAGTTCAAGAATCAACTCGAAGAAAGTAATGATTGGAATATCATCAAATACCTTTATTACTATAATGGAGGTGGTGTCGCTGTTGGTGATATTAATAATGATGGGTTGACAGATATTTACTTGTCTGCCAATCAAAATCCCACTAAGTTATATTTGAATAAGGGGGACTTTGAGTTCGAAGACATTACTGAAAAAGCTGGTGTATCTGGAAATTCGGGTAAACGTGCATGGAAAACAGGTGTTTCGATGGCAGACGTTAATGGAGATGGTTGGCTAGATATTTATGTATGCCAAGTAGGGTTTTACAAGGCGATCAATGGACAAAATGAATTATACATTAATAATCAAGATGGGACTTTTACCGAAAAAGCAGCAGCATTTGGACTAGATTTTAAAGGGTTCTCTCAGCAGGCAGCTTTTTTTGATTATGATTGGGATGGGGATTTGGATTTGTATTTATTGAATCATTCTGTCCATTCAGCGGAGACTTTCACGAGTGCCGAAAACCGCCAAATTCGCGATGAAGAAGCCGGTGATCGATTCTATAAAAATGAGAATGGAAAGTTTATTGATGTGAGTGAAAATGCCGGTATATCTGGTGGGTCGATGGGGTATGGTTTAGGTGTTGTAATTGCTGATTTGAATAATGACGGTTGGTCTGATATTTATGTGACTAATGATTTTCATGAAAACGACTACCTCTACTATAATAATGGTAATGGCACTTTTCGAGAGGATATCAAAAACTCAGTTGGGCACACAAGTACTTTTTCGATGGGCTGCGATATTGCCGATTTTGACAATGATGGTTGGCTAGATATCGTGACTTTAGATATGAAACCTGAAAGTGAAAAGGTTTTGAAAGCTTCGGCAGGAATTGATCATTATAATAAACATCAGCATAAAATTAGTTATGGGTACCATCCCCAATTTCCTCGAAATCATTTGCAAAGAAATATGGGGATTTTGTCAACCAATGATGAGATATTAGAAGATGATAAACTTGAAGTCGCAGGCACGGTTAATGGAAACCCTCCTTTGTTTCTTTCTAAAGAAGGTGCAAAATTTGCTGATATCGCCCAGCTTTCAAAAGTTGCTACCACCGATTGGTCTTGGTCAAGCCTTTTAGCAGATTTTGACAATGACGGCTGGAAAGATCTATACATCACAAATGGTATTTTTCGACGACCTAATGATTTGGATTACTTAAAGTTTGCTTCGAATGACGAGATCCAACGTTCGGCATCAGATATGGAATTAGCGGATAAAATGCCTTCTGGTGTGGTTTCGAACTATGCTTTCCGGAATCAAGGAAATTTGCTTTTTGAAAATGTCTCCAAAACTTGGGGTTTGGATTTGGAAGGTTGCTCAAACGGGGCAGCTTATGCAGATTTTGATAATGATGGTGATCTAGATTTGGTGGTGAATAACTTGAATATGGAAGCCGCTGTCTATCGAAATAATACTGAAAGAAAGGATGCTAATTATTTGAAAATCAAATTAGTACAAAAGAATAAAAATAAATTTGGAGTTGGGGCGAAGGTAACTTTGACCATCGGAAACGAGGAACTTACTCAAGAAATTTCTCCAATACGAGGTTGGCAATCGTCAATGGGGTATGTATTGAATTTTGGAATTGGAAAAGCGACAAAAGTTGATGAAATTCATGTGGAATGGGCCCCTGATAAGCGCCAAGTTTTGGAAAACATTGAAGTCAATCAATTATTGACTATTGAAGAAAATGCCCATTTGGAAATTGAAGCCAAAGAAAATTCCAACTCGCTTTTTTCTGATATTTCTGATCAAATGTATGTAGATTTTTCACATCGAGAAAATCGTTTTGTTGATTTTAATGTAGAAGGTTTGATGCCCAAAATGCTCTCACAGGAAGGTCCTAATCTGGCAAAAGGCGATGTAAATGCCGATGGTTTAGAAGACTTTTTTGTGTGTGGTTCCAAGGCTCAAGCGGGGATGATTTTTATTCAAAAACAGAATTCAACATTTGAACAAAAAATGGCTTTCGAGGAGGATAAAATGCTCGAAGATGCGGATGCGACTTTTTTCGATTTTGATAATGATGGAGACTTAGATTTATATGTGGTTAGTGGGGGAGGCGAATATCGAGAAGGAACGGATCAACTCAGAGATCGCATATATTTGAATGATGGAAGAGGTAATTTCTCAAAAAAGAAAGATGCTATTCCTGAGATTGCATTAAATGGTTCTTGTGTCGTGTCGGCAGATTTTAATTCGGATGGCTTTATTGATTTGTTTGTCGGAAGTCGCTCATTAGTAGGTAGTTATGGGACATCTCCAGAGAGTGTTGTTTTGATAAACCAGAATGGACAGGCCTTTAAAAATGCGGCTAAGGAAGTTTTTTCTGGGTTTAATAAATTAGGCATGGTGACGGATGCGATTTGGATAGAAACATCCCGACAATTAGTGGTTGTGGGCGACTGGATGCCCATTACGTTTTTTGACTTTCAAAATGAAAAAGCTAGAAGAACCGTTTTAAATAATACGAATGGTTGGTGGAATACAGTCGTATCTGGAGATTTTGATAAAGATGGTGATGAAGATCTTATAGTTGGAAATTTGGGGACTAATTCTAACTTGATTGCTTCATCGGAACAACCTGTTCGGCTTTGGATAAAGGACTTTGATAAAAACTATCAAATTGATCCGATTATGACGTATTATCGTGGAGGGACGCAATATGTTTATCATAGTAAAGATGATTTGGTGGGACAGTTGACTGCTTTGCGAAAAGTCTTTATAGAGTATGAATTATTTGCAAAAAGTACGTTTAATGATATCTTTCCTGCGGAAACGATGGCTGATGTGGTGAAAAAAGAGGCAAAGATGTTTGAATCTGTTTTTGTGAAAAATTTGGGAGACGGAAGTTATGAAGTTATTCCTTTGCCATTAAAGGCTCAATTTGCGCCAATTGAGGGACTAGAAGTGAGCGACTTTAATATGGATGGCAATTTAGATGTCTTGGCGGTTGGCAATTTTGTCCAGTTTCAGCCAAGTATAGGGCAATTGGATGCTTCCTATGGATGGGTTTTGAAAGGAGATGGACAAGGAGAATTTGAAATTATGGAGCCTCGAAATAGCGGTTTTTCTGTCATTGGACAAGGTCGTGATATCGAGTATCTAAAAGGACAAGATGGACACAATGTAATTATTGTTTCAAGAAATAATAATAGCTTGCAATTTTTTGAGAAATTGGGTGAGGAAGGCGGTCGATAGTTTGCAGTTGGCAGCCTCAAAACACTCATAAATCACTTATTACCGTATGAATACACAGCTTTATAATTTACAACGAAAGGTCAAACAGTACAAAGAAGTCCTTCAAAATACGGAAGATTATCGTCAAATTTGGGAGTCAGAATTTAAGGCATTCATTATTAAACAATTAGAGCAATTGCTTGAGTTAACAGGGTTAGAGGCAAAGATTGAGGTTAAGTCACAAATTGCAGGATTAGAAGCGATTGCCTTGGATTTGGGTGAAACAAAAAGTGGAATATATGAGGTCGTGTCTAAAGATTTTCACCGTCATTTGGTAAAAAATTGTGGGGGATTGATTTACCAACAACTATTTAACGGAAAAATAATTGTATTAATTCAGTATCCATTTATTGAAAATTATGGAGCGCCTCGTCCACCAAAAACAGTAGCGATTTATCGTCCAGAAGAGTTGACTGAACCCTTTTTTATTCGACATTTGGAAGAATTAATTACCGAAATAACGAATTGGGAGGACTTTGACGATGACGAGCCTAATAAAAAGATTGGCTTCAAATTTAACTTTGGCTTAAATCCAGATATGGGTAGAGAACCATTGATGAGTGATGAAAAAGAGTGAGTACATAAGTCCATCTAAAGCTCTTTATTCCAACCTTTGTGAGGAAAAATATATTCCAATACATGGTCAGTCATGGTGGTTAGATGTCGTGTGTGGAGCGGATAATTGGGGTGTTGTTTTGGCTTTTGATCGATATAAAAATATTATTGGTGCTTTACCCTATACTAAAAATCGGCGCTTGGGTTTGAGTATGATTCGAATGCCGATTTTGACCTCTTATTTGCCGATCTTTTTGGATTATCCTGACAGTGAAAAAAAGCACCAACGATATAGTTTTGAACGTAAGATCCTAACTGAACTGACTCGTCAATTGCCAAAGGTTTCCATTTTTGATCAAAATTATTCTTCTGCGCTCACCAATTGGCTACCTTTTTATTGGTCTGGGTTCAAACAGAGCACTCGATATACTTATATTTTGGAGGATTTAAAAGATGTATCCTTCGTTTATAAAGAATTGGAGAGTTCTGTTCGAGGAAAAATAAGAAAGGCAGAACAAGCTCTTATTGAGGTAGTTACGGATGAGAATGTGGTTGGTTTTTATGAGGTTGTTCAAAAGACTTTCCAAAAACAGGGTCGAATTCCACCTTTTTCTTTAAATGTATTAAAGCAATTAGATAATGTATTAAAAACAAGAGATCGACGAAAAATTTACTTTGCCAAAGATAAAAATGGGGATATTCATGCGGCAGGATACGTCGTTTGGGACGAAAGGAGAGCCTACTATTTGGCGAGTGGTACGGATTCAAAATTTCGGAAAAGTGGCGCGCATTATTTATTGTTATGGACGGTAATAAAAGATTGTTTAAAAACGGTAGAATCTTTTGATTTTGAAGGAAGTATGTTGCCTCAAGTGGAAAATGTATTTAGATCTTTTGGGGCGACTCAAGTACCTTACTTTAGAATTTATAAGACAGGAAATCGGATATTAAGCTCTATCCTTACTTTTGTGGGAAAGCTGTAAATCCATTACAAAAAGTCAACATCCACGTAATAAGGATATCGCATTAAAAACTCCAAACCCTTTTCAATATCAAAATCATTATAAACTACTCGGTAAAGCATTTGGGTAATGGGTACATTTAAATTAAGATGATCTGCGAGGTGTTTTGCTATATTGACCGTCCGAATACCTTCCGCTAGTTCAGGCATGGTCGCCTTGATTTGTTCGACTGTTTCTCCTTGTCCGAGTCTTTTACCAAAACTATAATTTCTGCTATTTTCACTGGTCGCAGTACAGATTAAGTCGCCTATTCCGGCAGTACCAACAAAAGCTTTTGGTGAGGTGCCAACGGCTTTACCGAAATGAATCATTTCCATTAATCCTCGATTGATTAATAGTGCTTGAATATTTTTACCCATGCCTAGTCCCCCCAATATTCCAGATCCAATCGCGATCATATTTTTTAGCGCACCGGCTAGTTCTGCCCCCAATAATTCATGGGTGCCAAAGACTTGAAAATGTCGACTATTTAAGGCTTTTTTTCCAGCTTCAATGACTTCATCAAATTTACTCCCTATGACCGTTGCAGTAGGTTGACCATCAAAAATTTCCTTTGCTAAATTTGGGCCTGCCAAGCAACCGATTCGAACAACTACGCTTTCTTGACGAATGATTTCACTCATCGTACAAACATTTTTTCGAGTAATTTTTTCTTTTCCCAAATCTTCGAATTGAATACCTTTTAAATCAAAGCCTTTAGTCCCGTGAATTAATAAATGGTAAGGGCGAAGATAAGGAGAGAGATTTTTCATCATTTCCCGAAAACTATCAGAGGGCACAATTGGAAAAATCAACGTACATTTTTCTGCAACCTCTTGTAAATCAGTAGTCGCAATGACTTTATCTGATACGGAAGCATTCAAGTCTTTATGAAAATGATTCGTATTAATACTATCAACCAAATCTTTTTGTCGACTATATAATAACACATCGCGGTTATACGCCAACAAATTTGCGATGGCAGTTCCAAAGCTCCCTGCGCCAATGACTCCAACCATAATTTTTAATAGAAATTGAGTGATTGAGAAGAGGAGCATTTGAGAAAAAGAGAACCAAAAGGTATGATGCTTAAAATCTCAATTATTCATCTACTCAATACTTAGAAGCTGTTATAAAAATAGCGATCAAAATTACGTTTATTTTTGAAAAGGAAGTTCTTTGCAACGATTATTGATTTTAGATGTTTTTGTGATGAGTATTTAAATTGAACGAATGAAATATCAAAATATCTTTAAAATTGGGATTTTCTTTTTACCTGTTTTATGTTTTTCCCAAGAAATTACTTTACCCGAACAACCGACCTTTGGCCCTGGAGGTAGTGAGTACGTTCACGACTCTATTTTTTTTCAAGATTTTGCTCAAGAAGCTGATGGTTATTGGCTTTTTGAACCTAGGAATCCACAACCTGATTCGGCAAGACTCGTCATTTTTATTCATGGATATGGAGGATATAATCCAATGATGTATGGTAAATGGATTAAACATTTAGTCAAAAAGGGGAATATTGTGTTGTATCCTCGATATCAAGAGCATTTATTAAAGCCGCTACCTAATTCTTTTGCTCTTTATACTGCAAAAGCGATACAAAATGGATTGGAGGAACTGAAAAAAGAAGGACATGTAAAACCTATTATTGCACCGCTTGCTTTGGTTGGACATTCTTTCGGAGGTGCGATTTCAGCTGATTTAGCCATCAATTTTGAAAAATATAATATACCGCGTCCCAAGGTTTTATTTCTCTGTTCACCTGGAACTGGGTTTGTAACAATGGGGCGATTGGAAACTTATAAAAATATGCCATCTGATATTCAAATGCTGATCATGGTAAGTCAGGATGATTATGTGGTAGGTGATGAATTGGGTGTTCAAATATTTCAAGAAGCGACTGAAGTTGAGGATCGAAATTTAATTCGGCAATATCGAGATCGACGAAGTAAACCCAGCGTTAATGCATACCATAATGAATCGTATAGTTTGGATAAGGATTTCGATTCAGGGCATCGAAATCGAACCGTCAATCGGGCGCTTTATATGTCAGAATTAAATCCAGTCGATTACTTTGGCTATTGGAAATTTTTGGATGCACTTTTAGATTGTTCCACAAATGGCAATAACTGCGAATTTGCCTTTGGTAATACCCAAAAACAACGGTTTTTAGGGCTTTGGAGTGATGGGACACCGATAAAGGAATTGGAGGTTGAAGTTCCTTTTATCAATGACCAATATTCAGAGGATATTCGGCATTAAGCGTTTTAGGGAGCAGGAACTAAATAAGGTACCCAAATTTTGCACAGCAATTTTTTCTTCAGTCGAGGCAAAAAACGCAGACATACCCAACGGTATGGCGAGTATTTTTAACGAAAAATGAAGAAAAAAGAGTAAGTGAAATGGGTAGGTTATTTATTTCCTGCCCCCTTAGGTAATATTAGGTTGGTACTTATCAAGAATTAAATGTTAAAAATAGAGCGAAGACCATATTTTTCTTTAGAGAAACCATTGTTTTATTAATTTGATGCGACCACAATGTATTGATAATCAAGTGATAAGTCGTCTGATTTGATGGTTGAAAATCCAGCGCCTTCTAATTCATTTTCAACTTCAAATAATGGTACACGGTATCTAGTTTCAGGAAAACTTTTATTTCTTGGGATCCTTTTCTTTTTGAAATCGACTATGATTATCTCTCCTTTAGGTGTTAATTTTTGGCGTAATTGCTTTAGATAATTAATCCGATCTACTAACCAAGGGTAAGTGTTTACCAATAAAATGATGTCTGCTTCTTCTACAGTAAGCTTTGAATCTGTTGGTGTTGCTAATCTGGTTTCAATTCTTTCCTGAAATTCTTCAGATAACTCTAAAACGATAATGCTGTCCATATAAGAAATCAGCCGCGGGTCTAATTCTATGGCAATTACTTTTTTAGCTTTTTGCGCGAGTCTTCTAGAAAAGAAACCTGAACCAAAACCAATATCCGCTACGGTTTTATTGGATAGATCCCCCATTTTTTCAATCACAACACTCGGCTTTTGCCAACTGCCTCTGTCGGGCGAGTCATCCCGCTGGATGATTTGCTCCAATTCGGTGGTATCCTGTGCCGCTTGCAAGTCAGATTCTGAAGGGGTCGAATCTTTAATAACTTGCTTTTTTGAATTGGAATCCCGAACTGGAGGCTCCAACGTAGGATCACTACAAGCGCTAATTAATAATACAACCAAAGCCAAAAATGTAAATAGTAAATTAGAGAATCTCATTTTTTGAATTCAAAATTTTATTAATCAGCAGGGAGAACTTTCCCATTTGCTTCACCAAACCCTATTCGAATACCCTCTTTTTCACACCATCCTTTCATAATTACAGTATCGCCATCTTGAATGAATTTTCGTTCAGAACCATCGGGCATAGAAACTGGTTTTGTACCGCGCCAACTAATTTCAAGCATAGAGCCATAACTATCTGGAGTTGGTCCACTAATAGTGCCGGATCCACACATGTCTCCAACATTTAGATTACAACCATTAATCGTATGATGTGCTAATTGCTGGGCATTATTCCAATAAAGATATTTTGTATTAGAGTGACATACTGTTTTTGCTTCACCATGCTCCGGTTGAATGAGTACTTCTAGGTTGATATCGTAATTTTTTTTGCCGTTGTATTGTAAATAAGGAAGGGGTTGAGGGTCTTGAGTTGGTCCATCCACTTTAAAAGGTTCTAATGCATCTAACGTAACCACCCATGGAGAAATAGTGGAGGCGAAACTTTTACCTAAAAAGGGACCTAACGGAACATACTCCCATTTTTGGATATCTCTTGCAGACCAATCATTGAATAAGACCATCCCAAAAATATAGTCCTCTGCATTATCTGTAGGAACTGTTTGACCTAATTCGGTCTCTTGGCCTACAATGAATGCCATCTCTAGTTCGAAGTCCAATAATCTGGAAGGTCCGAATATAGGCGTATCTTCATTCGCTGGGAGCTGTTGCCCTTTAGGTCTTTTTACAGGAGTGTCAGAGACAATTATGGAAGAGGATCGACCATGATAACCTACTGGTAAATGTTTCCAATTGGGCATTAAGGCATTTTCCTTACCTCTGAACATGGTTCCTACATTAGTAGCATGTTCTATACTTGAGTAAAAATCAGTGTAATCACCAACTTTGATTGGAAGTAATAATTCCACCTTATCCATAGGATGTAAAAAATGCCAAGACAAGTCTTTGGCGTCTTTATTATTAGCGTCAAAAATATCAGCTAATTTGTTTCGGACTGCACGGGTAGTTATTTTACCCAAAGCCATGAAATCGTTCAAATATCGAGTGTTAAATACCTCATTATCAATCTCTAATCCGTCAAATAGTGCCAAATAGTTCATAACAGCCAAATCCGCTACGTAATTCCCAATAGCTGTACAAACTCTAGGAGCAGGATTGCTTTCTGTTCTAAAAATTCCAAAAGGAAGATTTTGGATAGGAAAATCACTCTCTTTCGATATCGCAACCCAACTTTTTCTTGAAGGGTCATTAGCAGTAATGGTCATAATTAAGCTGGTTTTATTTTTTCAATTTGCAATAAGGAAAAAAATCAAAAATTAGAGACCTCCATTGATTCTTTTCTAAGTAACGCCGAAAGAATAAGTTGGACAATTGGACAAAATTATTTTGGTTCTAGTTTTTCTTAAAAAATACTTGTATAGCAGGGCTACGGAAGTATTTTTTAAGGAAGTATGGGAGCAAAAGAAGTCGTTCAGATGATCCAGTTATTTTTTTGGCGTTACTAAGGGTGCAAAAGTATAAATTTTATTGGGTAAGGTCTTTTGTTTAACGACTGGAATTCAAAATACTCTTGTAGAGTTTTATGGAAAGGAATTTGGATGTTTTTATGGGAAATTATATTGGTGGCATAAGTAATAGAATGCTGATCGGGCATTGTTTTGTTATTCTTTTCTTCTCGTAAGTTGTATCTATTTTGGGTGTAAAAATTTGGTTTTGGAAATCAGAGCTATTCTTTGCCAAAAAGCAAATTGCTCTTATATTGGGTGCTCTATTTAACATTTAGCCGATGTTATCTATCATTTTCGAAAGTCCCCTGATAAGGGGACTTTCTTACTTACCAATAAAAGGCTGTTTCTTTATAAAGAAAATAACATTAAGTAACGCCTAAAGAATAACTCCGACATTTGCCTATGTATCTTTTGAACTTTTGCGGCGTTAAAAATACTCGCAGATGCCCTGCATCCTGAGCTGGCTTGTGCCAGAAGGTACAAAGGCGAAAGCAAAAAGTATTTTTGCCTTGCTAAAATCCAAAATCTTCTATTTCAAATTGGCAGGCTTATTTTTTAGCCGTTACTAATAGTATTCCATTTGGGGCAAAAAAAAAGTCGCACATCGGTGCGACTTTTTTAATTATAATCCCATGAACATATCCAAAACAAATAATTTTTTAAATTTTTTAGCTTTTAGGTTTGGTGGAGTAAAATTTAATTAGTTACCTTAGCATTTCAAATAAACAAATACACTTTTTTTAATTATTTAGAAATCCCACATTGCTTTTAACAAATTATAGTCCCATGAGCATGAATCCAAAATTCGAGGCTGACTTTTAAGTCAGCCTTTTTTTATTTAATGACTTTTCTTTTTTTTCAATATTAATAAGGATGGATAAAAAGAGCAAGTCGTCCCATAAATAGAACAGGGACGACCTACTATTAACAAATTATAATCCCATGAACATATACATCTTTGACTCGTCATTTGGTTTTTACTAAAACGCTTTGACAAGTATATTTTATTATGTCAACTGGTGATTTTTTATAATTTGTTTCTCAGAGAGAAAAAACAGCAAGTCGCTAGTATGAAAATGCGACTTGCTATTAACAAATTATTATCCCATGAACATATTTCAAATTTGATTTTCGATTTCTTTAAAACCGAACTTTTACTACCTCATTTTCCTTCATTCCCTTTGATGATACAAATATGCAACTGATAATGACTTATTTCAAAGACAAAAAACAAATATTGTGAAAAAAAAATAATTTTTTTTTTTGTTTTATGTAGCTTAATATCTTGTTTTTGTTGATTTATTGACTTGTTTTTGTTTTTGAAAAGTGAATAAAAGTCGTCGTAATTTTTTATTTTTAGAATAAAAAAAAACGCGTTTTCTCTGTCACATTTTTTTAATACAAATATGATAAAAAATTCTATCTGTGAATTTTACTCTTGAAACCTAAAGTTGACTTGTCTTTATGAGTTGGATAGATTGTTAATGGTTTTCTTTTTTTTCATTAAAAATTAAAAAAACGGATTTTGTTATAATTTCGTGCCATCAAATAAATTAGAAATTATGACAAACAGAGAAATTGCAAGAGCCTTTCAATACTTAGGCAATATCATGGAATTGCATGGAGAGAATAAATTTAAAATCCGCTCTTATCAAAATGCATACATTCAACTAAGAAAACAACCTGAGCCGTTGTCTGAAATGAGTCAAGAAGAAATTGGTGGATTGAAAGGAATAGGTAAAGCAATAAGTGCCAAAATCAAAGAATTGGTTGAGACAGGAACGTTAGAAACAATAAAAAAATATGAGGATATAACGCCAACTGGTATTCGTCAGATGTTACAGATTAAGGGTTTTGGGCCCAAAAAAATTCGAGTTATTTGGAAGGAAATGAACGTGGAAACGATTGGTGAATTATTGTATGCCTGTAATGAAAATCGATTAATTGAGTTAAAGGGATTTGGAGAAAAGACACAGTTAGACCTCAAACAAAAGCTAGAATATTTCCAGAAATCACAAGACAAATTTCATTATGCTTCATTGGAGCAAGAATCAGAGGAGATCATCATTTATTTGAAGGATAAACTCCCTAATGCTAGAATAGAATTAACTGGGGCGATGCGAAGACGATCAAATATTGTGGAAAAGATTGATGTTTTGATAGGATTTGAAGGAGACATAGAGCATTGTTTTGATGATGAAAATTTGAAAAGGGTGGAAGTAAGCAAGACCTTCACTTTCGCCAAATCAAAAAATGATCTACCCGTATACCTATATATATGTAGTCCTTCTGAATTTGGATCTAAACAATTTCGGTATTCGGCAAATGAACCCTTTATGGGTGCTTTTTTGAAGCTAAATGAGGGACTAGATTTTAAGAATCTGTCAGATGAAAATGAAGTCTTTCAAAAAGCTCAGTTACCATTTATTGAACCTGAATTGCGTGAAGGTGATTGGGCAATCGATCTAGCAAAAAGCAATGAGTTACCTATATTGATTGAAGAAGCGGATATAAAAGGAGTGGTTCATAATCATTCAACCTATAGTGATGGTTTACAGTCAATGAAAGAAATGGCTTTGTATGCAAAATCATTAGGCTATGAATATTTTGTGATGTCGGATCATTCTAAATCGGCCTTTTATGCCAATGGATTGAAGGAAGATCGGCTTTATCAACAATGGGCTGAGATTGATGAATTAAATAAAGAGCTAGCACCATTTAAAATTTTCAAAAGTATTGAGTCAGATATTTTGGCAAATGGTTCTTTAGATTATGAAGAAGACATTTTAAAGCAGTTCGATTTAATAATTGCTTCAGTACACTCTAACTTAAGAATGGATAAAGAGAAAGCGACGACCAGATTGCTGAGAGCAATTGAAAACCCATATACCACCATTTTGGGGCATCCAACCGGGCGACTTTTACTTTCCAGAGAGGGCTATCCAATTGATCATCAATTGATTATCGATGCATGTGCTGCTAATGGGGTTTCCATCGAGTTAAATGCAAATCCTTATAGACTTGACCTAGATTGGACTTGGATTCCTTACGCGATGGAAAAAGGGGTTTTGATTTCCATAAATCCAGACGCCCATAGTACTGGTGGGATTCATGATATTCATTATGGGGTACTTTCTGCGAGAAAAGGAGGTTTGACCAAAGCAGCTTGTTTGAATGCAAAAGGGTTATTGGATTTTGAACAATATTTGAAGTGATTTTTATAGGTCTTGCTATACTATTTGTGCTTCAAACTGTAAAGTGTCAGGCGGCATTAATTTATAAATAGTCATAGTCCCAGCAACAGCTCCAAAAGTGGTCGCCAATACGACGCCAACTAAAGGGACGTACATCAAGCCATAAGCGACAATACCAATGCCAATGGTGGCACCAGCCACTTCTAAGATTTTTAACGAACTTTCTTTAATAGTTGCACCATAACACTCAAAATAGTTATCAATCATGGCATAGCCTAAGAAATAGCATTGGACAAAAAAACCAAAGAATTCTTTTAACCCTCCCATCCCGAAAATACCGAGGCCAACACCCATAATAGCTATTATAATAGTCTCTAAAACCCAACATCGGATAGCGACCTTAATCATTCTAATTTCAGCTTTTACAAAAGCATCAAATGTAGAGTCTGATTTTTCACCTGTCAAATAGGCTAAGGTAAACCTGGTAAAATGAAAGACTAGCACCTCTAATAAAATAAGGATCAAATACTTTGAACCACCTGAAAATATCCATTTGAAATTTTCGACAGCTACATCTTGATAAAAAGAGGATACTGTAGACGTAAGTCCTAATGCTTGTTGAGAAGTCCCTAAATTTGTAACCCAACTAAATAAGCTAACAAAGAATTGGAAGCCGAAAATGATGGCTCCAACAACCACTATTTTCGTAATCCATCCATATTCTTTAAGTCCTTTCCAAGGCTGGTGTTCTTTTACAAAATGCCAAGATTGTTCCCAACTGACCAACGCAAGAAGGAATTGACGAAAGTAAACAATGGCGGAATCTATTTTAGACATAATAATTAAGTTCGAAGTGAAAAAAT
Organism: Bacteroidota bacterium; assembly: GCA_024743405.1. Lineage (GTDB taxonomy): Bacteria > Bacteroidota > Bacteroidia > Chitinophagales > Saprospiraceae > JANSWP01. The sequence continues at coordinate 32,029 of JANSWP010000062.1, forward strand.
GTATAGTTCCAAAACGAAAGTCTTTGGGATCTTAATCCTTATTCTTGCCAAACTAATGTTTCCAAAAGTGCTTCGACTCGTTTTTCTAAGTCCTTCAAACTTTGCGGCGCTCCATAATAATCAGTTATTTTTTTGGTTTGATCCTCATGTGAAAAAGTGACATAGGTGGTTGCTAGGTCGGAGATATTGTCTGTATATTCATCTTCAAAATCCCAAAAATGACTTTCCACGAAAGCTTTAAAAACTTCATTGACCGCATCAGGCGGAAAATTCATCAAGTGTTCTCCCTCTAATTTGACATTTTGTTTTCCATTATAAATGATATTCCCCTTTCCGTCTATTCGAATATTGTAAACCGCGCATTTGCCAAAACAAGGTGTTTTACTCATTTCAATAAAGGATGATCTGGGAAAAGTAAATGGATCGGTTTCGCAGTTCCAATTGACGAGTAGAAATGATGATATAAATAAAGCGAGTAGTAGATTTTTCATATTGTGCTTTTGGAAAAATTGATTTTTTATTGGAGGAAATTACTCAAATTGATTCTTCAAAATTTGTGTTATTTCTGCTGGCATCCCCGAAGATAAAGTGCAATTTTGTTTTATGAAAAAATACGACGAAAACTTCCGCGATTTATTAATTACTGAAACAAAAAGACGACTATTTGAAGAAAGTGTTACAAGGCTCAAAAAATGCCTAAATCAGTTGACGGAAGAGGAAACCTGGTACCGCCCGAATGAACATTCGAATAGTATGGGAAACATCACTTTGCACTTATGTGGTAATGTGCGACAATGGATTTTGACTGGCTTGGGAAAACAAAATGATAATAGAACTCGTCAACAAGAGTTTGATGAGCGTGGCCCAATTTCAACTAAAGCCTTAATACAAAAAGTTGATAATTTGATGTTAGAGGTAGAAAAAGTACTTGATTCTATAACCTCCGAAATGCTTTTAGAAAAACATAAGGTTCAGGTTTATGAAGAGACAGGGTTGAGCATTTTAGTCCATGTAGTAGAGCATTTCTCTTATCATGTTGGACAAATAACTTATTTTGTCAAGTGGTGTAAGGACATAGACACGAAGTATTATGAAGAAGATCTTGGTTGAGTACAGGTATTCTTGGCTCTTAAGTAAGTGCTTGGACAGAAATAAGTTCCATATTTGACGAAAACTATTTATTTGCCAGAAGAGGCAAAAAGTACAGGCATATCCTTAGATATGGCGAGCATTTTTAACGAAATATGGTGAAAAAATAGTCCGTCATAATGTGTGTAAGTTATTTCTGTCCAAGCACTTACTTATTTATCTGCAAAAACCTAATTAAAGCTGACCTGAAAAGTCATCGAAACGGCATGATGTATACTTCGGGCTTCTAAAAATAAATGTTTGCCATTACTTCCTAGATCATTCAAAAATAACCTTGGCGGGGAAAAATCCTTCAAATATTGATAACTGAAGGAGAAGGATATTATACGGTTTTGGTTCCAAAGTTTGGTTGGAAAGAAGATCGTTAAAGAAGATTGTAGATCCATTCGCCAATCCATTCGGTTATCAGATTGCTCGCCAAGATTGACTTTCTCCTGCCATTCCCAAGGCATTGGTAATTTAAAATAAGGTCGAAATTTTAAATTACCAATGGGTTTGGTTGGATATCTACAGTGGGTCTTACTGTCCATCGCCAAGTGTGCTTATTAGCTTGTTCTTCAAACAATTGTTCCTCACCATCTATTTTGGTCAAAGTACCAGACAGTTTGGCAATTTCTGTTTCGGAGGTAACACCTAGGAGTAATGCTGCTCTCCATTTTGCATATGTTTTTATGGTGGTCGCTCTGGCATTTTTCCATGATTTACGAAGGGTGGCAAGGTCGTTTTTTGTACTTGAAATAAGTTGCTTTCGGTCGGACTCATCCCAATTTTCTTTCTCTTTTTTAGTCTGATTCTCCCAAACTTCAAACCATTCAGCATCAGAAAAAACCGAGGATGTATCAAAGTCAATTTGGTTTAAATTTTGGATGATTTGGTTCCCATCTCCCACCAAATTATCATCTGACAACCCACCAAAGATAGGAAGGATGATCCCTCCGCCTAATTCATATCGTTGATCAATATTCATGAAATTATCTGTAAATCGGTCAAGATAAATATAACTCTCCGTTTCCTGCGTAAAGTTATAATCATAGGTCATTCGAAGATTCGAAACATTTTCTCTAAAGACATTATTATCTAATCGAACTCGAACGCTTGAAGAAACGCTCAATTGACCAGGGTAAAATCCTTTTTTAAAATTCAAACCGGCATTGGCGACATAAATGGATCGATCCTCTGCTTCATCGCCATTAAGACCAAACCGGACAGTACTATTAAACCGAGATTGCTTGATTTCGTGGTTTCGCAAAAACAATATGGCTTCCCAGAATGGTTTCGCTTTTTTAACATCTTGTGGATTAAGTGACTCAGGGTTAAGTGAGTCATATTTTTTGATTAAATCAGCGGTTATTTGTGAGTGACTTGAAATGGCAAATAACAGGAGTCCAGAACATAGGATTATTTTCAAATAGTTGTTTTTTTTCATGTCATTTGGTTTAGTTGAATGCTTAAACTTAAGTGTGAAAGTAGTAAAATTGGATAATTTGAAATGATCCCAAAATAATACAACTCTTGTTCTTTATGAATAAAAAACTACCTTCGCGCCTTTTTTTGAAAAAATGAAGCATTGACTGAAAGTATAGATAGAGAATAGTCTTGATTCCAAAAGTATTAACTGACATTTCTATATAATTCCTTTTTTATTCTTTAGACATGTTATTTTTCTTTAGTGATTTTGATCCTTTCGTGAAAGCTTCCTATTTATTTATCCTATGATCAAGAAGTATTTTAATTTATTCGATTTATCCCAAAAAGTAGATTATAAAAATGAAATCCTCTCTGGCTTAACGGTTGCATTAGCGTTGATTCCGGAAGCGGTTGCCTTTGCGCTTATAGCAGGGCTTTCGCCATTGACTGGTTTGTACGCTGCGTTTGTGATGGGATTGGTGACATCTATTTTTGGAGGACGTCCAGGCATGATTTCGGGCGCAACCGGTGCAGTAGCGGTAGTTTTGGTGACTTTGGCTCAATCTCATGGAGTGGAATATATTTTTGCTACTGTTATTTTAGCAGGTATCATCCAAGCTGGGGCAGGAGTTTTGAGGCTTGGGAAATTGATGCGTCTGGTACCACATCCTGTTATTTTTGGTTTTGTGAATGGTCTCGCCATTATCATTTTCATGTCTCAATTAGACCAGTTTAAGGACGCTGAAGGCACCTGGTTGACAGGAACTCCGCTTTATGTATTGCTCGGATTGGTTGCATTGACTATGTTAATTATTTGGGGACTACCAAAACTAACGAAGGTCGTTCCTTCTTCTTTGGTAGCTATTTTGACTATTTTTGGGGTAGTCGTTGGTTTTGGAATAGACACTAAAACAGTTGGGGATATGGCTTCGATTCAGGGTGGTTTTCCACCTTTTCATATACCTAGTATCCCTTTTAATTTTGAGTCGTTAGTGGTCATTTTCCCTTATGCTGCGATTATGGCGGCAGTTGGATTGATTGAAAGTTTATTGACATTGAACATTATTGATGAAATAACAGAAACGCGTGGACGAGGGAATAAAGAAGCAGTAGCCCAGGGTATCGCCAATATTTGTTCAGGTTTTCTATCTGGAATGGGAGGGTGTGCGATGATTGGTCAGAGTTTGATCAATATCTCTTCGGGAGCTAGAGCTCGATTGTCAGGAATATTTGCTGCAGTTATGCTTTTGGTTTTCATTATGTTTGGTGCCAATCTAATTGAAAAATTACCGATGGCTGCTCTTACTGGACTGATGATTATGGTGGCAATTGGTACTTTCGAATGGGCAAGTTTTAGAACCATTAACCGAATGCCGAAATCTGATATTTTCGTTATGGCGATGGTTACTTTAGTGACAGCAGTTCTTCACAATCTTGCCTTAGCGGTCATTGTAGGAGTGATTATCGCGGCATTAGTATTTGCATGGGATAATGCAAAACGCATTCGGGCTAGAAAGCACATTGACGAAAAAGGTATCAAACATTATGAAATATACGGACCTCTTTTCTTTGGTTCGGTTACGCTATTTAATTCAAAATTTGATGTAATCAATGATCCTGATGAGGTGATTATTGACTTTGAAGAAAGTAGAGTAGTGGATATGTCTGCGATAGAGGCACTTAATAAGATAACCGAGCGCTATCACAAGGTGGGCAAAAAAGTTCATCTAAAACATCTAAGTAAAGACTGTAGAAGGTTACTTAATAATGCAGATGCAATTATTGATGTAAATGTATTGGAAGATCCTACTTATAAGTTGGTGGTTGATAAGGTATAATTAAACTTCCATAGTCTATGACTGAAATGCTTATTTTGGATCTATTTTTATATCTTGGGTGAATAGCAACAAATTGTAAATACTACTGTTTAGCAATCCAAATTAAGTATTCAGATAATGATACCCAAAGCAATAGTCATCGGTTCAGGAATAGCAGGACTCGCAAGTGCATTGCGCTTACGTAATAAGGGTTATGAGGTCACTGTTTTTGAAGCGAATGAGTATGTCGGAGGGAAATTGCATGTCGTTGAGCATAAAGGCTATCGTTGGGATGCTGGACCCTCTTTATTCACGATGCCACATCTGGTGGATGAATTATTTGAGTTATTTGGGGTAGATCCCAAAACTTACTTTAATTACAAAAGGAAGGAAAGAGTTTGTAATTATTTTTGGGAGGATCAAACGACTTTTTCTGTACATGCCGATGCTAATATTTTTATTAGAGAAGCTGCCGAAAAGTTTAAAACTTCCCCTGAAAAAATAGAAAAATACCTCAATAACAGCAAAGAAAAATATGACTTAACCGCCAATATCTTTTTAGAAAAGTCTTTGCACAAATGGTCAACTTATTTTTCGCTGGATACATTAAAATCTTTAGTTCAAAGCTATAAACTCAATGTCCACACATCGTTGGATAATCTCAATAAAACCTATTTTTCGAGTCCTCATTTAGTTCAACTATTCAATCGTTACGCTACCTATAACGGTTCTTCCCCTTATAAAACACCTGGGATAATGTCGATGATCCCTCACTTGGAAATGCATTATGGAACATTTTTTCCAAAAGGAGGTATGCACGAAATCGGTCAAAGTTTACACGAATTAGCTATCGACAACGGCATAGATTTTCGATTAAACGAGCCTGTTTTGAGAATCATTCATCAGGACGGAAAAGCAACAGGCATTGAAACAGAAAAGGGTGTTTTTGAGGCGAATATTTTGGTGTCAAATATGGATATTTTTTCTACTTATAAAAGTTTGTTGAAAGATATTCCGCACCCACAGCGAATTTTAAGGCAAGAAAGATCAAGTTCGGCGCTAATATTTTATTGGGGCATCAAGCGTACTTTTCCAGAATTAGATTTACATAATATCTTTTTTAGTGATAATTATGAGGTGGAATTTGATCATATCTTTAATAAAAAAGAATTATTTGACGATCCAACAGTTTATATTAACATCACCAGTAAAGAAGAACCCAATGATGCACCGAAAGAATGTGAAAATTGGTTTGTAATGATCAATGCACCAGGTAATTTTGGTCAAGATTGGGAGCATATGAAAACTAAGGCTAGAGCACAGATTATTCAAAAGCTAAACCGTCATTTAGGCGTGGATTTGAATGAATTGATTGAAGTTGAGGAAATACTTGATCCAATTGGTATTGAGTCCAAAACGAGTTCGCATCGAGGGGCTTTATATGGGGCAGCTAGTAATTCAAAATTTGCAGCTTTTTTACGACATCCTAATTTTTCAAGCCAACTAAAAAATTTGTATTTCTGTGGTGGATCAGTACATCCGGGTGGTGGCATTCCGCTGTGTTTATTGTCTGCAAAAATAGTAAGTGATTTAGTGCCAGAAATTGTTGATTGAAAGAGATCATAAGTATGAAAATAGCATTTCAATTAAAAGAATACATAATAAGCTTGGACAAGCAGATATTTTCTATTTTAATAGTCTGGCTATTTCATATTTCGGCTATTATTGGTATCTTTTTAGGCTTTTTTGATTTTTTTATTCCCAAAACCTTCTTAAATCTCGGTATTGCATTTGGCTTATTAATGTGGGTTTTTCCAATAGATTCGGTAAAAAAAGTACTCCTGACTTTTTTGTTTTTTAGTGTTGGAATGTTTGTCGAGTATTTAGGAGTAAATTTTGGATTATTGTTCGGAGAATATAGCTATGGAGCGAACCTTGGATTAAAGTTTCAGGGAGTACCTTGGCTCATTGGCATCAATTGGGCGATGTTGATTTTGATTACAGGAGCGATTGCGAATAAATTCAAATTGTCAAAGTTTCTTAAAATTATTATTGGTGCTAGTTTAATGATTGTATTAGATTTTCCGATGGAAGTGGCGGCACCCATTTTCGATTTTTGGGAATTTTCTGGCGGAGTGGCTCCTTTCCAAAATTATATTGCCTGGTTTTTAATTGCTAGTGTATTACACGGTGTTTTTCAATGGGCAAACTTGGATGGAGATTTCCGGTTTTCGGTACATTTATATATTTGTCAACTAGTATTTTTTACCTTTTTCTATGTCTTATATAGTATATGATTTTGCCATAATTGGAGCTGGTGCAGCAGGATTGCACTTAGCACAAGCCATGTTAGAAGATGAGTGGTTTGAGGATAAAAAGATATTGATATTGGAGAGAGATGACAAAGCAACAGATGACCGAACTTGGAGTTACTGGGAAAAAGGAGTCGGGAAATGGGATGACTTGATAGCGAAGCGTTGGGATACCGGATTATTTAATACCAATAGAAAAAGTATTAACCTTCATTTAGCTCCCTATCATTATAAAATGCTTCATTCCATTGACTTTTATCAATATGCCAAGAAGCGTATTCTTAATTCGAAAAATCAAGCTTGGGTAAAAGAAGAGGTGAAATCTGTGGTTCCGGGGACGATTGTTAAAATTCATGGATCGAAAGGAATCTATCAAGCTAAACAAGTTTTTGATAGCCGAATTGATGGTGATTTCAAAACGGCAAGAGATAAATATTTTCGGGTTATCCAGCATTTTAAAGGTTGGGTGATAGAGACAAAAGATCCGGTTTTCGATCCAGATACATTTGTCATGATGGATTACCGTATCAAGTGGAAAAATAACACCAGCTTTACCTATATACTTCCTACCTCTCCCTATAGCGCAATGGTCGAGTTCACCTTATTTAACCTCGAATTGATAGATGATCATGAATATGATGAACTATTGAGAAAATATATCAATGAGATTCTGAAAATAAAGGATTATACCGTTGTAAAAACAGAGTATGGTATTATACCAATGAGCAACTATCCATTTCACCGATCGAATAAAGAAGGAATTACTAAAATAGGAACAGCGGGCTCTTGGGTAAAACCTTCTTCAGGTTATGCATTCAAAAATATTGAGAAAATGGCGGGCAAAGTAGTCGAAAATTTAAAGCATAATCGAAGTCCTTCTAAAGGTTTATTAACTCCTCGGTTTCGATTTTACGATACGCTTTATTTAGATGTATTTAGTAATGATAATGCTTCGGGGGAGTTCGTCTTTGAGACTATGTTTACCAAAAATTCGATTCAACAAATTTTCAAGTTTTTGGATGAAGAAACGAGCTTTTCGGAGGAGTTGAAGATTATGATCGGTTTCGATCCACGTCCTTTTTTGAATGCCTTATTGTATAATATTTCGGGAGTCAGGTTCTAAGTAACGAGGGATTAATAAAACGCACAAAATTGACGAGTCCAGATTAGCGTTTTATTATCCTCTCGTTACTAAATTCATATTTAATGCAAAAACTAACCAACTGTCCTGTTTGTCAATTTTCGCAATTGAATTCCTTTATTCAGACTAAAGCGCAAATGCATCCGGGCGAAGAATCCTTCAATTTTGATAAATGTGCTCAATGTGGATTTGTATTCCTTAATCCAAGAGTAACTCCGGAAAATTTAATGGCGTATTACACCAGCTATTATTTGCCTTATAGAGGTTCAAAAGCATGGGGGAGGTACGAAAATCTTGTCGAAGGTAGCCAAGTCAAGTTGGATAACAAGCGCGTAAGTGTTGTTCGGAAATTTCATCCAATGACGGCCGATTCTTTGCTTTTAGATGTAGGATGTGGTAAGCCGACATTCTTAAAGGAATGTTTAAATAGCTTCAAATGTAAAGTTTTAGGAATCGACTTTTCGGATGAGGGATGGCAGGAAAAAAATGGAAACTTTGAGGGATTGAATTTACAAGTTGGGGAGGTAAAAGACTTACCAGCCAATATTCAACCTGATGTCATCTCGATGTGGCATTATTTAGAACATGATTACTACCCACTTGAAAACTTGAAAGAGCTCCGAAAACGAGCAAAAAAGGACACCACATTAATTATAGAGGTTCCAAATGTAGACTCTGAAAGTCGCAAAAAATATGGCAAACATTGGGCTGGCTGGCATACGCCGAGACATACTTCGTTGTTTTCTCCCAAGACCATTCGAAGGTTATTGAATAATAGTGGCTGGGAAACTAAAACGGTACTGACCTACGGTACTTTAGACCCTTACATTCTCTATTGGATGAGTAAAATGGAACAAAAAGGTATTGAATGGGATAAGAATATGGAAGAGGAGTTCGTCAGTTATGTAGCTGGAATGATTGCTTTTACGCCTAAAAAATGGTTTCAACGGCAACGATCTCTAGGCATTTTAACGGCTATTGCAACACCCAAATAATACATTCAAATAATTGATTAAAGGTGGGGTAGAGGGTTTTTGCCTTCCCAGGTTCCAATAGACTTGTAAGGTTGGAATCGAGAGAATAACTCTTCTTTGTACCAATCTAAGGCTCGTGTTTTTTTGATAGCTACTTGATGTTCTTTACTTTGATAGGCAAATTGCTTGACAGATGCTAAGTCTTTCCATAGGCTAAAAGTCGCCATTTGAATAATGGGTATTTCTCCAATACCCTTCGTGTAAATTAGCCCTTTATTATTACTTAAAGATTTATGAGAGGTGGGGACATATTTCCAAAAATGAGGCAGTTTTTTAATTTTTATAGTTGCTCTTGTGATGACAGCAATCAATGGGTTATTATCCGATAAGGAGTCGCTCTTTTTAAAAGGGTTTCCGCCTGACCATAGGCCAGCAGCCGAAATGTTTTTCATATAGAGCGTCCATAATTCAGAGGTGTGATCTTGGTATTTTTTGATGAGCAGACTTTCCTTAAAAAAGGCATCTGCATCCGCTTCACTCTCCCAAATTTGCAATAAACTATACACCGACCAGTCAGGGAGAGGATTGAAACCCAGTCCTTTGCCACTTCCCATCAATTTGTAAAAAGATAAACCCGGTGTTTTTACTAAATCGGAATGGGCAAATTGCATCATTTGAAATGCCCATAGTTTATTCCTTAAACCGGCATATCTAAAAAAGGTAATGGTGGTAATTTGTTGACTCACTATTATTTGATGGTTATTTAATGCTGCTCTTCCTTCAATAACTCAGGAAATTTCTTTTTGAATCGATTGAGTCGTGGGATGGAAACATTGCGAATATAACCATGATTTGGGTGTAATCTTTCAAAATTTTGGTGATATTCCTCTCCTATCCAAAATTTTTCGAAAGGTTTCACTTCAGCGGCAATCTCGGCATTTAGTTCTTTGGCTAAAGCAGCTTTTTTCTCTTCGATAATTTTCTTTTCTGCTTCATTCTTATAAAAAATAATAGAACGATATTGAGAACCTCGGTCTGGTCCTTGACCATTTACTTGAGTTGGATCTTGTGAACCAAAGTAGACATCAACCAAAGTAGCAAAATCTACTACAGACGGATCATAGATGATTTCGACAGCCTCTGCATGTCCTGTTCTTCCAGTATTGCTTTCTTCGTAAGTTGGATTTTTAGTGTGTCCACCAGCATAACCTGAAATGGATTCATGAACGCCCTTCACCGATTCATATACTGCTTCAACACACCAAAAACAACCACTTGCAAAATAAGCAGTCTCTGACCCTTCAGGAATGTTGGAAACTGTTTTTGCTTTGGAACCGGAGTCGTTAGAAGAGGCTGTTTGTTGAGTTGAATTACAACCAAATCCAAAGATAATTAGAAGACCAAATAAGGACAAAGCATTTTTTAAAATGGAGTATTGCATTGTTATTGATTTTTTATTCGTAAACAAGAAGTTGGGTCATATGTTTCCTCTAATTTATGTAAAATGTCTCTACTTCATATGAGTATCGGGACAAATAGACAAACTGTCGGGAAATTTTGGTAATGATTGAGGCTGTGATTAGGCTTAACTTTGTATCATAAATAAAGATTAATTTCAAACTAAACAAAAAAATTATGAAAGCGATTAATTCAAATAAGCAATTTAATGACTTAGTAAATAGTGGAAAACCATTCGTTCTTGATTTTTATGCAGATTGGTGTGGACCTTGTCAAGCTCTTTTGCCAACCGTTGAAAAATTATCTAAAGAATTTGAAGGTCAAGTTGAAATCTTGAAAGTCAATGTAGATGAGCAAAGAGATCTTGCCGGCAAATTTAATATTAGAAGTATTCCTGCAATTTTCTTTTTACAAGAAAACAAAGTAGTTGACCGTAGTATCGGTGTGGCTTCTGAAACAGCTTTAAGGAATAAAGTGGCAGCTTTGGTGTAAGCATTGTAGAGATATAAAAGAAACCGCCGTGTCTATTAATAAGGCACGGCGGTTTCTTTTTGCTATCTCAATAATAAGTGCTTGGATAAAATCAAGTTATAGATTACTGGAGCATTGCCGCAAGTGGCTCGCTCCAGAAAATGGTGGTTATGGAGGGGCGTCCAATTTAAAAAGCTGAC
>JANSWP010000093.1 GCA_024743405.1 Bacteroidota bacterium
GGGCTGGGGGATAAGGGGGACAATGAGGAGGAGGAGGAGGAGGAGGAGGAGGAGGAGGAGGAGGAGGAGGAGGAGGAGGAGGAGGAGGAGGAGGAGGGGGCCAAATATTAGGAAGTTAATTTTTCTTTAGACGAGGCAAAAAACGCAGACATACCCAAAGGTATGGCGAGTATTTTTAACGGTGCATAAAGGAAAAATAACAAGTAAAATGGGTAGGTTATATTTTTCCTCCTCCCTAAACTAAAATAATGACTCGACAACTTCCCATAGACTTCCTCCGAGGAACGATCATGCTCCTAATGGCCATCGATCATGCCTCTGCCTTCATCGGTAGAACGCACTATTTTGAAATTTGGGGTGTGGAATTATCGCCGTATGACAGTGCAGGCTGGTTCTTAACGCGTTTTGTCTCTCATTTTTGTGCGCCTGGCTTTTTTATGCTGATGGGGATGAGTATGATTTTTTTAACCGAAAATCGGTTATCAAAAAATTGGTCATTGGGGGAGGTTCGTAAGTACTTTTGGAAGCGTGGTGGGTTGATCATATTACTCATGATTTTTGTAGAATTTCCAGGTTGGGGATTGGGAATGATGTCAGCGAGCCCATCTGTCGGAGGGGCAAATGAAGTGCCTGGCACATTAATTATGGGTATACCAACGACCGTTTTATTTGGCTTAGCAGTGAGTATGTTGGTAGGCAGTTGGATGCTCCGATGGAAGGAATGGCAATTGATTATGGTAACTGTTTCCTGCTTTTTGTTGTCTGGTTGGTACATCGAGCAGTTGGATATAGAAGGATCTTTTTCTATTTTGGAACAAATACTATTAGTCCCAGGGAAAGGGTATTTAATGGTGATTTATCCTTTAATTCCGTGGTTAGGGGTGACAACTTTTGGGATGTTAATTGCGAGGAGAATGTTGGCTTTTAAGACTCCTATTTATCAACGATTATTAGTTTTAGGATTGCTTTTTTTAGGGGTTTTTGTAGGAATTCGGGCCACCGGGTTTGGGAATTTTCAAATAGATAATTATCATGATTGGATTTCTTTTTTGACCTTGATTAAATACCCTCCGAGTGTTTCATTTTTCTTAATGATAACAGGTGTATTGTGCATTTTACTTTGGTGTTTCTCTAAAATTGAATTGACTAAATACACCGAGCCAATTCATCTTTTTGGTCAAACAGCTATGTTTTTCTATCTCGCGCACCTTTATGTCTATGCAATTATTGGTTTTTTCTTTCCAAATGGCAGTGGGTTGCCATTGCTTTATCTTTGCTGGGCTATTGGATTGATACCGTTATACTTTTTATGTCGCTGGTATTTGAAATTTAAAAAAGGGAAAGCAAAAGATTCGATTTGGAAGATGATCTGAATTAAGAGTATGTCTAAATTTTTACTTCCTAAAAACCAAAGCTTTATGAACCTGCCTTCAAATTATTGCGGTCATTTGCCTCGGCAAACTCCCTTAATAATTTATCGCCAGAACCATAAACCATTGATTATCAGTTTGTGAAATTTTTAGACATACTCAAATACAGAAGGGTATCAGGGTAAATAATTGGCAGAAATAAAAAAAAATCCCGGGTTATCATGATGATAACTTGGGATTTTCTTTACCTATCTTGGACACTATTTTCCTACAAAATTCGCTCTTCGCTTTTCAATAAAAGCGCCAGCGCCTTCTTTAAAATCTACCGTTCCAGCCGCATTGCCAAATTCGGTAATTTCTTTCTCGTATCCATCGGCATCATATTGAAAATAAGCATTTACAGCTTCAATGCATTTTGCGACTGCAATAGGCCCTTTTTTCCCGATTTTATTGATGATTTCTTTTGCTTTCGTAATTTCTTCTCCAGCGGGAACGACATGATTGGCTAAGCCTAATCGATAAGCTTCTTCTGCTCCAATCATATCGGCAGTTAATAATAGTTCTAAGGCTTTTCCTTTTCCAATATATTGAACAAGGCGTTGTGTACCTCCATAACCTGGGATAATTCCAAGATTAACCTCTGGTTGTCCAAACCTTGCTTTTTCGCCTGCTATTCGCATATGACAAGCCATCGCTAGTTCACATCCTGCTCCCAAGGCGAATCCTTGAACAGCTGCAATGACTGGTTTTGGAAACCTTTCAATTGAAAAGAAAATATTGTTTCCAGTTCTTGATTTATTAGTAGCTTTTTCTACGTCCAAAGCTAAAAACTCTTTGATATCTGCTCCGGCAACGAATGATTTATCGCCAGCACCTGTCAAAATTATTCCCTTGATATTTGATCTTTTTGGAGCATCCTCACTAAAAAATTGTCCTAATTCCTGCATCGTTAAGTCATTGATCGCATTTAGTGCTTTTGGGCGATTGAGAGTGACGATCAGGATGCCTTCTTCTTCTGTAATCAGTAAATTTTGGTAAGTCATATTGGTTAGGTTTTAATTAAGATCATGAATTTCTTTAAATAACCACTCTGCCAATTTGAAATCTATTGGCCAATCAATGTCTTGTGCCTCTTCTTTAGACATTTCTAACAAATAAGGTCGGTCACCAATCCGATTGTGTTTTCTCCGCATAATTTCTTCAGAGAAGATATACATACAGGAGTTTTCTTCAAAAATTGGCGGCATATCTTGAGAACGCAATAGAATATTTGGGTTGTGGTTAATAGCGCGAGCTAGTGAATCCCATAGGCGAGTTTGATGTTTGGTTACTGCAAAAAGTGAATCGTATATCGGGTAATTATTTAAGAACAGTTCTACGCCTTTTTTGACTGTTTCCGCCGAAAGTAATGGGTTAGTACTGTGGGTTTGTAAATAGAAATCGGCATCCAATTGGTCGATAGCATTTAAAATGACATCATTCATTGGGATTTCTCCAGCCCGCAAATGTTCAGGTCTTTCCAATAAAGTAACTGATGGAAATACTTTCGCCGCATCTTCCAAAATGATTGGGCTATCGGTGTCTATTGCAACTTCATTGATTAAATCACAAGCCAACAAACTTTCAATTACTCTGTGGTACAAAGGTTTTCCAGCAAAATCGCGGTAGTTTTTACCGGGCACACGTTCTGACGAATGCCGCATAGGGACAAGAGCTGCTATCTTTTTTGACATGTTTTTGAATTTATGACTGTCGAAAATAATACCCTACACCTTTTACTTGTTTTTTTGCTTTCGATAAAATTTTTGCCTAAAGGGAGTAGGAAATAAATGACCTACCGATTTCACTTGCTCTTTTTCCTTCATTTTTCGTTAAAAATACTCGCCATACCTATGGGTATGTCTGCGTTTTTAGCCTCAACTGAAGAAAAAATAGCTGTGCAAAATTTGGGTACCTTATTTATTTCCTGCCCCCTAACAAAATCAAAAATTGCTGAGTCAAACTTGTGTAGCATATTAATTTCGAAATTCTTTCGCCGTTATTTATCAAAAAAAAGACCTGACAGCAAGGCTATCAGGTCTTTTTTATGCTGAGGATCAGACTAGTTTGCTAAATCTGGCAATTCAGCTCCACCACCGCCACCGACCATCAATGAAGCGATGATACATAGAATAAATAATGTGATGGCAAGGTACCAAGTTACTTTTTCGATAAAATCTGTTGATTTAGCAGCACCAAACATTTGGTTGGCAGAAGAACCTCCAAAAGTAGAATCTACACCACCACCTTTTGGATTTTGAATCAACACAGCGCCCATCAATAATAAAGCTACGAGGGCAATCAAGATCGTCATTAAAACCATTTTAAATCTATTTTGTCCGATTGATAAATCGGTAATTAAATGAGGCTATCTCAGAAATTGAGATTTTCCAAATTTGGAAAATTTGGAAAATCCTTCTTGTAAAGTCTTCTTTAACAACCTCTTATGAATTTTTTATTTCAATGAAAATTGAGAAAAATTTTCAAATTTGCATCTCAACACTATAATTGAGTTTTTAACTCTTCAATTTTCGCCGCAAAGGAACTACTTTTTTCAGGATTTTGCAAGGATAATCGTTCATACATATCTATCGCCTTGTCGATGTGTCCTTGCGATTCTAGAATCATAGCAAGAGGCTCAGAAAGGATTTCATCGTCCTCTCTTACACTTTCTTTGGCTAATTGAGAAGCCTTCTTTTTTATGTTGTCCTGCGCCTGTTCTCTTTTAATAGCTTCTTCTTCCCGTTTTTTTAATTCTAATGCCTTCTTTTTGCGCTTTTCTTTTGCCTTTTTTGAAATTTCGGACAGTTCGATTAGCCGTCCTTCGAGTAAAGGAGCCTCAAATTGTTGTAGCCAACTATTGAAAGAAGACTTTGGTTGAGGGGTCGGTTCTTCCGTAGATAAATCCGATCCATATACTTGATCCTCTTGGTTCGTTATTTCTAAAGGAATCGATGCTGATTCTGTAACCTCTCGATCTTTTTGAAAGTCTAAATAGTCAATTACTTCCGAAAAGCTTGCCAGATTATTAATTAAGTCCTCATCAAGGAGCTTCGAAGCATTTTCCACTTCAATAATTTCTTCACTAGACTGGACTGGTTCACTTGGAATAGCTATATCTACGGGGGCTAAATCACCTTCTATGGTTGTTGGGACATCAGAAGTAGGACTTAACTCTTCTAAGTTTGTGATAAATGGCTCATCGGAGGCTGCATTGGCAAGTAGTGGATCTTCTGCATTTAGCAAGTTCTCCAAAAAATATTCTGATTCTTCAATATCTGTGAGGTCGTCGATATCGTCAGATAAGTCTTCATTTATGATATCATTATCAAAAGTAAATTGCCTCAATTCTTCAATCTCTTTTTCTCCTACTTCAATCAATTCCATATCCTCTTCCAATCTTGTTAAGTCTTTTAATTCCAATACCTCGTCTGAGATCAAATAGTTGTCCTCAGCCGTTGGCTGAGATTCCATCTCCTGCATTAGATTGAAGAGAAAGTTTCGGTCGATACTGTAGGTCGATGCCATTTCTAAATTGCGCTGGACATCTTTATGGTTTTCCATTTTGCTCTTTTGCAGCAATAAATACCGCAGACTCTGACAATATGGGTATTGTAAAACCAGACTTTTTAACTCTTGGTAGCTTATTTGATATAGTTGGGACGGGTTGTCTATATATTCATAAAAATTCCGCGCATTCATACCTTGGAAAATTAAGTTGGAATAATGAATTAATAAATTATGAACTGATTCATTTCTAATCCATCGCAGGTCATGTTAGGGAGGAGGAAATAAATAAGCTACCCAAATTTTAGGGAGTTAATTTTTCTTTAGACGAGGCAAAAAACACAGACATACCCATAGGTATGGTGAGTATTTTTAACGATGCATAAAGGAAAAATAACAAGTAAAATGGGTAGGTTATATTTTTCCTCCTTCCTTAATATATTATTTCCAGTAGTAAATTTAGAAAAAAGTTTTTTAAGCCTAGGCTTTTTGTATTTGACAAGCAATATTACAAACTGTAAATCGATGATTTTAAGTCAGTTTTATAAATTGTTGGTCTTAGGACAGGAAAACGAAAACCTTAAATTGTGCTTGATTATTGAGCTGCTTTCATGGAGTTCAAAATCGTTTTGCATCTAGCATCATAAAGTAATTGGCAACCCAGCTGAAAAAGAAAATACCCAAGGCAAAAATATAGACCAATTGATCAAGATGAGGGTAGAAAAACCAAAGTCCCCCAATGACTCCAAGCCCTAAAGCATAAAGGGTCATATAACGTCTAGCTTTTGTCCCTTCACCAACCCCAAAAAGTCCTCCAGCAGGAATCATTAATAAGCCAAAATATCCTCCCAAGTACATATAGAATGGCTCATTGTTAAAGAAATAAATACCTAGCGAAACTAAGCAAGCTGCCCCAAGAGCACCTACAATATTTGAACCGATTATTTCATCTTTGTCAAGTGCATTTTTGCCCAAAGGATGTGCTCTTAGAAATAGATTAGATATTGGACCGGCAATCCAGGTAGAGAAGGCAAAAATGACGTAAAAGATGATCAAGGGCAATAAAATTGGAGCTAAAACAGGAATCGCCTCATATGCCCAAAGCATGACCCGATACAAGATATAAATGCCAATTACAAATCCCCATTTGTATTGCTCTTGCATTTTGTCCATCCAAAGGAAGTATTTCAGCACACCTCTATAAAGATAATTTTTTCCTTTTATCGCTTCCTTTAATCCACTTCTCGCATATCCATTATTGGGGTCAAACCTTAAAGCTTCTTTAAAATGCTCAATAGCTTGGTCATACTGATCTTTCTCGATAGCCACCCAACCTTTATTGGCATGAGAATAAGTGTTTTCGGGTGCTTTATTTAGTGCATAATCCAATGTTTGAGAGGCTTCCTCTTGTCGATTGAGTTTGACCAAACAACGAGCCCTAAGATTGACTAAATCTACATTTTCCGCATCTAGTTCTAAACCGCGATCGACTTCCTCTAGTGCCAATTCCCAATTATCTTGGTAAAACTCGATTTCTGCTTTGAGACCGAAAAAACCTGCTTCGTTGGGATCTATTCGTTGACCTTCATCGATGGCTTGCTTTGCTTTTGGAATATCTTGATTAAAGAAGTAAGCTCGGGCTAAGATGTAAAACAAATTGGCGTTATAGGGTTGAAGGCTTACCGCTTTTTCAGCATGCTCGATAGCTTGAATCCAGTCCCTTTGACCCATGCGGCAGGCTGCAAATAGCCCCAAAGAATAAGGATCGTTTGGATCTTCTGAAAGCGCTTTTTTTAATTCCGCCTCCGCCTCTGGTAGTCTACTCTGTTGATATAGGAATTGTGCGTTTTGGAAATATCTGTTCATTTTTTCAATTTCAAATATTCTAGAATGTCATCATAAAGCCCCGCTTCATTGGCAAAGAGGGCATAATTCTTTGCTGTTTGAAACCATTCTTTCGTTGTAGGACGATGTTTTTTTACAGCACCTATGAAATCAGCTGTTTCTAATGGAAGTGGTCGACCTTTTCGCATCGATTCTTCTAGTTTTGATTCGATTGCTAGGTCAATAACAGCCTCTAAGTCAGCGCCTGAAAACTCCTTCGAACGCCCCACTATTTTGCCATAATTCAAAGAACCCACTGGCTTCTCTTTTAATTTAATTTTTAAGATGGCTTCTCTAGCGTTCTCATCTGGTGGTGGTACGAAAATAATTCGGTCAAAACGACCTGGACGACGAAATGCTGGATCCAAATGCCATGGAGCATTGGTCGCCGCCAAAACCAATATACCTTCATTATCGTATTCTACACCATCCATTTCTGCTAAGAACTGATTGATCACATGTCGACCTGCCGAGTTGCGCATATCCGTCCGATTGGCACCCAGTGCATCGACTTCATCAAAAAATAAAACACAAGGTTTGAGTTGACGCGCTTTTTGGAATATTGAATGTAAATTGCGTTCAGACTGACCAATGTACATATCCAAAATGTCACTGATTCCGACGGCAATGAAATTAGCATTTACTTCTCCGGCTGTTGCACGCGCAAGGTGCGTTTTTCCACAACCTGGAGGTCCATAAAGTAATATTCCACCGCCTATTTTTTTCCCGTAGGCTTTGTATAATTCTGGATGTTGGAGTGGAGCAATAATTTTCAATCGAATTTCTTCCTTCACTTTATCCATTCCTCCAACTTCATCAAAAGATGTTTTTGGACGTTCAATCTCCAATGATTTGTCGTCGTTATCAAAATCATCCATACCTGAATTAGAAAGCTTGATTTTTTCAGGCTCAGATGGATTTTCTTTTTGGGCTTGTAAATTGATTTCTGATTCTAGATAATTATCCTTTAAATCAGGTTTTACCAAAATCGCTTTTTCGTAAGCATCTTTTGCATCCTGTGCATTTCCAGTCTGTAAAAGTAACTTCGCATAAACTAGCCACGCTCTAGGTGGCGGAGCAGAATGACTCGTTATTTCCTCAATAATCACTAGACCGAGTGAGGTTTTTTCTTGTTCACAAAACGACTCTGCTAATCCAATTTTTAAAGTGGCGTCATTGGGAGCCATTTTCAATGCTTCCTTAAATTCAATTTCAGCTTCGATGAATTGTTTATTTTTTAAGAGCGCATTGGCATACAGTTTTCTTAATGGTACATTTTGAGGGGAGGCTTTTATCGCCTCTCTTAAGTCATTTAATTCCATAATAATTAGTTCTAAGTTCAAGGTTCGCAGTTCAGTCGTTATAATATATTCATCATTGAGCTGCGAATTTAGGAACTTGGCAAAAGTACGTTTTTTGAAATGAAATATAAGGTTCGAAAGTTCCGAATACACAAATAGACAAACCCACCTTTTGAAAGTTTTAATATATGACCTATTTTTAGCAGAACTAGACTAAATGGGTAACGAAAGCCCAATTTTCTGGGATGAAAATTTTTGAATCCGAAATGCGTTGTTTGGTAGTTTTACCTGAAAAAGGGAAACTCAAAAGAACAGATACAAAAGAGAGAACTATGCTTGCCTTAATTAATGACCCACAAATTCAAAAGATTATTAATCCGCCTAATGTGGAGCCTCATTGGGAATCTGATTTAAAAAGGCTTAGAAGTGGGGACGTTACTTTAGATCGAAGAACTGCCGGAGAGAATTCTATTCGGGCGTTTCAACGATTATTGATCTTTTTAGGATATTCAACCTCTTCTTCTGGAGCTTTTTCCATTGATGGTGATTTTGGGAGGGGAACAAATAGAGCGTTGGCTCAATTTGAGTTTGAGCATGGACTTGCTAAACCTAATTTAAATCGAAATAAATTGGGCTATGATTGTAATTGGCGATCTGCTAGGAAATTGATCAAAATTATTCCTGATGTAAGATTGATCGTACCCACCTTAGAAAAAATGTTGGAAGTAGCTAAAAAGGCAATTGAAACCAAGGAAGTCAATTGTGGTAGTTTCGATGAGGCTATTTTTCAATTAAATGCCTTATACAATAATCAATTATTGACATGCCGAAAGATTAATCACAAATATGGCGCTATAGCGGAAAAAGCTTCGCAAGCGTTGAAGGATGCTCGGAATATTGATATCAAACCAGAGTGGATTTTGTCCATTATTAGACAAGAAACAGCAGGCGTAGTTCGCCCCCGGTTTGAACAACATTGGCTTACTAAATTCAATAAAAAGGAGCCTGATGTTGATTTTTCCGAATTGCGATATCGCTCCATGAGTTTTGGATTGGGACAAATAATGGGTTTCAACTATAATAGAGTAGGTGCCAAATCAGCTAAAGAACTATACACCGCACCCTTAGAAAAACAAATCATATCCATTGCTCGATTTTTAACCTTAAGTTCAAGAGTACGCCCTGTAGTTAAAAAGATGAACCCATCTGATAATGACTTTAAAGCGGTTGCGAAATATTATAATGGCTCGGGTTATGCCTCCCATCATTATGATGAAAGCTTGGCACGGTGGTTTAGAGAATTTAAAATTTTAAGAGGATAAAAAAGTATTATTTGCCCTATTAGAAATATCATTTTCTTAAAAAATGACATTTCTAACCGACATATGAATCCGCATTCAATGAGATTCTATATTTTTGGCATTGCAATAAAAATTGCTTAGTAATGGCTAGATAAAAAATTCCTCCTTTTATGAATGGCTCTTTTGTCGCAATACTCCGTTAAAAAGCCTCGCCGAAGCGCTGCTTCGCCTACTTTTTTTGCCTCGTCTAGCAACAAAATATCCTATTCAAAAACGGAAACTTATTATCTTGCCATTACTTATTCAATCGTTTCAAATCCAGATGCGAACGATTTTTCATCAAAAAACTCAAAATGAGGGACTATAACATACAAAGAGGAGCTACACTATTACTCGCTTTAGCGTTGTGTATTTTCCTAACTTCTTGCGAAATTTTTAAGCCTGCACGGGACTCAAAAAAGGATAAGGTATATAAGGATGATAAAGGTGAATTAGGTGATATACAAGGTCGTAGAGTTTATAATCCTGAAACAGGAGAATATGAGGTGGTTCGGGTGGTGACAGGTAAATTGGATACGGTCAGTTGGGTGGAATTGCCAGCCAATAAATTTCCGCCAATTACTTCTGATGGTTCTTTTGATGGTGGTGGCGCTCCTCCTATAAATTCAGGAACGACAACGACAACTGCCGAAGGTTCCGTTTTAAAACCATCTTATAATGTTGCGGTTTTATTGCCTTTTTTGACGCATCAGTATAATGAGTCAGGAACCACCTTGCCTAAAAATTCTCAATGGGCAGTTAGTTTTTATAGTGGAATGAAAATGGCGATGCCAAAACTTGAAAGCGAAGGTGTAAATTTAGATATTCGAGTGATAGATAGTCGTGGAGATGAAAGTGAAACTCAAAAGTTGCTTCGTAGTAATCCCGACTTGAATAATGCGGATTTAATAATTGGGCCTTATCGCCGGAAGAATGTTCGAGCGGTTGCAGAATTTGCTCGTCAAAAGGATATCACTTTTGTTTCTCCTTATAGCGCTTCCACGAAAATTTCTGAAAGGAATCCTAATTATATTCAAGTCAACCCTTCATTAATGAGTCATTGTGAAGCTATTGTAAAGCATGTAAAGGATAATTATAAAAGTGAAGAGGTCGTACTAGTGGCTCGAGATGAGAATGATGAAAAAGCTTGGTTGGAGGTTATCCAAAGAGCCAATATAAAATTTGCAGATCCTAATGATTTATCTGATACCTCAAGTTTAAAAGAATATGTAATCAGTGATGAATCTGCAGATTACAGAGATATGGACATTCTTCCATATATTCGGGAGGGAGGTAAAACGACTGTTTTTATAGTTCCTTCTTACCGAAGTGAAAATTTTGTGTACTCTTTATTTAGGCAATTAGCAGTCAATAAATCGGTCGATGATCGAATCGTCGTTTACGGTTTTCAGCCATGGATGAATTATGATCGAATTGATTTTGATTTGTTCGAAAACTTAAATGTGCATGTTAGTAGTGGAAGTTATGTGGACAGTTTTGATCCTGATGTCCAATTATTTCAGAGACGATATTATAATGATTATGGCATGCCACCTGAGCCTGAAGTTTTAATGGGGCATGATATAATGCTTTACTTTGGACGGATGTTAAAAAAGTACGGTACTAAATTTCAGCTTTCACTCGAAAGCGAAACTCCATTACCTTATTTACAAACTAAATTTGACATCGAAAGAGTCATCAATAATCCTAATATGATTAATGATAACTTAAATAGAATAGATCAATGGGAAAATAAATTTATTCATATTCTGAAATTTCAAAATTATCATTACCAGCCAGTAGATAATTAGCCTGATGCGATGATGCTTTAGATTTTTCCAATGAGCCCTTTCAAGTCGAGCTAGATTTGAAAGGGCTTTTCTTTTTGTAAAAAGAAGGGTTTTATCTAATTTGCATTTGTAAACGTTTGCAAACGAATCACAACTAAAAGCCTATGAAAAAGAATTGTATAGAATGTGGGGATGAATTTACGGGAAGAGCAGATAAGAAATTTTGTACTACGGATTGTCGAAGTAGTTACAACAATCGCTTAAATAGTGATTCTACCAATTTCATGAGAAATATCAATAATATTCTTAGAAAAAATAGACGAATTTTGGCTGAATTAAACCCAGATGGGAAAGCCAAAGTTCATCGAGATAAGCTTTTGGATAGAGGATTTAAGTTTAGTTATTTCACTAATATTTATCAGACAAAACAAGGAAAGAATTACCACTTTTGTTATGACCAAGGGTATATGGATATTGATCATGGGTACTTAATATTGGTGAGAAGGCAGTCTTATGTAGAGTGAAAATAAACAGATTCATTGATGAAGTATTAGGTTCGATATACTATTTCAATACTAGTTTTAAGACGATGAAATTTTATGGGTGATTCGTGATAGGTGATTTGTATATTTGCTATTCAAATCACCTATTTAATTTTAGGAGTTACTTGAAAATATGCAAATAGATCATTACTCAATACAAGCCGAATATTACGCTAAATATAGACCAAATTATCCGCCTGCATTATTTAAATTTATTTATAATCAGCTAGAAGAGAATGACTTAGTTTGGGATTGTGCCACTGGGACAGGGCAAGTAGCTGCCAAATTAGCTAATCATTTTCAGATGGTATTTGGTACAGACTTGAGTGAAGGTCAATTGAAAAATGCGATCCAAAAATCCAATATTGAATACCACTTAATGCCTGCCGAAAAAACGACTTTTTTGGATGATTCGTTTGATTTGGTAACTGTTGCACAAGCGATTCATTGGTTCAATATGACTCAGTTTTTTGAAGAAGTAAAACGAACACTTAAACCTAATGGTGTGATAGCTGTAATTGGGTATGATAAGTTGAGAGTTGATGAAGTGTTAAATCTAATAATAGAAGAAATATACAGTGAAATGTTTGGTGATTTTTTTGATAATTGCCGCCAGTTTATTTACACCCATTATTCAAATATTCCTTTTCCTTTTGAAGAAATAGAGACGCCAAAATTTGAAATAAAAGCTAAATGGGATTTGAATGATTTGGAAGGGTTCTTTCATTCTTGGGCGCCCGTTCAGAAAGTGAAAAATGATGAAGGAGTTGATCCAGTTCCAGGGTTTATTAATCGAGTGAGACCGCATTGGGGAGAAGGCAAACGGGCAATTCATTTTCAGATATTCCTGAGATTGGGTCGGTTTGTTGAAAAGTAATCTTTTTTAGAATCAAGTCTATAGAAGAAGGGCGTTTTTAATATTGGAATTATTGGATAATCATTACGTCTCCACTTAATTCAATTTCTTCGTTTTTAGAAAAAATCACTTTAGTTTTCCAAAAATAAACCCCCGCATTGGCTCTTTTTCCATTGAATAACCCATTCCATCCTTCCGCAGAATTATTTGTTTGACCTATTTTCTTTTCAAAAACAAGATTGCCCCAACGATCGAAAATCTGGAAGTTTTTAAAAGTTAGGTCATTTTTGGATTGGAGATAGAAAATATCATTTCTGCCGTCGGCATTTGGACTAAAGATATTAGGCGCAAATACATTTTTTTTCACCCTTAAATAAGCTTGGTCATAAGATTGACAACCAATAGAGTTGGAGCCATTTATCCAGATCCAGCCATCTTGGGAAGGTTTAATGTAATTCTCTAAACAATCAGCACATGAAATGATATTTTCTTCAATTGAACCCCAAATAATATTTTCGATTGGACTAATTGAAGTAATAGTAGGTTGAATGAAGACCGAATCACCAAAGTTGACTTCAATGACTTCTTCTAGGTCAATTGTAAATGGGCTTAAAAGAACTTCGAATTCAGTTGAATCTGCATTACAACCAGCGGAAACAGTTACGCCATAAATCCCTGAATTTTTTACAATTAAGATTGAATCGTTTGATCCTGTTGACCAGGTTAAATCCAAATTATTTAATAATTCTAATGGCTGAATGGCTATAGATGAATCTTCGCAAATCACAAAATCTTCTCCTTCTACTGTGATTTCAAAAGGAATAATTTCTAGTGGAGTGGGGTCTTCTTTCTCGGCATTCGGGGGATAATCTGATGGAATAATAGTTCTTGATTCATTTGTTCCTTCAAGGTTGATATTTTTTAAAAATGCTTGGTTATAAAATATACCAGTAGTGGTTTCAGGTAATAAAACTCGAACTTGGAGACTGTCTATTCCATAGGGGATTTCCATGTTTTCGATAGTCAATTCATTCGAATTTTGCCCAGAAATGATCCCTCCAAAAGGGTTTCGAATTACTTCCAAAACTTCAAAACCAGGTGGGAATGTATCCTTAAATAAGACTTGTTTTTGTACATTTTGGGTGAAATTTGCAATGGGAAAATTGTACAAGACTTCTGTGCAAGGATAGGTCGTTTTGGGACTGACGGTTTGCCTCATTTTCAGGGTATACGGACAAGAGCACCCATCTATCGTATGTTCGACTCTATTGATTTTTATTTTTTTAACCCCATTATTAATGACATCAAATTGATAGAGTTCCGTTAAACTTTGACCAAACAATTCCAAAAAAGGATTATGAAACATTGTTGAAATATGTCCATGAGAAAAAACCCACTGTTCAAGGGGAGAGTAGGATCCATTATCGACGGTGAAATCGGTAAGGTCTATGGTGGAAAAACAATTATGAAAATTGAAATTTTGAAGAAAGGAAGAATCTGGGTTTTCTTTGAATTCTAAATAATGTTGGACTGCCCACATCAACTCATCCGCTGGATTTTCAGAAAAGTCTTCAATGAAAACTAATGGATTGACGCCCAAAACAGATGCAGTTGTGATTGAAAAATCATTAGGCTGATCTGAATCTAATATAGCAATTCCATTAGGCGCATCAATACTGAGCTCAGAAATTAAAGAAAAAACAAACTGCCCATTTCGGGTGAAAGCCCCACCCTTTATTGCTCTATTCCAGAGTGAATAATCAATTTGGAGGGTATCGATAAAAAAGGCTTTTCCAGTGGCGTCGATTTTATAAAACAGGTTTTCATTGGCAACTTTAGCTATCCCATAGATAAAATTATCGATGGGATTATAACCGATAGCATCTATAGGGTGGGGGAGATCATTTTCGAAAGGAGCTAGAAAAAAAGTGTCAGCTTCCCAGTCAATAATTATTTCATTTAGTTGGTTTTCGGTAGTGACGAAATAACGTCCATCACAAGCAAAAGGCGTTTGTGCTATCGATGAGATTGCTAGAGTGAGCAAATGTGTTAATATAAAAAAGCGAAAAATTTTCATGTGCTGTAGATCACTTCTCAATTTTGGAAACCAATAATACAAAAAAAATGAATGGCTGGCACCGGCTTTTAAAAGTCTAATAATTAGCGAAAGGAAGGATGAAACTAGCAAAATAATTTTTTCATGGAAAAAGGAGAGATTCTTTAAAAGAGGTAAGTGAAAGTGATTTTCAATCTTTTGATTGGCGTCAGAAAGGGGTGGTTTATATAATTGATAATGAAGTGTTTAGTGTGTCATTTAGAGGGCTTGAGATTTCTCAGATTCCACTGGCTAATAAAGGTTTTTTTAAGAGCTAATCAATTAAGTAAGTGCTTGGACAAAATCAAGTTATTGATTACTGGAGCATTAACTCAAAGCGGCTCGGTCCAGTAAATAAAGCATAAGTCATCTATTTTCTCCTTCTTTAAATAGAATAAAATCTTTGTTTAAAACAAAGATTTTATTGAGAAAATATGAAATTATAAATTTCAAGAATATATTATTTGAATAATGTCGAATTTGTAAAAGAATTAGAGTTAATTTACATTTATTTATTATCCCCAAGTATCATACACCAGCTTTTTTCTGTAAAATTGTATTTGAAATTCAGAACTATATAACATGCAATCCATTCTTACTAAATACGCCGATTTATTAGTTCATTATTGTGTTGAAATCCAAAAGGGCGACAAGTTGTATGTCTCTAGTACCACTTTAGCAGAACCGCTCATTAAGGAAGTATATCGATCTGCAATAAAAGCTGGTGCGCACGTTGAGGTTGATTTGGGATTTCGGGAAAAGGGACGCATCTTCTTGCAAGAGGCAGATAAAGAACAATTAGAATATTTGCCTACTCTCCAGAAAAAAGCCATGGAAGAGTTTGACGCATACATATATATAAGGGCCCCTTTCAATTTGAAAGAAGAACAAAATGTAAGCATTGAGAAATCCAAGATTAGGCAGGCAGCTATGAAGGGAATCTCAAAAACATATTTTGAACGGACGGCCACTAGAGACTTAAAAAGGAATCTCTGCCAATTTCCTACCCAAGCGGCGGCTCAACAAGCAGGTATGTCTTTGGAAGAATATGAAAATTTTGTTTTTGGAGCGTGTAAATTATTTGCCGACGACCCGATGCAAGAATGGTTAAATGTGCGGGCAAGTCAGCAAGAGGTCACAGATTTATTGAACAAAAGTAAGCATGTGCGTTATAAAGGGGAAGGTATTGATATTGAATTTTCGTGTGATGAGCGTACATGGATCAATTCTGATGGTCAAACCAATATGCCTTCGGGAGAGGTCTATACTTCGCCTGTTGAAAATTCAGTTAATGGAGTTATCCGATTTAACTTTCCTTCAGTATATATGGGGCATGAAGTAGAAGATGTAACACTTTGGGTGAAAGATGGATATATAGAAAAATGGGAAGCGAAAAGGGGGCAAGATTTTTTAAATAATATTTTTCAAATTGAAGGCGCTCGCCGTTTTGGAGAAGCAGCGATCGGTACTAATTATAATATCGATCGTATCACGAAGAATATTCTATTTGATGAGAAAATGGGAGGCACTGTACATATGGCGCTTGGACAATCTTATTTGCAAGCGGGAGGAAAGAATCAATCTTCTATTCATTGGGATTTGATTACAGATATGACGAATGGAGGGGCAATTTATGCTGACGATGAAAAGATTTATGAAAATGGAAAGTTCATTTTCTGAAAAAAATATAAAATATTAGTTATCAGCTAATTAACTATTTGGTTAGCGATAAAGAAAATAACATCTCTGTGTTTAAACGATAAATGTCATTCGGTTTTTAGATTAGGTTCAAAAATTTGGGATGATTCCCGCAAAAATTATAACTTGCGCACCGTTTTAAAAAACCGAATGTAACAATCAATTTTTGAACAGAGAAGATTTCCCAAAACAATTTTAAACAACGTGGAAAACAACATTGGAATTCTGGAATTAAAATATGGCAACATCTACGGCGGTTTCCCCAACTTTTTTGCCATTGCTGAGATTTCTCTACTCGTTTTTGAAGGTCGCTCCAATAAGATTTTCGTAGAAAGTTGGACAAACCGAGTTGATGTTGACTATGTCAGCGTCTTTTCTCGAGTTAATGAATTGGGCCATACCATCGGAAGAGAGAAAGAGGTTATCAATATGCGAAGTGGTCGACGTCGTCCATTTATGGAAGAGTTTAAGCTTGATAAAAGGGCATTACAATACTCTTTCAAGCAACTCAGACCTGCTCAAATGCATATCAAGCGTTTTCTGTTGAATGCTTTGAGAAAATATAGGCTCAGCACAATATTGACTTTTGATGGTCGTCGAGATATTTTTCTTTGTGAGCGTGCAGGAGTCTATTTCGATAGAATACAGATAATTGATTTGCAAAAGGATTTGAATAAAGAAACAGATTATCTTTTCTCCTTGAATAAATTATCTGTGATTGCAGGATTCAATTTGCAAAATTCTTATTTGCGTTCCAATAATTTAGAATATTGGCTGCATCCTATTGCCGCTAAGCAAATATACCCAGGTACTGCTGCTTTTGATGCTGCTCGATTATTGATGGTTCATAATGAATATGTCAAACACAGAGCTGATTTTCTGATGAAAGCTCAATTGCTTCTCAACAAGATTCAATTGATGAAACCACCTGAGCCACCTAAACCTCCTAAACAAGAAAAAGTAAAGGAAGAAGTAGTAGATATAAGTATAAAAAAAGAAGAGGAGGAATAAATAGGTAGGTACTTTCTGCTTTGTGTTATCATTTATAAATAACAAGGTTTATCAAATCATCGATATTTGGTAAACCTTGTTTTCTTTTTATAGAATGGTGTTATCTTCTTACTATTTTCCCTTCTCTCTGGAGTAACTGAAAAGCGTATTATGCTCAATTTTGTGATTTTTTATAGCTCGAAAAATTATTTTTAGATTAGTCTAAAAATAATTGTAACTTTGTCGATTAAGTTATTTAAAGAAGATCTTTAAAGTAACTAAACGCTTAATTTTTCAATTGATCAATGGAAAAACTTTCATATACAGAAGAGAACTATTTAAAGGCAATATTCAAAATTTGTGAAAAGTCTAACAAATCAGCTAGTACGAATGCAATTGCCAAACGAATGGCTACAAGTGCAGCTTCTGTAACGGATATGCTTCAGCGATTGGCTGGCAAATTACTTATAAACTATGAAAAATATAAGGGAGTAACACTAACAGTTCTAGGTGGCAAAATAGCCACTAATCTCGTTCGGAAACATAGATTATGGGAGGTCTTTTTGGTGGAGAAATTAGAATTCTCATGGGGAGCTGTTCATGATATTGCCGAAGAGTTAGAACATATTAAATCAGAAGAATTAGTGGAGCGATTAGATCAATTTTTAGGACAGCCTAAATTTGATCCACATGGTGACCCCATTCCAGATGTGGATGGAAATTTTGCTTTCCGGAAAAAAAATCTTTTATCCGAATTAAAAAAAGGCGAAAAAGGGATTGTCGTGGGTGTTCAGGAACATACTGCCTCTTTTTTGGATTATTTGGATCAATTGAATTTGTCATTAGGAGTTGAAATTGAGGTCATTGATTTTTTTGAATATGATGAATCTATAAAGATTTTATTAAATCAAAAAGAAACGATTTTGTCTCAAAAGGTTAGTCAGAATTTATTTGTACAAAAAGGGTGATGAACTTACCCAATACTATAGATTATTATGAAAAAAATATCATTGTTTTTGTTGGTTTCTTTTTTGGGGTTGCAAGTAGTTTTGGGTTTCAACCCTACACCTAAAAAAGTTGTTTCTACTGCATCTATTTTTGCAGATATGGCAGAAAACATTTCTGGAGGGCATTTAGAAATTAAAACGATCGTACCAATAGGGGGCGATCCACATACTTATCAACCAGCTCCGAGTGATGCGAAATTGGTGTCAAGTGCAGATTTAATCTTAAAAAATGGATTAACCTTCGAAGGATGGTTAAATGAATTGATTGAGAACTCTGGTACCCGTGGAGAGGTCGTTTTAATTACTGAAGGTGTTGATGCGATAACCAGTGAAAAATATCATAATTCAGCTGATCCTCATGCGTGGATGGATGTTTCAAAGGGGCTAAAATATATTGAAAACATCAAGGATGCTTTGGTTCAATTAGATCCGGATAATAAAGAGGTCTATGAATTTAACTATGGTGTTTACCGCAAACAACTTGAGGATTTAGACCTTTATATCCAAACAGAAATTCAAAAAATACCAGAACAACATCGCATCTTGATTACTTCTCACGATGCCTTTCAATATTATGGAAAAAGATATGGGATACAGTTAGAGTCTGTATTAGGAATATCTACTGAATCTGAGGCACAGACTTCTGACATTATCCGACTTAATAGAGTGATTAGGGAAAATAAAGTGCCGGCTATTTTTATTGAGAGTACGATTAATCCTAAACTCTTAGAGCAATTGGCAAAAGATAATCATGTAAAAATAGGAGGACAATTATATGCGGATTCTATAGGGGAAAAAGATAGCCCTGCATCTTCTTATCTAGATATGTTGAAATATAATACGGATGTGATTGTCAAGGCGTTAAATGTAGAAATGATGGAAGAAAAAATAGAAGAAGTTGCTGAAAGTTCTGGAATGAAAACATTGATTTTTATGGGATTACTTTTGATTCCTCTGATGGCTTTTTTGGTACATAAAATGCGTTAATATAATGATTGATTCTACGATATCTGTAAAAGGTCTTTCTGTTTCTTATGACAAAAAAATTGTATTGACGAATATTTTTCTTGAAATAGAATCAGGAAAGATTTATGGAATTATTGGTCCCAATGGAGCCGGAAAATCGACTCTTTTTAAAGCAATTTTGGGGTTGACCGAAGTCAATGCAGGTAAGGTTGAGTTTAATGCACAAACGATCGATAATCAAAGAAAAGAAGTTGTTTATGTCCCTCAAAGAGATGACGTAGATTGGCAATTTCCTGCTACGGTGATGGATATTGTATTGATGGGGCGATATCCACATAAAAAACTTCTTCAGAGTCTAGATAAATCAGATAAAGCTATTGCCTTAAAAGCGTTGCAAGATCTTGGGATTGAAGATTTAATGGATCGGCAAATTGGAGAGTTATCAGGAGGACAGCAGCAACGTGTTTTTCTGGCCAGAGCTTTATGCCAAGAGGCTTCTGTGTTTTTATTGGATGAACCTTTTGTTGGAGTGGATATCACGACCGAAGAAAAGATAATTGGTATTTTGAAAAAAATGGCCCAGGAAGGAAAAACACTTTTAGTCATTCATCATGACCTTTCTTCTGTCAAAGAATATTTTGATCGAGTTATTTTATTAAATCAACGATTGATTGCTTTTGGCGATACAGAGACTGTTTTCACTGAAGAAAATATTGCTAAAACGTATCATAGTCAGTTATCTATTTTGCATAAAACGGGCATGATTGGTTGATCTCGATTTTTGTCACTTCACTCTGTCTCGTCCTAAAAATAAAAGCCATTGAAGTATTATCAATGGCTTTTATAGATTAAAAACTATCGGGTTCCAGCTTTCAGCCTTCACCCGATAACATTCCTCCATCATTATTTATGCTCCTTTTGACGCCATGAACCTTCTTAGGTAACTTTTTATCTTGATTTTTTTTCATTTTCATCAATTTAACCTTCAAAACAAAAGAGCCCGATAGAAAATTTAATAACTGATTTAGGGTAGCAGCTTTATTTTCTAATAATTTCCTTAAAAAAAATTGCACATTTGTCCTAGTTAATTGTTGAAGTCAGGGTTTTCTCATAAAAATCTGTTTTAGCGATTTTAAACTTTCGGACGGTTTTTGAACGAATTTATTTTTATGAGAAAACCTTGTTGTTGAAATTGAGTTGGATGGAATTTGAGTATGATTTCCTTCTCTCTTAAATCTAAATTTAATGGCTCGTATTACTTTAAAGGTAAGGTTGATACTCTATCATAAGGGAAAAATTCTACTGTTGAAGCAGAAGAGAAAGCAAGGTGGAAATTATACTTTAGTTGGAGGAACTATTGAAGCTGATGAAACGGCTATCGAGGCTTTAATTAGAGAGGCAGAAGAAGAGGCAGGTATTATCTTAAAGCCATCTATTTTACAATTAGCTCATGTTTTACATAAGAAAACATCGAATGGGCAACGTATGACCTTATATTTTAAGACGAATAAATGGGAAGGTATTTTCCGAAACAATGAGCCTGAAAAGTTTAAGGGTGTTTCTTGGTTTTCCTTAAATCAATTACCCTCCAATCTAACTGCCACGGTTAGACATGTCATAAATGAATATCGAAAAGGGAATTCCTATTCGGACTTTTTTTAAAAGGAGAGATATTCAAAAAAAAAGAGTTCATAACAACAGTTATGAACTCTTTTTTGATGTTAATGGAGATTAGTGAATGAAATCACAAACCTTCCAATAACTAATTAATTTTCATTCTTTACTAACTTAGCTTTTGCAGGTGTTTGAGCACTTGCAGATTTAGCTTTTTGTCCGCTACAAGCTGCAGGATCACAAGTTTTTCCAGCTTTTTTTGCACAAGCTGCTTTTTCAGCAGCAGTACAAGCTTTTGCACAAGATTTTGAGCAAGCTGCTTTTTTGGCAGAAGTCTCTTTGTAAGAAGCTTTAGTTGCTTTTGCCTCTTTTTTAGCTTTTGCACAAGACTTAGCACAATCAGATTTGCCTTTGCTAGGAGAAGTATTGATAAATTTTGCAGACTTAGTGCAATATTCAACATCCGTAAAGCTTACTTTACCTGAAGTTGCGCAAACTTCTTTTTTTACATAGCTTACTTTACCTGAAGTTGAACAAACTCTTTCTTCAATATTCATGTCCATAGCTGCAAGTTTTGCAGCTGCACTTGAAGAAGAGGTAGATTTTTCGATGGATGCGCTCTTAGCTGCTTTAGAGGCAGAGCAGTTTTGTGCATTTGTAGTAAAGGCAAATAAGCCAAAAAATGCCATAAAAAGGAATACTTGTTTCATGCTTTAATTATTTTGATTAATAAAATGTTATTAAATGATTGATATTCTTTTATTCTAAATGTTGAGGGATGCACATTATTTATAAAGAATGATTTTCAAAAATAGTGCGCGATCCCGGTGGTTACAAATGAAAAAATGTTAATTATGAATTAATTAACTTTTAAAACAGAAATCCTCCCTTTAATTGAAAGCGATATCCTTCATCTGAATGGAATAGGCTCAAATTAATTACTGCCGCATCAAAAGGACTTATCCATATACCTCCACCTACGGAATCATGCCATTGATCAGAATCTTCATCTGGCATCCATACCCGCCCATAATCATAACCTCCGACCAAGCCTAAAGTAAATGGCAAATAGTAACTATCCGCTGTAAATAATCTAACCCTCAAATCCGTATTATGGTAAAAAGAGGTGCGTCCTGAAAACCGTTCGTCACGGAATCCTCTCAAATTATCTGATCCACCTAAGGTTGCCGCCTGGAAAAATTCGAAGTCATTGCTAAATCGGTGATCTGTACCGACTCTAGATCCGAAGACAACATTCTTTCCGCCAGCATAAAAGCCAAAACTCGCTTTTATGTATGCAAAATCTCGATCAGTTTCTTTCAAGCTTGCTTTATAACCAAAGATCGAATTAATGTGTACTCCTTTTGTCGGAACAAACTTATGATCAGAATTTTCATAATTAAATTCGACTTCTCCACCTACAAAACCCACATCACCAAAATTAGACTCTCGGATATCTGGGTTTTCGCTATTAGCAAAGCGATCTGCCAGGTCATCTATACTAATATTTTCTATTTGTCCACTGATTTTAAAATAAGATAGGTTGCCAATACGTTTCTTGATTCCCGGACTAAATGCGTATATTTTTTGTTGGATACGATTGTAGTCTCTTTCTCTATCTTCATTTATGGTTTCATTACCCAATCCGAAGAAATTTCGAGTATATCGAGGGCTACTAAAAACGGCATCTAACGTTACATCCCATTTGCCAATGGCCTGCATAAACTCTCCTTTGTATTTAAGGTTTACTCCTTTGGTTCCTAAGGCATAATCGACACCAAACAAGTGAGAGGATGCAAATGGATCTTTCTGAAAACCATAATCGAAATAATGAACCGCCGCTCCTAATACTATCCCATCATCTGGATTAAAGGCGATAATCGGTAGTGGCATTGCATAGTTATACTCAAAATCCTTGGCACGACGATCATAGGTGTTTTTGATTGGATCATTGGAAGTTTTGTTTTTAGCTTCTGTTCCAAGAGTCAATTGATTGTCGTCTTTGGAATCATAGATGAATGTTTTCTTCCCAGCACCACCAACTTTTGATTGGTCGACAAAAATATCTTCATCGACAC
Source organism: Bacteroidota bacterium (assembly GCA_024743405.1). Lineage (GTDB taxonomy): Bacteria > Bacteroidota > Bacteroidia > Chitinophagales > Saprospiraceae > JANSWP01. The sequence goes on from JANSWP010000093.1 coordinate 23,078, forward strand.
CTCCAATACATCGAACGATTATTCCATCTTTTACCTCTCCACTTATATAAAAATGATCTTCATTGCCCAATCCGTAAAGTCTAACTTCTTCCGTTTCATTTGTCTTTAAAACTCTACTATAAAGAACTTCTTTTTTATCTCCTTTTTTGTTGGAAGCATACATAGTCACTTCCGTTTCCATATCATTTAGCCGTTTTATATCAAAATATTCACTTTTTTCACTACCTACTACTACTATTTTTTCAGCGACTAAACCGTATAGGTCAGTTGCAATTTTTTGAAGGCTATCTCTACGGGCTTTTACAATGTTGGTTATTTTTTCACCATTTAATGCGTAAACGGATTCCGGTAATTTTTGAATAGATTGCTCTATTATATCATCTGTTAAATTTTCTTGAATGAACGTTGCTTCTCTTTCGAAATCTTCTAATGTCATCTCATGAATAAAGGAGGGGTCAAAGTAGCGAGAATGATAATTAACCCATTGAATTTTGGGAATTTCAGGTGTGAAAACCTTTAACTGTTTCATGAAAGGAACCGTACTTCTTAAAATAGCTGGAATAATGCCATCGTAAGTGGAATAGGGTTGGTCGCGGTCTCTAGGTATCGGACGATATAACTTTGTACCATCTTCTTGTTCCATTGGAACCCACCTAAATTGGTCATCATGTCGATCCCAATCACCAATAACCTGATCAAATAGTCTAGACCTTAGAGTCCATTGTTGATCTATCTTATGTTTATGGTTTTTCTGTTGTTTTTGGGCTAATTCGACAGTACTAATAGTTGTTTTTGCATAACCAAAGCTTTTTAAAGTTTCCCAATTTCCACCTGCACGCTCTTCTATTAAATAAAACCCGTCACCAAACCCTTCATTATATAATCCTAGTACGGGTTGTTTTGGGACATAATACAATTTTGGATTAGTATGATAAATATTGACCGCCTCTGCCATATCCGCTACAGTGAATGCCGCATAAGGATGTGCAGAAGTAAATTGATCCGCAAAAATATCCTTTGCAAAAGTCTTATTAAATGGATAAGGTACAATTCGGGTAGCATCTTTGATCATGTCTCTCATTACCCATTGGTGACCACCAGCATCTTTGAGTCTAATAGAGTTAGTTTGGTATCCTCCTCCTCTTTTGACAGCAGTCATGCCTCCTTGGAAAGTTGCTAAGTCTAAAGAAGGAGCATCAACTGAAGCGCGGTATGCTTCACGATAATGTTCTCCCCACCAACGACGATGCCCTTTACTCTTTTGTTCTGAATCATCCAACTTGATCGTAAAAGTTTTCTGGTCAGATTCATAGTTTGGAAAGGATTTTTGCTCCTCAATATTCAAAGCAGGGAGCTTATCTTTTATTTGTTTTCGAAAAACCATTTCTCCTTTCGAGCCATCTCCAATAGGTACCCAAAACTCAATCCATGAAGAGCCATCCTCATAAAATTTCATAATAGAGTGACCATTATGCCCGTAAGTCATCGCAGCATCATTTCCTGTTCCAGCAGGGCTCTTTTTTGAGCCAGCTCCACTAATTACATAGGTCTGTTTTCCCTTTTCAAATAATTGGAGATTGTGTTCGTGACCAGCTACGAAAATGAAACTTCCATTTTTATTGGCAGAGGCTTGTAATCCTTTTCTTAAGGATTTTAACTCTGGATGTGCAATATCTTGGCGTGAACCAATGGTTCCTCTCAAAAATGACATAGCTGTTCCTATACCTGGTAGTGGGATTAATAACTTAGGGTTAACTTGAGTCAAAGGAAAAAGGTGTTGCATAGTCGTAAAACGCCCACCATGAGGACCATTGGAATAAAGCGGATGGTGCATCGCAATGACGACATTTTTTCGTCGATGCTTTTTCATTGCTTCTTCAAAAAAGTATAGAAAGTTCTTTTTCGATTTATTTTCACAACCTGAATTTAGTTCAGGTTCTTTATCCCAATTCATCAACCACCATTGAGAATCGACAAAAATTACTACCAAATTGTCATTAATTTCTACAACCTCAGGGCCACTACAACCATCATCAGGAATCCACTCGATCTTTATATCCTCGTATTCTTCAACATAGTCTTCGAATTTTTTCAATCGTTTCAGTCCAGATCGCCAATCATGGTTGCCTGGCATAATGTATGATTTTCCTTTATAACCTTTTAGTATATCCATTTGAACATTAACCCGATGTTCTGCCAAAGCACGCCCTGGATCTTTTTTCTTTGGAAATCCACCTGGATAAATATTATCTCCAAGGTAAATAACAGAACTATTCTTAGGTGCATCTTTTAATTGCTCACCAAAGAACTTTACTGCAGGAGCGACTTTACCCATATCGGAATGTCCTCCATCTCCAAGGAGATAAATGGAATGAGTTAATTCCAAATCGTTTGGCAAATCTGGAGTTGGATTAGAGATGTCTTTGCTTATATTGAGCTTATAATTAGCACAAGAAGAAAGCAAAAAAGTGATCGTAATTAACAAGGAAAGTATAGCTGTTCGCATAACAAAACTAATATATTAAAAAATAAATGATGATTGATTAGTGGGTATTAGATTTTGTGTGCTTATACTTGTAAATCTAGCACGTATATCCATTTAAAATTCGATCATCCAATATTCTAAATTCAAATAAAAGATTAAGGTAGAAATTTCTTGATAAAAAAGTAAACATCGGTTTTTTTCGCCGTTACCTGAGCCAGTATAAACACCCATTGAAAGTTACGTCTTTTTAGTGATTGACCAAGGCTAAGACAACTTGTATCTTTGTAGACATAACAAAAAACAAACACTTTTTAAAAATGCTTCTGTAGATTGCTCGAATGAGGTCAATTTTTGAAATTCAAATTCAAATCTTTTGGAATTATTTTTTGCTGATTTCAAATGTTATTCTTCCTTTTTAGACATTCTCTTACCTCAATGAAAGCAAGGATTTCTTTTAGACTTATATTTAAGTCGCCGTCGATACTTACCGAAAGAAAAAAGTGAAAGAGTGCTTCACCCTTTCACTTTTTCTTTGGAAAACGAATTTAGTAAAGGCGAAATGACCAACTTATTTTTTCGCCTTTACCTAGTTACTTTTTAAAGTTGTCTGCCACTACTAATTCTTTGCCTCCATGGCTATAATTGTAAAACCCTTCCCCAGATTTTCTACCTAACTTTCCAGCGGTTACCATATTGACTAATAATGGGCAAGGAGCATATTTAGGTTGACCGAATCCATCATGTAATACTTTCAATATAGATAAGCATACATCTAATCCAATGAAATCAGCTAATTGAAGTGGTCCCATAGGGTGTGCCATACCAAGCTTCATGACGGTATCAATTTCGGCTACTCCAGCGACATTTTCAAACAATGCAGAGATTGCTTCATTAATCATAGGTAACAGAATACGGTTAGCAACAAAACCTGGGTAGTCATTGACTTCAACTGGGCTCTTTCCTAAATTGATGGATAAATCCATAATTGTCTGAGTGACTTCGTCCGATGTTGCATATCCTCGTATAACTTCAATTAATTTCATGACCGGCACAGGATTCATAAAGTGCATGCCAATCACTTTTTCTGGACGTTTAGTTACAGCTGCGATTTTAGTAATAGAAATGGAGGAAGTATTGGTCGCCAATATAGCATTGGCAGGTGCCAATTCATCCATCTGTTGGAAGATTTTCAATTTTAAATCAATGTTTTCAGTAGCTGCCTCGACTACTAAGTCTGCTTCGGCAACAGCTACTTTTAAATCCTGAAATGTTTGGATATTGCCTAAGGTCTCAGCCTTGTCAGACGCTGTGATTCTTTCTTTTCGAATCATCCGGTCTAGGTTTTTTCCAATGGTTGCTAGTGCTTTGTCTAAAGCATCTTGAGAGATATCTGCAAGTGCAACGCGATAGCCTTTTTGAGCAAAAACATGAGCAATACCATTGCCCATTGTACCTGCTCCTATAACGGTAATATTTTTCATTATTTGATTCTATTTTGATTAGGGCGCGAAGATAGAAAACTGTTTTGAGTTCTTTTATTGCTTGTTGGAGACAATAATGTTAATCTAGCATGAACCCACTAGACTTTAGAAAATCTATATCCATATATTTTTTATTTCCTTTGTTGATCAGGGAAATATTTTTTCATCAACAAGTCCCACCGTTCCGTCTGTGCTCTCAAAGGAGCCAGTGCAGGCTCCGTTTTCAGGTCGATGTAAAAAAAAGCTGAAAAATGTTCCATTTTTCCGGCCTGTTCAAGGTAGTCAAAAGCCTTATCGATATTATTCTGCAAGCTGTGAAGTACTGCATAAGTAAGCAGTACATTAGGCGCATTCTGATTGTCATCAGGAAATATTTCCAAGGCCTTTTTCAGTTGTTGATCCGCTTCTTCGAAACGCCCGTTTTTGGCATAAATAAGACCCAATGCATTTAGACCACCCGGATTCATCGGATTTATCTTAATCGCTTTCATAGCCAGCTCTTCTCCCAGTTCATATTGCCCCGTTAATCCGTATAAAATCGCCAGATTTGTCAATCCATTGGAATGCAATGAATCAATAGCAAGGGTTTCCAATAATTCTTCCTCTGCCTCTTTTAATTGATTGTTCTTAACGTAAATCAATCCCAGAGCTGATTTAAGATTTGTATTAAGTGAATCCAATTTTAGCCCTTGTTGAATACTTTGCTCCGCTTTTTCCAATTGGTTGTCGAGCATATGAATACCCCCAAGCAACATATAAAGCATGGGGTTTGGCGGAGCGATTTCGATGGCTTTATTTGCTGCTTCAAAAGCTTTATCGAATTGATTGAGCATCGCGTAGGTTTGACTCAAATTAAAATAGGCATACCATGAAGTTGAATCTGTTTGAATAGCTTTTTTTAAATATTTTTCTGCTTCCGAATATCGTCTCATTTGAATGTAACCGGAAGACAAGACCAATAAGCTCTTGGTTGAGATTGAATCATATCGAAAAATTTTTAATAATATTTTTTCTCCTTCCTCGAAGCGATTTGTCTGCATGTACAGTTGTCCCAGGTGCTGCAACGACCGTAAATAAGTTGAGTCCAGTTTCAGGGCTTTTTTGTACAGTATTTCAGCTTCCGGCAGTCGATTGCGGGCGACATAAACATTCGCTAAATTAATCAGCGCATTATGATTGGTAGAATCCAGTTCGATGGCTTTTTTGTATTGTGCTTCCGCACCCGGAAGGTTACCTTGACTCTTATAAATATTACCCAAATGCATCTGAGCTATGGAATTAGAGGAATCCACTTTGATCGCTTTTTTGAATGCTAATGCTGATTTGTCAAATTGCCCGGAAATGGCGTAATAGGTTCCCCAATTGTTGAGATGCCAGTAGTTTGACCGGGCAGCAGATGAGTCTGCCTGGTCGGTGAGTTTCAAGAAATGCTCGGCTTTCTCTAAGTTGTTTTTTACACCTGTACCTTGATAGATCATACAATAATAGAATGCCAAATTGGAATAGGGCATTATCCAAGACGGCGCTAATGCTACAGCACGATCTGCATAAAAAGCTGCCGAGTCCCCTTGCTGCATTTGGTAAAAATGAACCATCGACATATTAGCGTACACCTGAGGGAATTCAGGCTGCCAAGTCAATGCCTCCCGATATTTTCCCAGTATTTTTTTTCCCAATTCCGGGTCCGCATTCCGAAGGTCTATATGCATCAAATATCCTTCAAAATACCTTTTTCGGGCTTGAAGGAAAGGATATATATAGTGCTCCGGACCCAATAATTCAGCCGCTCGTTCAAGATAAGCGGGATAGGAACTGTATTTGGCA
>JANSWP010000048.1 GCA_024743405.1 Bacteroidota bacterium
ATGTCGGAGTTATTCTTTATAGGCGTTACTTATTGAACTGAATGTTTCGGTTTTCGCAGCGGCATTGGAGATTTTGGGGTTAAGAAATTCAATTGTGGGTAGTGTTTTTTTTGTAAAAACTACCCACGCGAGCTTTGCGAGCATTTGGGTCGTTTGCACGAGTGCAATTGAATTTTAGTCAAAATATCCACAGCCTAGATTTTTTTCCTCCTTTTTTCATCATGGAAAAAAGGAGAAAGATTATTTGAAATGCAGCTACTGCTAATTACCCTTTCTTTTCGGGGGGCTGCTTTCGCCGCAAAAAAATCTTTTTATCCATCTGCCTGCTTAGTTTTCCCGTCACTTTAGGCGACGGTCTTTTTTTGCCTAGTCAAAGAAAATCTAATCTCTATTCAATGACCTTTTGAGCAAATGTGGCAAGAGTTAGTATGGGATCTCTCTTTCCCATTGAATTTGCAAACCTACCTCCATTGCGGTTCACTCACTTGAATATCTACTGGATATTCGTCAAAGAATCGTTTGCTCGACCCAAAACCTCCAATGCCGGAAAGGATTTCATAGGGTCTTTTATCATGAATGATGATGTGTTTTTCCACATTTTTACTTGATACTACTTTGTCACTTTGAAGTATTCTTGGGAATATTATAAGACTTGTTTCTTTTTTGAAATATTGTACTTTTTGGCATTGTCCCAAAAACTACGAAAAAAGTCTAGTTTGTTTAATCTGCTCCGCATAAACAAACGGCTGCCCGCCAAATTAGGCGTGCTCTTATACATATTCCCACCAAAGTGACAAAGTAGTATCAAGTGCTTGGACAGAAATAACTCACACATATTATGACGGACTATTTTTTCACCATATTTCGTTAAAAATACTCGCCATAGCTTTGCTATGCCTGTACTTTTTGCCTCATTAGTTACAAAAAATTCTGACCTCAAATTGGTCAATTTATTTTATCCGCAATCCTAAGAAAAAATCAAGAAAAGAGGAATAATTGGTTTTTCATATTTATTTAATTTTAATTAGTTTTACAAAATGGTTGTTAAGGTTTTGTGAATGAAGTTCTATTGATAAGTGCAGCCAAAATAGTTTTTCAATTTTGTGAAAAGCCTGTATGAAAAATAGCACAATAATAAGAGTGGTTCTGTTTGGAATGATAGCGATTGTGGGCATCATTGTACTTCAAGTTTATTTGTTGAAACAGACATGGGATGTTCAGGAACAGGAATTTCATGAGAAAGTAATTATTGCTCTTCAAAGTACAGCTAAAGGATTTGAAAAGCTGGGTAGCCCATTGCCTAGTTATGACATTATTAAACAAGTTTCATCGAACTATTATGTGGTCAATATTAATGACGAAATCGACGTCAATATTTTAGATTATTTTCTTCGAAAGGAGTTGGAAGAAGTGAGTTTGTCTGAGGCGTTTGAATATAGTATTTATGATTGCGAAACCAATGAAATGGTTTATGGAGGATCTTCTTCTGGAAAGAGTCAAGGGGATAATTCAGATAAACTTTTACCAATTTATAGTGAATTCCCCTATTATTTTGGAGTTCGATTTCCGAATCGAGAAGGTCATATTATAGGGAGTATGGGTATGACGGTTATTTTTGCTGCCATTTTGGGTGTAACCCTTTTGTTTTTTCTTTATTCCATATTTGTGATTTTGCGTCAAAAGCGGCTTTCTGAAATGCAAAAAGACTTCATTAATAACATGACGCATGAATTCAAAACACCCATTTCTACTATCAAGATTTCAGCAGATGTTTTTTTAAATAATAAGGAAATTCAAGAAAATCAGCGCCTTCATCAATATGCGCAAATAATTAAGGATCAAAACCAACGCCTCAATAATCAAGTAGAAAAAGTGCTTCAATTGGCAAAAATTGAAAAAGGTAATTTCAAACTTAATTTAGAGGAGCTGGATCTTCATCATTTATTGGAAGGCATTTTGAAGAGTATAAAATTGAAAATTGAAAGTGATGGAGGAACAATGATTTGCCAACTGAATGCTAAAAATTCGATTGTCAAAGCTGACCAATTGCACATCACAAATATTTTGTACAATTTGCTGGACAATGCAATGAAATACTGTAAAGAAAAACCTCATATTAAGGTTTCGAGCGAAAATGTAGGGAAAGGAATTTTGCTGAAAATTAAAGATAAAGGAATTGGGATTTCCAAAGAACATCAAGGGAAGGTATTTAATAAATTTTACCGTGTTCCGACTGGAAATGTACATAATGTTAAAGGGTTTGGGTTAGGACTTTTTTATATCAAAAATATTTGTGAAGAACATGGCTGGAAGCTGAATTTGGAAAGTGAATTGGAGGAAGGAACAACGATTTCCATTTTGATGAAAAATAAATTCAAATAAATACTTGGACAAAATCAAATTATAGATTATTGGAGCATTGCCGCCAAGCGGCTCGCTCCAGTAAATGGTGGTTTTGGAGGGGAGTCCAATTTAAAAAGCTGACTTTCAGCTTTTTAAATTGGACTCCTCTACTGCACCGGGCGCCTTTGGCGCGATGTTGCAGTATTTAAGTTCAGCTTAATCTGCTCAAAAATATTCCCAAAATGAATACATCCACGTATAAATCAAAAGAAACTACTTCGGCAAATACTGATAAAAAGGCACATTTGTTTTATGTCGAAGATGATGAGAGTTTAGGCTTTGTCACCCGCGACAATTTAGAATTACAGGGTTATCAAATTACCCATTGCATGGATGGGAAAGCGGCCTTGAATGTGCTCAAAGAACAGTCTTTTGATTTATGTATTTTGGATGTAATGCTTCCCGAAATAGATGGTTTTACGCTCGCTAAAGAGATTCGGAAATTCGATCCAGAGGTTCCTATTATTTTCTTGACGGCTAAATCGTTAAAAGAGGACAAAATTCATGGGCTTCGATTGGGAGCTGATGATTACATTACAAAACCATTTAGTATTGAAGAACTGATCTTAAAGATTGAGATTTTTTTGCGACGAAATAAAATAAGTAGCCCAGTTCCAGCCACAAAATTCTTAATAGGTCAATTCGAATTTGATTATCAAAACTTATCCTTAAAAGCGGATCATCAGGAAAAAACGTTGACTCAAAGAGAAGCGGATTTATTGAAGTTTCTAATTGAAAACAAAAATTCTGTACTCAAACGCTCAGAAATATTAGAAAAGTTATGGGGAGAGGATGACTATTTTTTAGGACGGAGCTTGGATGTCTTTATTTCCAGGTTAAGGAAATATTTAAAGTCTGATGAGTCTTTGAAAATCGAGAATATTCATGGGGTGGGCTTCCGGTTTTTGGTTTAGGAATGCCCTCGCTTGGTAAAAAGGACATTCCTATTCGCACATTAACAGATGATTAATCAATTCTCGTTTTCCATTCGATAAGATACATTGAAGTCTTTTAAAACCACATCCAAAATAGGGTCTTCGCCTTCTTTGTATCTATTTTTTAAGCGATAGCCCCAAAAGCGACTTGCGGTACTCCAATAGGTTGCCGAAACCCCTCCTTTTAGACCTTTTATTAAATTATACATGGATTTTTCGGTTTCTCGTTCAATCATTTTTGTCAAGATTAACCCTTGTGTTTTGGTTAATTTTTTTAGAGGATCTTCGAATTCTGTTTTGAGCCTTTTTTGCAATTTTCGGATATGCTTCTTTCGCTTTCCTTTTTTCATGTTTTGAGTGGCATATTCTAATTCATTGAATATTTTAATGGCTTCTTTTGCATAAGGATATACTTTTGCAGCGTACCTCAGATACCTTCGATAGCGTAAGTATTCTTCTCGGGTTTTAAATTTTCGAGGAGAAGTCAAGGAGATTTCTTGTATCAAATTGTCGGCGATATATAAAGTGTCACCTTCATCAGTTAACATCACATTGACCCATTTTCCACTTAAAAGTGTTTTTCCGATTATTTCTGACTCTTGACTAAAGAGGAAAATATTTCCGAAAAGTGCGGCTAATAAAATAAGCGTTTTCTTCATAATAGTTGAATTTAGCTTTAAGTAAATTACACTACCTAAACGAATCAAAAGGTGGAATAGGTGTTAATAATTTCTAAAACTTAGTCGATTATCGTTTTTCTATTACTAAATTCAAACAATGTCTAATACCTTGAAAATGCTATTGTTTTTGAGGATGAAAAAATCTGAATTATTCCATTTTTTTTGGCTATCTGGTGAAATATTTTAGAAACTACATTCATTTTTTTTCAATCCGGTAATTTATATTTAGCTTGCTGACATCATTCGCTTTGTTCAGAAAAATAGTAATCCGTATTTTTGCACCCACATTTATTCACTCATTTACCATTAAATGGCGCATCAGATAAAGGAAGAAGGTAAGTTTAAATATATCGAAACAACAGGTGGCGAAGAAACACTAGTTCTTTTGCATGGTTTGCTTGGAGCATTGAGCAACTTCGATGGCATAATAAACCATTTTGGTAAGAAGTATAATGTAGTTGTACCGCTCCTTCCGATTTTTGAATTACCCATTCGCAAAGTTTCTGTCTCTGGATTGGTTGATTACGTAACCAAATTTGTAGAGTATAAAGGTTGGACTCGAGTGCATGTTTTAGGAAATTCTTTGGGAGGCCATATAGCGCTTTTGTATGCTTTATCTCAACCTGAGAAAACAGCTTCGATTACTTTGACCGGAAGCTCAGGACTGTTTGAAAGTGCAATGGGGTCTTCTTTTCCAAAGCGTGGTAATTACGAGTATATTAAACAAAAAGCGGAGGATACTTTTTTTGATCCTGCCAATGCGACAAAGGAACTTGTAGATGAAATTTTTGAAATTGTCAATAATCGAAATAAAGCGATAAGAGTTGTTGCTACTGCCAAATCGGCAATCAGGCATAACTTAGGGGACAAATTACATCAAATCAAAGCCCCAACCCTTCTTATTTGGGGTAAACAAGATCAAGTTACACCACCATTTGTGGCAGATAAATTTCATGAATTGATCGATGGTTCTCGCTTAGCTTGGGTAGATGAATGTGGCCACGCACCGATGATGGAACATCCTGAAATCTTTAATAAATTTCTGGATGATTTTTTGGTGGATGTGGTAGAGAAGGCTCGGGTTGGTGGATGAAAGTAGTACCTCAAAAAATAAACATTTCTGTCTATTAATCATTTAACATTTCGACAAGCTTAACGAGCTGAAGAATCCCACAATTTTAATACTTTTGCCGCTGTGAAAAACTTGCAGAGAGTTCTTGAACTCTATCGGGATGACCCGAAAACGAAGGAAATTACAGATGCTTTAAATAAAGAAACGCCCGCACGACTACAAGTCTTAGGAATGATGGGTGCACAGGAATCTTTTGTCCTTACCGGAGCTTATCTAGCTTCTCCCCAACATCATCTTTTTATTGCCATTGATAAGGAAGAAGCGGCATATGTCCAAAATACACTTGCTAATTTATTGGAGAAAAAACCGATTCGTTTTTTCCCAGATTCGTTTAAACGTCCGATGCAGTTTGAGTCGTTGAACAATAATAATGTGCTGGAACGGACAGAAACGATTAATAAGATAACCTCAACCAATTCGATTGGGGAAATAATTGTGACCTATCCAGAAGCATTATTTGAAAAAGTAGTCGCTCCGGCAGTTTTGGAGGAATCACGGATTGAGATTAAAAAGGATGAGACGGTTGATGTCGATTTTATGATTGAAATCCTAACAGAATATGGTTTTCAAAGAGAGGACTTCGTATATGAACCGGGGCAGTTTTCGATTCGTGGCGGGATCATTGATATTTTTTCTTACGGAAATGAATACCCTTATCGTATTGAATTGTTTGATGAAGAGGTAGAGAGTGTTCGGACATTTAACCCAACAACACAGTTGTCGGTACGAAATATTTCGCAAGTTTCAATTGTGCCGAATATTAACACCAAATTTTCGCAAGATCAAAAGGTCTCTTTGTTCAAAGTATTAAAAGAAAATACAGCAATTTGGGTAAAGGATCTACAGGTTTTAATAGACAAATTGCAAATCTGTTTTAATAAATCGGAAGAATTTTCTAAAACGGTCTCTGTCGTGGATGAAGGTGATTTGGCAGAAATTTTTCGGGATCGAGCTTTTATTGAACCACATCAGGTGATTGATGACATCGAAAAACACCCTGTTTTGTGTTTGTCTGATAGTCGCCAACCCGTTTCTTTTGAGCAAAAAATAATCTACAATGCTAGACCTCAGCCTCCATTTAATAAGAATTTTAAACTCTTAATTGAGAACTTACAAGAGAATATGAAGGCAGGGTTGGAAAATTATATTTTCACTGAAAACCCAAAACAAATTGAGCGTTTTTACGCTATTTTTGAAGATTTGGAAGCGAATGTTCAGTTTCATCCTGCCACTAAAGCGATCAATAAAGGTTTCATTGATTCGGACTTGAATATTGCCTGTTATACCGATCACGAAATTTTTCAACGATTTCATAAGTATAAATTGAGAAGGGGATTTACGAAAGACAAGGCACTGAACCTGAAGTTGTTAAGAGAGTTGAAAAGAGGTGATTATGTCGTTCATATGGATCATGGAATTGGCGAGTATTCAGGATTGGAAAAAATTACCATTAATGGTCATACCCAGGAATCGGTTCGACTTTTTTATTTGAATAAAGATGTTTTATATGTTTCGATAAATTCTCTTCATAAGATTTCGAAATATGTTGGAAAGGACGGCGCGAAGCCTCGTTTGAATAAGCTAGGCTCTGACACATGGCAAAATCTGAAGCGAAAAACCAAGAAAAAAGTAAAAGATATTGCGGGTGAACTCATTAAATTATATGCCAAAAGAAAGGCGTCTCCAGGACATGCTTTTCCAGATGATGGCTATATGCAAAATGAGTTGGAAGCCTCTTTTATTTATGAAGATACACCAGACCAACTCACCGCCACAAATGATGTTAAAGAGGACATGATGAAAGGCTATCCGATGGATAGATTGATTTGTGGAGATGTTGGATTTGGGAAAACGGAAGTTGCTGTTCGGGCAGCCTTTAAAGCAGTGATAGGAGGCAAGCAGGTTGCCATTTTAGTGCCGACGACCATTTTGGCTTTACAACATTATAAGACCTTTAATGACCGATTGGATGAGTTTGGGGTGACAGTTAATTATGTCAATCGCTTTAAGACGGCAAAGGAAAAACGAGAAATATTTGCTGAACTGAAAGAAGGGAAAATTGACATTGTCATAGGCACCCATGCTTTATTAAATAAGGATGTTGGTTTCAAAGATTTGGGGCTTTTAGTCATTGATGAAGAACAAAAATTTGGTGTTTCAGCAAAAGAAAAACTCCGAAATTTTAAAGTTAATGTAGATACTTTGACGCTTACAGCGACTCCGATTCCTCGTACCCTTCAGTTTTCTTTAATGGCGGCGAGAGATCTTTCCATTATTCGAACACCTCCACCGAATCGACAACCAATTCATACAGAAGTTCGAACATTTCATAATGAGTTAATTAGGGATTCAATTTATTATGAAGTCAATCGAGGTGGGCAAGTTTTCTTTGTTCATAACCGAGTCAAAACCTTACCTGATATTACGGCGATGATTCGAAGAATGTGTCCCGATATTGAGGTGATTTCGGCGCATGGTCAAATGGAAAGTAAGAATTTAGAAAAGACGCTTTTAGAATTTATAGATAAAAAATATGATGTTTTAGTTTGTACCAACATTATCGAAACGGGGTTGGATATTGCCAATGCAAATACCATGATTATCAATAATGCCCATCATTTTGGGATGAGTGATTTGCATCAATTACGTGGTCGTGTCGGTCGGTCGAACAAGAAAGCTTTTTGTTATTTGCTTTGTCCGCCTATTTCAGTACTTACTCCGGATGCTCGAAAACGATTAAATACAATCGAAGAACATTCAGAATTGGGAAGTGGATTCGAAATTGCAATGCGCGATTTGGATATTCGTGGGGCTGGAAATATGCTCGGGGCAGAACAGAGTGGGTTTATTTCAGATATTGGTTATGAAACCTTTCAAAAGATTCTGGAAGAAGCTATTTTAGAGTTGAAGGAAACAGAATTTAAAGAGGTTTTCAAAGAAGATTTGGAGAAGAAACGCGCCTTTGTTCGGGACGTCCAAATTGATACCGATGCCGAAATGCACATCCCTGATGATTATGTGGACAATATCCAAGAACGCCTCAATCTTTATACGGAACTCAATAGTGTGGATGACGAAATAGGGCTTGAAAAATTTGAAAACTCGCTCCGTGATCGGTTTGGAAAAATTCCTTGGCAAGTCAATGAATTATTTGATGGCCTTCGACTCCGTTGGGTTTGTAAAAACCTTGGATTTTCTCGGGTCATCTTGAAGAGTAATAAATTACGTTGTTATTTTGTTGAAAACCCACAGTCACCATATTATGATTCTAAAGTTTTTCAGAACTTGTTTCAGTATATTGGTTCGAAAGGACATCAAGTAGGTTTGAGTATCAAAAAGTCACCAAGACATTTGATTTTGGTGAAAGAGAATGTGAATAGTTTGAAGGCTGGATATGGTGTTTTGGAGGGGCTTTTTGCGGAGGTGAGTTAGAGTATGCCTAAATTTTTACTTCCTAAAAACCAATGCTTTATGAACTTGCCTTTCAAATTATTGCGGTCATTTGCCTCGGCAAACTCCCTTAATAATTTATCGCCAGAACCATAAATCATTGATCCTCAATTTGTAAAATTTTTAGACATACTCTTAATGAAAAAAGGGGCAATTAGAGAATTGCCCCTTTTTTCTAGAGCTATTTTGCAACAGGTAATCTAACTACCGAAGGATGTTTGACAGAGTGCCAAACTCGATTTCGTGCTGTCACGGCATCTTTTTCATCATAATTATTCCCACCTGTATTCAAGTTTCTTTCAAAACGTGGAAAATTAGAACTTGAAATCTCGATCCGAATTTGATGACCTTTTTCAAAATAATTACTAGTTGCCATTGGCGTTAAATCTAGTTTATAAACCTCGCCGTCTTCCATGAAAACTTCTTTTTCATAGCCTTCACGATATCGAACTCGTTGAATCGTTTCATCCAAATTGTAAGCTTGACCATCAGGGTATACATCAATTAATTTGATTGTAAAATCGGTGTCTTTAGCGTCAGAAGAAACGTAAAGAGTCGTTTCAATAAACCCGGTAAGTTCGACACCTTCATCGAGTGGTGGTGTTGAATACACTAAAATATCGTGGCGAGTTTCCATTTGTTGTTGGTCATATGCGCCACCTTGAACGGCATTTCCTGTACAACAAACATTACCTCCGTAAGACATGACTGGATTTAGTGGGTTGTAAACAAATTCATCATAATCTAGTCCTTCAACACTTTTTGCATCCTTCTTTAAAGCCAATTTTCCATCGCCATATAGACTATTAGCGCGACCATTGCTCTGTAAATAATATGGCGTCATTACAACATTTTTAGGTGGGAAAAACTCAGAAGTTTGCCATTTGTTGATACCCATTGTGTAGTAATGAACTTTGGGCGTTTCTTTCAAAAAAACTTCATCCTTGTCTTTTAAGAAATGATCAAACCAACCATAAATCAAATCATCATAATTTAATCTTGCGTCACCAACATTTCGTTCGCCAACTATGGTGTTTTCAGTTGCTCGTGTAAATCGGCAGTGTAAAGTTGGTGCAATGACCAAATATTGATTGTCTTTTACTTCTGGATCTTTTGCATTTTCAGTCACATGATTAAATAGGGCGATATTTGGCGCAGCCGCTACATCATACCAAGAAACAAACCAATAACTCGGTACCCCAAATGGCATATCATCGTGGTACAAGCCACCTTCATACCAGGCAGGATCATTGGGTTTTCGACGAATCATTTTATCATAAATACCTTTTGTACCACTTACATTTTTTATAATATCTTGAACCGGTAAATGCTTTAAAGATTCCAACCAATCTACTCTAGGAGCTTCTGAAGCCAAGTCATAAAACCGTGAAATTCGAATCAAGTCTTCTTGTGTCGCGCCTTCAGGTATTCTCGGGCGAAATTCATCATTTTGAACACTATATAACCAAGAGGTAAACAACATTTGCTGTGCTCCACCTCGGAACCAATTGCCTTGTTCATAATATTTTCCAATTCTTCCGACCCCTGCACCGTAGCCTTGAGGCACCATAGCCGCATGAGCAGGATGATCTAAGGCTGCCGCTGCCATTTGCCACTCAGCGGTAGAAGAACAGCCATAAGTTCCAATTTTTCCATTTGACCAAGGTTGATTTTGCATCCATGTGAATGCATCATAACTGTCGGTTACGGGTGTTCCTAAAATATCCCATTTGCCTTCTGAAAAGTAACGTCCGCGTTCATTTTGGACGACATAAGCATAACCTCTTTTCACGGCTTCATAAGCTCTTTGTTTGGTTCGAGTACGCTCTTCACCATTTCCCCATGAGTTAAAGTTATAAGGTGTTTTAGAGAAAATAATTGGAACGGGTTTGTCTGTTTTAGGGCGATAAACATCTGTCGCTAATCTTTTCCCATCCCGCATTGGAACCATTATTTTCTGTTCGATATGCGCAATCTCTTCAATAGTTTTTGGGAGCACATCGACTTGGGCGATTGTTATTTGAGAGATAATAATGAGAGGAAATAAGAGTAAAAAATTGATTGATTTTTTCATACTGATTTTGTTTGAGGGGCAAGTTAAGGAAGCAATGAAATATCTTGATAAGATTGTGATGTTTTTGTGAGGTATCAAACTTAAACGACAAAATTACTTCGTCAAATTTGGGTAGTTTATTTAATTGAATAATTATACTTCATAGGCTATTTTATCTCTCTTTCACTTATTTTTACGCTTGATGAAAGAGATAAACGAAATATTAAAAGCCTATCAAAAGATAGATTCAGGGAAGACAAAAGCCGCATTGGCGACTGTAATTCATGTTGAAGGTTCTTCTTATCGAAGAATGGGTGCGCGCATGTTAGTATTAGAATCTGGACAGTGGATCGGGGGCATTTCTGGAGGCTGTTTGGAGGGTGATGCTTTGCTGAAAGCCAAACAAGCGATGGTTCAAAACAAACCAAGAATAGTCACTTATGACACCCGAGAAGAAGATGCTCATCAAATCGGAATTGGATTAGGTTGTAATGGTTTGATTCAAGTCTTGATATCGCCACTTTTGCCAGATGATGAGCGAAATCCCTTAGAAATTTTTAAAAATTGTGTTGAAAGTCGAATAGAAAATTTGCTTCTAACAGTAACAAGTCTTCGTGGTGATTTGAATGAAAAGATTGCCGTAGGGGATATGTTTCGATTTGAAAATGACGAACAAATTTTAACTAAACTTCAAAATTTTGACAATGCCTATACGATTTTAGAAGATATTCATTCCGTAATAAAAAATCGAAAATCAGCGTTCCAAAACTATTCTTTTTCTGAAGAGAATCAATTGAGCGTATTTATAGAATATCTACCACCCAATATGCATTTGGTACTTTACGGTAGCAATTATGATATTTATCCCTTTGCTAGAATTGGTAAAGAAGTTGGCTGGAAAGTGTCGGTAGTTGCCGCTTTGAAAAAATTGGATAAAAGTGTTTTTTCTATAGCAAATAGAGTCGTTTCTAATAAAACGGGATCAATTGAAGTTGACGAAAATACAGCTCTTATTTTGATGGCACATGATTATAAAACGGATTACAATAATTTGAAAAAAGCTTTGATAGCTAAAGCTTTTTATATTGGTGTTTTAGGGCCTAAAAAGCGATTTGAAAAGATGATTAACCAAATGAGAGCAGAAAATTTTGAGTTTGAAGCTGCTCAATTGTCAAAAATACATGCTCCTGTAGGCTTGGATATTGGAGCGACGACGCCAGAAGAAATCGCAATTTCAATAATTGCTGAAATTCGTGCCTTTTTTGCGAAAAGAGAAGGAGGTTTTTTAAGACTGAGAGATAAACCTATTCATGATTCATAACCTAATTCGTGTGCATTGTTTCGATTTCTTGGGTGGCAACTTAAAATCGTTTCCTTTAAAAATTCTGTATCCAAGTGAGTATAAATTTCTGTAGTCGTGATAGACTCATGTCCCAACATATCCTGAACAGCACGAAGGTCTGCTCCTCCTTCAATTAAGTGGGTCGCAAAAGAATGTCTGAACGTATGTGGACTCACCTTTTTAGATATACCTGCCAATTTTGCTGCTTCTTTTACTACCATAAAAACCATTACACGAGTTAATGTTTTTCCACGGCGATTTAGGAAAAGAACGTTTTCATGGTCTTTGTGAATATTGGCTTGTTTGTTTCGATATTCATTCAAGTATATACGAATATGTTTGATAGCTTCTTCACCAATAGGGACGATTCTTTCTTTATTGTTTTTGCCAATGACTTTTACAAAACCTATATCTAAAAAAACGTTAGATAGTTTCAGGTTGATCAGTTCACTTACCCGAAGTCCACAAGCATAAAGCGTTTCTAACATAGCTCTGTTGCGGGTTCCATGTGCTTCACTTAGATCGATAGAACCGAGTATTGTTTGAATTTCATCGTAAGCTAAAACCTCTGGAATTTTTCGACTCAATTTGGGTAAGTCCATTAATTCTGTGGGGTCTATTTCTGTTAAATCTTCTATTAAAAGATATTTATAAAAAGCTCGTAGACCAGACAAAATTCGCGCTTGAGAGGTAGCACCAAGACCTAGGTCATTCAACCAAAAAATGAATTTTTCTAAATGTTGCCTTTCTACCATTTGAGGAGATAAGTTCCATTCTTGGATTTCAAAAAACTGGTCAATTTTATCGACATCATGAAGATAGGCATCGATGGTGTTTTGCGATAGGGAGCGCTCTAACATTAAGTAAGTTTGAAAGCCTTTTATGAGTGGTTTCCATGACATATTTTGATTCAATTCGCAACTGATATTAAACAGTTGATAATCTAATTAAGCAAATTTGCTTTAATGACTAAACATTTGATACACAGATAGTTTTCTGAACATTTTTTGCATAATTCTGTGAATTACGTACTTTTAGTCATTCAAATTAAACAAACGTAATTGCTCGAGGCTTTTCCAGTTATTAATTTTTTCTCTTAAATTGAAAAATTGGAACAAATTAAACCTTTTTTAGAAACTAAAGTGATTACAAACAGAATACTATGAGGACTTTTATATTAGGTTTTCTTATCTGGGGTATCTTCACCGTTTTTGCTCGTTGGTATTTTATGTGTGAAATTCGAAATCTTTGCGGAGAGGCTGAGCCACCGCCAATCAGTAGGGCGATGACTTTAAACCTAATGGATGGCGACACCGCCATTTTGCAAGGTTATGAGCAATTTGAGTTTGAAAAGAATTCGATTGATGCTAATATGACCGAAAATAATCAAGCATTTATTCAAGCGGTTGCCAACTATTTGAAAGAAAATCCTGGCAAGAATGTAACCTTAACAGGAAGGTTTTTAGAAAGTGAGATGAATGCACCTGCCAGTATTTTTGAAAACTTGGGTATTGCTCGGGCAGCCTTTATCGAAGAAATGCTTTTGAAAGCAGGGATAGATGATGAGCGGGTTACGATAGATTACGAAATGGTGAGTGGAGAGACTTTGGGAGAACCGATTTCTTTTTCATTATACATCCCAGAAGCACCTGATGAATATGCTAAATTACAATTCCGTTTTGAAGATATGACTTTTTCGGATGCAAATTTTGAGTTTGGAAAAGCTGTTTTTAAGCCCGGAGAACAGTTCGTTTTTTATGCAGATTCTGTAAATACAGTATTGACTGACAACGAAAATTTACAATTATTAATTATCGGGCATACAGATAGTATAGGGTCTGATGCAAGCAATTTGAAATTGGGAGCAGATCGAGCTGTTTCAGCTATGGAATATTTTAATGAATTAGGCATTAATAAAGAGAGAATAGGAACGGAATCAAAGGGAGAGTTGGAGCCAGTGGCACCTAATTCAAAAGCTAATGGTTCTGATAATCCAGAAGGACGGCAAAAAAATCGTAGGGTTAATTTCAAGATACAACCAGTTTTAGAAGGAACAGATAGCTAATTTTTAATAAAAGTCTTATTCAATATAATCTAGGTGTAGGGAATCAAAATAGCCACCTAATAAAACTGAACAAACCACAATAATTATCATACTATGGAATTTTTAGAAAATTTATTTTCAGCATTAAATCATGAGGATAGTATCGCTTTTATGATTTCAATGTTTGTTGCTTTTTTAATCGGTTTTTTGACTGGATGGATTTTATATGGAGGAAGAGCTAGACGCCTTCGAAAAGAAGCTGAAAAATTAAAATCTGAGTTGGATGCCTTGCATGCTGACCAAAATGTTTTAAAAGAACAATTAGAACTCAAAGAAGCTGATTTGGTCAAAGCTGAGCGGGAGGCAGAAGAGGCGATGCATTTGGCGAGAAGTGTGGAAAATGAAAAGGCTCAATTGAGTGCTGATTTGGATACGGCACATGAGGCAATGGAAGCTTTGAACGCTCGTATTCATACTTATGATAGTAATATTGATGATTTGAATAATCAAATTTTAGGGCTAAAAGCACGTAATAATCAACTAAATGTGGATGTGGACAGAGAATCAGAGGCAATGAATCAGATGGCACAAATGCAGAGTTCCTACAATTCTTCTCTTAATCGTTTGGCTGCTATTGAGAAGAAAATGGAAAAAATACTGGGAGAGAATGCTTCTTTAAAATCAGAGTTAGATACTGTAAAGACCAGTACAGAAGAATTGAAAACGAGCACAGCTGAACTCAAATCAAGTACAGAAGAATTGGCGGCAGTGGCGAACACAATTCCAATTGTTAAGCAAAATTTGATATCAGAGGCGCCTTCGACTGAATCGGAGTCTGAAGAAGAAATTGTTGAAGTTTCGAAAGATGCGCGAGCTGTCGTCATGGACGCGATTGGTTCAAAAATTTCAAAGGCGACAGCTGATGAAAAAGATGATTTGACTTTGATAAAAGGGGTAGGAAGATTTATCGAAGAAAAACTGAATGGCTTGGGTATCTATAATTATGAGCAAATTAGTCAATTTGATGAAGAGATGATCGAGAAATTAACGATGGCTATAGAATTTTTCCCGGGGAGAATTAAAAGAGACGACTGGGTAGGACAGGCCTCTCGCCTGATGGATATTAAAGCGGATAATCCAGAAGCATTAAACCCTAAAGCGGTTTTTCCAGATAACTCGGAAGATTTGAAAATAGTAGAGGGTATTGGTCCAAAAATTGAGCAACTACTGAAAGATGCTAAAATCAATACTTGGCAAGAATTGGCGGATACTTCTGTCGAAGCTTTACAAGCAATTTTAAAAGAGGCAGGTGATCGTTTCCGAATTCATGATCCGTCAACTTGGCCAATGCAAGCTCAAATGGCTGCCGATGGAGAATGGGACAAATTGAAAGATTATCAAGATTTTTTGCAAGGAGGCAGAGAGAAAAAGTAAAAAAAACTGAATCTTTTCGACATTCCTTTTAAAAACATATAATTCCCTCAAACGGACATCGAGTTCGTTTGAGGGAAAATCATAGAATTTGATATTTTTATTTTACCAAACCTATCCCAATTCTCTCAATAACCATTTTTTTTCCGTTAATACGGGTTCCTTTTCAATGGCGGTTTTCAATTTTACTTTTGCCTTCTTATTAAAAAGATTTAAGTCTGCTAGTTTTTTTGTGTACCGTACAATGTTCATCCAGTTTTCATGATGATATCCCATCTTTTTATTTCGTCTAATAAAGATTTCCATAGTTTTTAAATGGGAATCTAGGAGGTCATATTCACCAAGTTCATAGTAGATTTTCATTTGGAGGGTCTTAGCTACCATGTTGTTAATTAGATCTTTGTAGTCAGATTTCTGCAAAAAATGAAGTGCTTGCGTATAGTTTTTTCTGGTGTATTCAAGTTTAGCTGCATTTAATGAGAAAGTAATATCACGGTACTTTTCACGTAAGAATGGCTGATATTCATTCATGAAGGCTTCAACCCAATCAAAGTCCCCTAGACGAATAGCAACACTTGCAATATTATTAAATGAAAAGCGTGAAAGTTGACCATTTTGTAAAAGCAATTCGTTATTGAGTCCATTTTGATATAAATCTAAAGCTTCGCGCAAAAAGGACATTTTATTTTCATTGATTTTTCGAATACAAAAATTGATGGCTAGTAAATACAAATTGGCAATTTCTGTTTTTGGATAATGATTAGTTAGTGCGAATAGGTTGTTTTTAAATACTTGAAAATCATTCTCGTTTTCAGATTGAAACAAGGCTTTAAAACAATAATAATAAACGGCTACGGCGGGTATCTTTTTGTATTCAGGCTTAGCTGCCAATTCTAGAATTTCGCTCAATAGTGGTATTTGATATTCGGTATTAAAGACAGATTCGTGTGAACGAGAGAAACAAGCTTGTCTCAATTTCATACTAATGAAGGCATAGTCGAGGTTGTTTTCGACAGCTTGTAGATTCAATTCTTGGGTTCGGCCAGAACCGGAAAGAAATTGAAATTGTTCGGTTTCCATTAAAAAATTAGAAAAATAGAACTCAGGATGACGGAGGTTTTGGTTTTGAAAATTCTTTTGAGTTTTATTGATCGTTTTTTGGAAATGACGATTCAAGTTTCTTTTTCTATAGACCTCCAAAAGATAGATTTGATTTTGGAGTTCATTTGAGTCTCGTTCTTTAAGGATCAAGAATTGCTCTATCAATTTTAGCAAATAACTCAACAAAAGTCTCAGTTTTTGATCGTCAAAAGCTTTTTGAGGAAATATTTTTTGAAAGACAGTTTCCTTTGAAATTGGAGCCTTTTGCTTTGATAAATAATCAAAAATTATAGTTAAGTCTTCCCTTTTATTAAAAAAAGGAGATCTTAAAAACTGTCTAAATTCTTTAATTTCTATCTTAGAAAAAGATTGGATAATCTCCCAAGTCAAAGTTTTTTCCATGGAAAAGAATTTTTCAATATTATTTTATTCTACAATTATAAGATATAAAGTCATTAATAGTAGTTCTTTTGGTATGATTAGATGAATTTTTATTTCTACATTTTGAATAAATTGTGTTTGTGTTGATCCTGATTTCGTTGAACATTTGTATCACCGAAAGACGACCTTATAAAATTGTATTCGAGTCAAAGCTTCAAAGTCTGATAAATTTCAAAAAAGAAATTCCTATGAATAAGAATTACGTTCGATTTATTTCTGCTTTTATTTTTACCCTGCTTTTACAAAATTTTGCTTTCTCTCAATGCGACCCTGGCACGATGGGAGCCGACCCAATGACTGTTTGTGATGGAGAAGTTCTCACTTTTATTCATAACGGTGATCAAAATTTGGGCGCTGGAAATGTAATGCAATATATCCTTCATGATAATCCAGGAGCAGCGCTAGGCAATATATTTGACACTCAGAGTGCCCCAGAATTTGGGTATGTTGTAGGTCTAAACTACGGTGAAACCTATTATGTCTCTGCTATTGCTGGAGAGGATGATGGCTCTGGGAATGTGAATCTATCTGGTTCTTGTCTCACTGTTTCAGTTGGAACCCCCGTAGTCTTTAGTGATGCAGTTACTTTTAGTTTTGATGTCGTTGATGTGTCTTGCTCTGGTTCTTCAGATGCAACTATTACATTTACTCCTTCAGATTTAATTTATGAATGGTCAAATGGTGCGATTGGATCAACAGTTACGAACTTACCTGCTGGTTCATTTGAAGTTACTGTTACAAATCAACTTGGTTGTACAACCGTAGAGGCTATTGTTATCTCGGAACCCGCTCCTATTGAATGTACAACAAATGGTGATTTTGTACTTTCTTGTGATATGCCATTTACTGAAATAATTTTTACTTGTACAGGCGGTGCTCCTCCGTATTCTTATACGTGGAGTAATGGAACAACTTCACCAACTATTACGGTTGATCAGCAAGGTACATATACTGTTACCTTGACCGATTCTAATGGTTGTACCTCTTTGACTTCTTTTACTGTAATAGAGGATACTAATGTTCCGATTATATCGATTTCCGGAAATTTATACATTGATTGTAGTCAATCTGCAACGATTTTGGAAGTGGGGCAAGGTATAGACTTAATCTACGAATGGTCTGATCCACTTGGGAATGTTTTTTCTACTTCACCGATTGCGACAATTGGTGAACCTGGTACTTATTGTGTAACCGTAGTTTCTGCAATTTCTGGTTGTGCTGCTACAGAATGTTTCGATGTGACTGCTGATGGTGTAGACTGTGGTACAATAAGTGGAAAAATAAATCTGGATGAAAATGAAAATTGTCAGACAGATAACGGGGAAGTTGGGTATGGAAATTGGATGGTTGCCGCAATTGGAAATAAAGATTTTTATGCATTGACGGATGCAGATGGAAATTATGAAATGCATGTTTTACCTGGTGATTATGTGGTCGAATTCCTCTCTCCTAATGCACTTTTTGATGTATGTGATAATGGGATATTTACCACAGTAGTTGATGAAAATGATGTTAAAATTGTTGATTTTCAGGTACAAAAATTAGCGGATTGCCCGCTTATGTCAGTTGATATCAGTACCCCGTTCTTACGAAGATGTTTTGATACAAAGTACATTGTTAACTATTGTAATGAAGGAACGTTAGATGCAGATGATGCTTACATTATTGTAACCTTAGATAATGATATTGAATTTCAAGAGGCCTCTGAAGATTATACAGATTTAGGAAATAATACTTACCAATTTGACTTAGTAACCGTACCAATCGGAGATTGTGGGATAATTATCCTCGATGTATTTACGCCCTGTACGGTTGGGTTAGGCGAAACACTGTGTGCCGAAGCCCATATCTATCCTGATGAACCTTGTGAGCCTGTAGATCCTCTTTGGTCAGGTGCAAGTATTCGATTAGATGGGGAGTGTGTTGGTGACTCTGTTAAATTTACCATTCAAAATGTTGGGTTAGACATGACTGAATCTGCTTCTTTTATTGTTATTGAAGATGGAGTGATGTTTATGAATGAACCCTATGAGTTTTCATTACCGAGCATGGAGACATTGACGGTTAGTTATGAAGCAGGAGGATCAACATGGGTGATGGATGTGGAGCAAGTGAATTACCACCCAGGTGCATCTATGCCATTGGTAGGTATTGAGGGGTGTGGCACAAATATGATGGGTAATTTTAGTACTGGTTTTTTAACTCAATTTCCAGAAGATGATGCAGATGAATTTGTCTCCGTTGAATGTCGGGAAGTTATAGGAGCATGGGATCCAAATGACAAAAATGGTTTTCCAAAGGGATATGGTGAAGAACATTTAATTGAACGTGGTCAGGAATTAGAATATTTAATCCGTTTTCAAAATACAGGTACCGACACTGCCTTTAATATAATTGTCGAAGATGTGCTCTCTCCTTATTTAGATATTACAAGTTTGCGTCTTGGTGCTAGCAGTCACCCTTATGAATTCAATATTTTGGGAAATGATACACTTCATTTTATTTTCGAAAATATCATGTTGCCTGATAGTAATGTAAATGAATCGGCTTCTCATGGATTTTTGAAATTCAGAATTGCTCAAATGCCTGATTTGGACTTAGGGTCAACCATTTATAATGAGGCTGCGATTTATTTTGATTTCAATGATCCTGTGATTACAAATAAAACAGATCATACAATTCGAGATCATTTTATTGTCAATACAACTCATGTATTTTTAGAGAATGTCGAAATTCAAGCTTTTCCAAATCCTTTTGAAAATGAAACGCTCATTCAGTTAAAAGGGAAGGATTTTCAAAATTTGACTTTTGAATTATTTGATTTGACCGGAAAATTGATTCGTACTGAATATTTTGAAGGGAATGAAATCGAGGTTGATCGAGTCAATTTAAATGAAGGATTGTATCTATTTCAAATAAAGGCAGAAAACCAATTAATCGGCACCGGGAAATTGGTGATTCGATAAAAGGTTAGGGCGTTGGTAAAAAATAAGGTACCCAATTTTGCGAAGTTATATTTTATTCAGTCGAGGCAAAAAACGTAGGCATACCCAAAGGTATAGCGAGGCTTTTTAACGATGAATGAATAAAAAAGAGCAAGTAACATGGGTAGGTTATTTCTTGCCAACTCCCTTAGTAAAAGATTTTTTAGGCACGGATTGCATAAAGTCCCAAGCAATTCGTGCATTTTTATTTTTCTATTTGATTCCTTAAAAAAGGCAATAATTTTTCTGCGAAAAGTAGGTGTCCTTTTGCATTTGGATGACCATCATATGGATGATTGGTATATTTTTCATCCCAAACGTCCCAAGAAATATCGACAAAAGAAATTTGATTTTTGCCACAAAATTTTTCGATATGTTCAGCTCCCACACCTTCAATATTTGCGAGGACCAGTTCAATATTATTTTTGGCGCAAATATGCTTTATCCTCAATAAGATTTGTTCCGTCACTTTTTTTCTATCATCAAAAAAATCAAGAAATTTTTCAATCAAAGCTTGTCCGTAATAAATGACTCTAAACGTTTTTGCTCCTTTCCAGAGTTGATGAACTAATTTATCACTTTGATGTATAATCAATTTTCCATCAGAGTCTAATTTTCCATACGGCTGATTTAATAAACCCAAATGTCCCCATGACATGACATGTCGACGCCTTTCTCTGGAAAAAACATTACGCATTTGGTGAAACTGCCCATAAGCTAAAACGATGGTGTTGGGTTTGTTTTCGGGTAGATTATTTTCTAATTGAAGCAAAGAATGAAGCGTTCCATATCCACTTACGCCCCAATTGATAACTTCAAATTCAGCGAATTCCTTTTGAATTAACCAGGGTAAAGTTTCCTCATCATTTACTCCCCATCCGTGCATAACAGAGCAGCCCATTATCCACATTTTTGGTCTTTCTTTATACAAATAATGACTATCAATTGGGTAAGTTATTCTTAAGGTAGAAGGTAAGTGAGTTGTTTCAAAGGTATGTTCATTTTGTAGTATCACCTTGAATTTTCCAGGTAAATGTGCGTAACCTAGAATAGAATCCTTTTGTATATAAGTACCTCCAGGAAGAACTTCAATATTGGGTTTTGATGCGAAATATGGAGTGAAGTTAAAAATGCGTAAACTGATTTCTCCGAGTAAAAAAAGAAGGCTAATAAGGATTAAATAGCTAATAAAATATTTAACAAGGATCTTTTTTCGCTTCATTATATTATTGAAAAATTGAGTTAAGTTTTTTCAAATTTATTTTTCAAAAAAGGATAAATGAAAATGACACCCAAAACTATTAAAACACCCCAATAAAAATTAGCTGAAAGTTCTTGATTTTCTTTCAAAATGACAATAGCGAGAATTATTCCATATACAGGCTCTAAATTGACGGTAAGATTGGATGCAAAGGCAGAAATATATTTTAGGGCTCTCAATGCTAAAACGTAACCCAGCGTAGTACAGACAAGAGAAAGTAACAATAAGTATATTAGGTCATCCCAATTAGGTAGAAATTTTAAACTTTCATCAAAACCAAAATAAAAAGGTAATAAGATAGACAGGAATATCCAAGCGCTTCCCATTTCTAGAAAAGTAATATTTAAGGGTTCTGTGGTATGAATCAATTTTTTATTTAAAATGCCAAAAATGGACATTAATATAGCAGAAAGCAGACCCATCCAAATTCCCATTTGCATAGAAATTTCTGTACTATCTACTACCAACATTAGTCCTGGAATGACCAAAAGCCCTAGCAATATTTCATACCATTTTACCTTTTTTTTCATCATAAAAGGTTCTAAAATGGAAGTAAAAAGAGCGCCTGTGGCCATTGTTACTAGGCAAATAGAGGCATTTGAGAGGTGAATTGCCGCAAAAAAGGTAACCCAATGAAGTCCAACTAAAATGCCGATGCCAATAAACTGTAGAATAGTTTTTAGGGGTAATTCACGGAATAACCTCCGAACATTAATCAAAAATAAAAGGCTAATAGAAGTAAAGAAAACTCGCCACCATACCAGCACTGTGGCATCTAGTTCGATGAGTTTTCCTAAAATAGCAGTAAACCCAAATAGTAAAACTGCGGCATGCAGTTCGAGGTATGCTTTGGAAACTGGATTCATTTTAAAGGTTGCCCGGTTGTAGAAAGAGGTGATTATCTCCATGAATTTTTAGTTTGAAAACTAAACGAGATATATTCTTTTCAACCGATATTTCGAAGTTAGATAAACATAATTTTAACATGCCTGTTTATCAATCAAATCAAGCGCAAAGCAACAAAAATTAAGTTGCGAATCCTTATCTTTGCGTGCATTTTAATTATTGCTTAACTAGAAATCGACTTGTGTGAAAAATTATCGCAAATCGTATTTCGTAAATTGAAAATGAACACATGGCTATTAAAGCTGGCGATAAAGCCCCTGTATTTACACTTAGAGACTCAGACAAAAATGAAGTAAGTTTGGAAGGTTACAAAGGTAAAAATGTAGTTCTTTTGTTTTTCCCATTGGCGTTTACTGGTGTTTGTACGACCGAGTTGTGCGCTATGAGGGATGATATAGGAACTTATGAAGGTTTGAATGCGGAAGTTTTAGCAGTTTCAGTTGACTCTTTGTTTACTTTAGAAAAATTCAAGGCGGAACAAAATTTTAATTTTCCACTTTTATCTGATTTTAATAAAGAGGTTTCAAGAGCCTACGATGCACTTTATGAGGATTTTGTATTAGATATGAAGGGCGTTTCTAAAAGGTCTGCTTTTGTTATTGATAAAGAAGGTACAGTTAGATACGCTGAAGTTTTGGAAAGCGCTGGAGATTTACCGAACTTTGAGGTCGTAAAAGAAACTTTGGCTTCTTTGAATTAATAAGAGATTGAGCGTTTAGAAATTTGAGTGTTTTAGTTTTCTAACGCTCTATTTTCAAGCTCTCCAAAATCATTATTCTATGTTGTTGACGAATAGCTATCCATTTGAAGAGGATACGGACGTATTGGTAGAGGAAGAAATCGAAGAGGATATAGGTACCGGTGAGGAGTCCTTTCTTATTGTTTATAATGATGATCACAATACATTCGATTGGGTCATTAAATGTTTTATGGATATTTTAAAGCATACCGAACAGCAGTCTGAGCAGTTGGCTTTAATCATTCATACAAAAGGTAAAGCGACGGTTAAAACCGCTCCAAAATCAAAACTGCGCCCACCTAGAGAAGCTCTAGTAGACAGAGGTCTATCAGCTGTTATTGAATGAGTTAACATATAGAAGAATAAAGGGTGAGCTGTCTTTGAAAATGAGTAAAGATGTTATTAGTCTTTACTCATTTTTGTTTATTACCTTCCTTCCATTTGTAAATTAAAAATCGCCAACCTCTTGCCAGTTTATTACCTAAATGATGAATACATTGCTTTTCCAAATCCAGAATTAACTTCTGAAGAAGGGATTTTAGCAGTTGGTGGTGATTATACACCTGATTGGATTTTGCTGGCCTATCAACATGGTATTTTCCCATGGAGTAACCCCAATGATCCGATACTTTGGTGGTGTCCTGACCCTCGCTTCGTGTTATTCCCTGAAGAATTGAAGGTCTCTAAAAGCATGCGTCCTTTTTTTAATCAGAGGAAATTTGAAGTGACCTTTGATACATGTTTTGAAGAAGTGATGCGAAATTGTATGGAGTTTTCTCGAAGGGGACAGAAAGGGACTTGGATTTCGGAACCAATGATTCAAGGGTATTTGGAGGTGCACAATCTTGGATTTGCCCATTCGGTGGAAGTTTGGAAGGAAGATGAATTAGTAGGTGGTCTTTATGGTATTGCCTTAGGAAATGTATTTTTTGGGGAATCAATGTTCTCTAAGGCGAGTAATGCTTCCAAATTTGGTTTTATTAAGTTAGTTCGATTTTTGCAAAAGAATGATTTTCAACTAATTGATTGTCAGCAAGAAACGAAACATTTGGCAAGCCTCGGGGCAAGAAGTATTCCGAGGAAAAGGTTTTTACAAACTTTAAAAGACAATGATTTAATGAAGACGTTGAGAGGCAAATGGAAGTATGAGGAGTGAAAGATTTCCTAAACCTTTCACTCCTGAATAACATTATAGTTGGGCATCAAAATTCACTAATTGAACAAATCGCGAGACCCTATTTTTGATATCAGCATTTGTCAATCCTTTGAGTTTCTCTATTCCAAATTTTTCAACGCAGAAAGAAGCCATTGCTGATCCAAAAATGACCCCACGTTTCATATTCTCAAAACTTATGTCACCAGATTGGGAAATATAGCCCATAAAACCGCCTGCGAATGTATCTCCAGCGCCAGTAGGGTCAAAAACTTCGGCTAAGGGAAGAGCAGGAGCAAAGAAAATATCTTGGTCATGGAATAATAGTGCACCATGTTCTCCTTTCTTGATGATTAAATATTTAGGCCCCATATTCATGATGGTTGCCGCTGCAGTCACTAAAGAATAATCACCCGAAAGTTGTCTTGCTTCTTCGTCATTTATAATCAAAACATCGATTTTCGCAATTACTTCTTTCAATCGATCCATTGCAATGTCCATCCAGAAATTCATGGTATCCATTGCGATTAACTTTGGAGGGTGCTCCATTTGTTCAATAACTCTCATTTGAACGTCAGGCGTTAAATTTCCTAGCATCAAAAATTCTGAATTCTTGTAACTATCAGGTAAAACGGGGTCGAAATCTGCTAAAACATTTAATTGAGTGTCAAGGGTGTCGCGCTTATTCATATTATCATGATAGCGACCAGCCCAAAAGAAAGATTTTTCACCTTCTTTAATTTGCAATCCTTCCAATTTAATACCTCGTGATTTCATATATTCCAATTCGGTATTTGGAAAGTCATCACCGACAACAGAAACTAAATTGATATCTTTATTAAAATAGGAAGCGGCAAGCGATATATAGGTAGCTGCACCGCCAACTATTTTTTCTGCTTTACCAAGAGGGGTTTCAATTTGATCAAAGGCAACTGTACCGACAGTCAATAAACTCATATGTCAAAAGTTATTTTTAGATTAAAAATTTTTTATATAGATTTGAAAATCAGCTAGATATGATAATAGTTAATTAAAAAAGAAATATTTTTTTTAAAAAACTTGCCCAAAGATTGCACTTTTATTTTGAATGGTATACATTTGCGTCGCTTTTTGAAGAAAAGGCATTGATTATTGAAAAAGCCTCCTTAGCTCAGCTGGTTAGAGCGGCGGACTGTTAATCCGTAGGTCCAAGGTTCAAGTCCTTGAGGAGGCGCTTAAAGCCGTACAAATTTTTGTGCGGCTTTTTTATTTGAATAAATTCTAACAAAATATTTTCATTTCATGTCTCACGCCATCCGTAAGCAATTTCCTTCCCTAAGTCGTCAGCATAATGGGCATCAATTAATCTATTTAGATGGACCAGCAGGTACTCAGGTACCAAATTCTGTAATTGATGCTGTCAGTAATTATTATAAGACTTCCAATGCAAATTCACATGGACATTTCATTACAACAAAGGAAACTGACGTTGTTTTGGATACGGTTAGAGAAAAAGCCGCCTCATTATTAGGAGCCTCTGGCTCAGATACTATTTCATTAGGTGCTAATATGACTAGCTTAAATTTTTCATTGAGTCGAGCTATTGGTCGAGTTTTAAATGCTGGAGATGAGGTATTAATTACACAATTGGATCATGAATCGAATCGACAACCTTGGTTGAGTCTTCGAGAAAAAGGAATCATTGTCAGAGAAGTGAAATTGAAGTCAAATGGGGCTTTAGATTATAAAGATTTTGAAAATAAATTAAATGAAAATACGCGTTTGGTAGCTATGGGTTATGCTGCCAATATTTTTGGAACGGTGAATGACGTTCATTTGGTTAGGAAAATGACCTATAAAGTTGGAGCCTGGTTATTGATTGATGCGGTTCATGCTGCACCACATTTGACTTTGGATGTCAATGAAATTGGATGTGATTTTTTATTGTGTTCTGCTTATAAGTTTTATGGACCCCATATTGGCATTTTATATTGTAAGAAGGGGCTTTTAGAGCGATTGCCAACAGATAATTTGAGAACGGCCTACCAACACGCGCCTTACTCTATTGAAAATGGTACGCCAAATCATGCTGCTTTGGCTGGCGTTTCTGCTTCAATTGATTTTATTGCCAGTTTTGGGAAAGGGGATTCTTATCGAGAAAAACTGGTTTCTGGAATGGCATTTATTCAAAAAAGAGAAAAGGCATTAGTACAAAGATTATATAAAGGCCTTTCGAAAAATCCGAAAATAAAAATATATGGACCTCCTGTTAAAGGGATGAGGGCACCAACTTTAGCTTTTACTTATTCTGGAAAAAGTGCCTCTGATGTTTGTAGGTTTTTAGCGGAGGAAGGTATCTGCGCTTGGGACGGACATTTTTATGCAATTCGAGCTACAGAAGTACTAGGCTTATTGGAAACAGGGGGGGTAGTTCGAATGGGAATGGCAATTTACAATACCAAAGAAGAAATTGATAGAACGATTGAAGTACTAAAAAGAATAGATTGAAATTTGTAGTTCCGCAAAGATTCTACTTTATTGCCATGAATATTTTTTTTCTTAGCGACCTAAAATTAATAAATAGACTATGCAAGATTTAAAACAGACTATTGAACAGGCTTGGGAAGATAGAAGCCTCTTAAAAGAGCAAAAGACCAAAGATGCAGTGGCGACCATTATGGAAATGTTGGATAAAGGAAAAATTCGCGTTGCGGAGCCGCTAGATGATGGAACTTGGCAGGTTAATCAATGGGTAAAGAAAGGAGTCGTTTTGTATTTTCCTCTTCAACAAATGGAAACGATTGAAGTCCCTCCTTTCGAATTTCATGATAAAATTCCTTTAAAGAAAAATTATGCAGAACTCGGAGTTAGAGTTGTTCCACATGCAATCGCTCGGTATGGCGCTTTTTTGGAAAAAGGGGTGATTATGATGCCTAGTTTTGTAAATCTGGGTGCATGGGTTGGAGGTGGAACGATGGTGGATACATGGGCAACGGTGGGTTCTTGTGCTCAAATTGGTCGCCATGTCCATTTGAGCGGTGGAGTAGGGATTGGAGGTGTTTTAGAACCACTTCAAGCAGCACCTACAATAATAGAAGACAATTGTTTTATTGGTTCAAGGTGTATCGTTGTAGAAGGCGTTCGAGTGGAGAAAGAAGCTGTTTTGGGAGCTAATGTTGTGCTTACAAAATCAACTCATATTATTGATGTGACGGGTGACGAACCTATAACGCACAGAGGATTCGTGCCTGCTAGATCAGTGGTGATTCCTGGTACCTACACTAAAAAATTTCCTGCGGGAGAATATCAGGTTGCCTGTGCTTTGATTATTGGAAAACGAAAAGAAAGTACGGATAAGAAAGTTTCATTGAATGATGCATTGAGAGAGCATGATGTGGCAGTTTAGGCTCAAAAAATCGAGGATTGGATTAACCATATCCCCGATTTGAATAAAAGACTTATTATATATATTGGAATTCGAAAAAAATTAATCGTTGGTGTCCTGGTTAGAATGAGGACATTTTGATTTTACAAAATTAATCAACTCATTGTGTGAGTCCATCAAAACTTGTGTCACTTCATATAGCTTCTCAAAATTTGTGACAATCATTTGCATATCTTTCGGTAACTCTTCGATTGATTTCATTTTATAGCAATGGTAGCAGTGCAAACTGCCTAGAACCTCTTTCAACTCTTCGGCATTTTTGTTATATTTTTCTAGAATTTCAACCGTATCTATATTTAATACTGCCTGATTTTCATTTAATTGTTGATTGGGTATTCCGTTTTGAATGTCTCTTTTTGTTAAATCTAAAAGCGAGACCTTGAAAAAATTTGCCAATTTGAGGAGGTTACAAATCTTAGGTTCGGCTGTACCTTTTTCGTAAGAAGCGATATTTCCACGATTCAATCCAATTCTTCCTGCCAATTCCTCTTGACTAAGCCTTAGCTTTTTTCGCAAACAGCGAATATTGTTACCCAAAAATATTTTGGAATCTTCTTTTACAAAATCCATTTTTATCCTGCTTTATGAAAACTGTTTTTAGACTAACTGACTATTTTGTTTGACAAAGGTCGTGCTAATTTAAATAAAATCAATTCGGATTTGATAACATTTTTTACAATCAAAAGGTTTAAAGAAATTTTACTTTGTTAAATAAATTATAAAATTGTCCAAAATCGGTCTAAATAGGAAATGAAATTTGCAAAAAGAGTGTTTAAACTTTAAATTTGTAAATAATAATTACAAAATAGCTTGAAATATAGATTTTGAGCGTTCTTTTATAAAGGTTAATACCAATCATTGGTCGATTTTTTACCATGGTTTTGTAAAAAAAATTACCAAAAAGGTTGATTCCTTTCAAAATTTGCCAAGTATTCCCTAATAAATTTTGGTTGATGATTTCGGGCTTACAAAAAACAATTAAAAGCCGCTGAAAATTAAAGCCAAAAATAAATTACCCGTTATGACCGCGACAATAAATAGTCAATTAAATGATATCACAAATTCCCTACGGGCTTTTTCTCTGAAATTGACCGGGAATGATGTTGATGCACATGATCTTTATCAAGATACAGCGTACAGAATTATGTCGAACGCTGATAAATTTAGAGCAGGAACCAATTTTAAGGCTTGGGCAGTGACGATAATGAGAAATATTTTTATTAATAATTATCGTAAAAAAGTTCGTAGAGGGACTATTTTGGATGAGACACCAAATAACTATTATTTGAACTCTGGTGCAAAGGCTATCCAAAATGATGGTGAATCAAATGCTTCTTATAAAGAACTTTTAAAAATGGTTGCCAAATTGCCAGAAGAATTTAAACGTCCTTTTTGGATGGCTTATAAAGGCTATAAATACGATGAAATTGCGGAGGAATTAGATGCACCTTTAGGTACGATTAAAAGCCGAATCTTTTTTGCTAGAAGAAAATTGAGGCAAATGTATAAAACTGCTAATGCGATTAGAGCCTAATAAAAAAGTCAATTTTTGTCTTCACATCTGAAGTCGAGATTAGAAAAGCATAAACGTAAATCAAAACCGAGCAATTTTGCTCGGTTTTTTTTATTTTGGGGCGAATTGTTAAAATGCGGTACGAATTGTGAAATAGCTTATACGATTTTGACAATCAGTCTATTATAAAGGATAATACATTTTACTGGATTTGATACACATACTTCAATTTTATAATTTATGGGAAAACTCACAGTTAAAAGTGGAAGGGGCGAATTGAAACTCGTCAAGAGTAAAAAATTAGTTGGTCTTAAATCTAAAAAAGCCAAAGACCTCACTAAAACGAAATACGTAGAAAAAGAACATTTTAAAAATTTGGGAGGATTCCAAGTAGTTTCTTTGGAGGACGATGGGAATAATGTGGATGACCAATTAGATCAAGTTCGTAAGAAACGCGATATAGAACTAGGAACTCATGTTTATTATGCAGAAGGAAGTAATAAACCACTTTTGCCGACTGGCGAAATCTATATTATTTTTGAAACGGCAGTAGATGAGGAAGAATTACAAATCGTATTGGATGAATACGCATTGGAGTTGGTTGAGCGAAGAGGAGATGACCGAATTATTGCCAAAGTGACGAAAAATTCTCCTAATCCAATAAAAGTTGCCAATTACCTTCAGCAAATATCATTGGTCAAACATGCCGAACCAGATATAGATACATTAGTTGATGAATATATAAGTTTACCTTCTGATACGTTAATTAAACAACAATGGCATTTAAAAAATGATGGAATAATAAAAGATGCAGGTTACCCAACTAAAAAAGGAGCAGATGCAAAAGTTGTGGATGCTTGGAATCGAATTGGCAATATAGGCTCTTCAAAGGTGACGATAGCTGTTATTGATAATGGTTTTGATTTGACTCATCCAGATTTAAGAGATAAAATTTTCAGACCTTGGGATTTATGGACTAGGTCATCAAAAGTTTCTGAAGGTGATCCATTTTTTACACATGGTACGCCTTGTGCAAGTATAGCTCTAGCTTCAGCAAATGGAAGAGGGATCGTTGGGGTTGCCCCGAATGCGAAATTCATGCCAGTTAGTGGAACTTCTTTTGGTCTACGAGCTACTGAAAACATGTTTGATTATTGTATAAAGAATGGTGCGGATATAATTAGTTGTAGTTGGGGATCGACTGATCCAAGATATACATTAAGTCTTTTGAAAGAGGAAGCAATCTCAAAAGTAGCTCGAGAGGGACGAAATGGAAAAGGTGCTATTGTTCTTTATGCAGCTGGAAATGAAGGGTTGGATTATATCAATTTTTATGCGGCTCACCCTGATGTCATTGCAGTGGGTGCCTCTGATAGTCGCGATCGCCATTCCCGATATTCAAATGCTGGTAGAGAATTAGATGTCGTGGCACCTTCTAATGGTGATTGGCCGTTAATTGCAGCACGTGCTTATTGGGATGAAGGGACTACCATTCGAGGAGAAGGAGAGTGGCGTTGGTGGGCGGATGGACAATCTCGTGGGGACAATTACAAACATTTTGGGGGTACTTCTGCTTCTACACCATTGGTAGCTGGTATTTGTGCATTAATGCTTTCTGCAAATCCGGATTTGACCGCAAAAGAGGTTAAAGATATTTTGAGGAAAACAGCAGATAAAATTGGAGATCCATCTGAATATTCAAGTGAAGGACATTCTAGGAAATATGGATATGGGAGAGTGAATGCAGATAGAGCAGTTGCTGAAGCGCTTCGTAGAAGAGATGGAAGTCAACCTGTAGTGGAGGTAGAAGAAAATATTTCTTCTGGTAGAGGATTATTTCGTTTTAGTGTAGAACGGCAAGCTTCAGAGGGGTGGGGTGTTCAGATTGGTGCATTTGCTGAATATGGCAATGTGTTGATTCAAGCTGAAAAATTGCAGCGCCAGTTTGGTGAACCAGTCGTTGTAAATATTAATGAATTAAATGGAAAAACGGTTTATAAGATTGTTATTGGTACATTTAATAATAAAGAAGATGCAAGACGATTGATGAATCGTATGACTGATAGAGGGGTACGCGGGTTTTTGAGAAATTTAAAGGATCTAAAATAAAGCTTTAAGAGCGTATATTATATTCTAACAGAAATGCCTTTTGTCGCAGCTTCTTT
The DNA here is from genome assembly GCA_024743405.1 of Bacteroidota bacterium. GTDB lineage: Bacteria > Bacteroidota > Bacteroidia > Chitinophagales > Saprospiraceae > JANSWP01. The sequence goes on from JANSWP010000048.1 coordinate 31,158, forward strand.
AATTGCCTCCAAAATTCGAATATCTTTTAGTCCTTCAATACCAGGTACTAAAACAGGCTTATTATTTAAAATTGCTAAAGCATCATTATCCATTTGACGGGCTTGTTGATTGAAGATTGGTTTATTCAATAATGTGCCATCAGAAGTTTTTCCTTGAACGCCTCCATACGCTTGCATTGGACTCAGTTCATAATCGCCATTTTCGCATTGAACTTTTAAATGATTGAAATTTTCGCCAACACTTGTTTTTCCTTTGGCGATAATCCCTGATTCAAATTCTAAAACATATTCGGAGGTCTCGTCGACCTCTTTAAATAATGCTGGACGGTTGGCATATTGACGCGCACTTTTGACGGAAATCGGTATCTCGCCAGTTGCATATCTAATACCATTAATCGTATAAACGCCCATATCATATAACGCCCCGCCGCCCATGTTTTTTTGAAAGCGCCATCCACTTCCTCCACCACCGTGATAGCCTGCGAATGCTTCGACCGTTTGAATATTGCCGTAAGGTTTTGTTTTTGCATATTCGATTATCGTTTGTGTATTTGGCTCATGTTGCATTCGATACCCAATCGAAAGTTTGACTTTGTTTTTTTCGCAGGCATCAATAATACTTTGACATTCGGGAACATTCATTGCCATTGGTTTTTCGCACCAGACATGTTTGCCTGTATTGGCGGCAATGATGGCATATTTAGCATGTAAGCCAGTCGGAACAACGATATAAATCACATCAATTTCATCATTGTCAGCAATCTGGTACATGTTTTCATAATTGTAGATGTTGGTTTCTTTTATACCATATTTTTTTTGCCAAATTGGAATTTTTTCAGGACTCCCTGTCACAATTCCTGCCAAATGACAATATTCTGTCAATTGTAAAGCCGGTGCGAGTAAATCACGGCTATAATAGCCTAGTCCTACTAATGCGACCCCAATTTTTTTATTGAGATTTGGATTGTTTTTTTGATTGGTAAAGCAATTTCCCAAAGCAAAAGATAAACTGGAAAGGGAGGAATATTTTAGGAATCGTCTTCGATTTAGCATAATTGGTATGGAATTGAAAGGTGATTGGATTCTGAAAAAAGTTATTTAGGTGGAAAATTCTAAAAAATAAATCAAAATAAAAAAGGTTATTTTTTTTTAGAAAAAGTTGCTTAGTCGAAACGTTTCTTCAATAATAAAATGAATTTGAAGTTTATTATAATTGCGTGTTTACCTTCCTAACAAATTATTATTTCAATAAATCCACATTAATTGAAACAAATTTCGCTGACTTCCTTAGTTTGAAAAATCTCCAATCTTTGATTTTTCTAACCATTATAAACGCTGGTTTTTTAATACGTCGAACCCTCTTTTTTTGAAAAAACAAAAAAGTCCAATTCTCCTTTTTATATCTAAAGAGAAATAGTACTTTTGCGCCGATTTTGACAAAGCTATAACTCTATCATAAAATTTGCATTTCCAATGCGTCAATTTTTTTCAATTTTAGTTTGCTTTTTTAGTTTTTCCTTTTTTGCTTTCGGGCAAGACGGACATGATGACCATTCTAATGATGGAAATCACGAAGGAGGAGCATATATAGAAACGATTGGTGAGTGTCATATTCCACATGACGATCCAAATGTTTTTAATCCTGGAAAAACAGCCTTCCACCATATTTCTGATCAAAACGTTTATAGTATTGGTCCTCTCCAAATTCCCCTTCCATGTATTTTATATGGTCATGGCGGAAAAGGATTGGAGATGTTCTCTTCTTCAAAATTTCATGCGGATTATCATGGAAATGGTGAATACGCTTATAATCAATATGTATTGTTTGAAGGTTCAGTGAGAAGAGTTCAAGATCCTTCTTTCCCAAAAGGTGCATTAGAATTGGGACACCATAGAGTATATGGAAAAGATGTGAAAGTAGAAGGCGCTAAAGATAAATTTCAGATTTTTGTCTGTTATGATGGAAAAGAATGGGCTTGTGATAATAAAAGTACTTTAGATGGAGGTCTGTTTGGAGGAGGAATGACTTCATTTACCGATTTTTCATTGACGAAAAACGTAGTGACGATGTTGATTATTTTTATCTTTTTGGCGTGGTTGTTTACTAAGATTGCCAAAATGTATAAACAAAGAGAAGGACAAGCACCAACAGGGATTCAAGGTTTTATTGAGCCTGTTTTCTTGTTTATTCAAGATGAAGTTGCAAAACCTTTCTTGGGACACAAATGGGAGAAGTTCTTGCCTTTATTAATGGCTTTATTTTTCTTTATTCTTGCCTTAAATCTTTTCGGACAAGTTCCCTTCTTCGGTGGTTCAAATGTAACTGGAAACTTATCTTTTACTTTAGTTATAGCTGTCATTGCATTTATAATTACAAATATTAATGGAAATGGACATTACTGGCAACACATTTTTAGCATGCCAGGTATTCCTGGTTGGGTAAAAGTGATTGTGACACCTGTGGAAATTATGGGTATGTTCATTAAGCCTTTGACATTGATGTTGCGTTTGTTTGGAAACATTACCGCGGGGCACATGGTAATTGTGATTTTCGTTGGTTTGATTTTTATCTTCGGACAAAATGGAGCGAATCCTGGGGCAGCTTGGGGTACAACAATTGGATCAACTCTTTTGACCATATTTATGATGGCTATTGAGTTATTGGTTGCATTCATTCAAGCATTTGTATTTACGATTTTGACAGCAAGTTATATTGGTGCAGCGACAGAGGAAGCGCATGATCACTAATTTTAGTGTATAGTTTGTGTATAAGTAGATAATTATCTTTTAATTATAGAATGTGCCAAAAAAGCTTGGCATACTAAGATTTGAAATCAATAAGTATTAGGGTAAGAAAGTGAGTTGTCAATTTTTGACGATTGATTTATATCCTTTTACATCTTTTAAACATAATTAAATTTTCCAAATCATGACTGGAAGTTTAGCAGCTATCGGAGCCGGATTGGCAGTAATTGGAGCAGGTATCGGTATTGGTAATATCGGTGCAAATGCAATGGACGCTATTGCACGTCAACCAGAAGCAGTTGGTGACATTCGTGCAAATATGATTTTGATGGCAGCACTTGTTGAGGGTGCAGCCTTGATTGCTATCTTGCTTGCTTTCTTCGTTTAAGAAGAAAATAGCGAAAAGAAACGACCGAGCAGCAACGGTTGGTTGCCTGTTCGGTCTAATTCGAACAAAAATTAAATCCAATATAGAATGTTATTTCTTTTAGATTTTTCACCGATTAAACCGGACTTAGGTCTTATACTTTGGTCAACCATTATTTTTCTTCTCTTCTGGGGATTGATTGGCAAAACTGCTTTTGGTCCTATTAAAGATGCTTTGAAAAAGCGGGAGTCTGATATTCAAGATGCATTAGACGAGGCTAAAAAAGCGCGTCAAGAAATGGCAAACTTGAAAGCAGAGAATGAGGAGTTATTGGCTCAAGCAAGAGAAGAAAGAACCAAGATTTTGAAAGAAGCCAAAGAGATCAAGGAAGGTATCATTACAGAAGCGAGAGTAAAAGCAAAAGAGGACGCAAAGAAAATTGTTATTGATGCTAAAGAGCAAATCGAAAACCAGAAGATGGCGGCAATGATTGAAATCAAGAATTCCGTCGGAACTATGGCTTTGGAAATTGCTGAAAAAGTAATCAAAAAAGAGCTTCAAGGTAATGCCGCTCAGGAGCAATTTGTGAATACTTTGGTGAAGGATATTAAGCTTAATTAGTTAACAGTTAGTAGTTAGCAATTCGCAATTTAAAACTGTGCGAACTGCCAACTGTAAATTGTCAACTGCCAACTGAATAAGATGTCTGCAATAAGAATTGCGAATAGATATGCGAAATCATTGATTGATCTCGCTCAGGAAACTGGCAAGTTAGAGCGCATATTGGAAGATATCAATTCTTTCGAAGGTGTTCTAGAAAGTCGTGATTTCTATCTAATGCTAAAAAGTCCGATTATTAAATCAGACAAAAAAGGTCAAATTTTCAAAGCATTATTTGAAGGTAAATTCGATGAGATGACCATGGCTTTTTTAGAGATTCTATTGAGAAAAGGTCGGGAATCTATATTGCCAGAAATCGCTAAAGAATTTTTGACTCAATACAAAATTATCAAACACATTTCTAATGTGAAATTGATTACAGCAACCGAATTAGGTAAAGATACAGTGGAAGCAATTCGGAAAGAATTGGTAGCGAGTGTTTCGACTGATGATAATGTGGTAATAGAAACAGAGGTTGATCCTGAATTGATTGGTGGTTTTGTGTTGGAGTATGATGACAAGCTATACGACGCAAGTGTTAAACATAAACTTGATCTTTTGAGTAAAAACTTTAAAGACAATCTATATATTTCTCAAATTATTGCCGACTAGGCAATCTCAATTTTTAATCGTAAATCATAAATAATTAAGATATGGTTGGTGTAAAACCTGATGAAATATCTGCAATATTAAAGCAGCAATTATCTGGATTCAGTACAAGTACTGAATTAGAAGAAGTAGGTACTGTACTCCAAGTAGGGGATGGTATCGCTCGTGTTTATGGTCTGAATAGCGCGCAAGCGGGAGAGCTGGTTGAGTTTGAGTCAGGCGTTCAGGCAATCGTTTTGAACCTTGAAGAAGACAACGTTGGGGTTGTATTGATGGGAGCTGGCGATGGTATTCGAGAAGGATCAACAGTAAGACGTACGGGCAAAATTGCCTCTATTAATGTAGGAGAGGGAATGGTTGGTCGTGTTGTGAATCCTTTAGGAATTCCTATTGATGGAAAAGGCCCTATTGAAGGAAAGACTTATGAGATGCCAATTGAGCGTAAAGCTCCAGGGGTGATTTATCGTCAACCTGTTGCTGAGCCACTTCAAACAGGTATCAAAGCAATTGATGCGATGATTCCAATTGGAAGAGGTCAACGTGAGTTGATTATTGGTGACCGTCAAACAGGTAAGACTGCGATTGCGATTGATACCATCATCAACCAAAAAGAATTTTACGATAAAGGAGAGCCTGTATTCTGTATTTATGTAGCATCAGGGCAAAAAGCTTCTACTGTTGCAAATGTTGCAAAAACATTAGAAGAAGCGGGTGCAATGGATTATACAGTAATTGTTTCAGCTTCTGCGGCTGATCCGGCACCATTGGTATTCTACGCACCATTTGCGGGAGCGTCTATTGGTGAATATTTTAGAGATACAGGAAGACCTGCATTGATTGTATATGATGATTTGTCTAAGCAAGCAGTGGCGTACCGGGAGGTTTCATTATTGTTACGTCGTCCTCCAGGGCGTGAGGCATATCCTGGTGATGTATTCTACTTACACTCGCGTTTATTAGAGCGTGCGGCGAAAGTCAATAGTAATGATGATATTGCTCAGAGTATGAATGACTTGCCAGAAAGTTTGAAAAAAGCGGGTATCGTAAAAGGTGGTGGTTCATTGACTGCTTTACCAATTATTGAAACACAGGCGGGTGACGTTTCTGCATATATTCCAACCAACGTAATTTCTATTACTGATGGTCAGATTTTCTTAGAGTCAAACTTATTTAACGCGGGCGTTCGACCAGCGATTAACGTAGGTATCTCTGTAAGTCGTGTGGGTGGTTCTGCGCAAATTAAATCCATGAAAAAAGTATCTGGTACTTTGAAATTGGATCAAGCGCAATACCGTGAGTTGGAGGCTTTTGCAAAATTTGGTTCTGACTTGGATGCAACGACACAAGCAGTTTTAGAAAAAGGTAAGCGTAATGTGGAAATCTTAAAACAACCACAATATGCGCCAGTGTCAGTTGAAAAACAAGTTGCTATCATTTACCTTGGTACAAAAGGTTTATTGATGGATGTTCCTGTTGAAAAAGTCAAAGAATTTGAGGAGATTTTCTTCCTTAAATTGGAGCAATTGCACCCAGAGGTATTGGATACATTCAGAGGAGGTAAATTAACTCCAGAAGCAACTGGAACAGTTGAAAAATTAGCGAAAGAATTGGTTGTACAATTCAAAGCAAAATAAAATGGTTATTCGTGATTGGTGATTTGTGATTTGGGAAACTAATCACTATTCACCAATCACTATTTATATATCACTAGATGGCTAATTTAAAGGAAGTTCGTGATCGTATAAAATCGGTTAAAAATACGCAGCAAATTACTAAAGCAATGAAAATGGTTTCTGCTGCGAAACTCCGTAAAGCGCAACAAGCAATTGTGCAAATGCGCCCTTATGCGAATAAGCAAAATGAAATGCTTCGAAATATTCTTTCTGCATTGGGAGGAAGTGCTGACACTTCTTTCGGAAAAGAAAGAGCTGTTAAGAAAGCATGTATGGTGATAGTGACTTCGAATAGAGGTTTGTGTGGTGCTTTTAATACCAATGTAATTAAGGCTGCAGTTGCGACGATTGAGGAAAAGTATTCAGAAGTTCAAGCTGCTGGAAATTTGGTGATTCTTCCAATTGGAAAAAAAGGAAATGATTTCTTTCGAAAAAATTATCCAGAAATCGACCGAATTGAGGAGTACGTGAACTTGTTTAGTGATTTAAGTTTTGATAATGTGGCAACAGTCTCTCAGAAATTGATGGATGCTTTCGAAAGTGGAGAGTATGATATGGTGGATGCAGCTTATGGAAGGTTTAAGAATGCAGCGACTCAATTCGCTGAGTCTGAACAATGGTTACCTGTTCCAAAAATAGAGGCAGATGGAGATTCGACTGGTACAGCAAACTATATTTTTGAGCCAAATGAAGGTGAGTTGTTGGAGCATCTGGTGCCAAGTATTTTGCAGACAACCTTTCAGAAGTATTTATTAGATACACATGCTTCAGAGCATGGAGCGAGAATGACCGCAATGGATAAAGCATCTGAAAATGCAAATGAACTATTGAATGATTTGAAATTGAGTTATAACAAGGCACGTCAAGAGGCAATTACCAATGAGATATTGGAGATCGTGGGTGGTGCGGCTGCTTTGAATGGATAAAAATGAGTCGGCTGTTTTAGCCGTAATTCAAATAAAACGAAAAGCGAAGGGCATGGAAATTTTCATGCCCTTTTCTATTTTGTAGTTAATTTTATTTTGCTTCATGAAAAACTTTGATAACAAAGTAGTCTTGATAACAGGTTCAGGTTCAGGTCTGGGTAAAGATGCGGCTATTGCTTTTGCTAAATTAGGTGCATCTGTTGTCGTATCTGATGTCAATGTAAAAGGAGGGGAAGAGGTTGTTGAAGAAATAAAAAAATTAGGAGGAGAATCTATTTTTGTCAAAGCAGATGTTTCAAAAAAAGAAGAAGTTCAAAATTTAATAAAGAACACTATTCAGAAATATTCAAAACTTGATATTGCTGTCAATAATGCAGGTATTGGTGGTCCTTTCAAGCCGACTACAATGTATACGGACGAAGATTGGGATAGAGTTATTGCGATTAATCAAACCGGGGTTTTTTATTGTCTTCGCGAAGAATTGAAAGTAATGGCTGCTCAGAAAAGTGGCGTTATTGTAAATATTTCGTCGATAGCTGGATTGAGGGCAATGGGAAATGGATGTGCCTATGTAGCTAGTAAACATGCGGTTGTGGGACTGACTAAAGCTACCGCAGTTGAATATGCGCGTTTTAATATCAGAGTAAATGCAGTTTGCCCCGTTTTTACTAAGACACCTTTGGTTGAGCAACTTTTGGATGTTGATCCAGCTATGGAGAAAAAATTAATTCAAGGTATTCCAATGAGACGATACGGCGAACCTGCTGATATGACGAATGCAATTTTGTGGTTGTGCGAAGAAAGTAGTGCTTTTGTGACTGGATTGTGTTTGCCAATTGATGGAGGGATGATGGCTTAATGAAAGTTAAATACGATAAGAAAGCCCAAATCCAGCATGCTGAATTTGGGCTTTCTTAGTTTAATAAGTTCCTCAAAGTTTCATTGATTTTCCCCACTCTTTTAATTCTTCTTGAGACCAAAGCGTTGGATAAAACACAACGAACTGAAATTTTGGAGGTAGGTATTTTTGCCAATTTGTCCCGCCTGTTGCTGCGATAGAGGCTGGTTTTCTGTCCAAATATCGGACAGCTGATTTATAATGCATCAATGGCCAACGTACGTTAGCATTAAGGTCATGTTCTTTCAGTAATTCAATTAATTCTTTATCCTCTTGAGCTTCCTTTGGTAATTTTAGGAAGCATTGCCAAAGGTTTTTATCTTGAATATTTTTTGCAAGCTCTATAAATTTCTTGGCGTATTTTTTCTCAAATTGACGAAGTGTCAAGGTCTTTTTTCCAGTCGCCAACTCTGTGGCACCTGACTTCCAATAAAGGCTGGAATACATTTCTTCAAAACTTGTCTCCTCTGTAAAAGCATCTCTTTTTGATGCGTGAACCAAATTCTTTAAGTCCGTGCTGACAATTTCGATTTCACGGTATTGAGCAGATTGAAATCCACTTGCAGGCAAAAGACTCATTCTAAATTTTAAAAATTCCTCTTTATCCATTCCGTCCACCATGACTTCAAAAGAATGAATAAGATGGGAGAAATAACTATTGACGCGTTTTATTTGCCTTTTGAAATGGGTTAATTCAGGACTTTCTTTGTCTGTGATTTGCTGTATAGCTTGTAATGTAAGTTTAAAATACAGCTCTGTGATTTGATGATAAATAATGAAAATTTGCTCGTCAGGAAGTGGTGTTTTTGGATTTTGAAGACTGAGCAAAGTATCCAAATGAATATAATCCCAATAAGTAAGGAATTCAGCATAAAGGAGACCTTCGATATACGATAGCATATCCTGTCCCATGACAGCATATTTCTTCTCTAACTGGTCTAATTTTTCTAGTATTTCATGAGTTAGTTGCATGAAGGATTTGGTTTGAAAATTTGGTCAGGAAACAATTTTAATACCCAAATATATACAAATAAGGCAGACTATTAGGCTACCAAGAATATTAGCCATTCCATAAAATATTTGACCTGATTGAAAAAGGTTGAAAGTCTCATTCGTAAAGGTAGAGAAAGTACTAAAACCTCCACAAAAACCAGTCATCAGCATTAACTTATACGTATTATTTAAACCTCCTTTTAGATTGATTCCCACTAAAATACCTAAAATAATGCAGCTCAAAACATTGGCTAAAAAAGTAGCCAAAGGGAATACTGATTCATAAGAGACCAAGATTTTTGCAATGCTGAAACGGCATAGACTTCCTAACCCACCACCTATAAAGACTAGAAAATAACTTGTCATTTGGTCATCTTTTATTTCCTAAGGGAGGAGGAAATAAATAAGCTACCCAAATTTTAGGAAGTTAATTTTTCTTTAGACGAGGCAAAAAACACAGACATACCCAAAGGTATGGCGAGTATTTTTAACGATGCATAAAGGAAAAATAAAAAGTAAAATGGGTAGGTTATATTTTTCCTCCTCCCTAAAGCTTCGCTTTTAATTTTTTTCGCCTTCGTACGACAGAGACATAGAATCCTCCCATCATTAAAACGGCTATTCCTGTAATTAATAAAATCAAAAGAAGGGTATCTGTATATTTTTGAAGTAAAAAAACAGTCACTATAAAAATAAAATTAACGACAACCAAAACAAATGTTGCTTGCATATGAGATAATCCCGAGTCAATCAATAGATGATGTATGTGATTTCGGTCTGGATATAGAGGTGATTTCCCGTTTAATATTCTCGTAATAAAAACTCGGAGTGTATCGAATAAAGGCAAAATTAAGATACCAATACCCACTGCCGGAGCGGCATTGATTTTAAAGGGGTGTCCTGGTTCTAGCTGATAATCTAACTCAATAAATCTTATCGTAAGAATAGAACAAACTAAGCCTATCAACAGAGCACCTGTATCGCCCATAAATATTTTTGCAGGCGTATAATTATATTTCAAAAAAGCAACAACTGCTCCTGCTAGGGAAAATGCTACAATCGCCATATCATAACGCTGAATTAGTAAAAACCAAGTACCGAGCGTGCCTGCTATCAGTGTGGCGATACTTCCCGAAAGACCATTGATTCCATCTATTAAATTAAAGGCATTAATAATTACTAAGATTGTAAAAATAGTTACTACTACGCTTACAAATAATGGTACAGTAGTAACGCCAAAAATATCAGCTAAACCTTCTTTCAAAATCACATCTGACTTAAATACTAAGATTGCTGCTGCCAAAATTTCACCTACTAATTTTTTAGTTGGAGATATCGGATCTATGTCATCTTTTGCACCTATAAGAAAGATTATAATAAAAGAACAAAGAATATATTGCAAATCACCTCCATAGGTAGCAAAAGGAGTCCAAAGCATAATCGCGAATAGAGTGCCTGCAAAAATGGCGATCCCGCCTAGAGAAGGAGTACTTTCAGTGTGAGAGCGCCTTTCCCCAGGCTCATCTGTTAGGTTTTTGATCTTGGCAATATGAATCACTGACGGAATGGCAAAGTACGTGAGCGTAAAAGCAGTGATAAAACTTAAGATAACATCGTAATCATACATGGATTAAAAGAATTATGTAACTGTAACTGTAAAATTAATATTGTCGAATAGAAATCAGAATTTTTCATCAAGCCATTTTAAAAAGGGTGTTTTCGGTTCTTTTCTTAACTTTGTGCGATTTTTTCAAAAGCCTTTCATTTTAGTGATTTTCGAAAGGTTTCAACAAAACTTTTGATTGCATAACAAAATGTAAAATTATCCTAATTCTTTAGAATGGATTTAAAGTCACAAATAAATTTAGATAAACTGCCAAAACATATAGCGGTGATTATGGATGGCAATGGGCGATGGGCAAAAAAACATGGAATGCCACGTGTTTTTGGGCATCGTAGTGGAGTAAAGTCTGTTCGAGAAATAACAGAGGCTGCTACTGAATTGGGTATTGGATATCTAACTTTATATGCATTTTCAACTGAAAATTGGAACCGCCCCAAAGGAGAAGTAACAGCCTTGATGACCTTATTGGTTGAAACTATCAAATCAGAAGTCAAAACTTTAAATAAAAACAACATTCGACTACAGGCAATAGGTGATATTTCGAAATTGCCACCTAGAAGTCTTAAGGCACTTTTGAAAGCAATTGATGATACCAAAGAGAATACTCGAATGACTTTAGTTTTAGCACTAAACTATTCGGCCAAATGGGAAATTGTAAATGCAACTCAAAAGATTGCAAAACAGGTTGAATCGGGGGAAATAAGTGCGGAAAATATTGATGAAAATACAATTGCTCAAGCCCTCGAAACTAAAGATATGCCTGATCCTGAACTTTTAATAAGGACAAGTGGTGAAACGAGGATTAGCAATTTTCTGCTTTGGCAAATTGCTTATGCAGAACTTTATTTCACACCGGTATTTTGGCCGGATTTCAGGAAAAAAGATTTATACCAAGCTATTGTCGATTTTCAGCAACGAGAACGACGTTTTGGAAAAATAAGTGAGCAATTGACTCCATGAAATACAACCACTTTAAACGAGGTTCACACCTTTATGAATATCAATAAAACAATTTTGAAAGTTAAATTTTGAGGCGTTTCACCGATATCCGTTTTGGAGCGTTAAAAAAGGATACAACATACAATATGAACTATAAATTATACTTCTCACTTCTTCTAGCAGGTTTATTTTTTCTCTCAGACAATACCTTAGCTCAGTCAGTTTCTGATAGTATTCCCGTTTTGAATTATGGCGAACCTCGTGATTTTGAAATCGGTGGTGTAAAAGTTATTGGTGCTCAATACAGCGATGAAAATGCAATTACTTCCATTGCGGGTTTTAAAGTCGGAGATAAAATTAGGGTGCCTGGAGGAGATATTCCTCGGGCAATAAAGGCCCTTTGGAAATTAAGACTTTTTACAGATGTTCAGATTTATAAAGAAAAGACAATTGGAGAAGTTGTCTTTTTGGAAATTCATGTTCAAGAACGGCCTCGGTTGACGCGTCATTCTTATAGAAATGCCAAGAAAACAGATCATGATGATTTGAATGAAGAAGTCAATAAACACCTTTTGAAAGGAGGAATTGTAACTGACAATATTAAGGTAAATGCGGCTAAAGGGATTAAGGACTTTTATATCGAAAAAGGATACTTTGATGTAGAAGTTAATGTGGATGAAATAGCTGATTCGTCAAGAATTAATGCCGTTCGATTGGTCTTTGATGTGAATAAAAAGAAAAAAGTAAAAATCGCGGATTTAACCTTTTCTGGTAATACCCAAGTGAAAGATTCTAAGTTGCGAAATTTAATGAAAAATACGCGCCGTAAAAAGCGTTTGCTTGCTTCCTCAAAATTGATTAAGGTTGATTATGAAGAAGATAAGAACATGATTATTGCTTATTATAATAAATTGGGTTTCCGTGATGCACGTATTTTAAATGATAGTATTTGGCGTAATGATGAAGGTGAATTGTTAGTCAATTTAAATATGTACGAAGGCGTTCAATATCACTTCAGAAATATCTCTTGGAAAGGAAATTCGATTTATGATGTACCAACGTTAGAAAATGTGTTGGGAATAAAAAAAGGAGATATTTATAATCAAGAATTATTAAATACTAGATTGAGTTTTAGCGAGGAAGGACGGGATGTGAGTACCTTATATATGGACAACGGCTATTTGTTTTTTACGGTTGATCCAATTGAGGTTGCGATTATGGAAGACTCAATTGATATTGAAATTCGGATATTTGAAGGGCCTCAAGCTACTATTGATAAAGTAACAATAGCTGGAAATGATCGAACGCACGAACATGTGATTCGTCGAGAATTAAGAACCATTCCAGGTGAAAAATTTAGCCGTTCTGACATTATTCGTTCTCAAAGAGAAATTATCAATTTGGGGTATTTTAACCCTGAGTCCTTAGGTATAAATACACCTGTAAACCCTCAAAGAGGAACAGTCGATATTGAATATACAGTAGAAGAAAGACCTTCCGATCAGTTGGAATTATCTGCCGGGTGGGGTGGTCGAGGTCGTGGAGTTATTGGAACACTTGGGGTTTCTTTTAATAATTTCTCAATGAGGAATATTTTCAAAAAAGAGACTTGGAGTCCATTACCGCAAGGAGACGGGCAAAGGCTTTCTTTGCGTGCACAAACCAATGGTCGGTTTTTCCAATCCTATAATATTTCTTTTACAGAGCCTTGGTTGGGTGGTAAAAAACCAAATTCTTTTACGGTAGCTGGGTTTACTTCTATTCTTACAAATGGGTTTGATAAAAGTAGTGACTTATATGGTCGTTTTATTAATGCAGGAGTTACTGTAAGTTTAGGAACCCGGTTGAAATGGCCAGATGATAACTTTATTGTAAGTACAGCGATTAATATTCAAAATATTTCTCTTGATAATTGGCAACGAGTTATTTTCTTAACAGATGATGGCGATTTGGTTAATGAAGGATCTTATAGAAATTTCAGTATCAATCAAACTATTGCTAGAAGTACCGTGAATAATCCATTATTTCCTCAAGAAGGTTCTTCTTTCTCTCTATCTGTTCAATTAACACCTCCTTATTCTTTATTTAGTGACAAGAATTATGGTGATTTAGCAGTTGAAGAGAAATTTAAATGGCTAGAATATCATAAATGGAGATTCCAAGCTGATTGGTATACAACAATTGTTGGTAAGCTAGTGTTCCGTGCGAATATTAAAATTGGGATGATGGGTGCATATAATGATGCAATAGGTATTTCTCCGTTTGAAAGATTCCAGTTAGGTGGTGATGGTTTGAATAATTCGCAATTGAATTTCTATACAGGGACGGATATTATTCGATTGAGAGGATACGAGCCAGAAGATTTAGTTAATAATCGTGTGAATGAATTTAATGCAAATGATATTGCACCTACACCGATTTATGATAAATTTTCACTCGAGTTGCGTTATCCAGTATCCCTAAACCCAAGTTCAACTATTTATGTTTTGGCTTTTGCCGAGGGCGGAAATGCTTGGAAAAAAGCAAGTGATTTCAACCCCTTTGATATAAAACGTTCTGCGGGAGTTGGTTTGAGGGTTTTCCTACCTATGTTTGGTTTACTTGGATTTGATTATGGAATTGGATTCGACAAAAATGTCGGAAATAATAACTTCTCAGACCTTACTAAATTCAGTATTATTCTAGGTTTCGAACCTGAGTAGTCAAGGATTTTTGACTAAAACTGACAACTTAAAATACCTTTTCATTTCGTGTAAATGGAAAGGTATTTTGATATATACTTACCAATGATGTCAAATTCTAGATTAACGTTATCTCCAATTTTTAGATTTTTGAAATTAGTATGTTCAAAAGTATAAGGAATGATAGCTACAGAAAATTGGACTTGATTTTTTTCGTCCGGTGAGGTAGGATTAACTACTGTTAGGCTCACTCCATTAACACAAATAGAGCCTTTATCCACCAATAAATGTTCGGGAGATAGTTCATATTGAAAAGTAAATTCCCAACTACCATCCAAAGTTTTTATTTCGACACATGTTCCAGTTTTATCAACATGCCCTTGTATCATATGTCCATCTAATCGGGCATTTGTAATCATGGCTCTTTCCAAGTTCAATTCAGTTCCAACTTCTATATCACCCAAATTACTACGATTCATCGTTTCTTCAATAGCTGTGACAACATGCGTATTTTCACTCAATTCGACCACTGTCAAACAAACACCATTATGTGCCAAACTTTGGTCAATTTTCAGTTCATTTGAAATCGATGATTCTATAGTCAAATGTACATTCGTGCCTTCTTTATCCAATTTTTTTACTTTTCCTAAAGATTCTATGATGCCTGTAAACATGGTTTTTGATTTAGTTTATTGTTCTTCCATTCCTAATACCAACAAAAAAAGAGCAAAGCGGTTGTAAAATTAAACCTTCTTTGCTCTTTTCCGAATGCTTCTTTTCTGAGGAAAAATACTACTTAGAACTGTTAATGATATCTATAAATCCCTTTTTGGTTTCATAAAGTGAAATACCTGTTAAGCTTTGCTCAAAAACATTGCAGACATAATAATAGGTGGCATCGGGTAAATCATCACCTCTTAGGTTAGTGCCGTCCCAATTTAGGCTTGGATCCTCTGTCTCAAAGACCAGTTGTCCCCACCGATTGAAAACTTGCATTTCAACTTTTTCGACAAAACAAATTCGGCGAGGAGTATAAAGATCATTGAACCCATCTTCATTTGGTGTAAAAGTATTTGCCAAATCATAAATTGGACAACTTGAAACACACTCAATATTGCTGAATGCACTTTCATTGAAGAAAGTATCTAAAGCAGTCACCGCATAGCAACCAATGATGCCATTTTCGGGTTCATGAAAATAAAGTGTATCAACTGCATTATCTAAAGAGGCGATTAATTCAAAATCAGCTCCATCCCGTGGCGCATAATAAACATTATAAGAAACAACGTCATCTGTTTCTTCACAGAGTAACATTGGATTAGTCCAATGAAGGTCATTTTCAAAATTAGTGATATCTGCACAATCGACTCCTTTAGAGCAAATATCTTCAACCGTCAGTCTTGGAGGGCATGGAGGAATCGTATCCAATGGAATTCCACAGGCTTCTTGTGAGAGATTTAACAATGGATTAGGTAATCCATCAACACCATAAGAACCAGAAGTCTCAACAAAATAGCAGTATTCACGACCATTTACTAGACCTTGATCAGAGTATATTTCGCCATTCGTTTGACCGATTGAGTCAAAAACGGTAGAGTTTTGCCGTTGCCGATAAATGGTGAATTTTTGATTCTCCCATGGAGTTAAATAGTCCCAAGAGATATTATTAGTTTCATCGGTAGAGGCAATTTTCATCCATACCGAAGAGGCGGCGGGCGCATAGCCCAATGGTTCTGTCTCTCCATTCACATAGAAGGCGATTGTATAGGAGTATGGTGAATCTTGTGTGTTCAGATTTTGATCTTCATAAGTCGTTTGATTTAATTCCCAATAATTTTGGCTAGTAAAGACTGCGCCAGGAATTCGACTAAATTGGGCTAAATCATTGGTTATTCCATCCGCTCGCCAAACTTCATAAGTATAAGGTCCTTTATTGGTTAGTGTATCCAAGTCTTCAGCTAGTGGTTTGACCCAACGAATGCGCATTTGACCGATATTAGGATCTGTTTCTAAAACACTCACATTAGTTATTAAAGGAACGTCGCGACTTAATTGGACACAAACTTCATTGGAAGATAAACTTTCTACTACATTATAAGCCTGACCACTAGAGGTTCGGCTCGCAAAACGTGCCAGAATTCGATAGCAGTAGGTGCGACCGCGTTCTACATCTTCATCTTTAAAATAATACCTGCCATCCACAATGTCTGTTGTATTGGTTTTAATTCGTGTGTATCCTTTTCCTGCGAGTCCAGGTTCACAGTTATCTATATTAAATGTTTTTGAACCTTCTCGTCGCCAAACAGAGAAGCCAAAGAAATAGTCATTCACTGTTTCTTCACAAACATAAGGTTGATCCCAAGTGACTTCGATAAATTGAGAACTCGGATCCGCTTGCACATTTTCGGGGGGTGGCCCGACGACTTTTATACGAACAGTTTTCAAATCAGCCAGACCAGTGGTATCAAAATAATTATCTACTGCTTTAAAAACGATTTGATAATATTGATTCGAGATGTGTTCGCAAGTGGTCTGCCAACGGAAAGATTTTTGATTGGGTTGATTTTGAAATGAGACTTTAAATGGATCCCAACCATCTTTGTCCTCGGCAGGGCTAGGGCTTACTTCAAATGGACCTCCTAGAGCTGATAATTTTATTTTGTCGCCAGCGTCTGGGTCAGTTGCTCTTACGATAAACTCGATATCTTCTCCTGCGACCACGCATAATTCATCTATGGTTTCAATGACTGGAGGTTGATTTTCTTTACAGTCTTCTACAAAAATTTGCATATCCCTCAGTACTGTATCTATGGCAACTCCATTTCGCCACGAAATAATAATCATGGCAATATTATACTCACCAAGTTTTTGTGGGTTATCCCAGATTAACTCTCCAGTTCGTTCATTTAAAGTCAAACAGCAAGGTGAGTTCCCTTGAACCTGCGTGGGAAATGAGTAATTTGGAACAGGGGTATCTACATCTTGGAGTGGCGTGACTAATTGATAAGAAAGACTGTCTTTGTCAGGGTCAAAAGCATTCGGATTATGAATAAATGGTTGCCCTTGACAGGCTATATCAATTGGAGGTTGTAGTAGAATAGGTGTGTCATTACAACCTTGAAACTGAGGGTTTAAAAAAGAATAAATGGTTTGAAGGTGAAATTGTACGTTTTCTGAACCAGGAGGGTTTACGTTTAAAATACCGCCATTTCGGTTAGGGTCTGTCATGGAGATTTTATAACGGGCGCGCCCAGGATAGGTATGAGTTGCTATATATAAATTATATTTAATGTCATTCGGTCGAATTTCTCCTTTACTTGCTTTGGAAGGATCCGGTTGAGGTCCATTACTTCGGGCAACTTCTTCGCATTGTCCATCTCCCCAACAAATAGTTAGTGTGTCACGGTCAGCAGCCACACTACTTGCTTTTGTATAGGTAATAATAGTTGCTTCTATGGTCAATCCACAAGGTTCTCCAACCTGTCGAACGATAATTTCGCCCGCACGATTATGTGTAGCAAAAGCAGTATTTTGAATTAAGGTTAGAATAAAAAGTATAGGGAGAAAACGTATAATCCGAATCATAGCTTCAATTTGAGTAGTTTAGATAAATCCCAATTAGAATTACAAAATAATAAATAAATAATGGAATCGTTGGAGAATTTTGGAGTTATGGTTTTTCTAGACTAAAAAATAGAGGATTCCTCTAAAACTAACGAGAACAAACATTTATTAGTTTGTAGAGTTGTAGATCAGGAAGCTAGAAATGTTTTTTTTTCGAAAAATGTCATTTCTAAACAAAATTGGAAAGAGATAAAATGAATGAATTCATCAATTTTTGAGAAGAAAACACCAAATTGCCTCAAAACTGCATCCAAAGAAAAGATTATCTATTCTTCCCTAACGCTGCTCAAACAATTTTTATGAAAAATCATTTTACGAAGTACATCTTTATTATAGTTCTTATTATTGGAAATATTGGCTGTGATCAAGCTACTAAACAAATGGCTATCGATAATTTGAAAAACGAACCCCAGGTAAGCTATTGTGAAAATACATTCATCCTTACTTATGCTGAAAATCCGGGTGCTTTTTATGGAAATGGTGCAAACCTAAAGGAACCCGTCAAGTCATTGATACTTATTGTTTTACCAGTTGTTGCTTTAGGCTTTTTATTGGTTTATTCCTTTAAAACGGGATGGTCAGAAGCCATAGCTTTTAGCTTTGTTTTAGGAGGCGGAATTAGTAATATCTTTGACAGAATCGCTTATGGGAAAGTGGTTGATTTTATGAATATGGGAATAGGAGACTTTAGAACAGGTATTTTTAATGTGGCGGATATGGCGATTATGTTTGGAATGGGGCTACTTATTTTTCTGTTTCTCAAAAAGAAATAATTTTAAGTAAGTGCTTTGACAGAAATAACTCAAACATATTATGACGGACTATTTTTTTACCATATTTCGTTAAAAATACTCGCCATACCTTTAGGTATGTCTGTGTTTTTTGCCTCGTCTAAAGAAAAATTAACTTCCTAAAATTTGGGAAGGTTATTTATCTCCTCCTCCCTTAGAAAGTGAAATTTTCCCAATATTGATATTCGGAAAATCTTTTCATTGACATAAGATCAATCAACAATCATTGTGGCCGTATCAAGTTCTTGCTGTTTCATCCCATCTGGTAAATCCCTAAATTCGTATTGTTGATTTCTCAATTTTGGGGTGAAGCCAGCCTCGCGAATTGCTTCTTGGATACCATCTGCTGTAAATCTAAAACGAGCACCAGCTGCCGAAACTACATTTTCTTCAATCATAATACTTCCAAAGTCATTTGCGCCGGCATGAAGGCATACTTGTGCAACCGCTTTTCCGACTGTTAACCAAGAAGCTTGAATATTCACAACATTAGGTAACATGATCCGGCTCATTGCTATCATGCGTACATACTCATCACTGGTACAAGTATTTCGTGCTCTTTTAATGCGTTTT
The DNA here is from genome assembly GCA_024743405.1 of Bacteroidota bacterium. GTDB lineage: Bacteria > Bacteroidota > Bacteroidia > Chitinophagales > Saprospiraceae > JANSWP01. Next base: position 50,261 of record JANSWP010000048.1, read on the forward strand.
AATATCGTGTCTTCATCTTGAAAAGGCCATGGAATAAAGGCCAAGAATCCTTTTGCATCTTTTGGCTTTTTAGCTTGTACTTCTCGTAAGCGAACAAAATGATCCATACGTTCAAGATTAGTTTCTATATGTCCGAACATCATGGTCGCTGAGGTCGTCAATCCAACATTATGGGCAGCGTGCATTACGTCCAACCATTCCTGACCACCACATTTGCCTTTAGAAATCAACCTTCGAACTCGGTCACTTAAAATTTCCGCTCCAGCTCCAGGAAGAGAATCTAGACCAGCGTTTTTCAAAGCGGAAAGAACTTCTGTATGGGTAGATTTTTCTAATTTGGTAATATGTGCTATTTCGGGTGGCCCTAAAGCGTGCAATTTTAAATTAGGATATATAGATTTTAATTCACTAAAAAGATTTACATAATAATCTAATCCTAAATCAGGATGATGACCTCCTTGCAATAGCAGCTGTTCGCCACCATATTTGAATGTTTCTTCTATTTTGATCTTATATTCTTCAATGGACGTGACATAGGACTCCTCATGTCCTGGGCGACGGAAGAAATTACAAAATTTGCAATTGGCAATACACACATTTGTCGTATTCGAATTCCTGTCAATGATCCATGTTGCGACCTTGCCTGGCACATGATGTTGACGCATTTTATCGCCAACATACATCAACTCTGTCGTTGTTGCATTTTCAAACAAAAAAACGCCTTCTTCAGCCGAAAGAAATTCAAAGTTTAATGCTCGATGGAGTAAGTCATTTATATTCATTAGAACAATGGTTTGTAAATGGTAATTGGAGGTTTTTATCGGGTTAATTATTAGTAGAAAACAAAGGTAATAAATATAGGTTTTTAAAAGGATTCAATTTTTTCAAAAAATATTGAAAATTGAAAAAGGTTTTAGTGCAGACGTTTGTTAAAGGTGGATTTTCTAACTTTGAACTTGCTTGTGATATTGATGTTTCTCGAAGGTGCGATCTCCAAACACAATTATTAACTTTTATTTCAGAGTATATTTGTGAGTAGCTAAATGGGCTTTTTCCGCTACTCTTGCTAAAAATGTTTTGGAATGAAGTCTATTAATCACCTAATTTTAATATGAAAAAGATCTTTTCTCGATCATTTATTATTGTACTCGTTTTACTTGTTGGGTTTATGGTAGGAAAGAAAATTTATATGACTCCCAGTTATTCTGATGGAGAAATGGCGCCAAATTTTTCTGGAAAACTACCAAATGGTCAAGAGTTTCAATTATCAGACTTAAAAGGTAAATATGTTTTAATAGATTTTTGGGGAAGCTGGTGTTTTCCGTGTAAAGCCGAAAGTCCTGCCATTATTGATTTGCATAATGAATTTAATGGCAAGAAATTTAAAGATGCGGAAGGTTTTGAGATAGTTGGGGTGGCAATTGAAAAAGATGAAAACCGATGGAAAAGAGCTATTCCAAAATGGGGCTTGCCATGGAAATATCAGGTGGTTGATTTGAATGATAATTTCCGATTTTTCAATTCTAAAATTGCCAGTGAATATGGCGTTAAGGAAGTGCCTTCCAAATTTTTGATCAGTCCAGACGGACAAATACTTAGTGTCAATCAAAAACTAGCTGAAATTGCGGCATTTTTAAAAGAAAACATGATCAATTGAAAGAAAATATATAAAAACTTAAAATAACGCTCTTTATGAAAACCATTGAGATTGTACATTTGTCCTCTTTCTTTAAAAATGGATTCCTAAGGAACATGTAAAGAATAAGTTATAATGGTTTGGGGAGATAATTTTGGTTTTAGCCGAGGCAAAAAACGCAGGCATAGCATCGCTAGGGCGAGTATTTTTAACGAAAAATAAAATCAAAAGAATCCGCCTAATGTTTTTAGTTATTCTTTATACGTTTCTAAATGATATTTTACCAAAAATTAATGAAAGTTTGGAAAGGTATCTTTTTAGAAAAAATCAATCTCATGGTTCGTTATTTTAGATACACTTTAGTGTTAATAATATCGCTTTCTATCTTTCAAACGGTTTTTGCTCAAAAACCTAAAAGATGGACTTCCTCAGATATTCACTCTTCCATAAAAAAGTTGAATGTTTTAGGGTCGGCACTTTATGTTGCTGCTCATCCTGATGATGAAAATACCCGCTTGATTTCTTATCTGGCTAATGAGCAGAAAATTAACGTGGCTTATCTATCCTTGACACGTGGTGATGGAGGACAGAATTTGATCGGCACGGAGATCAAAGAATTGTTAGGTGTTCTGCGAACCCAAGAATTATTGGCGGCACGTCGTACGGATGGGGGTAATCAAATGTTTTCTAGGGCAAATGATTTTGGTTATTCAAAACATCCTGATGAGACTTTGAAAACTTGGAATAAGGAAGAGGTTTTGTCTGACGTAGTTTGGGCAATTCGAAAGTGGCAACCCGATGTGATTATCAATCGTTTTGACCACCGCCGAGCAGGTAGAACGCATGGACACCATACTTCTTCAGCTTTGCTTTCTTTGGAGGCATTTGAAATGGTAGGTGATAAGAATGTATATCCTGACCAATTACAGTATGTGGATACATGGCAGCCTAAACGATTGCTTTACAATACTTCTTGGTGGCGTTATGGTGGACGAGATGCATTTGCAAAGGTTGATAAATCATCTATGGTAAGTGTTGATGTGGGGGTTTATTATCCTATTTTAGGAAAATCGAATAACGAAATTGCTGCAGAGAGTCGAAGTATGCATAAATGCCAAGGTTTTGGTTCATTGACAACGAGGGGTTCTCAACAGGAATATATGGAATTGGTGAAAGGAGATTTGCCTAATGATCGAACTAATCTTTTTGATGGGATTGATATAACTTGGAATCGAGTAGAAGGAGGTGAACCAATTGGGAAATTGTTGCGATCAGTAGATGATCGTTTCAATCATGCGAACCCTTCGGAAAGTGTTTCCGAGTTGATTAAGGCATTAAAAATGATTAAAGCATTGCCTGATGGATATTGGAAACGTGTGAAACAAGCTGAAATTAAGATAGTTATTGAAGCTTGTATGGCCATGTATTTGGAGGTAGTAGCCGATGATTTTTCAGCTACACCTGGACAAGAGATTGAATTGACAACAGAAGTTATTAATCGTTCAGCAGTAAATGCGACTTTGAAGCGTATTAAATATTTACCTAATGGAATTGATACGTCATTGAATTTGACTTTAGAGAATAATCAGGTAAATAAATTATATAAAAAACTTACTATTCCTACAGATGCGCCGGTTACAAATGCTTATTGGTTGAATGAAAAAGGTACATTAGGGATGTATAATGTAGACAAACAATTAATGCGTGGTTTACCAGAGACTCCACGTGTTTTGAAGGTAGAATTTAATATTGAGATAGAAGGGGAGTTAATGAAAATCACAAAAGATGTAGTCTACAAGCGTCGTGACCGTGTGAAAGGCGAGGTTTATAGACCATTTGAAATTACCCCACCGATTTATGCTAATATTGAACAAGACGTGTTTATTTATGCAGATAATGCAAGTCAAACAGTAAATGTCGTTTTGAAATCTGGTGAAGGAAATGTTTCGGGAACGGTAGAATTGTGTCATCCTAATGGGTGGAAAGTGGAGCCTGCGAAAGTAGATTTTACAATAAAATTAAAAGGAGAGGAAAAGATCGTTCCGTTCAAATTATATCCGCCTGAAAACCAGGACGAAAATTTCATTGTGCCTTTGGTTCGAATTGGCGAAAAATCATACACCAACAAACTTATTTCAATCGAATATGATCATATACCGCCTCAAACGTTGACACTCGATGCAAGTGTGAAAGTGGTAAAAATTGATTTGAAAAAAGAAGGTGAACGAATTGGTTATTTAATGGGGGCGGGCGATAAAATTCCTGAAAATTTAGAGCAAATCGGTTATCAAGTTGATCTTTTAGAAGATCGAGATATTTCAGTTGATAATTTGAAGAAGTATGATGCTGTTATGATTGGTATCCGAGCCTACAATACAGTTGACCGGATTAAATTTTATCAGGAAAAATTATTGAAGTATGTTGAGAATGGTGGTACAATGATCGTTCAATATAACACCACCGGTGGATTGCCTTTTGGAAGTGATAAAATTGGACCTTATCCATTTAAACTTTCACGTGATCGAGTTGCTGTTGAAGAGGCTGAAGTTCGATTTTTGAAGCCAGATCATGAAGTACTAAATTTTCCAAATAAAATCACTCAAAAGGATTTTGAAAACTGGGTTCAGGAGCGAGGATTGTACTTTCCCAATGAATGGGATGAACGATATGAGGCGATTCTTTCTGCCAATGATCCAGGTGAGACGCCTAAGGATGGAGGACTTCTGGTCGCTAAGTATGGAAAGGGTTATTACATTTATTCTGGTTATTCTTGGTTTAGAGAATTGCCAGCAGGTGTGCCTGGAGCGTTTCGGCTATTAACGAATATGCTTTCGATAGGGAAGCAAGCAAAGCCTTAATTCTGACGGCAATTTAAAGTTAGCAGTCGGCAATAAATATCGGATACCTTTAACCAGTATCCGATATTTTTTTTCTAAAATTTGAAGGAAATGTCATGAAAGAATATAGGGATAATAGTGCAATTGGAGCGTTATTAGATGAATATGAAAGAGCTATTTTGGAGTTAATAAAAGTGATTAGTGATATCTCGAATGATGAATTAACATCTATAGTTGATAAAGAGACCAAAGACCTCGATTACGTATCTATCCAAACTATTTTGACACATGTGGTCAGTTCAGGGTATGGGTATGCAGTAGTAATTCGAAAATACTTGGGTGAAACTATTGATTATGTCGAAAGGGAAAAGTTGGATACTGTTCAGGCATATACTCAGGCTTTGAAAAAGATGTTTGCTTTCAATGAGCAATTATTCCAAGATTATCCAAATTTAAAGTTGGAAGAGATGGAAAGCGGAAA